>JAICXJ010000064.1 GCA_025980465.1 Frankiales bacterium | reverse complement strand
GGTCGAGCGGGCGTTCGTGCAGGTTCCCGACGCCAACGTTGTAGCCGGCGTGTCGCCAAGTACCGGCGCGAAACAGCGGCGCGCCGATATCCATCCACTTCTGGTCGACGAACAATCCCGACAATGGATCCCAGATGCACTCGGTGCGCAAGTGGTTCCACCACCAGTCGAGGAACCGAAGCGCGCGACGGTCTACCGCGCAGAAGCCCAGGTTGTAGAAGCCGACTGTAAGCAGATGGCCCTCGCTGAGGAAACCATCAGGCGTGACCGGCTCGAGGAAGTGCGGCGTCAGCAGAATGCCGCCTTCGGTCGCGGCGAGGTCGCCGGGTAGCTCCGACATCGGCGCCACCACATACGTGTCGGGATCGAGATAAGCAACCTGCTCGTGCTCGCCCAGCAAGGCGGTGAACAGCAATGGCTTCACCGCGGTCGCGAACTCCACCAGGTTGTAACTCGTTGCGAGATGGAGAACCGACCGCTTGCTCAGGCCCAGCACCTCGGTGCTCAGGAAGTTCACGCCGGGAAACGTGGGCAGCCCGCCGTCCTCGGCGATGTCGATCAGGAGCACGTGCAGCGAGGAGCCTGGGTGGTGTCGTTCGAGACTTTCCGCCAGCGTGAGCGCCTTGGACAAATAGTTGCTGGCGAGAACGGTGCAGTACGCCGGACCCGATGTCATCGCGCTGCACCCTATCGGCGTCGGGTACGGTCAGCCCGTGGCAGACCCAACCCAGATGACCGAGGACCTCCGCACCAGGTACCTCGACCTGGTCAAGCGAACCCTGACCGGCGCGCTCGCAGAGGACAACGACTCGATCATCGGCGGCGTACGCACCCAGGGTTCGCCATCGCTCGCAAAGCGCGCCGCGAGCACCGTCGGCGAGATGCTCGGCCGGTTCAACATCGAGGTGGCGGTCAAGAAGCCGTACGACCCGCAGATGCGAGAGTACGGCAAGGACTGGCCGGTCCGAGCGGAGTCGATGATCGGACTTCGCCGCATGGACAACATCCAGTCGTGTATCGCAAACGTGATCAAAGATGGCGTTGCGGGCGACCTCATCGAAACCGGCGTGTGGCGAGGTGGTGCCTGCATCTTCATGAAGGCCAACCTCATCGCATGGGGCGACACCACGCGACGGGTGTGGGTCGCCGATTCCTTCGAAGGCCTACCCAAACCCAACCCCTCGCTGTTCCCCGCCGACGCCGGCGACGACCTGCACCGACGCGCCGGGCTTCGTGTCGGTGTCGACGCAGTGCGACACAACTTCGAGCGCTATGGCGTACTCGACGACCGCGTTGAGTTCCTCGTCGGTTGGTTCAAGGACACATTGCCCACCGCGCCGGTGGAGTCGCTGTCGCTGATGCGGCTCGACGGCGACATGTACGAGTCGACGTGGCAGGCGATCGAGCCGTTGTACCCCAAGCTCTCACCGGGGGGATTCTGCATCGTCGACGACTACGGAAGCCACGCATCGCAGGCCGGCCGCGCGGTGAATGACTACCGCGAGAAGCATGGCATCACCGACCCAATCATCGACATCGACGGGTACGGCGCGTACTGGCGAAAGTCCGGCTGAACGAACACGGCCAGCCGATATCGTGGCGGCACACCCCTACTTCTCAACTGGATGACGGATGCTGCGGCTGTTCTGGGCGTACGTGTTCGCCATTTTGCCGTTGCGGCTGAAGCGGCCCGTCGGGCGAATGCTGTGGGGTTGGGATATCGATCCCACCGCTCGCATCGGGATCAGCGTGATTCGGGTCCGCCGGCTGACGATGGGTCCGGGAACCTTCATCGGCGGACGCAACGTCATCACCGACCTCGACGAGCTTCGGATGGCCCGCCGGTCAAGCATCGGTGTCCGCAACCGGATCACCGGCTGGTGGTGGAGTCGAGACCCGGCGCAGCAGTTGCCCGACCGGCAGCCGGTCCTGATCCTCGGCGAGGGGGCCTCGATCTCCGCCGACCACTACCTCGATTGTGTTGATCGAATCGAGCTCGGTGACTACGCGGCGATCGGCGGCTTCCGGTGCACGGTGTTGACGCACACGTTGGATCTGATGCGCGACCGCTACACGAGCGCCGCAGTTGAGTTCGCCCATCACGCGGCAGTGCTGTCCGGCTGCACGGTCATGCCCGGAACGTCGCTCCCGAACCGCAGCATCGTCTCGGCGGGCTCGGTCGTCACCACGCGTTTGACGTCGGAGCTCACCTTCTATCGCGGCAACCCAGCCGAGCCGGTCCGCACCCTGCCGCCCACGCTCGGCTACTTCAGGCGAGGCGAGACGAGGGACCTTCCTGCGACGGATGACGCCGGTCGCGAGGTCAGCTGAACCCGGGCCGACCTCGGCGCGGGCGCCAGTGACCGGGAGGTCAGGGACGGACCGATGCCCGCCGAATCCGCGCTCTCCCGCTCCCGCATTCGCACTGCTGCGATCGCGAGCATCATGGCCATCGGAACGTAGGGGTAGCGATCGGCGAAGTCGTTGTCCACGATGCCGAGGGTCAGCCAGCCCAGCAAGCTGACGAAGGTGGCCACCACTGTCGGGGTCCACTCGTCACGGACCCAGACCCTGACACCCCGAATGACTCCGGACACGTAGAGAACCAGGGCGCCGAGGGTGAGCACACCTCCGGTCGCGATCGCCTGAAGGTAGATCGAGTGTCCCTGGTCGGCGACGTCGAAGCCGATTCCGAGTAGCGGGCGGTGCTTGATGTCGAGGATCGCCTGATGGCCGACCTCGGCACGTTGATGGTTGCTTCCCGACGCACCGGCCGATGAGAACCGAGTGTGCTTCAGCAGCGCGTGGGCGAGGCTGTGATCCAGGATGAGAATCGCGCCGACCACGAACACGGCCGGCACGAGGTATGGCATCACCGTCTTCACCACGACCGGCTGGGTGAGCACCCCTAGCACGATGATCACACCGCCAGCCGCCAGCCCGCCCCGCGACCCGGTCGAGTACAAGGCAACGAGCAGCACGGCGAGCGCGATGGCACCTCGGCGGCGCCAGATTCGATCGCGCTGCCACCAGCTCAGCACGATCGGAATCCCCATGACGAGGACCGTCGCCAGGTGGTTCGGGTGATTGGTCAGCCCGGGCTGGCGGCCCCCAGTCAGGCCGCTGACGCCGTGAAGCCACGCGCTGATGTTCGTCAGATGGGAGGCATCGAGTAGGGCAACGCCGGCATTGACGAGAATCGAGCCGGCCCACAGGTCGAGAAGTGTCATGAGACGGGCGCGGTCGGGCGCGACCGACATGATCGCGGTCGGCATGATCATCAGGCCGACGAGGAGCTTGACCCCGATGGTGAGGCTGGACACGATCCGCGAGGTCTCGCTCAGGACAGTGAACTTCGGAATGTCGGTGTCGCCTGAGTAGCGGGCGTCGGCGTACATCTGTGACACCGGCAGAATCGCGTTGAGCAGCACGGCGAGCGCGACCAGCATGATTCCGATCAGGCACGCGCGCGGCAGCGGCGCGAGGTTGCGGTCGCGCACCAGCCGCACGAGCACCGGCAACGACACCAACAGGAGCAAGAAGTCGGACAACGGGAACGCGATCGGCTTCACCTCTGTCCAGGTGATCGATGCGATCGCGATGGTCACGCAGACACCGGTAAAGCCGTTCATGGTCGACCGGGCGTAGCGCCGTGCCATGAAGATCGCGACCAGCACCAGAACGAACGAGGTGACGATGCGCATGGGTCAGGGCGCTCCTAGAAGTCCGGGCCGGACTCGTCGAGCTCGAATCCTGGCAGCCGCCGGCGAAAGATGCCGAGCGTCTCCGGAAGGTCCCGCACGGGCTCTGCCGGGTTGCCGCGGTAGAACGTCAGTTCCTTGGTCAGTTTCGTCGCGACTACGGAGCCGGCCGACACAAGCGATCGCTTGGGAACCCGGGTCCCGCACAGCATGGTGCAGCCCGACATGATTGCGCCGTACTCGCCGATCTCGACCGGAGCGGTGATGAAGCGGTTACGCACCATGTCCAGCCCATGGGTCAACACCGTGCATCGGAAGCCGGCTATCCCGGCGTAGTTCGCGAGCTCCACGCGATCGCAGCAGTCGATCTCGTGAGCGACCGTGATGAGGGCGTAGTCGCCAAGAATCAGCGCGCAGCGTCGATTGGGCGAATGGGAGAACGCACCCGTCGACCTCGCCCAGCCCTTGATGCGGTTGCGGTTGCCGATGCTCGCGCCCTCGCCCATCCGAAGCTCCTCGAGGTGCGTGATGATGTTCCACCGGCCGATCCCAGCACCGGGACCCATCGACAGCTGCTCAGCGAACACGATGCTGGTCCGGATGTGGGCGCTGGGATGAATGTCCCAGCCGAGGAACATCCGCGCAAACCGCGACTGAAAAGGCTGCGGCAGAAAAATGACCACAATGGCCAGGATTCGCTTCATGACCGGCCTCCCTTGTAGCGGCCGCCGCCTCGCTGCAACCGTTCCTCGAACTCTTCGTACAGGTTCACGCCCCACGCCTTCGGGCTTAGCCGGGTGGACACGGCGCAGCTCACGGCTGACATCTCCTCGAGTCGATCCGCTGGAAGCTGGCTGATCCAGTGCAGCGCATCAGCCCACAGACCCGGTGAGTCGTCCCCCACAACTCTGCCGTTGACTCGGTCCTGCAGGAGTCCTGGTACGGCGCCCGCGACCGCGGAGATCAACAGCGGCAGACCGCTGGCCGCCGCTTCGTGGACTACCACGCCATAGTGCTCAGTTCGAGATGGCAAGACGAAGCAGGAGGCAGCGCGCATCAACTCGGCGAGTTCGACCGGCTGCACGAACCCCTTCATCGTGACGCCAGGCACTCCGGATACCTCATCTGCCAGCGGCCCGATTCCCGCCACCCAAAGATCCCACGGCTGATCAGTGCGCGACCGGTACCGCCGGTAGGCCTCCGCCAGGATGTCGACGCCTTTGTGTTCGACCAGTCGGCCCGCGAACAAGAACGCGCCCGCTGCAGCGAGCTCGGCTCCCGACCGGGGCGCTGAGGTGAACAGCGAGACATCGGCGGTGTATCCGCCCCGGATCACGTCGACCGGGTGAAACCCGAGGCGATGGGCGTAGAACTCACTGCGGTCGCTCGGGACGAGCACGCAATCGAAGATCGGGTCCAGGTAGATCCGGTGAACCAGGCAGGCGGCTCGCTGTCGAAGCGTGGCCTCCCACACGTTGTCCATCGCCATCACTCGCAGCACGCCCGGTGGCCGTGAACGTAAGACCGCGCGATACGCGGGAAGGGCACCGAATCCGCCGTCGATGACGACGTCCGGAGTGATCGAGTCGATTCGGCGGCATAGCTCCACCCGGTTCGGCGGTGTCGACCAGGTGTCGACCTCGGCGAAGCTTCTGACGCCGGCGAGGGAGAAATCGGTGTCAGGCGTGGTCGATGGAGTGGTGATGAAGAGGTCGACGCCCTGCTGGCTCAGCGACCGGAGCGCGGCCTCGAGATACCCCGTGACGCCCTGGCCGAGGACAACGACCCGCATTCGTTCCTCACCTCAGCCGAGCCCATCCCGCGCGTGATGCCGCGCCACGGCGCAGCATAAAGGAACGCGGTTTGTCCGTTCACCCATCCAATACTCGCCGCAATCGGGCGATGTCGACGGTGATGTCACTGGCAACCGCCTGCGGATCACCGGCCGGGATGCGCCCGACACCGAGCAGGTAGTGGTAATCGATGTGTGGCAGCTGGTAGCTCAAGGCCCAGTAGCAGGTGTTGACGTAGTCCGGCGGAAACATCTCGATCACCCGGGTCGGCCTGGTCGTGAAGACGAGATTCGCCAGCGACGCGCCATGCGGAGCGACGACCACCTCGGCATCCGCGAACGCGGAAATCTGCTCCGTCACGGAGTGGCTGCCGGCATCGAAGACCTCGAAGCCCAACGGCTCCAGAGCCGCGACCACCTCGTCTTCGTTTCGGACGATGCGGGTGTTCGGACGCGAGCCGCGGGTGAGGTAGAGCCGTCGCGCGCGGCCACCGCCGGCGCCTTGCAACAGGGTCGATCGCAGCCAGTCCACGGCCCATCGCGGCGTCTGCAGATGGGCATCAGGCAGGCCCACGGCAAGCAGTTGCGAAGCCCTCAGGTACGGCGACTCACGGCTGTCGATGACGCGCCCGAGATCGAGCCCCGCTCGCTGTAGCAGGTCGCGCTGGAATGCTCGGTTGGTCGGGACGTAATACGCGTCCGGTCGCGGCAGGTCCGGACAGTCGGCAAGCATCGAGAGCTTGGGCAGGATGTCAACGATGAAGTGGTAGTAGTTGTCGTCGCCGCGATCGCCGAGAACCGCAACGACGCCGTCGTAGTCATGCGGCGCCGACCGAAACGGGCGAAGGAACTGTGGGTGCTCGACCGGGGTGGAGATGCCGAAGTACTGGCTGAACTCGTAGAGCAGGCGGTGGTCAGCAGTGATGACCCCTCCGAACCGGCCGTCGACCCGTGCCCCCGGCAGCAGCGCGATCGCTGCCCGAGGCACTTCAGCGACCTGTGCCGCCGCGAAGCGGTGGTCGGCAGGCGGGTCGCCATGCGGGATCGGGCGCTTGATGCTCTCGGGCTCGTGGACCACCCACCACTGCACGGGCACACCGTTGGCGGCCGAGACGTCCTCCAGACGTCGCGCCACCGCACGCGGCCCACCGTGGTGGCTGAGTCCGGCAAGTCGGCGGCTGACCGGCGAGACGAGCCTCGTGTAGCGGGTGTAGGCCCGCTTCACCTGCGGCCACAATGGGAGTAACGGGGTGGGAAGCCGCGGCACGTCACGATTCTGTCAGTCACGAGCCAGCGAGCCGCTCTCCCTGCGCGACGGCCTCACCGAGCACTACGATCAGGCCTGCGATTCGATCCGGAAGTCATCAGGCTGCGCGCATGGCGCCCGGCCGAAGGAGACGGTAAACGTTTGCGCATCGTCGTTCACGACTATTCGGGCCATCCCGGTCAGGTGAATCTGAGTCGCGCCCTGGCACATCGAGGCCACACCGTGGTGCATCAGTGGTGTCCCTCCTATCCGACCGGGAACGGTGCGGTCGAACGGCTGCCGAACGACCCGGCCGGCTTCTCGGTCGAAGGCGTCGAGCTGGCGACGTCGTTCGCTCGCTACACCGTCATCCGACGGGTCAGGCAGGAGGCGCAGTACGGCGTGCGCGCGGCCCGCGCAATCCGCGCAAACCAGCCCGACGTGGCCTTGCTGTCGAACATCCCGCTGATCTCGCTGTTCATCACCACCGCAATGTTGCGACGCCGCCGGATCCCGTTCGTCTTCTGGCAGCAGGACGTATACAGCGCCGCGATCCGGGCCGCCGCCGCGCGGCGGCTCGGCAAGCTCGGCGAGCTGGTCGGGGCCATCGCGAGCTGGGTCGAGAGCCGGGTCGCGCGGCGCAGCGCGCTCGTCGTACCGATCGACTCGTCGTTCACGACGGTGCTGCGCAGCTGGGGAGTCGCTGAGGACCGGATCCACGTGGTGCCCAACTGGGCTCCGATCGACGAGCTACCGAGCCGGCCCAAGGACAACGCCTGGGCAGCCAGCCACGGCCTGAGCGGCCGGGCGGCAATCGTGTACACCGGCACGCTCGGCCTCAAGCACGATCCATCACTGCTCGCGGACGCGGCCGCTGCGCTGCCTGACCGGTCGGTCGTCGTCGTCAGCCAGGGGATGGGCCGCGAGCTGCTCGAGAAAGCGAAGGTCGAGCAGCACCTCGACAATCTCGAGCTGTTCGACTTCCAGCCCTACCAGGACCTTCCGGACATCATGGGCGCCGCCGACGTCCTGGTCGCGCTGCTCGAACCGCATGCCAGCGTCTACTCGGTGCCCTCCAAGGTGCTGACCTACCTGTGCGCCGGTCGACCGATCGTTGCCGTCATCCCTCCCGAGAACACCGTGGCGAGGATCGTCCTGGAACACGACGCGGGCCGGCTGGTCGCGCCCGGTGACCACCGCGGGCTCATCGAGACGCTCGAGGCATTGCTCGACGACGACGATCTGCGCGACGACCTGGGAGCCAACGCACGCAAGTACGCCGAAGCGACCTTCGACGTAGAGACGATCGGGGCACGCTTCGAACAGATCCTCGCGCTGGCGACGAGTGATGGTCGAGCTCTCACGAACGGCTAAGAACCCAGGACGACGCCGGTAGCGCCGCCGGTGGCCATGACCCCGGTCGAGGTCACCGTGACCGACTGAAGGACGATCCGGAACGGCAACGCCTGCAGCGGCAGGGTCACGGCAAGGTTGCCGACGACGCCACTGATGAGCCCGGCGGGCGCTCCGGTGAGCCGGCTGACCCCGACGCCAACGATGTTTTGGCTGACCCGCAGCGTGCCGACTCCGTGCAACGTCACGACCCTCCCGGCGAGACGAACCCGATCGGTCAACAGCACGGAACCATTGCTTCCACCGACCAGGCGCACGAACGAACCCGCCGGCGAATGAGTCGCGAGGTAGGCATTCGCGTCGTCGAACGAGACGAAGGCCGACCCGTTCACCCGGTCGACCGGGACGGTGCGCACCGCGCCGCGGAAGGCCTTGCTGAGCGGCACGTGCACCCCGTGCAGATGCGCGATCAACGTCGTCACCGCAACGTGCTCCACCGGCACCTCGTGCGCGGTGACGCTGACCTCGCGGTACTTCCCACTGAACGCCTGGGTGATGAACGGGATGCCGCTGATCGACACACTCGGCCGGCTGGGCAGGTGTTCGTCGGATTCGAGCTTGCTGGCCAGCACGTGCGCCGCAACGAGTGCGCCAACCCGGTCGACTGCCACCACGATCGCGATGAGAAAGATCAGTACGACGATCAGCAGCCGTCGAAGCATGTGGGTCTCCTCACGTGGAACGTCCCGGTCCCCGCGAGGCCAGCACCGGAAGGTGCGCCCCGATCCGATCGAGCAGGTCGGGAGTTGCCGCGCTCTCGGCGTGCCCGAAGCCTTCGACCAGCCATAGCTCTTTCGGCTCGTTTGCTGCGTCGTACAAGGCTCTGGGGTGGTCGAGCGGAAAGTAGTGGTCGCGGTCGCCGTGGACTATCAGGACCGGGATGGGGCTGATCCGCGGCACCACCTCCACCGGCGCCTCCGGAAGGGCTTCGTAATCCCACCCGGCTGCCGAGATGCGGGTGCGATACGCGCGATGCGCGATCAGCCGGCCGAGCCGGGTCTCGATCGCCCAGTGCACCCGCCGCATCGCCGGGGTGTCCCGGTAGAACCACCGCGACAACGCCGAGACGCTGACCACCCCGTCGACGCCGCCATGAAGCGCCGCGTGACGAAGCACGACGCTGCCGCCCATCGACCACCCGCATGTGACGACGTCCGCGTAGCCCAGCCGGCGGGCCTCGCTCACCGCAGCATCGAGATCGAGCACTTCGTGCTGTCCGACCGTGGAGTGACCGGTCGAGCCGCCGTGGCCGCGAAAGTCGAAACCGAGCACACCAACGTGCGCGGCAAGACCGGACATGACGCTGCGGACGCTGGCGCGGCCCGTCGACAACGTGAAGCCGTGCGCGACGACCACAGCCAGCGGACGCTGCGGGTCCGGGCCGGGCAGGTGGACCGCGGTCAACCGCTCACCGTCGACGGTGTGAAGCGCGAGCGGGTCGCCGGCAACCTGCGGTAGCGGGGACGGCACTCCGCTATCCTTGCCTAGTTGGGTCTGGCAGCGCCGCCTCCCCACGGTGTTGGCGCATGAAACCAGGCCCATTTTTGTTTTTGCGGCACAGCTTTTGGCGTGACAGCGGCTTTACGGCTGAGGAAGGGGAGACGATGGCGAACCTGCTGCTGCTGACCAGCAGTTCTGGCAACTCAGCCGACGTTCTTCCCAGCCTCGCGCTGCTCGGCCACGTCGTGCGGGTCATGCCGCTCGAGGTGGCACCGATGCTCGATGCGCCACCGAGCGACGTGATCATCGTCGACGCCCGTCGCGAGCTGGCCTCGGCCCGACAGACCTGCCGGTTGCTCCGAACGACCGGCACCTCGGCACCGCTGATCGCCATCGTGACCGAGGGCGGGCTGACCGCCGTCGCCGCCGACTGGGGCATCGATGACGTCGTCATCGCGGACGCTGGGCCGGCCGAGGTCGAGGCGCGCCTTCGACTGACACTCGGGCGCGCCGAGTTCAGCCAGGACATTGCCGCGAGCGAGGAGATCCGCTCCGGCGACCTGTCGATCGACGAGGCGACCTACCAGGCACGGCTGGGTAACCGCCCGCTCGACCTCACCTTCAAGGAATTCGAGCTGCTGAAGTTCCTCGCCCAGCACCCGGGGCGGGTGTTCAACCGCGCCCAGCTCCTCCAAGAGGTGTGGGGCTACGACTACTTCGGTGGCACCCGCACCGTCGACGTGCACGTCCGACGGCTTCGAGCGAAGCTCGGTCCGGAGCGAGAGGCGCTGATCGGAACCGTTCGCAACGTCGGCTACAAGTTCGTCGCGCAGCCGCTGTCTCCGCTGCCGGCCGAGGACCTCGCCCAGCCGGCATCGTCGCGCGAGAGTCGAGGGATGTCCGGTCTTCTAGGGTGAGCCGGTGGCGCCGCGGCTGGACCTTCTCGATCAGCTCAGCGCGCCACAGGTCGAGGCCGTCCTGGCACTTCGCGACACCGTCGCCGGCCGCGATGGGTCGAGCCCACTGTCCGACCACGTCGTCGTCGGGCTGCAGGATCGCATCAGCGCTCGGCAACACGTCCTGGCCTGGGTCGAGGACGAGCTCGCCGGCTACGCCAGCGTCGAGCCGACGGGCAGTGCGGAGCTGGTCGCAGGAAGCGACGTCGTCATCGACCCGATGCTCGAGGAGCTGTCGCGCCTCGCCGGACCGGAGCTTTCGCTCTGGGCCAGAGGTGAAGCCTCCGTCCTCGCCAGCGAGCTTCCCGGCCGCGGGTTCGAAGCCACGCGAGTGCTGTTGCAGATGCGCCGGTCGCTGGAGCTGCCACTGCCCGACCCGGTGTGGCCCGCCGAGGTCGTGATCCGAACCTTCGTCGTGGGTCGCGACGAGGCTGCCTGGGTAGCGGTCAACAACCTCGCCTTTGCCGACCATCCGGACCAATCCGGGTGGACCGTCGACGACCTTGTCGCGAGGCAACGTGAGACCTGGTTCGACCCCGCCGGATTCTTCCTCGCCGAGCGTGACGGCGAACTGGTCGGGTTCCACTGGACGAAGATCCACCCGAACCGCGGCGGGGCGGATCGGCCGATCGGCGAGGTCTACGTCATAGGGGTGGCACCGGTGATGCAGGGGCATCGACTCGGAGCGGCGCTCACCGTTCACGGCCTGGCGTATCTCGCCGGCCGTGGACTGCCCGACGTGATGCTCTACGTGGATGAGTCGAACACCGGCGCGGTCGCGTTGTACGAGAAGATCGGTTTCACGCGATGGGATGCCGACCGGTGCTTCAAACGCTCGACATTTGACTGATTTACAGTCGAGGAATGAGCAGGTGCCGGACCGCTTCCATCACAATCAACGCCGACCCGGCAACGATCTTCGATGTCCTCGCTGACCCTGCCCAGCATCCGCTTATCGATGGATCGGGCTCGGTGAAGGGACACCTGTCCGGGCCGCCACGGCTCTACCTCGGGGCCACGTTCGCGATGCGGATGCGGATCGGCGCGCCGTACCTGGTCCGCAACACCGTCGTCGAGTACGACGAGGACCGCCGCATCGCCTGGCGCCACCTGTTCCGCCACATCTGGCGATACGAGCTCGAGCCGGCAGGCGACGCGACGCTGGTGACAGAGAGCTTTGACTACGCGCCCGCGCCCGCCGCACCGATCTATGAGCGGCTCGGACTCCCTGAACGCAACCGGGAGGCCATCGAGGCGACCCTGCAACGGTTGAAGGTCCTGGTCGAGGGCCGCACCGCCAACGTGGTGAAGCGCTGACGATGCCCCACCGGCTCCGCGCCGCAGTTCGGCTGGCTGTCGCGCTTTCCGTCGTGGTCTCGACCCTCGCGGCGTGCACGGCCGGAACGCCGAAACCACACCCGACCGGCACTCCGACCGCGCCGCCGGCGGCGGACCCGTTCTACTCCGCCCCTGCCCACCTGGGGAAGTTGCACCACGGGGCGCTCATCCGTTCGCGCCGCGCCGTTATCAGCTCCAATGGGATCTCCTCGCTGGCCGCCGCCAGGACCATCCTGTTCGCCTCGACCGACATTCACGGCCGCCCTATCGCGGCGTCGGCGACCGTTCTCACCCCGTTCCACTCCTGGATCGGTAATGGCGCCCGGCCGATCATTGCCCTCCAACCGGCGTACGACAGCCTCGGCAGCCAGTGCGAGCCGTCATACGCACTCCAGGTCAACCCGATGCTCGAGACCACAACGCTCAACGAGCTCAAGCAGGTCCTTCCGACCGGTGCCGAGATCGTGATCCCTGACTACGAGGGACCCGACGCGCTGTTCGGGATCGGCGACCAAGCCGGACGAATCGTCCTCGACGCGATCCGGGCTGCTGAGCAGACCGGGCTCGGCGGAATCAACCAGGCCACGAAGGTGACCGGCTTCGGCTACTCCGGTGGCGGGCTGGCCACTGCCTGGACGGCTGAGCTAGCGCCGTCCTACGCACCGCGGCTCAACTTCGTCGGCGTTGCTGAGGGCGGCGTGCCGGCCGACATCAAGGAGTCGTTGAGCCTGCTCGACGGCGGCAAGTACGCCGTGCTCGCCGTCATGACCCTGGTGGCGATCGACCGGGCCTATCCGGGCGCCGGCATCGGGACCGCCCTCAATGCGGTGGGGCACGCCCTGTTCCGCCGGATCGGGTCGACCTGCGCCACCGCAGGCGCGGTCGCTGCTGTGGCCGGCAGGAGCGTGAACACGATCACCACAGCCCCGAATCTGCTGCAGCGCGCGAAACTCCAGCCGATCTTCGCGGCGCTGCGGCTGGGTCAACGCGCTCCGACCATGCCCATCTACAACTTCCAAGGCACCGCGGACCAGATCGTGGGGTTCGCGCCCGACCAGGCGCTGGTGAAGAAGTACTGCAGCGAAGGGGTCACCGTCGACTTCGTTCCGATACCAGGCGCGAACCACGCCATGGCGTTCATCGACGGTGCAGCCGGGGTTGCCCAGTGGCTGGAGGACCGGCTCAACGGCAAGCCAGCGGCGGGCAACTGCGCCTCCGCATGACCGGTGTCTGACCATGCCAGCTGATCGGCCCCGGCGGCATCTCCCGATCGGCTAGCGTCCTTCGTCGTGACCACCGCCGACGACCCAACGCCGCGGCCGCTGGGCTCCTACCGGCTCTTTGCCGATCATCACCACAGCGTCGACTCCATCGTCACGCTGTTCGCGCTCGCGCAGTTGCTGGCGACCGATGCGCAGGTGATCGTGGACGTCGGCTGTGGACGGGGTGCGCTCGTCGACCCCGACCGGGGCGAGCGGCGCCTGCACGACATGCGAGCACGAGGACGAACCGTCATCGGGATCGACGTCGACCCGGTCGCGTCCGAGAACCCGCTCATCGACGAGTTCCGCCTGATCGACGGCGGCCGCTGGCCGCTCGAGGACGATTCCGTCGATCTCGCGCTCTGCGACTGGGTCCTCGAACACATCGCCGACCCGGCTGAGTTCGTCGGAGAACTGCATCGAGTCCTGCGACCCGGGGGAGCATTTGTGGCACGAACCGTCAGCAAAGCCTCGGTGCTTTCCAAGACCGCTCGATTGGTGCCGAACAGCCACCACTCACGGGTGCTGTCGCGGCTGCAGCCGAAGCGCGAGGAGCAGGACGTCTTCCCGACCGTCTACCGCATGAACACCCCGCGCGATCTGGCAGCGGTCTTCGATCCGGATTTCGAGTGGGCCGCGAGCTTCCACCCCGGACTGTCGGAGTACGCGAAGCCGTGGCCCCGGCTCGCCCGAACTCTCACGGTGGTGGAACCACGAATGCCGCGCCGCAACCAGCTGGCGATGATCGTCACCGCGCGCAAACGCTAGAGCCGCCGCGATGGTCTGCTGCCGTACTGCGGCAACTCCGGTAGCGTCGTTCGCCATGAACTCGCGCCGTCACGCTCCGCAGGTCGCCCGCGCGTGATCGGTCATCAGCTTCGCCGTACCGCTCAGACGCCAAAAGCGTTCACCAACTGGGCGTCACTGCTTCGCGACATGAGCCTCGAGCGGCTCGGGCGCGGGCCGGACGAACTCACCTTCGTCACCCGCAGCGGGCAGCGGATCAGCTGTCCCAACCGGCCGGGCGCTCGGGTCCCGATCTATGAGGTGTACGCCGAGGACACCTACCAGCTCCGGACCTTCCTCGGCCCGATGCTGGGCAAGGCGCTACGGGTGGTCGACATCGGAGCCCACGTCGGCGCATTCGCGTGCCAGCTCGCCGCCTTGAGCCCGCTCGCGAGGATCGAATGCTTCGAGCCGTCGGCGAGCACCGCCGGCTACCTGCGTCGCAACGCGGCACAGAACGGCCTAGCCGACCGGATCACCGTCGACGAGCGGGCCGTTTCGGCGAGCACCGGCTGGGCCGAGTTCGTCGACAACGGCGCGGGCAGCGCGCTCAACAGCCTTCTCGACACGGCACCGGATCCGACCGACGGTCCCCCCGCCGCGACCCGGGTGCAGACAACGACGTTCGACGACGTCGCCGCCGGCCGTGACCAGCCGGTGGATCTGGTCAAGCTCGATTGCGAGGGAGGGGAATACGACGCGGTGTTGAACTCATCACCGTCGAGCTGGAATTCGGTGGCCAGAGTCGTCCTCGAGTACCACCCGTCGAGCCACCATGACCTGGCGGAGCTGCAGAACTGGTTCGCATCGTGCGGCCTGAAGCTGGTCCGCCACGAGCCATCCGCGCCGCGCCAAGGAACCGCCTGGCTGTCCCGGGAGTAGCAATGAGACGTTCCCCACTCCTCCTCCTCACCGTTGCCGCCGCTCTCGCCGCGGCCGCAATCGCGCCCACCGCCGATGCCACGTCTCGGCACCCGTCGCTTCAGAGTCGTCCAGCTGCCGGCGCCCACCGGCAGTACCTGCTGACCGCACCCGGTGGCAGAAAAGGTGACCTGTTCGGCAGCACGGTGGCGATCGGCGGCGGCCTGATCGCCGTCGGTGCGCCGTACCGGACGGTCAACGGGCACAAGGACCAGGGCGCGGTCTACCTCTTCCAGAAGCCGGCGTCCGGATGGGGACACGCGACCGTCACAGCGATCCTGACGGTCGCCGGCGGCCATGCCGGCGACTTCTTCGGGGCCAGCGTGGCCGTCGCCCACAACACCGTCGTGGTCGGTACCCCGTTGATCACGGTGGGCACCAACACCCACGAGGGCCAGGTCTACCTGTTCTCGAAGCCGGCCAACGGCTGGTCGGCGGCGCACCACCCCACCGGCCGGTTGTTCCCATCGGACCGCACGGCCAACGACCTGTTCGGCGCCTCGCTCGCAGCCGCCGGCAACACGATCGTGGTCGGTGCGCCCGGTCACGTCGTCGGGCAGCACGCCCGGCAGGGCGCGGCGTACGTCTTCCTTAGACCGCGCGGCGGCTGGCTACCCCACAACCGGCAGACCCGTGAGCTGACGGCGTCGAACGGTCGGTCCGGCAACGAGCTGGGCTACTCCGTTGCGATCTCCGGCCACACCGTTGCGGCGGGCGCCCCGTACACGCAGATCGGACAGCACCCCTCGCAGGGCGCCACCTACGTCTTCACCAAGCCGTCGAGCGGCTGGGCCACCGCGACCGACCGGGCCGAGCTGACCGTTCGTGGCGGGGCCACCGGCGACTACTTCGGCTACGGCGTCGCGGTCACCGGCGGCACGATCGCCGCCAGCGCGCCGTTCCGGAAAGTCGGCACCACCGCTCGACAGGGCGCGGCCTACGTCTTTGTCAAGCCGGGGTCGGGCTGGCGCAGCGCCCACCAGAGCGCCACTCTCACGGTTTCCCCGGGTGTGACGAAGGCCTACTTCGGGACCGGCCTGGCCGCCGGGGGCACCCGGATCGTCGGCACCGGCTATGGCCTCGCCTCGCTGTTCGTCGAACCGTCGACCGGCTGGCATGGTGTCCGCCACCAGCAGGCGCAGCTCGCCGGCGCGACCAACACCGACTTCATCGGGCGCGAGGTCGCGATCTCGGGCTCGACGATCGTCGCCGGGGCGCCCACCCAGACGGTCGGGCGCCACGTCGGCCAGGGCGCGGTCTACGTCTACGTCCGCTGAGCCCGGCCGACGGTTCCCACATCGGTCCGAAAAATCTCGTCGAAGCGAGAAGGAAACCGGTCATACACGCCGAACAGGCCCATTGGACGGTGCCAAGCGGGTGACCCCAGCGACCGTTTCGTCCAATATGTTCCGTAGCGCTTGGTAAACAGTTACCGTGAGTTACGGCATCCGTAACGATGCAGTGCTGAGGTTGCTTCAAGCAGCTGAGTAACCAAATCCGGCATGCCTCGTTGTAAGCCCGGGGGGGCCCACGTTCGACAGGAGTTTTCAATGTCTGCTCAGCGCCCAGAATCGGTCCTCGTCACCGGAGCCGGCGGATTCATCGGGGGACACCTCATGACTGCCCTGGCCGAGAGCGGTCACCGGGTGCGCGGCGTTGATGTCAAGCCGCGTGACGACTGGTATCAGCTGCCCAGCGGCCACGAGGCACTCGAACTCGACCTGTCGAAGCCCGACGCGTGCGAGCGAGCCGTCGACGGCATCACGACCGTCTACAACCTCGCCGCCGACATGGGCGGTATGGGCTTCATCGAGACCCACCGCGCCGAGTGCATGCTGTCGGTCC
>JAICXJ010000011.1 GCA_025980465.1 Frankiales bacterium | reverse complement strand
GCCGGCGAAGGTGATCAGGACAGCGCTGAGACTGAGAACTTTCCTTGTAGACATCGACACCTCTGGGAGTAGGTCCGGGTCAGGCCTGGTGGGCCAGGCCCAGACCTACTCCCTCTTGTGGTGGGTTGTCCAGATCTGGCCGGCATTTCACCGCTTCGGCTTACGCCGCCCGAGAATTCCTTCGTCGAGCCGGTCGCGCAGCCGAGGCCGGCGCTCGAGCAGCGCATCGAGCGGAAACCATGCTCAGAGGATCCGGGACGTCCGACCTTCCCAGTAGCGGTCGCGGATCCGCCGCTTGTACAGCTTCCCGTTGGGGTCCCGCGGCAACTCGGGGTCGAAGTCGATCGAGCGCGGGCATTTGTAGCCGGCCAGATTGGCTCGGCAGTACTCGATCAGCTCAGCAGCGAGGTCAGGGCCCGGTTCGATCCCGTCGAGTGGCTGAACGACCGCCTTGACCTCCTCGCCGAACTCGGTGTTGGGGATGCCGAACACGGCGGCGTCGGCGACCTTCGGATGCATGATCAGCAGGTTCTCGGTCTCCTGCGGATAGATGTTGACCCCGCCGGAGACGATCATGAACGTCGAGCGATCGGTCAGATACAAATAGCCGTCCGCGTCGACGTAACCCATGTCGCCGAGCGTCCGCCAGCCCCGCTCGTTCGACACCGACCTGGTCTTGTCCGGGTCGTTGAAGTAGGCGAACTCCGGGCCGCCCTCGAAGTAGATCTCGCCCGGCTCGCCTACCGGCAGCTCGGCGCCGTCGTCTCCGATCACGTGCACCGCGGTCAGCGGCCGGCCGACCGAACCGGGGTGGGCGAGCCACTCCTGCGGCCCGATCATCGTGCCGGCGAAGCCTTCCGTGCCGCCGTAGTACTCGTGGATGATCGGCCCGAACCAGTCGAGCATCGCCTGCTTGACATCGACCGCGCACGGTGCGGCGGCGTGCAGGACGCATTCGAGGCTCGACACGTCGTACCGGGCACGGACCTCCGGCGGGAGCTTGAGCATCCGCACGAACATGGTCGGGACGAACTGAGCGTGGGTCACCTGGTGTCGCTCGATCAGACTGAGGGTCTCCTCGGCATCGAACTTTCCAACCAGCACCGAGGCAGCACCAGCGCGGTTGACCGCCATCGTGTAGTTGATCCCGGCGGCGTGGTACAGCGGAGCCGGCGAGAGGTAGACGCTGTCACCGGTCATTCCGTACCGGTGGAGCAGCGCCGACTCCAACACCGCCTGGGCCCACGACCCGTTCTCCGTCGGCAGTGGCCGGCGGATTCCTTTGGGGCGGCCGGTGGTGCCCGACGAATAGAGCATCTCGGACCCGTCAGATGACGGCGCCCGCGACGACACGGCTGCCAACGACGGGTCGTAGGCCCGCCAGCCGTCCGATTGCGCCCCTACCGCGACGCGCACCTCCACCCCCGCGTTGGCATCGAGCAGGTCCGACGCCAACCGCTGCATCGACCCGTCGATGAACATCGCCCGCGCCTGGCAGTCGGTGACGATGTAGGAGACCTCGTCGAAGGTGAGATGGGTGTTCACCGGCACGTAGTAAAGGCCGGAGAGCTGACACCCCCATGCGACTTCGAGGAACTCGCGGCGGTTCGGCAGCATCATCGCCACCGCATCCCCCCGCCGCAGGCCGGCTTCGTGCAGCAGCGCCGCAACCCGCTCGGCCCGCTCGTGCAGCTCGCCGTACGTCACCCGCTCGGCTCCGGGCCCGAGCAGGGCGACGGCAGCGGGCCGCTGGGCGGCATGGTCGGCGATGTTCATTACTCGCTCGGGGTCTCGGTTTCCTGGATGAACGCCCGCGGGTTGAGGTTGGACTGGATCAGCTCGGCCCGCCGGGCCTGTACGTCGCTCGCGGCACCGACCATGTTGGTGAGGATGTGGCTCACCTGCAGGTGGACCCGCATCCCCATCAGCTCCCAGGCCCGCTTGACGTTGTTCTTCACCGCCATCAGCGTCGTCATCGGGATCTGGGCGATCCTGGCGGCCATCTCCTCGACCGTGGCCTCGAGGTCATCGCGAGGCACCACCTTGTTGAGCAGTCCCCAGTCGAGCGCCTGCCGGGCGTCGATCGTCGGCGCGAGCAGCAGCCAGTCCATCGTGCGGTGCCAGTTCATCAGCAGCCACGGCTCGATCATCGTATGGCCGCCGGGTTCGCCGAGGCTCTGCGCCAGCGGCATCTGGAAGTAGGCGTCCTCCGCCGCGACGCAGAAGTCAGTCAACAGCCCAAGGTAGATCCCGCCGCCGAGGCAGTAGCCGTGGATCTGGGAGATCGTGATCTTCGGGAACTCCCACAAATACAGCGTCGGCCACAGGAACAGGTCGGCGGTGCCCTTGTACAGGCTTTCGAAGCTCTCGCCGAAGTCCGGGTACGGCTTCTCGTCGGGTCCCCACCGGGCGACGTGACCGCCGCAGAATCCGTTGCCGTTGGCCTTGAGGATCACCACCTTGATCTCGTTGTCCCGGTCCGCCTCATGCAGGCAGGCGTCGACCTCTTCGACCAGGGCAGCGTCCTTGGTGTTGGCCTTGTCGACTCGGTTGAGAACGATGCGGGCGACCGGCGGTTCGCGCTCGTAGATGACTGCCTGCATGACCCGGCGCTCCACGACGGCTGACCCTATCGCCGCTAGCAGCGACCGCCGGCCAGGAACGTCGAAGGGGGCCACCCGACGGCGGCCCCCTTCGATCGTGCCGACCTGTCTACTTCCTGACGATCACCCGGCCGGACATCATTCCGCCGTGAACGTTGCAGGCGTAGCGGAAGCCGTGCTTGCCGGTGGTGTGGGTGAACTTCAGCGTGTACGGCGCGAAGATGTGGGCGTCAGCGCCGCGAACCCCTGACGACCGCACCCCGTGGCCGCCGTACTTGTGGGAACCCACCGGCGCAATCGCGCCGGCGCGGAGCTCGACCTCGAGGTTCTGTGCTCCGGTCGAGCAGAACGTCGGCGGCGGTGCGTTGACGGCGGTGTCGTTGGGATCGGCCTCGCACTTCATGTTCGCTCCGGCGAAGTCCTGCGAGTAGCTGATCGCCTGCTTGCGCGGGAACGTCACCGAGTGGATGTTTCCCGTGAGCTGCGCGAAGTGCCATTGCACCCGCTGGCCCTTCTTGATGTGCAGCGTGCTCGGGAACATGCCGTCCAGGCCCCACCCGTTACCGTCGAAGCCTGCAAACGCGTCCCACACCTTGCCGCTCTTGGTCTTGTGGCCGGTCTGCTTCTCGAGCCGCGGCAGCAGCGCGGCCGCCTGGGCGTGGTCGCTCGCCTGCGTCGAGCTCGCGTAGCCGTCGATCGCCGACTGAGTCGTCGTCGACTGCCCGTTCGCGACGACGTTGACCTGAAGTTCCATCATCCCGTGCAGCAGGCACACCACCCAGAACGACTGACCGGGATTGGCATTGACGGTGACGCTGAAGCTGTGGATCTGGATCGGCAGCCCGGAGTTCACGACGGTGTTGCCGTTGTACGCGCACGGGTTAGCCGTCGTCCCGCAGTTCGGGAAGGTCGGGAAGATGGCGGTCGGGTTGAACTGGAAGGCCGCCGGGCTGTCATCCGAGTCGGACTGAATCAGGGCATAGTCGCCGCCGGGCGCCATGTGCTGCGCCCGCCAATCCTCGGCGTTGATACCTGCCGGGATCACCGTCGCGGTGTGGAAGCCGCGAAACTGGAATGTCAGGGTGTCGCCCTTGTGCACCGAAAGGGTCGGTGCATCGAAGCGCATTCCCTCGAGTGTCACGCCGTGGACGGTGCTGTCACCGCCGACACCGACCGTGAGAGTCGCGCTGCCGTTCGCCGCGCCCGCGGACGCTGCGACCCCCGCCACCGCGGCGATCGTCGCTCCCGCTACCAACAAGCTCGCCCATCTGTTGACCCGCACCACGTTGCCTCCCACCGCTCGAGTTCAGCCGTCACCAGCTGACAGGTGTTCCGATCCCGTCCCCCCCCGTCGAACCCTGAGTCAAACACTTAGCGCGTTCGGATGAAACCCCCCGGATCCCGACAAAGAGAACCGACTCTCGAAACGATCATGAGGTTTGCAGCACGACACGCCGGCGAGTCTGCTGCCTTTCTCATGATCGTTTGGGATCGAACTGACGGCCGCTCTCGCAGCGACGATCGATTCTGCGGCGGGGCGTGGTGCTGAGTTCGGACATGGCGGAGGGCGGAGGGCGTGGTGTCCTGGCGGAGGGCGTGGTGCGGAGGGCGTGGGATTCGAACCCACGATGACGCTTCCGCGCCATAGCGGTTTTCAAGACCGCCGCCATCGGCCACTAGGCGAGCCCTCCAGGCGTCTGAGGCTACGGCAACGAGCAGGTCAACCGGCATGTGCGGACTGCCACTGTTGTCATTCACCGGCGGCCGTCCGGTGCCCGCCAGCGATGGCGCCAGCAACGCGGACGCACGCGCTGTGCTCAATGTCTGCCGCGTCCGATCCGATCTTGAATCTGGGCGCGGTCAGCCGCGGTGGTGCACACTGAACACGAGGAGGTGATCACGGTGGCGTTGAAGATCAACTTTCAGCCAACCTCGGCCGATACGTTGCGGGCGACGCTCGACGATTTCGAGCAGCGGTACGGCGTGACCTCGGATCGCCTCGCAGACGCCTTCAAAGCTTCGGACGGAAAGCTGCGCGAAACGCAGGACTTTCTCGACTGGACACACACCTACGAGGCCTGGCGCCTGCTCGTCAGCGGGTGACGTCGTACGCGAGCAACCTTGAGGAACTCGCGCACTGGATCGGCCGCCAAATCGAGTGGAGCGGCGGCTGGCTCGCAAGCGACGAACTGGTCACCGCGCCGCTCGGGGACGACATCGACGGCCGTCCGGCTGGCATCCTCATCCCGCGGCAGGTCATCAGCTTCGCGGACGACCTGTACCGACTCCAGGTGATGATCGTCATCGATCGCGAGTTGGCCTATCGCGGCTACTCGTACCAGTTCATGACAGCGGTCGGGGGGCTGATCTGGCGCTTCGACAAGCACCCGCTAGATCCCGGCGAGGCGCCGGCGCCACACCTGCACCTACCGGATGACGAGGACAAGCATCTGCCCTATCGCGAAGTCGAGCTGAACGAGGTGATCGACTGGGTGCACAGGTACGTCGCGACCCAGGAGACGCCTGGCGCTGAGTAGCAGTTCGCGTTGTTCCTCGCGGCCACCGGAATAGCGATCATCACCGGCCACATGCTGCCGGTCTGGCTCGGCTGGGCCGGTGTCGTGCTCGCGGTGGTCGCCCTGGTCATCGGGTTCTTCGGGATGCTGGGAATCGGTTTGTGGGTCCTCGTGGCCAGCATTGTGATCCTGCGGCGCGCGGATCGGACCGCTGCCACGACCCACTAACGCAACTCCTATCTCGGCCCCGGAGAGCGAGCCGCCGGGCGACTTGGACATTTTCGGGACGGCCGTCAGGGAGCGGCGTACGGTTCGGTCGGGTCCGTGGGAACTCCGCGCGGGACTCCTGACGTCAGGCCTGCGTAGCTGCCCTAGGGGGTTGACGATGTCCGAGCCGTTGACGGTTGACGCTGCTCATTACGACTTGTGCATTGTGGGTGCCGGGTACGCCGGTTTGAACGCCGCTTTCGTGGCGACCCGATATTTGCCTGCGTCGGCGCGGGTCCTTGTCTTGGACAAGCATGACCAAGCCGGCGGCATGTGGAACGACGCGTATTCGTATGTGCGTCTGCATCAGTCGTATCAGCAGTTCACGGTCGGGAACATCGCTTGGTCGTTGGGCCGGGAGCGGTCGTACCTGGCGACGCGCGATGAGGTGGCAGCGCATTTGCGCTACTGCTTCGAGGTGATCTCGAAGCGTTTCGATGTGGATGCGCGTTGGGGGTGGGAGTGCCTGGGGCACACGGAGGCCGCAGGCACCGTCGTGGTGTCGGCGCGCGGCTCCGACGGCGAGGTCCACACGTTCACCGCTGAGCGGTTCATCGACGCGTCCGGGTTTGACGTGGAATCCCTCGAACCGCTTCCGCTGTCCAGCCGACATGTCCGTTGCGTCGCACCGCAAGGACTCGAGGACTCTGGTCTGCTGAGCAGCGATCACGGCGAGCCGGTGTGGGTCATCGGTAGTGGCAAGACCGCGATGGACACGATCGTCGCGCTGGTGCGGGCTAACCCGGCGCGCCGGATCGGCATGGTTACCGGTGCGGGCACCTTCTTTTTCAGCCGTGATCTCGTCAACGCCACTGGTCTGAGGCGGTGGACGGGTGGCATGCGCTACACCGCCATCTTCGCTGGCGCCGCGAAGCGGTTCGATGGCACGAACGCCGCGCAGGTCAGCGCGTGGTGCCGCGCCCGGTGTGGCACCTCGCCACTAGCGGATCCGGCACCGACGCACGTCCTGTTCGCGCTCCTGTCCGAAGCGGAGAGCTCGACGGTCGCGTCGGGTGTCGACGAGGTGATTCGTGCTCACCTCGTCGACGTGGTTGACGAAGCCTCAGGCCCCGTCATGCTGTTGCGCAACGGTGACCGGCACCCGATCGCGGCCGGCAGCTGGGTCGTCAACTGCACGAGCCATCTTGGAGTGCGGGATGTGGAGCACGTCCCGTACGTGTCGTCGGCTGGACGAGTGCTGTCGATCAACTCCACGTCGACGGCGTTCGGGAACACCGCGGTCTCTGCCTACTTCCTGTCGCACCTATTTCTCCTGGACAAGCTCGTTGATACTCAGCTTTACGAATTGGATCATTACGGTCTGCTGCGCAACGCCCCCGAGGCGGCTCTGGCCGTCTGGTCAACCTTGATCATGTATAACTTCAGTCTCGTCTTCGAGCGACTACCGATGAAGGTGTTCAAAGACAACGAGCTGGACCTCGACCGGTGGTACCCGATCGTTCGGCAGCTCGCCGGTCAACTGCAGTTCATGCACAGCCACAAACGCGACCGCCAGCACCACCGGCACGCCCTCGACACCTTCAGCAAGCACGCCAACGTGCGTTGCGGTCCGCTTGCACGGTCAGCTCCTCCCCAGCGCGCCTACGCGCGGCAACCACAAACATCGCCTTCCAGCCCGAGCTGATCCTCCCGAGCACAACGCGACAACCGCAGGCCATTGGATGCCATCTGTCGCGCGGTATGTGCCGTGTCTCGTCACCGGCGAACCCAGCCGTAGACGCCGAGTAACAGATGCTCCATGACACTGCGCCGTTCTCGGCCGCCAGCGATGGCGCCAGCAACGCGGCCGCACTCCTGCACTTATCGCCGAACTTCAACGGACGGCCCCAACGCGCTAACCTGCGCCCTCACCTGGTAGTACACGCCCGCACACGCGCTGCGCCCGAATTTCAAGACCGCCGCCATCGGCCACTAGGCGAGCCCTCCAGGACCCGAGGCTAGGGCAATCAGACGCGTCAGCCGGGCTCGCACCGAGTCGTGACGGGTCCATTCCCGGCGTCGACGAGGATTCGCCAGCGGCCTGATGCACGGGCAGCGTCTCCGGACTGGTCGGCAGCGACCTGCCCCGCCGATGGCCCGTGAGGCCCAGGCGCGTCGCCGGACAGGTAGCCAACCCGGCGTTTTCCGGATTCGATCTTGCGGCTGTGGTGAGGTGAACCGAGTGAACAAGTTGCTCTCGGTCGTGCTCGGCGCGCTGGCCGCCGGCGGGCTTGCGGTGCCGTCGATCACAGCGTCCGCAACGACTACCTCGACGCGGCCGGTAATCCGGGGCGCGGATGTGTCGTGGCCGAACTGCCCGAAGGGTGAGGGAATCCCGTCACGTCGCACCCAGGGCGAACCGATGCCCGGCCGCGGGGCGCAGTTCGTCATCATTGGCGTGACGAACGGGCCCGGCTTCTACCCCAATCCCTGCCTCAGTCGTGAGCTTCGCTGGGTGGCCCGGCGCCACCTCCTGCTCGGCGGTTACGCCCTCACGACCTACCCGAGCGCCGGCCAACTCCGCCACCACGGTCATCACGGTCCGTACAACGGCGCGACCGGGCGCGGTGCGCTGCGCAACACCGGGTACGCCGAGGCCCGCTACAACATCGCCACGATGAACCACGTCGGGATGTCAGTGCCGATGATCTGGGTCGACGTCGAGCCCTACCCGGTCGCGCCGTGGAGTCCTTCGTTCGCGCGCAACCGTGCCGTCGTGGACGGCGCGATGCGGGCCTACCGCGACGCCGGCTACACCGTCGGGCTCTATACCAACCCCAACGGCTGGGGACAGGTCGTCGGCAACTGGTTGCTGCGCTCCGTGCCGACCTGGTCGACGGTCGGCAGCCGAGGTGCGACAGCGGCTCTGCTCTCCTGCAGCATCGGTCCCTCCGGCGGCCCGACGTGGATCGCGCAGTGGTGGGTCGGTCCGCGCGACCACGATCTGACCTGCCCGGCCGCGCCGCGGCGGGCAGCGATCTTTCACAAGCTCCCCTGAGCCAGACTCACCGCGCGTTGCGGCGGCCTCGCGACGTGGCCCGGACGAGAGCCGCCAGGCGGTCGCGGCGGGCAGCCTCGCGCAGGTCGCGGCGGCGCTCAGCAGCAACCGCGGCGGTCACAGACTCGTACACGATGCACCCTCCTTCCTTGCTACTTACAGAACCCTTGCTCCTTACAGAACGCGTAAGGGCTAACAAATATTGCTAACGCTTACACTACCTGACGCCCGGTAAGATGTGTCGATGGACTTCGGTCATTACGCCGATAGCGCGGCGGACCTGATCAATGCCGACCTGTCCTCGGTCGAGACTCTCCGGGCCCACCTCAGCGACCGGGAGTGGCTGTCGAGCCGGGTGAGCCTCAGCGATCTCCGGTCGCTCCGCCGGGCGCAAGCCGATCTGGGCGCGGTCGTCGACGACTCCGCAGTCGGGAACGAGACCGCGGTCGTCAGCAAGCTGAACGCGATGCTCGAGCAGCATCCGGTCCGCCCCCGGATCTCCGGGCACGACGCCCAGACCTGGCATCTGCACGTCAACGACAGCACCGACACCGTCGCGTCGATCCTGATCGGTGAGGCATTGTTCGGCATGACGATCGCGGTCACCGAGCTCGGGGCGGACCGGTTCGGGTGGTGTGCCGATGACAGCTGCGGCCACGCCTTCTTCGACGGCACCGCGAATCACTCCAAGCGGTTCTGCAGCACCCGCTGCTCCACCCGTTCGAACGTCGCGGCGTACCGGCAACGGAAGGCCGCGTCGTCCTGACCGCAGGCAGCTGTCGTTGCGCGGTGAAACAATCGGGCTGACGTGACTATCCCATCGCGGCCCGATGCCGCGAGCTCCCGAGCTGACGCCGACCGCAGCGCCGGCTGGCTGCGGCTGTTGTGGGGATTCGTCGGCCCGGCGCGCCGGCTGCTGATCGTCAGCATCGGCGCGGCCGTTCTCACCACCGCCATCATCACCGTGACGCCCCTGGTGTCGCGGATCGTCGTCGACAACGGCCTCGACCCGCGCCGGCCCGGGGTCGGCGGCTGGCTCCTGCTGCTGTTCGCGCTGGGTGCGGTCAGGTTCTTCTCGACCAGAGCCCGGCGGTGGCGGGCCGGCCGGGTGGCCTACGACGTGCAGTTCCGGCTGCGCACCCGCCTCTACTCGCACCTCGCCTCACTTGACCCGCATGCCTTGGAAAGTTTGCGCACCGGTCAGCTGGTCTCACGCGCGAGCGCCGACCTCGCGCTGATTCAGCAGTTCCTCGCATGGGGTCCGCAGATGCTCGCCAACGTCCTGCAACTAGTGGCGAGCATCGTCGCGATGTTCGTGCTGTCGTGGCAACTCGGCGTTGTCGCCAGCGTCGTACTGCCGCTCACCGTCTACCTCGGTGCGAGGTCACGGCCCGGGGTGTTCGCGGCGAGCTGGGACGCCTCGCAACGTGAGGCCGAGCTGACCAACACAGTGGAAGAAGCGGTGACCGGGGTCCGGGTGGTGAAGGGGTTCGGCCAGGAGCCGGCCGAGACCCGGCGAGTGATGGACGCGGTGCGCAGCATGTACTCCGGCCGGATGCGCGCCGCGCGTCTGAGGGCGGCGTTCACCGCGACGCTGCAGAGCGTGCCGACCCTCGGGCAGTTCGGCGTCCTGCTGATCGGCGGCTACCTCGCACTGCATCACCGGATGACGCTCGGCACGTTCCTGGCCTGTACGACCTACCTCGTCCAGCTCGCCGCGCCGGCCCGGATGATCGGCGCGATCATGGCTCTGGCCCAAGAAGCGCGAGCCGGCGTCGAGCGGATCGTCGCCGTCCTGCAGACCGAGCCGACCTTTCGCGACCTACCCGGCGCCGGACCACTGCCGCACGGCGACGGGCTGGTCGAGCTGCGCGATCTGTCCTTCTCCTATGCGCCCGACGCCCCGCTCGTGCTGGACGGCATCGACCTGCGGATCGAGCCCGGCGAGGTACTGGCGCTGGTCGGTCCCTCCGGCTCCGGCAAGTCGACGCTGGCGATGCTGCTCCCTCGCTTCTACGAGCCGACCGGCGGTGGGCTGGAAATCGACGGGACCGACACCCGCACCGCGACCCTCGCGTCGGTGCGATCGCGGGTCGGCATCGCGTTCGAAGAAGCCTTCCTGTTCTCCGACACGATCCGGGCCAATATCGGCTACGGCCGACCGGATGCCACCGATGAAGAAATCCACGACGCGGCCGCCGCTGCCCAAGCCGCCGAGTTCATCGACGAGCTTCCCGACGGCTACGACACGGTCGTCGGCGAACGCGGCCTGACGCTCTCCGGCGGCCAGCGACAACGAATCGCGCTCGCCCGGCTGCTGCTTGCCGACCCAGCCATCGCCGTGCTCGACGACGCGACCAGCGCCGTCGACGCTGCCGTCGAGACCGAGATCCATCGAGCCCTGCGCAGCTGGCACGAAGGTCGTACGACGCTGCTGGTCGCACATCGAGAGTCGACAGCCAGGCTCGCCGACCGGGTCGCGCTTCTCGAGGCCGGCCGGATTGCGGCGATCGGGAGCCACGACGAGCTGATGGAGACAAACGCGCGGTACCGCGAGCTGCTCGACGCCGCCCCGACCCCGACACCGTTGCTCAGCCCGGTCACGACCCGCGCGGACGCTCCGAAGCGGCGAACGACGGTCGTCCCGGCCCCCGGCCCGTCGCCGTGGGTGGGTGGCGGGATGGGCGGCGGGGCGCGGATGGTCGGTCTGCTCGCGCCGAACTCCGCCCTCCTGAACAGTCTCGAGGAATTGCCGGCTGCGAATGACCGGCTACCAGCCGGACTGATCGAGGATGCCGCTCGCGACGAGGGCCCGGTGACGTTGCGCAGCCTGCTCCGTCGGCAGCGACTGATCCTCGGCGTCAGCCTCGCGCTGGTCATCGGCGACGCGCTTGCCACGCTGGCACAGCCGGACCTGATCCGGGCCGGAGTGGATCGTGGGGTGGCGCACCACTCGACCTCGGCATTGCTCGTCGTGGCTGCGATCTTCGCCGCAGTCTCGCTGTTCGACTGGTGGGACATGTGGGCGTCGTCGGTCACGACCGGCCAGGCATCGGAGCGCTTGCTCGCCTCGCTACGAGTACGCGTGTTCGCCCACCTGCAACGGCTCGGTATGGACTACTACGAAAGCGAGTTGACCGGACGGATCCTCACCCGGGTCACCAGCGACGTCGACACGTTGTCGAACCTGGTCCAGAACGGTCTGCTCAACGCAGTTGTCGCACTCGCGACGCTGGTCGGCATCGCCGTCGTGCTGCTTGTCACGGATTTCAGCCTCGGCCTGGTGGCGCTGGCAGTTCTTCCCGTGATGATCGCGGCGACCATTGTCTACCAACGCAAGTCAACGGTGGCCTACGACTACCAGCGCGACACCGTCGCGACGGTGAACGCCTCCTTCGCCGAGTCGCTTGCCGGGGTGCGGGTCACCCAGGCGCACACCCGTGAGGCACGTGACCTCGCCGGATTCACCGACCTCTCGGCAACGAACCGCGACGCCGGACTGCGGGCGTTGTCGATCCAGATCTGGTACATGGCCTCGACCGAGTTCATGCAGCAGGTCGCCACCGCGCTCGTGCTGGCGCTCGGGGTCAGTCGGCTGCGCGACAACCCGGCCTTCGCCGGCGTACTCATCGCCTTCGTGCTCTACCTCACCCAGTTCTTCGCGCCGATCCAGCAGCTCTCCCAGGTCTTCGACTCCTACCAACAGGCACGAGCCGGGATGCGGAAGATCCGCACGCTGCTCAGCGAGGAACCCGCGACACCGGCACCGACCGCTCCGTTGCCCATCGATGAGCTGCACGGCGAGCTTCGGTTCACCGGTGTCCGCTTCCGTTACCGCGGCGCGACCGCCGAGGCGCTGCGCGGCGTCGACGTCACGATCGAGTCGGGGCAACGGGTCGCCCTGGTCGGGCGCACCGGTGCCGGCAAGAGCACAATCATGAAACTGGCGGCGCGCTTCTACGACCCCACCGAGGGTCAGGTCCTCGTCGATGGGCACGACCTGCGGGAGCTCGACCCGACGGCGTACCGGCAACAACTGGGATACGTGCCGCAAGAGCCGTTCCTGTTCACCGGAACGATCCGCGAGAACGTCGCGTACGGCCGACCCGACGCGACCGACGTCGAAGTCGAGCGAGTCTGCCGTGAGGTCGGATTGGCGGGATGGGTCGACGCTCAGCCCGACGGCTACCACACGGCGCTTGCGGAGCGGGGCCGCTCGTTGTCCGCCGGCCAGCGACAACTGGTCTGCCTGGCACGGGCACTGCTGGTCGATCCGGCCATCCTGTTGCTCGACGAGGCGACCGCGACTCTCGATCTCGCCGCCGAAGCGATCGTCACGCGCGCAATCGACGTGGTGGCCAACGGCCGCACCTCGGTCGTCATCGCCCATCGGCTGCAGACCGCGCGCGGCGCCGACCGGATCCTGGTCGTGGACGCCGGCTGCGTGGTCGAGGACGGCACGCACGACGAGTTGATCAGCGCCGACGGCGCATACGCCAGAATGTGGGACGCCTTCAGCTCCTCATCGCGGGTCGCCTGACCTGCACGAGAAAGGGATCGCCGATGCCGCTCGACCCGCAGATCGCCGCCTTGCTCCAAGTGATGGCGGGAAACGGCGCCGGTCGCCTCGCCGAGGGAACGCCGGAGCAGGCGCGCGCATTCTTCGACACCGGAGTGCTGCTGATGCGCGATCCCGCGACGCTCGCGCAGGTGCGCTCGGTGGAGGACTCGACGATCCCCGGCCCGGCGG
The DNA here is from genome assembly GCA_025980465.1 of Frankiales bacterium. GTDB lineage: Bacteria > Actinomycetota > Actinomycetes > JAFAQI01 > JAFAQI01 > JAICXJ01. Next base: position 71,189 of record JAICXJ010000011.1, on the reverse strand, counting down.
GTGACATCCCGGTGCGGATCTATCGGCCCGATCTCGACGGGCCGGTGCCGACCATGGCGTTCTTCCACGGCGGCGGGTTCGTGATCGGCAACATCGAGAGCCACGATGACCAGGCTCGGTTGATCTGCCGCGACGTCGGCATCGTCGTCGTCAGCGTCGACTACCGGCTGGCCCCGGAGCACAAGTTCCCGGCCGGCTTCGAGGACTGCATGGCGGCGACGCAGTGGGTGGCCGACAACGTCGCATCGCTGGGCGGCGATCCACAGCAGATCCTGGTCGGCGGCGACAGCGCCGGCGGCAACCTGTCGGCAGCGGTCGCGCTTGCCACCCGAGAGACCGGTCCGACACTCGCGGCACAGTTCCTCATCTATCCCGGTGTCGACTTCGACGAGGACGCGGACTATCCGTCGCGGGTCGAGAACGCAGCGGGCTACCTGCTGACCGCCGAGGACATGCTGTGGTTCCGTGGCCACTACCTGCCCGACGGGATCGACCTGCGCGACCCGCGCTGCGCGCCGATTCACGCCGAGAGCCTCGCGGGCGCGCCGCCGGCGGTGATCGGAACCGCCGAGTTCGACCCGCTTCGCGATGAGGGCGAGGCCTACGCGAAGGCACTCGCCGACGCCGGTGTCGAAGTCCGGCTGCAGCGCTACGACGGAATGATCCACGGCTACTTCGCCTTCGGGACGCTGTCGGCCGCCGCAGCCGCGGCGGTGTCCGACATGAACCGGTCGCTGAAGGAGTTGCTGGCTTAGACCGCGATGTCGGGCACAGCAGGCGTCAGACGCTCTTGGCGCGCGCCTCTTCGTGCGTAAGGTCGATTCGTACCGGCTCGTTACGAAGCTTCCGAGCCGCGATCGCAGCGCCGATGAGTTGCAGGCCGCGTGAGGTCGAGGGGTCGATGCCGATCAAGTCGACGATGCGGCGCAGCCGGTAGTCGAGCGTGTTTGGGTGCACGTGCAGCGCCGCCGCTGCCTGCCTGCGATCAAGGTCGTAGGCGAAATAGGTCTCGAGTGTCAGCGTCAGATCGGGGTTGCGCTCGAGCGGATCGAGTAGCGAGCGCAGGGCTGGCAGCGCGTCGCTCGGCCGCGACAACTGGTACTCGAGCAGTACGTCAGCGAGCTGATAGGCGCCCGGGCCGCGGCCGGTCCCGATGCCGAGGTGCAGGACGTCGACAGCCTGCCGAGCGGCGGCACTGACCTCAGCTGGCGTGCTCGCGACTGCGGCGCCGCAGCTCACCGGAGTACCGGCGGCATCGGTCAGCTCCGCGGTGAGCGCCTCGAGCCCGCCGAGGATCTTGCCGACCTCCTCGTTCGTGGTGGCCAGCAGCACTGGCCCGCCGCCCGGCTCGAGCAGTCCGAGCACCGGCGCGCCCGACCAGCGTTCGAGCCGGCTCTGCACCCGTCGCAGTTTTCGTCGCGCCGCCACGGCGCTTCCCACGCCGCCGTCGCCCTCGTCGTGGCGCTGGCCGATCGCGACCTCGAGGACCACGTACGCCGGAGCCACCGCAAGACCGACCCGCGCCGCCAGCGTCTCGGCGGGCTCACCGGCGAGCAACGCCGAGGCGACCGCCCGCAGCGCGTCGCGCTCCTCGCCGTAGATGCTCTGCCGCTCCTCGAGGTAGGCCGCGGCCACCGCGCCCGTCATCTGCTGCACGTAGCCCAGCACCCGCCCGGCGGCGAGGATCAGCGCCGCGGTCTCCTCCGGTTGCGCCTCCGCGACCAGCGCTTCCCAGCCGACCCGTCCCCCGATGTGATACGCCGCCAGCACGGCATCGAGCGGGACCCGCTCCTCGGCCCGCCGGGCCGCCGAGAGCCGGCTCTCGATCAGGTCCTCATCGGTGATCGGCGTACCGGTGCGCAAGGCCCGAAAGAACAACCGCAGGTTCGCCAGCGTGATTTCGGCGATCTCGCCTTCGATCTGCTCCCGCGGCAGCAGGCCGTAGAACGGGATCTCCTGGACGAAGCGGTCAAGCATCTGCTGGGCGAGCCGCGGCAGCCGCTGCTCAACCCGTCGGTACAGGGGCGAGTCCTGCTCCTCCACAGCGTTCATGATGTCCCTTACGTCGCGAAATAGCGACCGGATCATTGCGGGAGTGCTGCGCGTAGCGTGACGACCCATGCGAGCGGTGCGCTGCGAGGGGCATGGAGACGTCGACGTGCTGCGCTGGGCGGAGTACGACGACCCGGCGCCAGGTCCCGCCGAGGTGCTGGTCGAGGTCGCCGCGAGCGCGGTGAACCGGGCCGATCTGCTGCAACGAATGGGCCTGTATCCGCCGCCGCCGGGGGTCAGCGACACCCTCGGGCTCGAGTGCAGTGGCCGGATCGTCGCACTCGGTGACGGGGTGTCCGGTTGGCAGGTCGGACAGCCGGTCTGCGCACTTCTCGCCGGCGGCGGCCAGGCCGAGCTCGTCGTCGTACCCGTCGGTCAGGTGATGCCGGTCCCCGCCGGTGTGGACCTGGCGACGGCGGCAGCGCTGCCCGAGGTCGGCTGCACGGTGTGGTCGAACCTGGTCCTGCTCGCGCACCTCGCCGCCGGCGAGGCGTTGCTGGTGCATGGCGGGGCGAGCGGGATAGGCACGATGGCGATCCAGGTCGCCAGCGCCATCGGCGCGACCGTCATCACCACCGCAGGCACAACCGAGAAGCTCGCGACCTGCCGGGAGCTGGGAGCGGCATCCGCCGTCAACTACCACGACGAGGACTTCGTCGCAGCGGCCCGGGACGCTACCGGGGGAAGCGGTGTCGACGTGATCCTCGACATCATGGGCGCGACGTATCTCGACCGCAATATTCACGCCCTCGCGACCAACGGACGGCTCGTCATCATCGGCATGCAGGGCGGCACCCGAGCCGAGCTCGACCTGGCCACCCTGCTGAGCAAGCGGGCGGCGGTGCACGCGACGTCGCTGCGGCACCGGCCGCTCCACGAGAAGGCGGCCATCTGTGCCGCCGTCGTGGCGGGGCTCTGGCCGCTGATCGAGGCCGGCCAGGTCCGGCCGGTCGTCGGCGCGACGTACCCGATGAGCCAGGTTGCCGAAGCCCACCGACTGGTGGCCGAAGGCGGCCACACCGGCAAGGTCGTGTTGACCGTCAGTTGAGCAGCGAAGCCGCATAATCGGCCGAAGATCTCCAACCCGGTGAGAGCCTCGTTCGTCTCATAGTCGTGAACGTCGCTGTGCCCGCGTTGGAGGCTGGGCCGTCTCGAGCAGCCTGGGAGGCTCCACCGGTGGACGCAGCGCCGACGGGCGAGGCGATCTTCCGGCTGCACTACGCACCGCTCGCCGGCTGGTGCCGGCGCATGATCGGTGACGAGGAAACCGCCCACGACATCGCGGCCGAGGCGTTCGTGCGGCTGCTCGGCCGGTGGACGACGGTGACCGACCCGCGCGCGTACCTCTACACGACGGCACTCAACCTGATCCGCGACCGCTGGCGGCGCAGCGAGCGGGAGCGGGTCGCGCTGCGTAAGACCGCAGCAGGCGTGGCGACCCAGGCGCCGCCGGCGCCCGAGATTCGCATGCTGGTCGAGGGCCTACCGCGGCGGCTGCAACAGGTCGTCGTGCTGCACTACTTCGCGGACCTCCCGATCGACGCAATCGCCCGGCAGCTCGGCGTGGCACCCGGAACGGTGAAGCGGGACCTGTTCGACGCCCGCGCCAAGCTCCAAGCGCTCCTGCAGGACCCGGCATGAGCGACCACTTCGACCGTGACCTCGAGGCGCTGCTTCGTGGCAACCACGACCGGCTCGAGCCGCCGACCGAGCTGTGGGACTCGGTACGCCGCCGAGCCCGCCGTCGCCGGCAGGGCAAGGCGGTGGTGGCGATCAGCGCTGCGATCGTCGTGATCGCGGGGGCGATCCCCGCCGTGATCGCCGTACGCGGCCATTCCTCCAATCAGCCGTTGAACGTCGCCGGGTCCTCGAAGCAGACCTCGCCGATCACCGAACCAACCCTCAAACGCGGGCAGAGCCTGCTCACCAGCCCCAAGACCCTCAACCGCCTGTCGCCGCAGACCATCAGCTTCGTCTCTCAGACCGAAGGCTGGGTCAGCGGCGCGACCCGGGTAACCGGCGGAACGATCAACGGCGGCTTCGGGCACACCGCCGACGGTGGAGCGGGATGGGCGGCCGTACCGGCGTCGCCGCCGCCGCAGGGCGCGGTGCGCTTCGCGACCAGCGTGGTGGGGTTCAGCTTCGGCCCGCAGTACCAGGTGACTCGCGACGGCGGGAAGACCTGGGCGACACTGCCGACTCCGGGCAACATCGTCGACCTGGAGACGATGAAGGGCCGGGTCTGGGCGCTGGTGCAGTCATGCGAACAGTGCCGTGAGCCCCGGCTGTTCACCGCGACCCTGGACGCGCCGACCCTGCAGCGCGTCAGCGCCGTACCACCGATCGGGAGCCATGACAGTGCGCTGACCCTCAGTGGCGGGTCGGTGGTCGTCACCGGCGGCGAGGACCTGTGGGTCAGCACCGATGGCACGACCTGGCGCGAAGGCATCAACCCGTGCGGCCCCGGGCCGCAGTCGTTCTCGGCCTGGAGCCCGACCGACCTCGCCGCCGAGTGCACGCCGGTACGCGGCGTCGGCAGCCTGTTCGAGTCGAACGACGGCGGGCTGCGCTGGTCAGACGTCGCGAACCTGCCCGACCTGACGGCCGCCACCGCCACCCTCTCGGCCGGCACCTGGGACCACCTGATCATCACCACCGGCATTGGAGCGCCGTACGTGAGCTTCGATCACGGCCAGGACTGGCAGCGTGCCGCCACCGGGAACGGCCCGGTGACGTTCGCGGCGTACATCAGTACGACGCACATCGTCGGCATCCGCGACGGCCGGCACCCGGCGTTCCTGTCCAGCGTCGATGCCGGGCGGCACTGGACCGCGACGCCCTTCGCCCGGTAGCCGGGTCAGCCCTCGAGGAAGCTCAGCCGCACCGTGCGGTGCGGGTTGTCCAGGTTCGTGTCGACCAGGCAGATCGACTGCCAGGTGCCGAGCTGCAGCCGTCCGTCGATCACCGGGACCGTGATGGACGGCGCGACGATCGCCGGCAGCACGTGATCGCGGCCGTGCCCGGCCGAGCCGTGACTGTGCCGCCAGCGGGCGTCGCGCGGCAACAGCTCGTCGATGGCGGCACGTACACCTGCGATCGGCTGCCGGTCGCCACCTCGATGGTCGTACTCCGCATGTACTCGATCCTCCCTGACAGTTCACTTTTGGCTACTGGCGGGTAACACTGCGGGAGAGCGAGAAGTCACCAGGGGCAAAGGAGCCGCCGTGAGCGAGATCAGCGAAAAGCAGGCCCGTCAGGTCGCCGAGGCGGCCCGGGAGACCGAATGGACGCTGCCCAGCTTCGGCAAAGAACTGTTCCTCGGCAACTTCCGGCTCGACCTGATCCACCCGCAGCCGGCGCTGCCGGCAGAAGTCGTCGAGCGGGGCGAGGCGTTCCTCGCCGAACTTCGATCGTTCCTGGAGAACAAGGTCGACCCGCTGGCGATCGAACGCGAGGCCCGGATCCCCGAGGATGTGGTCGAGGGCCTGAAGTCACTCGGCGCCCTCGGCATGAAGATCCCGACCGAGTACGGCGGGCTCGGGCTGTCGCAGGTGTACTACAACAAGGCGCTCGCGATGGCCGGCCTGTGGCACAGCTCGCTGTCGACGTTGCTGTCGGCGCATCAGTCGATCGGCCTGCCGCAGCCCTTGATGCTGTTCGGCTCGGAGGAACAGAAGCGCGAGTGGCTGCCGAAGGTTGCCCGAACCCACATCAGCGCCTTCCTGCTCACCGAGCCCGACGTCGGCTCCGACCCGGCGCGGCTGTCGGTCACCGCCGTACCCAGCGAGGACGGGTCGTCGTACACGATCAACGGCACCAAGCTGTGGGCGACGAACGGTGCCTTCGCCGACGTCGTGATCGTGATGGCGATGGTGCCGAAGAGCGACGGTCACAAGGGTGGGATCACGGCGTTCATCGTCCCGTGCGACACCCCTGGCATGACCGTCACGCACCGAAACGCATTCATGGGTCTGCGTGGCATCGAGAACTCGGTCACCGTCTTCGACAACGTGGTGGTGCCGGCGGCGAACGTGGTCGGCAAGGAGGGCATCGGGCTGAAGATCGCCCTCACGACCCTCAACACCGGTCGGCTGTCGCTGCCGGCGATCTGCGCGAGCGTGAGCAAGTACTGCCTGAAGATCGTGCGCGAGTGGGGAACCCAGCGAGTGCAGTGGGGCGTCCCGGTCGGGCAGCACGACGCGGTTGCGCAGAAGATCGCGACGATCGCCGGCACGTCGTTCGGGATCGAGGCGATGCTCGACGTGTCGAGCCGGCTCGCGGATGAGAAGCGCAACGACATCCGCATCGAGGCGGCGCTCGCCAAGCTGTTCGGCTCCGAGATGTGCTGGCAGGTCGTCGACGACATGATCCAGGTCCGGGGCGGGCGGGGTTACGAGACCGCTGAGTCGCTGAAGGCGCGCGGTGAGAAGCCGGTCCCTGCCGAGCAGCTGCTCCGTGACATGCGCATCAACCGGATCTTCGAAGGCTCGACCGAGATCATGCACCTGCTGATCGCACGTGAGGCGGTCGACCAGCACCTGCAGGTTGCCGGCGACATCATCGAGCCTGACGTGCCGTTGCCGGCAAAGGCGAGGACGGCAGCGAAGGCCGGTAGCTTCTACGCGAAGTGGTTGCCCAAGCTCGCAACCGGCAAGGGGACGGTGCCGACGTCGTACACCGAGTTCGGCGAGCTCGCCGGGCACCTACGCTTCGCCGAACGCAACTGCCGGAAGCTGGCGCGCTCGACGTTCTACGGGATGGGTCGCTGGCAAGGCGGGCTCGAGAAGAAGCAGTCGTTCCTCGGCCGGATCGTCGACATCGGTGCAGAGCTCTACGCGATCGCCTGCTCGTGTGTGTATGCGCAGACGCTGGCGAAGGAGGACCCGACGAATGCGGCACAGTACGTCGAGCTCGCCGACCTGTTCTGCCAGCAGTCGCAGCGTCGAGTCGATCGGCTGTTCCACGATCTGTGGTTCAACAACGACGCCGACAACTACCAGGCAGCGCGCAACGTGCTCGACGGCCGATACACCGCATTCGAGCGCGACCTGCTCGACCCTGCCGGTGAAGGGCCGTTGTTTACGAGGTAGGGCGCTGCGCCGCTAGAGAAGTGGTGGAAGCGAGTACCGCAAACCCTGGTGTTCGGCCCGCATGCCAGCCGACTCGTACAGCGCGAGCGCACCGGTGGGGTTGGTCGCGTCGACGCCGAGCACGACCTTGCGAAAGCCGCGGCGCTGGAACTCGGCGAACGACGTGAGCAGGAGCAGTCGGCCGAGACCGTTGCCACGAAACTCGCGCAGCGTTGCGAGGGTGTCGACGTAACCCGATGTCGGGAGCGTGCTGCTGTACAAGCCAGCAGCCGGGACGCCGTCGACGAAGCCAAGCCACCACAGCGACAGATCGGCGCAGGTCCCGTCGAACGTGTGCCCGCGCCAGGTCTCGAAGGACTCGGACTCGTGAGCGAAGTGATCGCGGAAGGCGACATCCACGATCGCGTGCATGGTGCGTAGGTCAGCCTCGTCGTCGGTGACGCCGCGGATCTCGACGCCGGGCGCGGGAGCCGGCACAGAGATGACCTCGTCATCGGCGAACTCGATTCCCATGCGGAAGAAGCGACGGATGACCTCGCCACCAGCCTCCGCGTATGCACGTTGCTTGAGAAGGTTCACCGAGCCGGCGAAGACATGACAGGGCGCGCCGGGCGCCAGGTCCCGTGCGGTGCGGCGCAGCCACTCCACCAAACTGCGGCCGATCACGATGTCGGCGCCGGGTTTCACGATGATGTCGCCCCAGCACTTTTCATGACCGTCGAGATGGTCGACGAACGCGTACCCGGACAGCCCTCCCGCTGCGTCGTCGATCACCGCCGCACGCAGGCTGGACGTCTTGAAGTCCGCCTCGACCAGCTCCATGGTCGTGTTGGGCTCGCCCACTTCGGCGAGATCAGCAAGTAGAGCGAGATCGAGAATCGCCGGCGCGTCCTCGATCAGCGCCGCTCGCATCTCTCCGATCCCCACCATCTCCGAAAGACTCGCCTACCCTGGCCGGTGTGGCGAATTGATTCTCGGAGACGATAGATGGATGACCGAGCAGTCTGAGCGTCCTGAGCCGTTCCGCGTCGTGACCGTCGGACCCGATGGATCGCCCATCGACGACGCCGAGCCCGCGGAAGACGACGGCCACGACAACCAGGTCGCCGACATGGTTGAGCAACCCGCCAAGGTGATGCGGATCGGGTCGATGATCAAGCAGCTGCTCGAGGAGGTCCGGGCGGCTCCGCTGGACGATGCCAGCCGGATCCGGTTGAAGGAGATCCACGAAAGTTCGATCAAGGAGCTGGCGAGCGGGCTGGCCCCCGACCTGCGCGACGAGCTCGACCGCCTCTCGCTTCCCTTCTCCGGAGACGATGTGCCGTCGGACGCCGAACTTCGCATCGCGCAGGCGCAGCTCGTCGGCTGGCTGGAGGGACTGTTCCACGGGATCCAGGCCACCCTGTTCGCCCAGCAGATGGCTGCCCGGGCCCAGCTCGAGGAGATGCACCGAGCGCTGCCGGCCGGCCGCGCTCAGGGTCAGCAACCAGGTCAGCCCGGCTCGGGTCTCTACCTGTGAGAGGTGAGTACGGCACACTTCTCGCGTGCTGCTGACGACCTCATCGGTCCCCCGCTCATCCTGGGACCGTCATGCGTTCCTCGACGTCAACCACTTCGCGCGTCACACGTCGTGGCTGCACGGGATCATGGAGTTCTTCGCGAAGTACGGCGTCGTACTGCTCGCCGTCGCCTTGGTCATCGGCTGGTGGATCAGTCGGCGGGCGTCGTCCCCGCGCGGCGTCACCACTTCGGTCTGGGGCGCGCTGGCAGCGCTCATCGCACTGGGCATCGCCCAGCCGATCTCCTCCGCGGTCGACGAGCGGCGGCCCTTCGTCGCGATCCCGTCGGCGCTGACCCTGATCCACCACGCCAGTGACGCCGGCTTTCCGTCGGACCACGCGACCGCATCGGGAGCTGTCGCGGCGGCGCTGGTGTTCGTGTCATGGCGGCTGGGGATCGTCGCTTGGCTGATTGCGCTGCTGATCGCGTTCAGCCGGGTGTATGTGGGGGTCCACTACCCACAAGACGTCCTTGCCGGCCTCGCACTCGGCGCGGTGGTCGCCTGCCTGGGCGTCTGGCTACTCGTCCCGCTGTTGACCCGGATCACCGAATGGTTGCAAGGTACGCCGCTGCGGCCGCTGGTCACGGCGGGCACGCCACCCGTCGCTCCCTGACTCGGGCAGGGGGTTAGGCGGCGAAGATTCGCTCCAGGACGAGGGCAACGCCGTCCTGGTCGTTGCTGAGAGTGACCTCATCGGTCACCGCCAGCACCTCCGGATGGGCGTTGGCGACCGCGACACCGTGGCCCGCCCAGGCCAGCAGCTCCACATCGTTCGGCATGTCGCCGAACGCGATCACATCGGCGGCGGCGAGCCCGCGGTCGGCCAGCAGGCGTTCGAGGGTCGCGGCCTTGGTGACGCCCCGCCCGTTGATCTCCAACAATCCGTCTATGGACGAGTGGGTCACGTTCGCCAGGTGGGCGTCGACGGCAGCACGTGCCAGCCCCAGCAGCGCGTCTGACGGCATGCCCTCGCGACGGGCGAGCAGCTTGGCGACCGGACGAGTCAGCGAGGACATGATGTCGCCGACGATCGTGCCGGCCTCCGGGGTCCATTTGGGGATGTAGCCGGGTTCGTGGATGAACTGGCCATCGACGCACTCGACGGCGAAGTGGATCTCGGCCACCGCCACCCGAAGTTCGCGCATCAGTTCACGCACGGTGTCCTCCGGGATCGGCCGGGAGTCGACGACCTGATCGGTCGCGAGGTCGTAGACCAAGGCGCCATTGGCGCAAATTGCCAGCCCGTGCTGACCAGTGGCCTCGGCAATCCCATCCAGCCAGCGTGGTGGCCTTCCGGTCACGACGATGACGAGTGCGCCGGCGCGCTGGGCAGCACGAAGTGCCTCACGCGTGCGAACCGAGATCGTGCCGTCGCTGCGCACGATCGTGCCGTCGAGATCGGTGGCCACGACCTTCGGAGCTACTGGGTTCGCCATCAGACCGGCTCGAGCACCTCACGCCCACCGAGATGCGGACGAAGCGCGACGGGAACCCGCACTGACCCATCAGCCTGCTGGTGCACCTCGAGCAGGCACGCGATGGTGCGCGTGATCGCGCAGAGCGTCCCGTTCAACGTCGCGACGGGCGACGGACCGTCGTCCGTTCGGTATCGGATGCCGAGCCGGCGAGCTTGGAACGTCGTGCAGTTCGACGTCGACGTGAGCTCCCGATACTTCGCTTGCGTGGGGAACCACGCTTCGCAGTCGAACTTGCGCGCGGCGCTTGATCCCAGATCACCCGTCGCGATGTCAACGACCTGGAATGGCAGCTCGAGCTTGCCGAGGAACTCCTTCTCCCACTCCAGCAACCGGCGATGCTCGGCCGGCGCGGCCTCGGGCGCGACAAACGAGAACATCTCGACCTTGTCGAACCAGTGCACCCGGATGATGCCCTTGGTGTCCTGGCCGTAGGAGCCCGCTTCGCGGCGAAAGCATGAGGAGAACCCGGCGTACCGACGTGGTAGCGAGCCGGCGTCGAGCACCTCGTCGGAATGCATCGCGGCAAGCGCCACCTCGCTGGTGCCGACGAGGTACAAGTCGTCGGCCTCGAGCCGGTAGACCTCGGGTGCGTGCGAGCCGAGGAAGCCGGTGCCTTCCATCGCCTCCGGCCGGACCAGCGCCGGCGCCACGACCGGGGTGAAGCCGGCCGCAACCGCCTGTTCCATCGCCAGATTGACCAGTGCGAACTCGAGCAGTGCCCCCGGTCCGGTGAGGAAGTAGAAGCGGGCCCCGCTGACCTTCGCGCCCCGCTCGAGATCGAGCGCGCCGATCGTCTCGCCCACCGCGACGTGGTCGCGGACCTCGAAGTCATAGGTCGGGACCGTGCCGACGGTCTCGATGACGACGGCGTCGGCTTCGCCTCCGATCGGCGCGTCCGGATCGACCAGGTTCGCAACCGCGTACGCCGCGGCTCGTAGCGCAGCGTCGGCCTCGGCCTGCTGTGCCTCAGCATCCTTGACCTGTTCCTTGAGGGCCTTGGCTCGCTCGATCATCGCCGGACGTTCGTCGGGCGCCGCGCTCTGAATTGCCTTGCTCGCCGTGTTGGACTCGGCGCGCAGCGCATCGGCGCGGGTGACCGCCGCCCGGCGTCGCTCATCAGCGGCGAGCGCAGCGTCGATCGACGCCGGGTCCTCACCGCGGGCGCGCTGACTCGTGCGGAAGGCGTCCGGGCCCTCGCGTAGCGCCTTCAGGTCGATCACGCTCGCAAGGCTACGTGGCAGGTGTCGCCGAGCGACGCAGAGAAAACGTCAACCTGCCTTGTTGCGGCTAGATCATCTAAGGCATCCTGCGCAGTGCAGGACCCCCGCGGCTGGGCGCGGGGGTCCTGCCTGTCCGTCGCGGGGGTCGATCTGTCTAAGCAGGGCCGGTGGTGCGGAGCTGCTGGACCCAGGCGGCGGCGTCGGTGAACTCGAGGTCGCTGGTGCCCTTCCGTTCGCCCGGGGTGCTGCCGTCGGCGGTCGGATACGACCCGAGAAACCGGACATCGGCGCACAGCCGGCGGATCGCTGCCATCGCCTCGCCGACCCGCTCCTGCGCGATGTGGCCTTCGGCGTCGATCGAGAAGCAGTAGCGCCCGAGACCGACGCCGGTGGGCCGCGACTCGATGCGGGTGAGGTTGACGCCGCGTACGGCGAACTCGGTGAGCAGCTCCAGCAACGCGCCGGGATGGTCGTCGGCGATGAACGCGACAACCGTCGTCCGATCGGCACCGGTCGTCGGCGGCGGCGGCGACGGCTTCGAAACCAGCACGAACCGGGTGACCGCCCCCGGGTGGTCGGCGATGTCATCGCTGAGAACCTCGAGCCGGTACCGCTCGGCCGCCAGCGGAGCGGCGACCGCGGCATCCGCGTCACCGGCGGCGACTGCCCGCGCGCCGTCCGCAGTGCTCGACGCCGCGATGAACTTCGCGGCCGGCAGCTGACTACGAAGCCACTGCCGCACCTGCGCCTCGGCATGCGGGATGGTCGTCACGGTCGCGATCTCACCCAGCGACGTGCCGGGACGAACCATGAGTGCGAAGGACACCGAGAGCAGCACCTCACGCACGATCTGCAGCGGCTCGCCTCCGGCGAGTTCGTCGAGCGTCTCGGCGACCGAGCCCTCGACCGAGTTCTCCAGCGGCACGAGCGCGGCTGCGACCTCGCCGCGGCGTACCGCGTCGAGCGCGTCCGCCACCGATACGCACGGGATCTGCTCCGCGTTCGCAGCGGCGGGGATCGCTCGCAGCGCCTGTTCCGAGAAGGTGCCTTCCGGCCCGAGGTAGGCGTACCTCGCCGGTGGGATGCCTGGCATCGCCGGCTACGCCTTGACCTTGCGCCCGAGCGCCAGTCCGATCGCCTGAACCTCCTCGGGTGACAGCGACTGGTCGCTGTTGCCCTCCTTCACGCCCTTCGCGTAGGCGCGCGATTCGGTACGGCCGTTGATCGAGGTGATGACGAGGCCATCGCCTGAGTCATCGAGCAATGCTGCGGTGAAAGACAGCCTCCCGCCCATGTCACCGAAGGCGTCGTAGCGCACGACCGCGACATGGCGGAGCGCGTCCGCCAGCTCACTGCGGGCCAGGTCGAGGTCATGGCGGGCACGGGTCAACTCGGCCCGTAGCGCCTGGGTCTCCGCCGTGCCGCGATCGAGCGCATCGAGCACCGACTCGCGACCGTGTGGGCCTTCCAGCGTCGACAACTGCTTGCGCTGCCGAGCGACCCGAATGTTGGCGACGACCCCGGAAACCAGTGCGACGAAGGCGCCGGCGGCAGCAGCTAGCGAGATCTCGTCCAGCAGCGGTCGATGCAGGGGCAGCACAGTCGCGCAGCCTACTTGCCGAAATCCACGGATTCCGCTGGGAATAGTGTCGCGGCGTGGACGCGGAGGAGCTGCGCCGTCTTCTCGACGACGTCGCGAGCGGAGCGAGTACTGCCGAGGATGCCGCCCGCGCCCTCGGCGCTGCGCCGCTGACCGGCTACGCCGACCTCGGCTTCGCCCGTCTCGACCACCACCGCGGGATCCGCACCGGCGACCCGGAGGTGGTGTACGCCGAGGGAAAGACCCCGGAGCAGGTCGTCACGCTTCTCACGGCCATGCGTGAGGCCCCCGGCGACCGGCCCGCGATCGCGACCCGGCTGACCAGCGACGCCATCGAGCGGGTGCGGACCGGTTTCCCGACCGCCGAGCTTGACCCGGTCGCGCGTTGCGTCGCGATCGGGACGCTGCCGCCGCCTCGAGGCGAGGTCGTGGTGGTGTCGGCCGGCACCAGCGACGAGCCGGTCGCCGCCGAGGCGGGATTCGTCACCCGGGCGTTCGGGGCCGGCGTCCGCCGGATCTGTGACGTCGGCGTGGCCGGGCTGCACCGGCTGCTCGCCGAACGCGACACGATCGCGGCCGCGGACTGCGTCATCGTGGTCGCCGGAATGGAGGGAGCGCTGCCGAGTGTCGTCGGCGGGTTGGTCGGTACGCCCATCGTCGCGGTGCCGACCAGCGTCGGGTACGGCGCGTCGTTCCACGGCCTCGCGGCATTGCTCGCGATGTTGAACTCCTGTGCGCCGGGGGTCACTGTCGTCAACATCGACAACGGGTTCGGGGCAGCGGTGTTCGCGTCGCGAGTTGCCCGCCGGATCGCAGCCGGAGCCAAGCCGTAATGCCCCGAGTCGGCTGGCTCGACTGCTCCTCCGGGGTGAGCGGCGACATGCTGCTCGCAGCTCTGCATCAGCTCGGCGTGCTCGACGACCTGCCCGCGATGACCGAGTCGCTAAGCGCCGCTGTTGGCAGCAACGTCTCGGTCGGTTTCGATGAGGTACGCCGATGCGGACTGCGCGCTGTCGCAGCGACGGTCAACGCCGGCACCGACCAACCGCACCGCCGCCTCGATGAAATCCGCCGGATCGTCGACCAACTGACCGTGCCGACGCAGGTACGACGTCGGTCAGCGGCGGTCTTCCAGCGTCTCGCTGACGCCGAAGCGAGGTGCCACGGCTGCACGCCGGACGAGGTGGAGTTTCACGAGGTCGGCGCGATCGACTCGCTCGTCGACGTCGTCGGCGCGTGCCTTGGCCTGCACACCCTCGGTCTGACCGAGTTGGTCGTCGGCGAGATCTCGCTCGGCGGCGGCACAGCCCGGTCCGGGCACGGCGACGTTCCTGTCCCGACCCCAGCTGCGCTCGAGCTGCTGGCCGGCACCGGCCTGATCGCATCGGCCGGCGGCGAGGTCGAGCTGGCGACCCCGACCGGGATCGCCGTCCTGGCCGAGTGGGCCACCGACGCCGGGCGCCTTCCGCCGGTCCAGGTCAGGTCAGTGGGGGTGGGCGCCGGCGAGCGCGATCTCAGCCAGCGGCCCAACGTCCTGCGCCTCGTCATCGGCAGTGCCGCACCCTCGGCGGACACCGAGGACTGGATCACGGTCGAGGCAAACGTCGACGATCTCGACCCCAGGTTGTGGCCCGGCGTGCTGCACCAACTCATGGCGGCGGGCGCTGCCGACGCGTGGCTCACGCCGATCCTGATGAAGAAGGGCCGGCCCGCGCACATCGTCGGCGCACTGCTACCGGCGGATCGGACCGAGGCGGTCCATGCGGTGCTGTTCGCCGAGACCTCGACCATCGGTGCCCGCACGACCTCGGTGACGAAGCGCGCCCTGGACCGGTCATGGCTGACCGTCGACATCGGCGGACAGTCGGTGCGGGTCAAACTCGCGACCAGCAACGGCCGCGTGCTCAACGCCGTCCCGGAGTTCGAGGACGTGGCGACCGCCGCCGCCACGCTCGGCGTCCCGTCGAAGGACATCCTCGCCCGGGCCAGTGCGGCGGCGCTCGATCAACTCTCCGAGTCGGCCGGTCGCTGATCGCACGTGTGGATCTCCGTCGCCGCGACGGTCTTCATCCTGATCGTGCCGGCCGAACTGCCCGACAAGACCTTCGTCGCCACGTTGGTCCTCGCAACCCGGTTCCGCGCCGCTCCGGTGTTCATCGGGTCGGCGCTCGGCCTCGCCGTCCAAGCCGTCATCGCGGTGACCGCGGGAAGCCTCATCGCGCTGCTCCCGACGACGCCGGTGAAGGCGGTCAGCGCTGCGATCTTCGCGATCGGCGCCGTACTGATGATTCGCACCATCGAAGACCCGGACGAGGAGGAGGCCGAGGTCGAGAAGGAGATCGCAAGCACGCCCGCCGAGCCGAGCGCGGGACGAGTGATCCTCACCAGCTTCGTGGTGATGTTCCTCGCCGAATGGGGTGACCTCACCCAGCTGCTCACGGCGTCGCTGTCGGCGAAGTACGACAACCCGACCGCGGTGTTCGTCGGATCATGCGCTGGGCTGATCCTGGTCGCGGCGATCGCGGTCACCGGCGGCAAGGCACTGCTGCGGCTCATCCCGCTGGACTGGGTCCGGCGGATCGCAGCGGTCGCCTTCGGCGTCGTGGCCGTGATCACGGCTTTGGAAGCGGCGCGGGTTATTTGACGATCGAGCGGATCGGCGCCAGGAAGGTCACCGAACCCAGCGGATAGCCGGTCACGTCGTGCACCGGCGCCGATGACGAGTCCAGTGTCACCAAGGAACCGTCGGGGTGGCGGACCCGCAGCAGGCTGCGCGAAAGCCCGGGTTGGTCGAGCACGGCGAGCGGCGTGATCCGCGCGCCGTAGTCGGGATTTGCTGCACCCGTCTCGAGGTCGACCAGCCGCAGTACGTCGAGGATGTGGCAGCCGATGACGGTGGCGTCGCCGCATCCGAGCAGCTCGACCGCCGCGACCGAGATGCTGATGACGACACCGTTGACGTCGACGACGAAGCAGGCGTCGTGCGCAGCGGCCACCGCGGCGCTCCATCGGGTCAGCGGCGTGGGGACGGTCATCCGCTCCGGCGCGGCGACGTTCACGACCCGGCGTCGAGTGACCGGTTCCGGTGGCGGCGCGTGGGCAGGAGCCGCCTCGGTGGCGAACTGATCCGCTAGCCGCTGCCGGCGTTCGGTTGCGGTGTGCTGACCGCACTCGTCCGCGCCCGGCTGCCCAGGCGCTGTCGTCGAGCCAGCGAGCGGCTCGAGTCGCAGGATCAGGCGGGCCACTGGCGCGATCTCTCGATTCGGATGGCGAAGCAGGTCAGCCGGCTTCGAAGGCACGTGGGCCGTGCCGCGCTTCTCATGATGACGTCATTGTCCCAGAAATGGAACGTTGCATGGAGTGAGGTGACACGCGCCATTCGGACTAGTCGGCTGGCACTAAACGGACCATAGCGGCGGTATCGCCCTCAATCCGACAGCCGCTACGCGCCGCGGTCGGTCATCGAGTACCGCAGCTTGGCCATCATGTTCTCGGCGCCTGGTGTCAGCCCGGACTCGGCGAACAGCGCCTCACTCGCCGTGATGAAGTCGTTCGGGTCCCAACGCTTGCCGTCGTTGGTGATAACGGCAACCGACGTGTGGGGGCGGTAGATTTCGACCGCGTCACCCTGCACGCCGAAGATCTTGCCGGAGATCTGTGCCGCCGCATCGCTGCAGAGGTAGGTCACGAACGGCGCCACGTTGTCGGGGTGCCAGAAGTCGAACTCTTCTTCACCGCCGGCGATCTCGCCATACGCACCTTCGGTCATCCGGGTCCGCGCAGCCGGCGCGATGGCGTTGCAGTTCACGCCGTACTTTTTCATCTCTTGCGCGACGATCACCGAGAACGCCGCGATTCCGGCCTTGGCAGCGCCGTAGTTGGTCTGACCGAAGTTGCCCATGATCCCGGAGGTCGAGGCGGTGCAGACGATGTGGCCGGGGCGACCCGCGGTCTTCCAGTACTCACACGCCGCACGGGTCGGCGCGTAATGCCCGCGCAGGTGGACCTTGATGACGGCGTCCCACTCTTCCGGCGTCATCTTGATCAGGGTGCGGTCGCGGAGGATGCCGGCGTTGTTGACCAGAGCGTCGAGCTGGCCGAACTCGTCGATCGCCCGCTTGATCAGCGCCTCAGCGGCATCGACCTCGCTGCAGTCGCCGATCCCGGCGACTGCACTACCGCCTGCCGCAACGATTTCAGCAACTACCTCATTGGCGGCGTCGGCGTCGACCTCACCCACGACGACCGCCGCACCTTGGCGTGCCAGCTCGATCGCCTCGCCACGGCCGATCCCCCGCCCGGCGCCGGTAACGACTGCAACCTTGTCTTGCATCAATCCGCTCATGGCCATGCATTCAACCGGACACTAAAGTGCGCGAATGACCGACCCCACGGCGCAGTACGGCGTCGACAGCGAGGTCGGCCGGCTGCGGACGGTGATGCTTCACCGGCCCGGCCCGGAAATCAAACGCCTGACGCCGCGCAATTCCACCGATCTGCTCTTCGACGCAATCCCGTGGGTGGAGCGCGCCCAGGCCGAACACGACCGCTTCGCCGAGGCGCTTCGCTCGCGCGACGTTGAGGTGCTGTCGCTTCGCGACCTGCTCATCGAGGCCGTCGCGGTGCCGGCCGCTCGCGACGCTTTGACCGAGAGCACCCTCGCCGAGCCTCGCCTCGGCCATGAGCTGCGCGCGACGCTCGCGGCGCATCTCGGCAAGTTGTCGGCGAGTGAGTTCGCCGACCTTCTCATCGGCGGCCTCGCACACGACGAGCTCGGCGTCGGCAAGGGCGTGGTGAGCCGACTGATGCGTCCGCACGAGTTCGTCGTACCGCCGTTGCCCAACCTGATGTTCACCCGCGACTCCTCAGTGTGGATCGGCGAGGAGGTGGCGGTCACCAGCCCGTCGATGCCGGCCCGGCGGCGCGAGGTCCAGCTGACCGATGCGATCTACCACCACCACCCGCGGTTCGCCGCCGCAACGAAGGTGTACTCACCGCGCGACGAATGGCTCGAGGGCGGTGATGTGCTCTTGCTCGCCTCGGGCGTGATCGCAGTCGGCGTCGGCCAGCGCACCCGACCCGCGGCGGTTGAGACGCTCGCTGGTCGGGTCTTCGAGCGAGGGCTCGCCCATACCGTCCTCGTCGTGCCGATCGCCCAGGAGCGAGCGACGATGCACCTCGACACGATCTGCACGATGGTCGATGTCGACGCGGTCGTGATGTATCCCGCCCTTGCCGACGCACTCTCGGCGGTGGTCGTCACCGCAGGTGACGACGGCGTACCGCTCGCGGGCGAGCCACAACCATTTCTGCGCGCCGCGGCCGACGCGATGGGCATCGAGGTGTTGCGGGTGATCGACACCGGGCTCGACCCGGTCACCGCGGAGCGCGAACAGTGGGATGACGGCAACAACACCCTCGCGATCGCGCCCAGGCTGTGCGTCGCCTACGAACGCAACACCGAGACGAATGCCCGGCTCACCGCTGCGGGCATCGAGGTGGTGCCGATCGCCGGCAGCGAGCTCGGAAGTGGGCGGGGCGGACCACGGTGCATGTCGTGCCCGATCCGCCGCGATCCGGTTTCTCGATAGCCCTACGACGCGGCTGCCCGGTTGACTCGAGCGACCACGCTGTCCGGCTGGTTGGTGATGATCACGTCGACGCCGAGCCCGACCATGAGGTCGACGTCCGCAGCGGCATCGACAGTCCAGACGTGGACCTCGTACCCGTTGGCGTGGGCCCGCTCCACGTAGGCGGGGAAGGCCTTGATCCCCTCTATCGACGGTCCAGCGATCGTTGCGCTGGCCGAGACAGTTCCGTCGCGGTAGCGCAGCGGGATCCGCTTCATCAGATGCACCGTTGGCAGCTCGGGTGCGAGCTGTCTGATCCGGCGTAGGCCGGTCGGCGCGAAACTCATCACCCGCACTGCGTCCTTCATCGTGCCCGGAGCGCTGGCGAGGTTGAACCGGTCGAGTAGCTGCACCAGCTTGAGCTCGACGAGACCGGCGTAACGGGTGGGGTGCTTCGTCTCGATGGCGAGCTGCACCGGACGGTCGATCGCCGTCACGACCTCGAGGAGCCGCTCGAGGGTGAGGACACCGGTCCGGTCGAAGTCCGGCGCTTCCCAGCCCGCGGTGAGCAGCGGGTCCGGCGGCTCGACATCACCGTCGCGCCACGACGCGAAGTCGAGCTCGTGCAGGTCAGCGAGCTCCAGAGTCGAGACCACGCCACGGCCGCTCGACGTCCGGTCGACCCGGCGGTCGTGGACGCAGACGAGGACGCCGTCTCTGGTCAGCCTGACGTCGCACTCGAGCCCGTCCGCACCGTCGGCGAGTGCCCGCCGATAGGCCGCGAGAGTGTGCTCCGCCTCGATCGCGGACGCGCCCCGGTGTGCGACCACCTGGGGACGCGCATTCACCGTTCCACTCTGGCACGCAAGGGGTTGTCCGGCGGTGGATCTCCAGTGATTAGTCCATGGCGTCGGTGATCGCAACTCGGTCGAGGACCGCACTGAGCTGCTCCATGCCGAGGCCGACGAGAAACCAGGTCGGCGCGTACGCCGGGCGGATCAGGCCACGCCAGTGGGTGGGCGCCGGCTTGCTCCCGCGGGGCCGTGAGTAGTCCCACGGCACCTCTCCGGTCAACTGCCGGATCGCCTCGCCACTCGCGGCCTCGACAGCAAAGATCCCGCCGGTCCACAGCAGGCCACGTCCCCACCACGGCAGGTCGGCGCGCTTGGTGGCGGCGTATGCCGGCTCGAACAGGAACGCCGCGACGCCGTAGATCGGCAGCATCCATATATAGGTGTGACTCGACAGCCGCCAATCATGGTCACGGCCGCGACTGCGAAGGCCGGTGGACACCACTTCGCTGCACCAGCCGGCCAGGCCGTAGACGAGTGCTCGCTCGCTCCTTCGAAGCCGCCTCATCCACTGATCATCCTTCGCCGCCGTAGGGCGACGGTCGGGACGGTTGCGATCACCGCGATGAGGAACGAGAACACCGACGCGCTCATCCAGCTCTGGACGGTCAGATGCAACCAGCGGTCAACGTGTTGCCACATCCGGACCCACCAGCCGATGTAACCCGGGTTGAGCAGCTGGTAGGTGATGAACCCGATCACCCACGGAACGATCATCAGCGGCCGGGGAGGTGCGGTGGCGGTGACGTCCCAGGTGTGGGTACGGCGGGTCCCGAAGTAGTCGACGAGAAATACCGCGGTAAGTGGAACCAGAACCGAGGCGAGTAGGTACAGGAAGTTCACGTAGTCATTGATGTTCAGTGCCAGCGCGCCGACCGTCGCCACGCCGCAGATAGCCACCGTGAACACTCGCCGGTCGATGTGCGGCCAGACGTTCTGCATCGATACGACCGCCGAGTACCCATCCGCGAACGACTCGTCGAGCTCTCGCAGCACCAGCACGCCGAACGCTAGCCAACCGACAGGCACGGCGATGAACGCGGCGAACATGTCGTGCTGCAGGTTCGCGTCACTCGCCTCGACCACCGTGGCCAGTGCGACCAGGCCGAGGAAGTACCCGGCGACCTGCGTGATCGTGTAACCGACGAAGGCCCCGCCGAATGCGCTGCGTGTGGATCGCGCGTGCCGCGTGTAGTCACTGGCAAGCGGCGCCCACGAGACCGCCACTGCGATTGCGACATCGGCAGCGGACCAAAATCCGCTCCACGAGCCGTGTGTCAACGACGGCCGCGGATGCCGGAGCAACTCGACGAACAGGTAGATCGTGGTGAGGACAACTGCAGCGAGTGCATAGCGACGGAGGATTCGCACGACACCCAGCGGACGGATGGTCATCATCGCAGTGAGACCGCCGGCGACGAGAACGTACGGCCAACGATGGGCGTGCCAGGGCAGCAGTTGCTGCGCGGCCGACGCGATCACGACGATCTCGAAAACAGTCCAACCGAGCAGCTGGACGATGTTGATCGCCGTCGGCAGGTAGGACAGGCGGCGACCGAACAGGCCACGCATCAACACCATCGAAGGGGCGCCGGTCTGAGCGCCTGGCACCGCCGCAGCTGCGATCATCAGCGCTCCGACCACGGTGCCGACGATGACGGCAAGCCCCGCCGCTTCGAATGACAACCGTGGTCCGGTCACCGGCAGGAGCACGAACACCGCGCCGACCGGGGCGAGCAGGGTCACTCCGAGGTTGCCCCACAGCCCGATCTGATCGAGCCAGCCCAGCACTTTCGGAGCTGGCTGGTCCAGCGTGAGCGGCGCCTCCGCAGCGGCCGGTCTGGCCTCGACAGATGCCGCCATCGGCTCACTCCCTACGCCGGCATGACCCGGATCAGGTGCGTGAGCGACCGTTCAGCCGCCCACAGCGGTCGGCAGCGATCGCTGCCCTCTCAGCCCGGTAGCCGGACTCCCGCGTGCACTGTCGACCCTACGCCTGGCCGGAAATGGTGCGACCTCTGGGTGCGTGCCGGCAGACGATTCAACGCGCCCGCAGCTACTTGAGCAGCCGCGACATCCGACGGTCGGCGAGCGGCTTTCCGCCGGTCTGACAGGTCGGGCAGTAATCGAGGAACGACGTCGCGAACGACACCTCGCGCACCGTGTCGCCGCACACCGGGCACTTCTCGCCGGCGCGACCGTGCACCCGCATCCCGAGCTTCTTCTCCGTTTTCAACTCGCCGGCCTGCAACCCAGCGGCACGCACCACCGCATCGGTTAACGTGTCGCGGATCGAGTCGTACAGCAACTGAACATCGCCAGGCTCGAGCGAGGACGCCAACCGGTAAGGAGACATCTTCGCCACATGCAGGATTTCGTCGGAGTAGGCATTGCCGATCCCGGCGATGACGCCTTGGTCCCTCAGTAAGCCTTTGATCTGGGTGCGGTTACCCGCCAGCAACTCGGCAAACTGGTCGACGGTAAAGTTGTCGGCCAGCGGATCCGGTCCGAGCCGGGCAATCCCCGGCACGTCGGCCGGATCTCGCACTGCATAGACAGCAAGGCGCTTCTGGGTGCCTGCCTCGGTGAGGTCGAAACCGGCCCCGCTGTCGAGGTGCACCCGAAGCGCTATCGGACCCTTCCCCGGTTTCGGCGGTATCGCCGGTAGTTCGTCGCGCCAGTGCAGCCAGCCTGCCCGCGACAGGTGGGTGATGAGGTGCAGCCCGTCGACGTCGAGATCCAGGAACTTCCCGTGGCGTGCCGTCCCGGTGACGGTCAGCCCGGCCAGCGAAGTGATTGGGGGATCGAAGGTTTTCAGGACGGAGATCGATGCGACGTCGATGCGGGAGAGAACGTGACCAACTGCACGCTCGGCCAAGAAGTCGACCAACGCCTGAACCTCGGGAAGCTCGGGCACCTGCCCAGTCTGCCCTGATCGCGACGCTCGGGCGTTGCCCGGAGTGTCCATTTCCGTCCAGGTCTGGTGCTGTTTTGCTCACCCTGTCGGACCAGCGTTTTCACCCGACCTCACTCAATCGGAGGGCTAAGGAAGGCCGCCGAAACAGCCGATGCCTAGTCATCAAGAGCCAGACCCACGGTTTGAGAGCAGAGGCAATGACCACGCATCGTGCCCGAGTACGCGGCCTCGTGACGGCCGTCGCATTCGCATGCGCTGCTGCTGTTGCTGTTGCCCCGGCGGGCGCGTCCGCGACAACCGCCCCGCATTACGCATCGGCGCGGATCTCCACCACCGCCGTGCATGGTCACTTTCGGATTCGCGCCTACGACCACTCGCTGCTGAATCGGGTCAACTCCGCACGCGCGGCGAACGCCCGTCACTCGTACACGATGATTCACAAGCTGCATCACGTCGCCCGGCTCTGGGCGCGGCACCTAGCAGCAACCGGTGTGCTCGAGCACAACCCGGCGCTCGTGGCCGACGTGTCGCGGGTGTGCCCGAACTGGACGGCACTCGGCGAGAACGTCGGCGTTGAGGGCGGTAGTAATGCCGGCGAGCTGTTCTCGGCGTACATGCACTCGCCGCCACACCGCGCGAATATTCTCGACAGCTCTTACACGGTCGTCGGGATCGCCACTGTGACAGTGACCTGGCACGGTCAGCAGACACAGTGGAACGTGATGGACTTCGCTAACCACTGTCACTGACCCGCCCCTTTACCGCACCGGCCAGCACACCTCTGTCGTGTGTGCCAGCAGATCCTGCGGATCACCGGTCGGTGTGTAGTACTCCCGAATCGGACCGTCCGCTCCAGTGGCTTGCTCGAGCACCCATTTGCCGAGCGCGCCGTATGCGCGGTCGAGATCGCCGAACGGCCCGTCGTGCACGGTCGTCGCGGCGCTGATGCCTGGCACCACGACTGCGGCCACTCGCGGTGGCAGCACAGCGTGTTCCGGCGCGGACGTGATCGGCACGAACACCGTCACCTCGCCCGCCTCGTCCTCGAAGAACTCGGCCGCGAACAATGCGCCGTCCTCACCGGCCCTGACGACGCCGGTGTTCGCGACGGCCTTGTGAAGTTCGGCGAAGGCTGTCATCCACCACGCCACACCGTCGGCGGCGTTGACGATTTCGGTGACGGCCAACGCAGGCGTCGCGGCAATCTCCCTTCGTACGACGACCCGCTGTTCGCCGGGTTCCTGGAGCAGGCTGCGTAACGACGCGACGGTCTGTTGGGTCTGTTCGAGCTGAGTCTCCATTCGATGCAGATGCGCGACCAAGGCCGCGTCGCGCTCGGCGGGCTCGGGCGCCTGCACGATGGTGCGAACGTCGTCCAGCGGCATGCCGAGGTCACGCAGGCGCCGCACCATTTGCGCCAGGCCAACTTGGCTCGGCGAGTAGAACCGATATCCGCTCGACGGGTCGATCTCGACCGGTTCCAGGACGCCGACATCGTGGTAGTGACGCAGCGCCTTCACCGAGAGGTACGTCATTTTGGAGAAGTCGCCGATGGTGAGGTTCGCGGTGGTCATGGCGACAGCCTCAACCCTCCCCCTGCTGGAGGGTCAACCCGAGAGAACAATTTCGTCATCACCCTTGACCCTCCTGTTACCGGAGACCTGACAACGGGTGCATGACACAGACCGCCGTTGCTCCCGTCCCCGTCCGCCGGGCCGCCCACACCGCGGCGCAGCTGCAACCGCTCCCACCGACCCGGAGCCGCAGCCGGTTTGCGCTTCCCGTTCTGCTGGCCGGAACCTGCCTGATCGTCCTCGACTTCTTCATCGTGAACGTCGCGATGCCGTCGATCCAGACTGATCTGCATGCGAGCTCGGCGGCCATCGAATGGGTCGTCGCCGGCTATGGACTGACGTTCGCGGTGTTCCTGATCACCGCAGCGCGGATCGGCGACCGCATCGGGCGCCGGTTGATGTTCACCGCCGGGGTCGGGCTGTTCACACTCGCTTCGCTGGCGTGCGGAGTCGCGCCGAACCCTGATGTTCTGGTGGTCGCCAGGCTGGTGCAGGGCGCCGGCGGAGCGATGATCAGCCCGACCGTGCTCGCGCTGATTGCGAGCATGTACGACGGCGCCGAGCGGCAACGGGCGGTCGGCACCTACGCCACGGTGATGGGTCTCGCGGCCGCCGGCGGCCAGCTCGTCGGTGGCGCGCTGCTGCGTCTCGACATCGCCGGCCTCGAATGGCGCAGCGTCTTCCTGCTTAATGTGCCGGTGGGAGTCGTCATCCTGGCGACCGTCCGGCGCTGCTTGCCGGAGTCGCGCGCGGAGCAGGCGCAGCGGGTGGATGTCATCGGCCTCGTCCTCGCCACCGTTGGGCTGGCGGCGTTGGTGCTGCCGCTGATCGACGGCCGTTCGGAAAGTTGGCCGGCGTGGTGCATCGCGTCCCTCGCGTCCGCACCGGTGTTTCTCGGCGAGTTCGTGTGGTGGCAGCGTCGTCAGGCCCGAGCCGCCGGCTCGACGCTCATCGATCCGGCATGGTTCGGCAACCGTGACTTCGCACTCGGAATCGTCACGCAGTTCGGGTTCTGGACCGGTCAGGCGTCGTATTTCCTGGTCCTGGCGTTGTACCTGCAGGTGGGTCGCGGCCTGTCCGCGCTCGGCTCCGGACTGGTCTTCTCGATCCTCGCCGCGGCGTACCTCCTCTCCTCGATGAAGGCCGCAGCGATGGTGGCCAGGTACGGCCGCAACGTGATCGTCGCCGGCGCCTCCCTGCTCGTCGCCGGGCACCTCGCGACGCTAGTCGCGGTCGTCGGCGCCGGCGACAACATCGCCGCACTGGCTCCGGGACTGCTGCTGGCGGGCGCCGGGATGGGTTGCTGCCTCGCACCCATCACCGCGATCGTGTTGTCGCGAGCTGACGCGCAGCAGGCCGGCGGGATGTCCGGTCTGCTGTCGACGATTCAGCAGGTCGCCGGTGCCGCAGGGGTGGCGCTGATCGGTCTGCTCTTCTTTCACGCCGCAGCCGCAAACACGCCGCACGCGGTCGCTCACGGGTTCGAGCTCAGCCTGGGCGCGTTGGCGGCCTTGCTCGCCGGAGTCGCGGCGGCGGCGCGGCGGCTGCCGAGCCGCTGAGGACGCGCCTCGGGCTAGACGATGCGGTAGGTCTGGATCCCGTGGGCCACGACCCCACCCTCGGCGTCGGTCGCGGTGATCTCCGTGAAGGTGAGTTCCTTGCCGCGGCGTACGGCACGGGCATGACAGATCAGGTCAGAGGCCTTCGCGGCGCCGACGTACTGGATCGACATCGACACCGTGGACGCGCGGGCGCCCTTGTTGAAGTCGTGGTTCGACCAGGCGGCCGCTGCGCCGGCCGTATCGATAACGGCCGCGATAACGCCGCCGTGGTAGTAGGTGCCGTCGTTGGTGAGATCAGCCCGAAACGGCAGCCGCAGCGTCACCGAGTCCGGCTCGTACCGCTCGATGAGCACCCCGAGGCCAGCGAGGTACGGCGTCGCGGGCATGATCTCCGCGACCGCCGCTCGGCGGCTCTGCTGCTGCTCCTCGGAGAGCGCGTCCTCAGCCATCGTTTCCTCATCCCTCCACAACCCGCTTCAATGAGCCGTGCCCCGCCGCAGGCCACTCGTGGTGGTAGTCATCCTGACGCTTGCCGCCGGCGCCGTCATGGCGGACGCCGGCTATCTGCTCCACCGGTTCGGCTGGTCGACTGCCGGGCCTACGACCATCGCGGCCGGGGTGCTGATCTCGGTCGCGTTCATGATCGCGACCGGAATGGCCGCAGCCACCTCGGGTCAACCGGTAACTCCGGTGCCCTGGCACCGCCGGGCAAGGCGGCTCGCGCTGATGCTCGTGGTCCCGCTCGGTGGCGACGGCGCACCGGTCGTCGCGCAGATCGGGAGCGGGCTGCTGTCGCTGGTTTCCGGCGCCATCCTGGTTTTCGGCGGTTGGGCCGCCGTGGAATGGAGCTGGTGGCTGCTCCCACCACTGGTTGTCACAGCCGGACTGACCATCAGTGGAGCGTTCGCCGCGACCGTCGTACCCGTGATGCGCCGAGCTAACGGAACCGGTAGGTGACCGGCAGATGCTTCACGCCTGAGACGAAGTAGGAGTGCGACCACTCCGCCGGCCCTGACTGCTCGATGCTCTCGAGCCGGGCGGCAAGGCGGGACAGCATCGTGCGGATCTCGCGCCGGGCGAACTGCGAGCCCAGGCAGTAGTGGGTGCCGCCGCCGAAGGACAGCAGCCGGTCAGCGTTCGGCCGACGGACGTCGAAGCGGTCGGGCTCGTCGAACACCGTCTCGTCGCGGTTGGCGCTCGGATAGCACAGCAACACCCGCTCACCCTCCCCGACCGGTACGCCGGCGACCTCGGTGTCACGGGTGGCATACCGCATGAAGTGGCGCACCGGCGCAGTCCAGCGGATCGCCTCGAGAGCGGCGGTCTCGGCGAGCGAGTCGTCACCGCGCAGATCCCACAGCTGATCCTGGTTGTGCAGCAACGCCTCGACGCCGCCGGCTAGCCCGTATGACGTGGTGTCGTGGCCGGCAGTCGCGATGATGATGTAGTACCAGAGTCGCTCCGCGTCGCCCATCGGGCAACCGCCTGGTTCGCCGTTCGCGATCACAGTGGCGAGGTCGTCAGAGGGGTTCTGCTGCCGATCGGTCGTGATCGCATTGAAGTACTCGATGAACTTCATGATCGAGTTCATCAACACCTCGCCGGGATCACCGACGTCGCCCATGAACTCCGGGTCGGCGGCACCGAACATGCCCTGGGTGAGCTCGAGCATCAGCGGCTCGTCGCTGTCCGGTACGCCGAAGATCTCCATGATCACGCGGAGAGTGAACGGTTGCGCGATGTCCCTCGCGAAGTCGCATTCACCGCCGAGCTCCCGCATCCGGTCGATATAGGAGTCGGCGATCTCGTCGATGCGCGCCTGCCGCTTCTTCACCGAGCCCGGTTTGAACCAGTCGTTGGCGACCTGGCGATGGTCGCGGTGGTCGACCCCGTCGAGGTGGACCAGGGTCCGAGGAAGCGGCAGGCCGGAGTCGATCAGCCGTTGCTTGTCCGCCTCGAGACCGAGGACCGAGAAAGTCGTGTTGAGCCAGAGGTCGGCGTCCCGCTCGATGGCGGCGACATCCGCGTAGCGCAGTACGGCGTAGAAGGGCAGGAACCCCTCCGGCTCCAGCCGCACCACCGGAACATCGCGCCGGATCTCACCCATCAACTGGTGCCACCGCACCATGTCCGCCCACGCCTCGGGGGTCGACAAGAGTTCGGCCGCGGTCGCGGCGTGTGGTGTCGTCATGACACCCTCGCAATCAACTGAGAACGGCCGTGGTGGTCAGACTTTCCCGCACCTGCGCGAGCTCGCGCAACGCACGGTTCGCGCCGGCGCCGATCAAGATCGGCTCCGCGGCATCAAGGACATCGGCCGCACCTGGCTCACCGGCCGCGGTGAGCGCTGCAGCCAACTCCACTCGAACTCGCGCCGCCCAGTACGGCGCCCCCATCTGGTCGAAGATCGCGACGGCGGTGCGCAGGCCCTCGACCGGGGATTCGGCGAGGTAGGCGTGCGCGCGTTGCAACGTGCCCTCGAGTAGCCGGTATCGCTGTCCGGCTGGGATCTGATCGAGCAGGTCGACAAGGCCCCGCACCTCGTCCTGCATGCCGCCTGCCGCGATGAGCATGTCGACGGCGAAGGCGAAGACGAGCGGCACATCCTCATTCGCGAGTTCGAACTCGCTGGTACGCCGGACCGCGCGGGCGGCGATCGCAGCGCCGGCCGGAAGAGCGCCGTGGAAGGCTTCGGCCACCGCTTCAGTCATCAACTGCCAGCCGTTGACGACCGCGTCCACCGTTTCGAAAGCCGGCGGCGGCAGGAGCAGCTCCGCGTCGTCTGAGCCCCAGGCAAGCCAACCTGCGCCGACGGAAAGATAGGTCTCCCACTCAACGAGGGATGACAGCCCGTCGCTACGTCTTACCGACAGCAGGTCGCGGGCCTCGGACCACTCACCCAGACCTATGTACGCGACCACCAAGTGGGCGTGGGTGGCGACCACACTCGATCCAATCCGCCGGCCAACGGACAGCGCCTCCAACCCGATGGCCTTCGCCTCACGCGGATTGTCGTGGACGACAAGCGTGGCGAGGTTCATCAGCGGCGCAACGCCGACGGAACTCGTCGACGCGGTGCTGTCGAAGGCGGCTACCGCGGCTCGTCGCACCAACGTTCCCATCCGGCGGAATCCCGCGAGCCCGAACCACATCGCGAACGAATCGAGGAACAGGGCGAAGTCCTGGTCGGTGCCGAACCGCTCGATGTCCGCGAGGCCGTCGATGGACGCCTGTTGTGCGAGCGCGACGTCGCCGAGATTCTGCGCGCACATGCTGATCAGTCGCGCGGCCATCGCAAGCTGGCCAACTCGTTCGGCGCGACCGCGCGATGCTTCCAGCACCTCTTGGGCGAGCGACAGGACCTCATCTCCCCGACTGACCATCAGGAGCAGCTGGCAGGTGCCGAGTTTGAGCCACAGCAACTCGTCCTCGGCGCCGGTGCGTGTCGCGGCCTCGATTCCGCGCTCCGACCAGGCCAGGCCGCGGTCGACATCAGCCCCGATCCGGCCGGTGAGGTGCGCCGCGCTGCGACACGATCGGACCACGACATCATCCGCAGGATCGAGGTCGAGCAGGCGAGCGAGGTAGGAGAGCGCGAGGGCCGGGGACCCGATCGCCATCGCGTGCTGCGCCGCTTGCTCGAGCAAGGCGACGGCGCGCTCCTTCAGCTCCGGCGCGTCGTCCGCATCGGGCATCGACTCGATGGCATCGAGATAGTGCGTCGCCAGGACGCCCGCGATGCTGTCCGCATCCGGTTGGGTCGCCAGGTACGTCGCGACGGCGAGGTGGCGAGACCGGCGGTCACGACGCGACAAGGTGTCATAGGCGACCCCGCGCAACAACGCCTGGACGAATCGGAACTGACCGCGCTCCGGCGATCGTGGGTCGTTCTCGACGCCGAGGATGTCGCGGCGTCGAAGCGAGGCCAGAACGGCTTCGAGGTCGATGCCCTCCGGGCTGAGCGCTGCGATTCCGTTTTCCGTGAAGGTCAGCCCCAGCACGCTGGCGTCCTGCACCACCCGGCGCTCGTCCTCCGGCAACGCGTCGAGCCGGGCAGCGAGCAGCGCCTGGAGGCTCGCGGGCGGACCGAGCGCGGCCAGGTCGAGGGCTTCGGCCTGAGCCTCATCGATCACGTAACGCCCACCCGAGGGCACCGCGACGTCACGGTCGATCAGGGCTCGAACCGTCTCGACGGCGTACAGCGGGATTCCCTCGGCCCGCTTCACCAGCTCTTGGCGTAGCGGGGTGGGAAGGTTCGTCACCAGCCCATCGAGTAGCAGCGCCATCGCGGCGTCGGCCATCGGCTCGAGGAAGATCGTCGTCGCCCGTCGGCCCACCCCGATGCCGGCATGGTGTTCGATCACCTCTGGGCGGGCCAACGCGAAGACGAGAATCGCCGCCTGGGCAGCCTCGAGCAGATGCTCGATGAACAGCCGCAGCCCGTCGTCGGCCCACTGGAAGTCCTCAATCACCAGGGTGACCGCAGGCGCCGACTCCTCCGGAAGCGATTCCAGGAATCGGCGCCAACAGGCAAACAGATCGGACTGTTCGAAGGTCTGGTCACTGAGTCCTAGCAGGCTCTCCATCCGCGGTCGTAGGACGGCACGTTCATCCTCGTCGGCGACGTGCTGAGCGAGCCGCTCTTCCAGCGCTGCGCTGACCGCGACGTCGTCATCGGCGTCGGTCAGCCGGAACAGGTACCGGAACAGCTCCGCGATGACCCGCCCGGCGATGCCCTCGCCGTAGGACAGACACCGCGCCCGCATCCACCAGGTCGTCGTCGTCGGGATCGCGCTGACGTACTTCTCGAACTCCCACCCGAGCCGCGACTTGCCGATGCCAGGCTCGCCGGCGACGAGAACCAGTCGTGGCCGGCCCTCCTCCACGGTTGCATGGAACAGCTCTTTTGCCATCCGTAGCTCGCGGTCGCGGCCGACGAACGGAGCCTCCAAGCCGTCGACGCGCTGTTCACCTCCCGACAGCGAGATCGTCCGGGTCGCGTGGAAGAGCTCGACCGGAGCCGCCTTCCCCTTCAACTCATGCGCGCCCATCGGCTCATAGGCGAGTGAGGCAGTCGTGAGCGAGCGGGTGGTGTCATCGACCCAGACCTGGCTCGGTACGGCGACTGACTGCACCCGCGCCGCGGTGTTCACGGCGTCGCCCGCAACCATCCCCTCGCCGACCGCGCCGAGGGTCACCGCTACCTGGCCGGTCGTGATTCCGACCCGCATCTGCAGCTCGGGAATCCGGAGCTCCTCGCCCAACGCGGTCACCGCACTGGTCAGGTCGAGGCCGGCACGCACCGCGCGTTCCGCGTCGTCCTCCCGCGCGGCGGGCAACCCCCACACCGCGAAGACGGCATCACCGATGAACTTCTCGACCACCCCGCCGTACCGTTCGATCACTGCGCGGGCTCGGTCGAAGTACGCCGAGAGCATCTCGCGGACCGCCTCTGGGTCCTTGCTCTCGGCAATGGGAGTGAATCCGACCAGATCACCGAACAGCATCGAGACGACCCGGCGTTCCGCGATCGGTTCGGGCGCCGGCGCGGCAGTAGCGGGCGCGGGAGCGGGTGCGGCTGCGGATCCCAGCGGCGTTCCGCACTCACTGCAGAACCGGCCGCCCAGCGCCGGTGTCCCGCACTGCGGGCAGGCGGCTACCAGCGGCTGACCACACTCGCTGCAGAACTTCGCCCCGTCCGCGTTGGACGTCCCGCACGCCGTGCACACCTGCGCCGCCACAGGTGAACGCTAACGCTCGCGACGACAAACGGCGGGCCGAACGCGTGATCTGCCCGAACTGAGGTGTTCCAGCACAAAACCGGTCATTATTAGCTCGGGGGAAGTCAGCGGGGAGGGCCGCGATGTCCACGACGCGGACGGTGTCGGTCATGTTCACCGACCTTGTCGGCTCGACCGCAACATCGAGCCAGCTCGACGCGGTCGACGCCGATCAACTGCGCGACGTTCACTTCACGCTGCTACGCACAGCGATCAACCAGCACGGTGGTCGCGAGGTGAAGAATCTCGGCGACGGCGTCATGGCGGCGTTTGACAGCACGACCGCCGCGCTCGCGGCAGCGGAGGCGATCCAGCAGGCAGCGGAGGCCCACAACCGCGGCTCGAGCAACGTCCCACTTGCGATCCGGATCGGCATCTCGTTAGGCGAGGTCGTCGAGGACGACAGCGACTACTTCGGCGATCCGGTGGTCGAGGCGTCCCGGCTGTGCGCCGTCGCGGCGGGCGGTCAGATCCTCACCACCCGGCTGGTGGAGCTGACCGCGGGGCGGCGCACGACGCAACAGCTTCAACCGGTTGGCCGCCGCGAGTTGAAGGGGCTCCCCGAGCCGGTAGATGTCGTCGAGGTCGTCTGGGCGCCTGCGGCGGTGGTCAGTGCCGAGATCGCCGTCCCGCTACCGGCTCGCTGCCAGCTCGCACCGGATTCCGGCGTCATCGGGCGCGCGCGCGAGTTCGACGAGCTCACCGCGGCGTTCAAGCACGCGGCTGAAGGCAGCCGGCGGGTCGCGATGCTGGGAGGCGAGCCCGGCATCGGCAAGACGACGACCTCCTGCGCCTTCGCGCGACAGGCCTACGCGCAGGGCGCAATAGTGCTGTTCGGGCGTGCCGACGAAGACCTTGGGCTGCCGTATCAACCCTGG
Source organism: Frankiales bacterium (assembly GCA_025980465.1). Taxonomy (GTDB): domain Bacteria; phylum Actinomycetota; class Actinomycetes; order JAFAQI01; family JAFAQI01; genus JAICXJ01. The sequence goes on along the minus strand of JAICXJ010000011.1, from coordinate 39,056 downwards.
GTAGAGGTGCTCCGGCACCTCATCGACCATGCGCCTGCGGCGCTGGGACCGGTGCTGGCGAGACACCAGACCTCGCTATCCCGAATCCTTCCGCAGCTCGATTCCGTAGCGCCGGTGGCGCGTGACGAGGACGCCGAGGCCGCCCGGTACGTGCTGTACGAGGCGGTGCGGGAGGTGCTGGCATCGGCCGCCTCACTGGCGCCACTCGTGGTCCTGCTCGATGACATCCAGTGGGCCGACGGGCCGAGTCTTGCGCTGTTGCGCCACCTGATCAGCGGTGACGAGCCGCTGTCGCTGATGGTGGTGGCGACCTTCCGCGAATCCGAAGTCAGCTCCGGACATCCGCTGGCCGACCTGCTGGCCTGGCTACACCGGCAGAATGGCATCACCCGGCTGTCGTTGCGAGGCCTCGACGACAGCGAGCTGCTGGCGCTGATGGAGACAGCGGCTGGTCAGGACATGGACGCCGACGGCCTGTCGCTTCGCGACGCGTTGCTCGCCGAGACCGACGGCAACCCGTTCTTCGTCACCGAGCTGCTGCGGCACCTGGTCGAAACGCAGGCGATCTACCAACAGGACGACCGCTGGGTCGCATCCGTCGACCTGCGCACCTCGGGGCTCCCGGTCAGTGTTCAAGAGGTTATCGGGCGCCGCGTGAACCGGCTGGGGTCTGAGCCGGCCGAGATCCTGGCCGTCGCCGCCGTAATCGGGCCGGAGTTCGACCTCGCCACCCTCACCGCGGTCACCTCGGCTGAGGAGGACGCCGTGCTCGGCGTCATCGAGACCGCGTGTGAGGCGCGGCTGCTCACTGAGCTGGGACCGGAGCAGTACCGATTCGCGCACGCGCTCGTCGAGCACTCCCTCTACGACTCGCTCAGCCCAACCCGACGTGCGCGCCTGCACCGTCGCATCGCCGAACTCATCGAAGCCGACGAGGCGCAACGTCACGAGCGGGTCGGCGAGCTCGCCAATCATTGGGCCAAGGCAACAGCGCCCGCTGACGCGGCGAAAGCCGTGGAGTACGCCGTACTCGCGGGCGAACGCGCCCTCAATCGACTGGCGCCTGACGAAGGCCTGCGGTGGTTCACGCAGGCCGAGGAGTCGCTTGCTGCTTGCGGGTCGGCGCCCGACGAACGACTGACGACCAGGGTGCTGATCGGGCTCGGCGAGGCGCAGCGCCAGTTGGGGCTTCCGGCGTATCGCGCAACGCTGCTCGAGGCCGCGAACCGCGCGGAACAGATTGGCGCTACCGAGTTGCTAGTGCGCGCTGCGTTGCTCAATAACCGTGGCTTCATGAGCAGCGTGGCCACGGCCGTCGATCGCGAACGCGTCGACGTCATCGAAGCTGCACTCCGAGCGGTCGGCGAGACCGAGGCTCCGGAGCGGGCACGACTGCTTGCGCTCCTTGCTGCCGAGAACTCGCTCGCTGCCGACCTGGACGAGCAAGATGCCCGGGTCGCCACCGCGGTCGACATCGCACGCCGATCAGGAGACCCGCGAACGCTCGCGTCGGTGATCACGACCGGCTACCTGGCGATCGACGTGCCCGAGACGCTCGTCGACCGAATGACCTTGATCGACGAGGCGCTCAGTGCCGCTCGGGAATGCGGCGACCTCGTGCTGCAGTTCTGGGCCACGAACTTCAAGGCCTACACCCTGTACCAAACCGGTGAAATCGAGGCCGCGCACGCATTGCACGACGACGTCCCTGAGCGAATCGGGCAGCCGATGCTGCGCTGGATTCGCGGCCATTCCGAGGCGACGTACCTCACGATGATCGGCGACCTCGCCGGAGCATACGCGGCCGCGGCCGCTGCTCACCGGATCGGGGAGGAGACTGGGCAGCCTGACATAGCGCTGTACTACCTCGCCCAGTTCGGACAACTCAAGATGCTGCAGGGCGACGGCGAGGGACTCGTCGAGGTCATGGTCGAGTCCGCACGCGAAAGCCCTCACGTCCAATCGATCACCGCTTGCCTGGCCCGGATTCTGTGCACCCTCGGCCGCCACGACGAGGCACTGGCGGCGCTCCGTCAGCTCATTGACGGGCGCGAGGTGCGTTTCCGCAACGACCTGCTTCGACTCGGGTCTGAAATCCTCTGCGCAGAGGTCGTTGCGGAACTGGGCCTCCAGGACTCAGCCTCAGCGCTCTACCCTCGGCTCCTGCCCTTCGCCGACCGCTTCGATTACGACGGCGTGCAGTCGTGGGGATCGGTCAGCGAGGCACTCGCGAGACTCGCAGCCGTGCAAGGTCTGGCGGTCGCCGATGAACACTTCACTGAGGCAATTGCGACGTACGAGCGAGTCGGCGCGGCCTACTTCTTGGCGCGCACTCAGATCTACTACGGGCAATGGCTGATGCGTCGTACCGGCCGTGCTGACGCGAAGAAGGGGAGTCATCTTGTCGAACAGGGACTCCTCACCGCACAGGAACGCGGCTACCCGTTGTTGGAACGGATCGCGCTCGGCTAGGCGAGGACGCGGCGGCGGAAGTTGCGCAAGCCGATGGCGAGGAACGTCGTCGCGAAGGCCGCCATCACCGGATAGATCACGTACAGATGCATGTGAGGGGACGACGTGAATGCGGCGCGCATGCCCTCGTTGACGTACATCAGCGGGTTGATCAGCACCAGCACCTGAAGCCAGTGGAACCCGCCGATCCGCACCGGCGAGAGCGTCGTCCAGCCGTAGTAGGTCCCGCCAAGGAATGTGATTGGCAGGATGATGAAGCCGAACATCAGACCGATGTTGCGCGGCTCGAAGCTAGTGCCGAGGACCAGGCCGAGCCCCGCCATAGCAATGCAGGCGAGTGGCACGAGCGTGAGGATGATCCACCACCGCAGGTCCAGATGTGCATGGACTCCGGCCGCGTGAACGACGGCAGCGATCGGCAACACGAGGACAGCTGACAGCGCGCCTTGCGCGGCGCCCGACAGGACCTTGGCCATCGCGACCAGCCAGATCGGGCAGGGCGCCTGTACCCGGTCCTCGATCTCTCTGGTGAAGCCGAACTCCTGGGCCATGTTGAGCGCGATCGACTGCACCCCTTGGAACATGATCGAGATCCCGACGACGCCGGGCACCAGGACGGTGGCGAACGACGACTCGCCGCGCCGGCCCCCACCACCGCCGACTCCCTGGCCGATCTTTGGGAAGACATAGAGGAACACGAAGCAGAGCAAGAACGGCTGGATGACCGTGCGCAGGACGAAGACCCACTTGTCCTTCCACAGCACCACCAGGTCCCGCAGCAGCAACGCGCCCAGGGCGCTGTAGCTCGCCGTGAGCACCGGGCGCAGCTGGAGTTCGATCCGCGCCGGAACAGCGCGGGTGGTGACGTCGCCGGTCACATCCGAAGCCGCCATCAGTCGCGCAGCTCTCGACCTGTCAAGGTGATGAACACCGTCTCGAGAGTCGGCTCGGTGATGGAGAGGTCCAGGATGTCGGCGCCCGCGCGCTCTGCCGCCAGCACGATCTGCTGAACGAGCCGCTGCCCGCCGCTAACGTCGAGCTGAACCGCCCCGTCGGCGACTCGGGCCCGTTCCACCCCCGCCACGTCGCGAGCAAGAACGGCTGCCAGCTGCTCCGGGTCAGCCGCGGCACGGACCGTGACGATGGTGTCGGCGCCGATGCCACGCTTGAGAGCGGCCGGCGTGTCGAGCGCGAGAATCTTGCCGTGATCCATGATCGCCACCCGGTGGCAGAGCCGGTCGGCCTCCTCCATGTAGTGGGTGGTCAGCATGATGGTTTGACCGTCACGGTTGAGCTGGCCGAGGACCTCCCACAGCGCGAGCCGACTCTGCGGGTCGAGGCCGGCCGTCGGTTCGTCGAGGAACAGCACCGCTGGTCGGTGGAAGATCGCCCGCGCCACCATCAGCCGCTGTGCCATCCCCCCTGACAGTGCATACACCGACGCCTGCGCCCACTTCTCCAGTTGGAACTGCTCGAGCAGCTCGTCGGCGATCCGACGGGACGTGGTCGCCCCCATCCCGAACAGCCGGCCATGGAAGTACAGGTTCTCCCAGACGTTGAGCTGGCGATCCAGGGTGTTCTGCTGGGAGACGATCCCACTGACCTGCTTGGCCAGCGCAGGCTGGGCCGCCACGTCGACGCCACCGACCAACGCCCGACCTGAGGTGGGAATCACCCGGGTGGTGAGCATCCCGGCGGTCGTGGTCTTGCCGGCGCCGTTCGGTCCGAGAAGCCCGAAGATCTCGCCGGTCCCCACCTCGAGATCAAGGCAGTCGACGGCAGCGAAGTCGGTCCCTGGATAGACCTTGGTCAGCTGCTCGGTGTGAATCATCTGATTGGACTTTCGCAGGTCACAGTTGTCAGCGCCAACAGGTGCTATCGCACCCGGTGATGCGGACAAGTTGCGAAACGACTCCTACCGCAGACCGAGTCCGGTGCGGCCGTCGAGTAGCTCCCGGGCGATTTCGAGATGACCGGAGTGGGCGGCCGTCTCCTCGATGAGGTGCAGGACGATCTCGCGCACGGTGCGCGGCTGCTCGGCGTCTGGACTCCGGTGAAACCCTCGCGGCGCCGAGTCCAGGGCCGTCACGGCGAGCATCTCGTCAGTCTGCCGAGCCTGATCCCGGTAGTAGGTCAGGACCTTCGGCGAGGGCCAGTCGATGACGAACGGCGCGGTCGGGTCGTAGGGCTCGTCCTCATCGGATTCCGCGTCGAACGGGTGCCCTGGGTCGTCGGCCAGGATCACGCCGCAGGTCCAATGTCGCTCGGCGCCGCCGAGATGCGCAACCATGCCGGCCGGAGTCCAGCCCGAGGGCACGACCGAGGTGTGCCAGGCCCGCTCCGACAGGCCTTCGACAATCGCGTGCACCGAGGCTCGCTGGTATTCGAGCGCGGCGAGAAGATCCGCCCGGTCCGCCTCATCGAGAGCCGCCGTCACACGCCGGATTATGGCATCGGGAGGCGGCTGGGAGGCCACTGTGCTGAGTCGATTGCGAGCAGTGGGCGAGGGGGGAGTTGAACCCCCACGTCCTTACGGACACACGGACCTGAACCGTGCGCGTCTGCCATTCCGCCACTCGCCCGAGGGGACGCCACGCTAGCACGCAGGGTTTCCCAACTTGCCCCGATACGATCAGGCCTCAGGGCGCTACGCCGACCCCGTGACGACCTCGTCGGATCCGGCGGGTGATCATCGCGGGCAGGCCGGGAAGGAAACCGCTGTGGGAGTCCTGCAGTCGTTCGAGCGGCGCCTCGGCGGGCTGGTCGAAGGCGCTTTCGCGCGGGTGTTCAAAGGTGACGTTCAGCCTGCCGAGATCGCGCAGGCACTGCAGCGTGAGGCGGATGACAAGAAGAACGTCGTGGCACGCGGCCGCGTTATCGCCCCCAACGACTACGTCGTGGAACTCGGTCAGCACGACTACAACCGGCTCGAAGAGTGGGCCGAACCGCTCGGCGACGAGCTCGCGACGATGGTGCGCGAGCACGCTGCCGAGGTCGGCTATTCGTTCGTCGGTCCGGTGCAGGTGGACTTCGAGCTCCAGCCCGCGATCGGCACCGGGGTGTTCCGGATCCGCAGCAGCGTGGCCGCAAGCGACGAACCACCACCACCGCCGAAGCCGCCGTCCCAGCCCGCCGGCGTAGCGGTCGGGAGCGGCTCGCCGCGACCTGCCCCAGCCGGCGCCTACCCGCACCGGCCACGGCTGATCGTGGCCGCCGGCCACGACGAGTCGGCGTACTTCCTCACCCATCCGGTCACGGTGATCGGCCGGGCAGCAGAATGCGACCTTCGCCTCGACGACCCCGGGGTCTCTCGTCGACACGCCGAGATCCGGTACGTCGATGGCAAGGTGGGCATCGTCGACCTCGGATCGACGAACGGCGTGATGGTCAACGGCAAGGCCTCCGACCGGGTCGAGCTCGCAGACGGCGACCGCATCGACGTCGCATCCACGAGTCTGATCTTCCGTCGTGATGAGGACTAGGAGCCGGCGATTGGCTAGGCACTGATGCCGGTTGCAGTTGTCTTCCTGCTCCGAGCGGTCGTACTGATCCTGCTGTGGGGCTTCGTGGTGGCCGCAGTCGTCGCAGTCCGCCACGACATCTTCGGCACCAAACCGCGCAAGGTTCGGTCGCCGCGGCCGGCCCCGGCACCACGACCCGCCCCAGCACCGAAACCGGCCAAGCCGCCGCGCGCATCCCGCGCCGCGCCAAGCCGGGTGACGGTGATCGAGGGACCGGGCCAGGGCGTGTCGGTCGCGCTGTCCTCGCTGCCCGTGACGATAGGGCGGGCAACCGACTCGACGATCGTGCTCGACGATGACTTCGCGTCGAGCAAGCACGCCCGGCTGGTCCCGAACGGCGACGCCTGGCTACTCGAAGACGTCGGCTCGACCAACGGCACCCTGATCGGGAACTCGAAGGTCACCGCACCCGTCGCCGTGAAGGTCGGGACCCGGATCACGATCGGCCGCTCGACCCTGGAGATTCAGTGACGGGCTGGCGGTACGGCGCCCGCAGTGACGTCGGGCTGGTGCGCGACGGCAACGAGGATGCCTCCTATGCCGGGACCCGGCTGCTCGTCGTCGCAGACGGCGTCGGCGGCTCAGTCGCCGGCGAGATCGCGAGCAACATCGCGATCACCGCCCTCGCGCCGCTGGACACCGACGACGGCATCACCGACCCGATCGCCGCCCTGCGAGACGCGACGCAACGCGCCAATGACGAGATGCGGACTGCAATAGATCAGGACCCGAGCCTCAATGGCATGGGCACGACGCTCACCGCGATGTTGTGGTCCGGTGACACTCTCGCGCTGGCTCAGCTCGGCGACTCCCGCGCCTATCTGTTGCGGGACGGCGAGCTCACCCAGATCACCCGGGACCAGACGCTGGTGCAGTCGCTCGTCGACGAGGGACAGATCACGCCTGAACAAGCCCTGACCCATCCCCGTCGCAGCTGGATCCTGCAGGCCCTCGACGGTCGGACCGAGCCCGATCCCGAAGTCGAGGTGCTCACGACGACACCTGGCGATCGCTATCTGCTCTGCAGCGACGGCCTGTCGGACTACGTCGACACCGGCGCCATTGCGGAGGCGCTCGGTGGCGACGACCCGCAGCAGGCCTGCGAGCGGCTGGTGGATCTGGCGCTGCGCGCCGGCGCACCCGACAACGTCACATGCGTGGTCGGTGACCCGGTCGAGGGCACCGAGGCGAGCCAGTCGCCGCTGCTGGGAGGGGCGGCGACAGCCGCACCGCGGGTACCGCCGACCGGCGAGCCGGCCCGCGACGAGGCGGCATCGGACGCGCCGCCTAAGCGGCATGCGATCGAGCGGGAGAGCCGGTCTCGCAGCATCGCCCGACCACTGATCGTGGTCACCGCGATCGTCATCGTCTTGATCGGCGCTGCGATCGCCGCGACCGCGATCTACATCCACCACCAGTGGTACGTCGCAAACTCCGGCGGCCGGGTGGCGATCTACCAGGGCGTCCACGGCAAGGCGGCCGGCGTCAAGCTCTCCCACGTCAAGGAGCTGACCAACGTGCCTGCAACCGCGCTGCCGCAGGACGACCGCGACCGGCTCGCGAACGGCATCGGCGCGAGCAACCTCTCCAACGCGCGCAGCGTCGTGTCGAGCCTGCGCACCGACGCCTGCCCCACACCAACCCCCTCCCCGGTCACCACACCCGCCCGGCACCACAAGCACCACCTGCGCAAGCCGCCCACGCCGCCGCCCCCGCCGGCCTGGTGCGTCGGCGCGTCGCCGGTCGCCACCAGCACGCCATGACCGGGATCCTGCTGCCCGTCGGAGAGAAGCGCCGAAGCACCGAGCTGGCGCTGATCGGTTTCAGCGCGGTCCTCATCCTCGTCGCCTTCACCTCGGCGAGCGCCGCGTACTCCAACAAGTTCCCCAGCGGCCTGGTCGAGGACGCCATCGGCTTCATCGCGTTGTCGCTTGTCGCTCACCTCGCGGTACGCCGGTTCGCGCCGTACGCCGATCCGGTGCTGCTGCCGGCCGCGATCGCCCTCAACGGACTCGGCCTGGTGCTGATCCATCGGCTCGACCTGTCTGCCCAGAAAACCGCCCACGCGCACAGTCAGTCGGCCGGCACGGCCGCCGCTCCGTTGCAGCTGGTGTGGACCGTGATCGGGATCGCGCTGTTCATCGCCGTCCTCGCCGTCATCCGCGACCACCGCCGCCTGCAGTCGCTCACCTACACCGCGATGGTGGTCGGGCTCGGCCTGCTCGTGCTGCCCGCCCTTCTGCCCGCCAGCCACAGCACGGTCAACGGCGCTCGGATCTGGATCAAGTTCGGCGGGTTCTCCTTCCAGCCGGGCGAGATCGCGAAGATCGCGCTCGAGGTCTTCTTCGCCGGCTACCTGGTGAGCAAGCGCGACGTCCTCGCCCTCGCCGGGCGCCGAATGCTCGGCGTCACTCTCCCCAGAGCGCGCGACCTCGGCCCGGTCCTGGTTGCCTGGGGAGCCAGCCTGCTGATCCTCACCCGGGAAAGCGATCTCGGCTCCAGCCTGCTGTTCTTCGGGATCTTCATCGTCATGCTCTACGTCGCGACGCAGCGACGGTCGTGGCTGCTGATCGGCCTGGTGCTGTTCGTCCTCGGCTCACTCGGCGCGGCCCACTTCGTGCCGCACGTCCACGAACGAGTGCAGATCTGGCTGCACCCGCTCTCGCCGCGTTACATCACCAACCAGAGCTACCAGCTGGCCCAGGGGCTGTTCGGCCAGGCGACCGGCGGCATCTTCGGCACCGGGCTCGGTCAGGGCCGTCCCGATCTCGTGCCGTTCGCCAACACCGACTTCATCGGCTCGACAATCGCCGAGGAGCTCGGCCTCGCGGGCTTGATGGCGGTACTTGTCATCTATCTATTGCTGGTGATGCGCGGGCTGCGCGCCGCCATCGGGACGCGTGACGACTTCGGCAAGCTGCTCGGCGCCGGGCTGTCCTTCGGTCTCGCCTTGCAGATCTTCGTGCAGATCGGCGGTGTCACCCGGCTGATCCCGTTGACCGGACTGACACTGCCGTTCCTGTCCTACGGCGGCTCGAGCCTGGTCTCGAACTGGATCCTGCTCGCCCTGTTGATGCGGATCAGCGACGCCTCGCGGCAGCCGCTGCCCGACCGGCCGGTCGCACCCGACGAGCACGCCACCATGGTGATCCAACGATGAATCGCCCGATCCGCCATGTTGCGATCGCCGCACTGCTGATGTTCGCCGCACTGCTGATCAACTCCAACGTCGTACAAGTCGGCCAGGCGTCATCGCTTCGTGCCAACCCGCACAACGTCCGCGTGCTGTACGGCGAGTACAGCCGGCAGCGCGGACCGATCGTCGTCGCAGGCAGGGACGTCGCCCGTTCCGTGAAAACCCATGACCAGCTGAAGTACCTGAGGACCTATCCGCAGGGCGAGCTCTACGCACCGATCACCGGGTTCTACTCGCTCGTCTACGGCTCGACCGGCATCGAGCAGGCCGAGAACCAGATCCTCTCCGGCAGCAGTGACCAGCTGTTCTTTCATCGCCTCGCCGAGGAACTGTCCGGCCGGACGCCCCAGGGTGGATCGGTGGACCTCACCATCAACCCGGCGGCTCAGCAGGCGGCCTACAACGCACTGTCGAACGCCCCGAGCTACAAGGGTGTCCGGGCCGGCGCCGTGGTCGCTCTCAACCCGCAGACCGGCGCGATCCTGGCGCTCGCGTCGTACCCGTCGTACAACCCGTCGAAGCTGAGCTCGCACAACACCAAGGCGGACGTTGCGGCGTGGAAGGTGCTCAACAACACCCGCGGCGGCCCGTTGCTCAACCGGGCGATCAACCAGGCCTACCCACCTGGGTCGACCTTCAAGGTCATCACTGCTGCGACGGCGCTGAGCAGCGGCCGGTTCACGCCGAACTCCACGATCCCGGCGCCGAACCAGCTGACGTTCAAAGACACCACCCACACCCTGCGCAACTTCCAGGGCGAGACCTGTCCGGGCAGCGGTTCGATCACCCTCTCGGACGCGTTGAAGGTCTCCTGCAACACCGCGTTCGGTGGTCTCGGTGACACCCTCGGTGCCCGTGCGATCAGCCGGCAGGCGCGGGCCTTCGGCTTCGGAGGAAGCCTGTCGGTCCCGTTGCCGGTGTCAGCGAGCCAGTACGTCGAGAGCAGCGACGCGCCGCTGCTTGCCGACTCCGCGATCGGTCAGTACAGCGACGCGGTGACGCCGCTCCAGATGGCGATGGTCGCCGCGGGCATCGCCAACAACGGGGTGGTGATGCGGCCCTATCTGATCGCCGACACCAAGGCGCCCAACAACTCCGTCCTCAGCCGCAGCCATCCCCGCCAGCTCAGCCGGGCAGTCACGCCGCGCGTCGCCACCGAGATGACTTCGATGATGGAACGCGTCGTGAACTCACCGGGCGGCACCGGCGGCGCCGCCGCGATCCCCGGCATCACCGTCGCCGGCAAGACCGGAACCGCCGAGAACGTTCCCGGTGCGCCGACCCACGCATGGTTCATCGCCTTCGCTCCGGCGAGCGCTCCGAAGATCGCCGTCGCAGTACTGGTCGAGCACGGTGGCGTCGGCGGCGTCGCGGCGGCCCCGATCGCGAAGAACGTCATGTGTGCGGTGCTGAGTTGCTGATGGCCGCCTCTAGCACCCGGCCGGCCGCGCGTTGACTGACTCCAACGCACCGCTGGTGACGGTCGGCGAGCGCTACGTCCTCGTCGAGCGGCTCGCCGTCGACGACGAGCGCGAGGTGTGGCACGGCCACGACGACCTTGCGAGCCGGCAGGTCGTGGTGAAGCTCTACGACGGGACGTCCGCCGCCGACCCGCAGTGGCGTCGGCGGTTTCACCACGGCGCGCAGCGGCTGACGGCGCTGTCGGACCCCGGCATCGCAAGCGTCCTCGACCACGACGCCGACGAGCCCCCGGTCTGGCTGGTGCTGGCGAACGTCCCCGGGCGGCTACTCGACACCATGTCCGCAGCCGGCGGGCTGTCGGTTGACCACGCACTGCGAGTGCTCGGCCAGACCGCGCTCGCGCTGAAGACCGCACACGACGCCGGGGTGATTCACGGTGGACTGTCGGCGCGACATGTCGTGGTTCGCGACGACGGGTCCGCCGCGCTGATCGGATTCGACCTGGCCGGCCGGCACCTCCCCGCCGATGACATCGCCGCGTTTCGCGCCCTCGCTCATGAGGTGCTGCCCGCACCCGCCGGCGGTGACACGGAATCGGAGTCCGCCCGATTCCTCAACTGGCTCGACGGCGGGAAACAGCCTGCACCGGCCGACCCGGGCGACATCGGCCGGACCGCGCTTGCGCTGGCCGCGACGGCACGCGGTGGCCAGACCGCGCCGCTCATGCCGATCACTGCGGACACCGACGAGAGTGAGCCGGCCAAGCGGCGCCCCTGGTACGACGACGCCGAGCGAAAGCGGGTCCGCAACGGTCTGATCACCTTGGGCACCGTCGTCGTCATCGCGGGCGGAGCGCTGCTGTGGCTCGTCGACCGGGGCGGCGGCCCGAACCATGTCACGGTGCCGACCGTGATCGGGCTGTCGCTGGGCGATGCCCAGAACCAGCTCACCCAGGACGTGCTCCGGGTGACCGAGAACGTCACCGATCCGAAGGGCGTGGTGACAGCGCAGTCACCGCCCGGCGGCACTCAGGTGAAGGTGGGCACCCTGGTGACCCTCACCGTCCGGCCGGCGGCCGGCTCATGAGCAGCAACGAACGCCCGGCGAGCGTCCCGACGCTCTTAGCGGCGCCAGCTAGCGTTTGCGCCGTGACGAGCTCGGACGGCGGCGACGATGCCCGGTAAGGGACGCATCGTCGGCGACCGCTACGAGGTCGGCGAGGTCATCGGCCGTGGCGGCATGGCCGAGGTGCACCGCGGCCGCGATGTGCGGCTCGGCCGCGAGGTCGCGATCAAGCTGCTGCGGCAGGACTTCGCCCGCGATCCGTCGTTCCAGGCTCGCTTCCGGCGCGAGGCGCAGTCAGCCGCCTCTCTGAGCTCGCCGTCGATCGTCGCGGTCTACGACACCGGCGAGGGTGAGGTCGACGGCATCCGCACGCCGTACATCGTCATGGAGTACGTCGAAGGCCGCACGCTGCGGGACATGCTCGCGGCGGAAGGCCGACTGCTGCCACAGCGAGCGCTCGAGATCACGGCCGCAATCTGTGGTGCTCTCGAACAAGCGCACGCCGCCGGCATCGTGCACCGAGACATCAAGCCGGGCAACGTGATGCTGACCCCGAGCGGTCAGGTCAAGGTCATGGACTTCGGCATCGCGCGCGCGCTCACCAGCTCCACGGCGACGATGACGCAGACCGCGGCGGTGGTCGGCACGGCGCACTACCTGTCACCGGAGCAGGCCCGCGGTGAACACGTCGATGCCCGCAGCGACATCTACTCCACCGGCTGCCTGCTCTATGAGCTGCTCACCGGCGCCCCGCCGTTCACCGGGGAAAGCGCGGTCGCGGTCGCCTACCAGCACGTCCGCGAAGACCCGGTGCCACCGTCCTCGGTCGAGCCCGACGTCCCACCATCTGCGGACGCGATCGTGCTGGTCGCGATGGCGAAGAACCCGGTCAACCGGTACGCCTCCGCCGCAGAGATGCGCGCCGACATCGAGCGGGCACTCGCCGGTCGACCGGTGCACGCAACGCCGGTGCAGCGAGCCGATGAAGCGGCGGCCGCGAGCTTCCCTCCGACGACGGTGCTGCTGCGCGAGCCACCTGCCCAGCGACGCGGCGCTGCCTATGCCCTGTTGGCGATCGCCACGATCGGGGTGTTCGTCATCGCGCTGTTGGTGGCGCGCAACCTGCTCGGGACCAGTGCCCATCAGGTGACGACGCCAGACCTCACCGGCGAGTCGTACGCCGACGCCCAGGCGACCCTCGCCGCCCAGGGTCTCGCGGTGGGTTCGGTGACCAGCAAATACACCGGCAAGAACGACAAGGGCCAAGTGATCGGTCAGGACCCGCCGGGCGGCATCTTGGTCCGCAAGGGCTATCGGGTTCAGCTCGTCGTGTCCAACGGGATCCAGTTCGTGCCGGTGCCCGCGGGGCTGATCGGGCTGACCGAGTCGCAAGCGAAGTCGGCGCTGTCGGCCGCCGGCCTGTCGGTGGGCTCGATCGTGTTCAAGAACTCACCGGTCCCGATGAACCAGGTGCTGACCTCGAACCCGCCCGGCGGCGCCTCCGTCCCGGCCGGCTCCAAGGTCAACCTCATCGTGTCCAACTCGAAGGTGAAGGTGCCGGACGTCACCCTCGATGACGTCCCGACCGCAACCGCGGTGCTGCAACAGGCCGGCTTCAACGTGCCGCCACCGAAACGATCAGCGGTGTACCACCGCAAAAACGACGGCCTGGTCGTGAGCCAGTCACCGGTCGGTGGAAGCTTCGCGCCGGCGGGTTCCGACGTCACGATCTACGTCGATGAGAAGCCGCCGCCACCGACCAGTTCGCCATCCGCGACCAGTTCGCCGCCGACACCGACTGCCTCGCCGACGATCACGCCGTCGTTCTAGCCGGGACTCACTCGATCAGACCGCGCCGGCGCGCGATGGCCACCGCCTCGGTGCGGCTCGCGGCATCCAACTTGTCGAGCACGCGTGAGATGTGAACGCTGACCGTCTTCGGGCTGATGAACAGTTGTGCTGCGATGTCGCGGTTGCTGCGCCCGGTCGCGACGAGCTGCAGCACGTCGTGCTCGCGGGCGGTCAGCGACTCAGCCTCGCGGCCCGCGGCTGACCGGCTGGCAGCATCGCCACCGAGCCGCTGCACCTCGGCGAGCAACGCTGCCGCACCCAGTGACGAGGCGACCGACGCTGCCCGTTCGGCCTCGCAGACCGCCTCCGGATCGCCGGCAGCGGCGAGGACCGCGGCCAGCCGCGCCCGGGACCGAGCCGCCTCGTACACGTGCCCGAACGCCGCAAAGGAGTCGACCGCTTCCCGCCAGCGCGTCACGAGCTCATCGAGTGGTCGCGCATCGACACCGGCGAGCCAGTGCAACCTGGCGTGTTCGGCACTCAGCCGCGCCGCCCAGGCGCGCCCCTCCGGTCCGTTGAACAGCGGGGTGGTGGTGACCTCGTACGCCGAGCCGGCGACCTCGTCGCCCCGGCGCACCAACTCCGCGCGCTCGGTCGCGGCCGCGGCCGCGGCGGCGTCGGCCAGCACCCCGAGCAAAACCGCGGCGAGCCGGACCCGGGCGTGAAAGGCCGGCCGCTGCCACAGCTCGCCGACCGCCTCGACCGCTTCCTCGTGGATGGCCAGCGCCGCAGCGATCTCGCCGCGCTGCCCGTGCAGGTCGATCGCGCCGGATGCGCTCGTGATGACGATCAAGCCGTCGAGCGGCCAGGCTTTGCGCACCCGGGGCAGCTCGGCGAGCGCGGCGGTCTCACCCCGGCCGGCCGCCAACTCGAGCGCGATCGCGGCGAACAGTCCGGCCGCGATCTCGGGCGGCTTGTGGCCGGACATGTCGACCAACCGAGCGACCCGGTCCCAGTCACCCGCGACGTAGCCGACGATGGCAGCGAAGATCACCGAGTCGACGCCGTACGGCGCCCACTGACGGCCGAGCTCGCGTGCCCGTTTCGCCGCCTCGTCGTAGGCGTCGAGCGACTCGGTGAGTTGGCCCTGCCCGTAGTAGAGGCTGCCGAGCGTGTAGAGCCCGCGCAGCTCGGCGAACTGCTCGCCGGCGTCACGGGCCTCCTCGATCGCCCGTCGGACCGCGGCGAGAGCGGCAGCGGAGTCACCGCGGCGTTCGTCGATCTTGGCGAGCAGGATCGTCACATCGGCGACGATGGCCGGCAGGTCGAGCTCCCGCGCCATCTGCAATGCGGCGGCGCCCCACTTCGCGACCTCCTCGTCCCGCGAGCGCTCGTAGTTTGCGCGGGCGTGCGCGTGAAGGATGTGGGCGTGCAGCGCGCTCGGCGGCTCGTCGCTCATCGCGCGTACCGACTCCGCGGTGAGGCTCAGCAGGTCGATGTTGTGGTCCATGACGAATGCCGTCATGGCAAGGCAGTGGACCAACCGGGCCCGGTCGGCAGGCGGGCCGCCGGGCGGTGTGACGTTGAGCTGGTCGAGCGCCAGAGCGAGGGCACGGGAGAGATGGCCGGCGGCGAACGCGGCGTTGCTGGTCCGGATCACCAGATCGATCCGGTCGACGTACCCGGGAGCCGCCGGCTCGGCGGAGAGTTCGGCTGACACCGCCGGGTCGGCCAGCAGCTCGAGCGCCCGCTCGTAGTGGTGGGTGGCCTCTTCCGGTCCGCCGACCGCCATCGCGTCGCCGCCGGCCTGGATGCTCGCCTTCGTCGCCGTCACCAGATCGTGCGAGGCGAGGGCGTGGTGGGCGAGCTCGGCCGCCGATCCTTCGACCCGGTGATCGGCGAGCGCGGTCGCGTACGCGGCGTGCAGCCGCACCCGCTCACCGGGCAGCAGGTCCTCGTAGATCGCCTCGTCGAGCAACGCGTGCCTGAACGTGTAGTGGGTGCCGTCGACCGACACCAGGATGTTGGCCTCGACCGCGGAGCGAACCGCCGCCTCGAGCGCACCATCCGCGAGCGCGGTGCCGTGCGCGAGTAGTGCGTGCGACACCTGGCGGCCGGCGACGCTGGCTGCCCGGACCACTAACCGGGCGTTGTCGTCGAGCCGCTCGAGACGGACCAGCAGCAGATCGGCCAGATCGGCAGGCAGCCGGCCGCCGCTGACCGTCGAGGCGGCGACCAACTCCTCGATGAAGAACGGGTTGCCCTCGGCTCGGGCGAGGATGTCGGCACGGTCTCGCTCGGCAAGGCCGGCTGGGCCGAGTGCGTCGATCAGCGCCCGGCCATCGGCGCTCGACATCGGCCCGAGTTGCAGCCGCAGGACGCTCGGCAACCGGACCCATTCGGCGAGCGTCGCGCGGAGCGGATGGCGACGGTGCAAGTCGTCGCTGCGGTAAGTGGCGAGGATGGTGACCGGCGCCTCGAACCGGCGGGTGAACAACCAGCGCAACAGGTCGCGGGTCGACTGGTCGGCCCAATGCAGGTCTTCGATCACCAGCAACACCTGAGCGGTTTCGGCAAGCGAGCCGAGGATCGCGTGGACGCCTTCGAACAGCGCCCCGCGCCGGGTCGGTTCCTGGGTCGCGTCGGACTCGCTCAGGCGGCGATGCGCGGGATGCAGCCGCGCGATCGCCGGACTGGTCTCGGCCAGGCGCTGGGCGAGCTGCGGATCGTCGCCCGCGAGCCGACCGAACGCCTCACTGAACGGCAGGTACGGCGGCGACCCCTCGCCGAAGTCCACGCAATGCCCGACGAGCACCTGCCAGCCGCGAGACTCGGCGTCGCGGGCCACCTCGCCGACCAGCCGGCTCTTCCCGGCGCCGGCGTCACCACCGACCAGCACAGCGCCGCCGAGCGGCGGGTCTGGCGACTGGCCGCCACCCGAGCCGGCCAAACCGACCAGCTTCCTCAGCTCGCGCAGCTCATCGACCCGCCCGATCAGTGGCGTCGCGGGCTGGATCGGCACGCCACCATCATGACCGCCAGCCACGACAGCTAGCGCATGAATATCTGGCCTCGACGCCGGTCTGATCGGCGTGGCGTGCGGCTCAACCCGCCGCGTGCTGGTGGTGCGGCGCGGGCATCGGCGGGCGTGGCAGCGGCGCCCGGCCCGCGTGGCGCCTGGCCGGGTGCAGGATCCCGCCCAGCCAGCGCCGCCGCCGGCTCGCAGGGCGGGGGGTGAATTCCGCCTGGATGCGCTCCCGCCGGTAGGCGACCTCGGCGTCGGCGAACTGTTCGATCAGTCCGGGTATCACGATCGTCTCCTCGATGTCCTCGGTGTGTCCGAGGTAGACGATCCGCCACTGAGGTAGCCCCGCACATCGGGCGGATTCCTTATCTTTCGCCCGGCCCGCCCGACCGACCGGCTTAGTCGCCGCCCACCGTCTTAGCCCGATCGACTTGTCAGGGCCGTCGGCGCCGCCCAAGCGCGCGATTTCCTGACAGGTATCAGGTACCAGGGGAGACGGCGGCGCGCTGGCGTTCCAGGCGTTCGGCGAGCTCGGGCACCCGCTCAGCCGCGGTCGGATCACCGCAGACCGCGAGCCAGCTGGCGAGCATCTGGTGCCCACCTTGGGTGAGCACCGACTCAGGATGGAACTGCACCCCCTCGACCCGGAGGCTCCGATGCCGCAAGGCCATGATCACGCCGGTTGCGGTGCGGGCGGTGACCTCTAGCTCCGCCGGCAGATCGGGGTCGAGCACGGTCAGCGAGTGGTACCGCGTCGCGATGAACGGATCGGGAAGACCGGCGAGTACGCCGACTCCCTGGTGATGCACCTCGCTCGTCTTGCCGTGCAACAACTCGGGCGCGCGATCGACCGTCCCCCCGTACGCGACCCCGATCGCCTGGTGTCCCAGGCAGACGCCGAAGATCGGCACGGCTTCGCCGTGAGCCTTGATCACCTCGATGCAGCACCCGGCGTCCTCTGGCTTTCCTGGGCCCGGGGACAGCAGGATGCCGTCGACCTCGCGCATCAGCGGGTCGGTCGCCTCGATCGCGTCATTGCGGCGTACCTCGACCTCGGCACCCAGTTGGGCGAGGTACTGCACCAGGTTGAACACGAAGCTGTCGTAGTTGTCCACGACCAGAACCCTGGTCACGCGAGAAACACAGTCATGACGAGGCGTCCTTCGCAGCCAGCTCCTCCGCGATCAGCTGGCGCCGCAACGCCTTTCCGACAGCGGTGCGCGGCAGCTCGTCCCGGAACTCGACGAACTTGGGGACCTTGTACGCCGTGAGCTTCTCGGTGCACGCAGCCAGGACGTCATTGTCGGTGACGTCTCCGGCGGGCGCCACCACATAAACCTTGACCGTCTCGCCGCGATAGCGGTCGGGCAGACCGACGACACAACAGTCGGTCACGCCGGGGATCGCTTGCACGACCTCCTCGACCTCGGTCGGCGAGATGTTGAAGCCGCCGGCGACGATCAGATCCTTCTTGCGGTCGACGACCGTGAACCAACCGTCGTCGTCCATCGTCGCGATGTCGCCGGTGAGCCACCACCCGTCGACGGTGGGCGGCACCGGTCGGGCGTCACGTTGCCAGTAGCCGAGGAACACCTGCGGACCCTTCACCGCGAGCTCGCCCGGCTGACCGACCGGCATCACGATGCCCGCGTCCTGCGGGTCGACGATGCGCGCCTCGGTCCCCGGCAGCGGCACTCCGACGGAGCCGGGCCGGCGCTCGTCGGTGAGCGGCACGCAGTGAGTGGCCGGCGAGGTCTCCGTCATGCCGTAGCCCTCGACCAGCCGGCCGCCGGTGGTGCGCTCGAACCGCTCCTGGATGTCGGCCGGCAGCTTCATGGCGCCGGAGATGCAGGCGCGGATCGACTTGAGGTCGTGGCGACGAACCTTGGGCGAGTCGAGCAAGGCGTGGTAGATCGGCGGTACGCCGGGGAACAGCGTCGGCCGCTCGAAGTCGATCGCCTCGAACACGGCATCAAGATCGAACCGCGGCACCAGCACGAGCCGACCGGCGAGCAGGACGGTCATCAGCATGCACAGCGTGAGGCCGTAGACGTGGAACAGCGGCAGCACGCCCAGGGTGACTTCGCGTCCCGGCATCGCGTCCGGCAGCCACAGCCGCATCTGGTAGCTGTTCGCCACCAGGTTCGCGTGAGAGAGCATCGCGGCTCTCGGCTCACCCGTCGTCCCGCCGGTGTACTGCAGGACCGCGACGTCCTGGCCGGCGTTCACCGCCGCCTGTCGAGTCGGCTTGCCTCGGCGCAGCACCTCCCGGTACTCCCGCACCGCCGGGTCCGCCGGCACCGCGGCGAGCAGCCGCGCCTTGCGCGACCGGGTCTTCGGCAGCGGAAGCTCGAGCCGCGCGCGGGCGACCGGGGTCAACGCGTCCGCGAGCGACGTTGTCACGATCGTCGTGACGTCGGTGACGGACCGGATCGCGAGGATCGTGGGGACGACACGGTCGAGACACACCACCGCGACCGCGCCGGAGTCGGTCAGTTGTGCGGAGAGCTCGTCCGCAGTCGCGAGCGGGTTGCAATGGACGACGACCGCGCCCAGGCGCAGGACGGCGAAGAACGCCACGACGTGCTGCGGGCAGTTCGGCAAGATCACCGCTACCCGTGACATCGGACCGACGCCGCGGTCGGCCAGCCCACCGGCGAACCGGTCGACGCTGTCCTTGAGCTGCCGGTAGGTGATCCGGTTCCCCATGGCGGAGATCGCGACCGTGCTCGGGAATGCGCTCGCCGCGTCGTCGAGCAACCGGGTCAGTGGCTCGGCGGGGAAGTCCAGGTCGGCGGGAACGCCCGGCGGGTACGCCGCAAGCCACGGCCGATCGTCGTAGCCCGCCACACGCGCGATCATTTCACTCGACCCCCGCGCATGTGCCATTGGTGGGGCCAGGGCCCCACGCATGTGCCATTGGTGGGGCCCTGGCCCCACCTATGTGCCATGCGTGGGCCTAGTTCGGCACCGCCGGGGCGCTGGAGGTCGGCCTGGGTGTGCTCGGCCCGTCGACTGTCACATGGTTGAAGGGCAGCTTCGGCCCAGCCCAGGGGAAGACCACGAGGAACAGCAGCACCAGCACGGCGAACAACAGAACCAGGCAGCCGAACAGCTTCCCCGGGATGCCGCCCGGAATCCTGCGCCAGATCCATGTGTACATCTCAGGTCTGCTTCAAGGTGTAGCCGGCGAGGGCGGGCGGCAGACCCGCCGACTTGGCGGTGACGTTGGTGAGCAGGGCGTGGACGACGATGCGCTGCGCCGCTGAGTAGCGCGGGTTACAAGAGGTGAAGGTCAGCACCTTCTCGGTCGCTTTGAGCGCCTGGTCAGGCTGATCCGGCACCGGGTAAGAGACCGCGATGTCATTGGGCGAGACGATCTCCTGGTGCTTCGCCGCCGTACCGGGGATGTTCTCGACGGTGTAGGTGAACCAGGTCTTGGCGGTCTCGAGCACGATCGGATCGCCCGACTTGAGCTGGTTGATGTTGTAGAAGGGGTGCAGGTAGGTGGTCCGGTGCCCGGCGACCGCGAAGTTCCCCACCTGACCCGGCATCGCGGTGCCGGGATAGTGACCAGGGCCCTTGATGAGGTCGGCGGTCGAGGTGCCTTGCACGATCACGAACAGGTAATGGGTGCCGAAGCGTGGGATCCGCAGGAGCGCGATGCCGGACCCGAGCGGCGGGTCCGCGAGGAACTTGCCGGCCGCCCACTCCTGCCGGAGTTGGGTGAGCAGCCGGTGCTGATCGCGCTTGGTGGTGAAACCGGTCCACCACAGCTCGTAGACGACAAACAGCAGGATGACCAGCCCCGCGGTGATCAGGGTCTGTCCGAGCCCGCGTACGACGGTCCGCCAGGACTGGCCGCGCGCTGAGGCGGGCGCCATTTCGCCGGTGGCCGCCACGCCCGTGTCCACCCGTCTACGCTAGTGCTCAGTCAGGCTCCGGAGAAGGAGGGTTCGTGCCCAAGTCGCGCGTGCGCACCAAGACGCCGTACACGCCACCGCCGACCCGCTCTGCGAAGAAGGCGGTCAGCCCACGCTGGGTCGCGCCGGCGATGCTGGCGTGCTTCCTGGTCGGGATCGTCTGGCTGGTGCTGTTCTACGTCACAGGTGGCAGCCTGCCCATCAAATCGCTGTCCAACTGGAACCTGCTGATCGGCTTCGCGTTCATCATCGGCGGCTTCGGCATGTCGACCCAGTGGCGCTGAACAGTCACTGCCATGGCGTTGACCTGCGGTTTTGGCGAGAGACACGTCGGTAGTCACACTGCTGTCATTTGCCCACAGAGGTTTCCCACAGTGTGGATTACCCGGCCACCGCGGCCAGCGGCCTGAGCCGTGCCCCTGTACCTGTTCCGGTGCACCGCCTGCGATCACGAGTCCGAGGTGCTGCTCCCGCTCGGCGAAACCGCCGACCGGCCATGTACGCGGTGCGGTAAGCCGGCCCGGCACCGATTCGCCCGGATCGCCGTCAAGTACAACGGCTGGGGCTTCACGGCGACCGACTCGCTGGTGAGCGACACCCAGGGCAAGGACTTCAAAAAGCTGCGGGAAACCGCCGAGAAGATCAGCGATGAATAGCGCCGCGCAGCGGGCCGCCCTGCTCACCCGGCCCCGCCTGGAAGGAACGATCGGCCTCGATGACGGCCGCCGCCTCGGGTTCGCCGAGTTCGGCGCCCACCGCGGCCGGCCGGTCTTCTGGCTGCACGGAACGCCGGGCGGGAGGCGGCAGATCCCGCAGCCGGCCCGGGTTTCCGCTGACCGCCTGGGTCTCCGGCTGATCGGCGTCGACCGGCCCGGCACCGGCTCGTCGACCCCCCATCTCTACCGCCGGGTCATCGACTTCGCCGCCGACCTCGCCGAGTTGGCGGTCCGACTCGACATCGACGACTTCGGGCTGATCGGGCTGTCCGGCGGCGGGCCGTATGTATTGGCCACCGCCCACGAGCTCCCGAGTCAGGTCCGGGCCGCCGTCGTGCTCGGCGGCGTCGCGCCCTCGGTCGGCCCGGAGGCGGCCGACGGCGGGATCGTCTCGCTCGCCGCCAGGTTCCAGCTGCCGCTGACCGCGCTACGGGAGCCGCTCGCCTTCGGCGTCTCGACCTTCGTGCGGACGGCTCGCCCGCTCGGCGGCACCGCGGTGGCGCTCTACGCGAGGGTCTCGCCGGAGGGCGACCGGCGGCTGCTCGGCCGGCCGGAGTTTGCCGCGATGTTCCTCGACGACCTGTTCGTCGGCAGCCAGCTCGGCCTTCGCGCGCCGGTCTACGACGCCGTCCTGTTCGGGCGCGACTGGGGGTTCTCGGTACGAGATGTCAAGGTGCCGGTCGTGTGGTGGCACGGCGACGCCGACCACATCATCCCGTTCGCACACGGCCAGCACATGGTGTCGCTGCTGCCGAACTCACGGATGCAGATCCAGCCCGGCGAGAGCCATCTCGGCGGGCTGGGCGAAGCCGAGGACGTGCTGTCAAGCCTGCTCGAGGCCTGGGACCAGCGCGACCTCCGCCACGCCTCCCGCTAGCGAAGGTTGTCAGCGGCTCAGAGTGCTATAGCCCCCTGTGCCGCTGACAAGTTCGCGTTAGTTAGAGCAGCTCGAGGATGGTCGCGTTCGCCATCCCGCCGCCTTCACACATGCTCTGCAACCCGTAGGAGATCCCGTTGTCG
Organism: Frankiales bacterium; assembly: GCA_025980465.1. GTDB lineage: Bacteria > Actinomycetota > Actinomycetes > JAFAQI01 > JAFAQI01 > JAICXJ01. The sequence continues at coordinate 16,905 of JAICXJ010000011.1, read as the reverse complement.
ACCATGTGGTGGACGAGGCGGGTCATCAGGACCGCGCCGGAGCCGCCGAGCGGGTGACCGATCGCGATCGCGCCGCCGAGCGGGTTCAACAACTTCGGGTCCGCGCCGGTCTCCTTCAACCACGCCATCGGGACCGGGGCAAACGCCTCGTTGATCTCGAAGGCGCCGATGTCGGAGATCGACAGCCCGGACTTCTTCAGAACCTTGGCCGTCGCCGGGATCGGCGCGGTCAGCATGATGACCGGGTCGTCGCCGGCGAGCGCAAAGCTGTGGAGCCGCACCAGCGGCTTGAGGCCGAGCTCGGCCGCCTTCTCGGAGGTGGTGATGAGCAGCGCGCCGGAGCCGTCGGAGATCTGCGAGGAGTTGGCGGCGGTGATGACGCCGTCCTCCTTGAACGCCGTCTTGAGCTCGGCGAGCTTGTCGATGGTGCCGCCGCGGCGGACGCCTTCATCCGCCTCGAGGCCAGTGCCGGGTACGACGGCGTACTGCTTGGCGAACGCGCCCGAGTCAATCGCAGCGGCTGCCTTCTCGTGCGAGCCGAGCGAGAACTCGTCGATCTCGGTCCGGCTCAGTCCCCAGCGCTCGGCGATCATCTCGGCGCCGAGACCTTGGTTGATCTGCTGACCCTCGTACCGGGCGAGCATCCGCGGGCCCATCGGGAAGCCGACGTTCGCGCCGAGTGAGGAACCCATCGGAACCCGGGTCATGACTTCGACGCCGCCGGCGATGGCGACGTCGTACTGGCCGGAAATCACGCCGGCGGCCGCGAAGTGGACAGCCTGCTGACTCGACCCGCACTGCCGGTCCACGCTGGTGCCGGGGATCGACTCCGGCCAGCCAGCGCCGAGAACGGCATTGCGGCCGACGTTCATCGCCTGCTCGCCGACCTGGCTCACGACACCCCATATGACGTCGTCGACGACCTCGGGGTTGATGCCGGTGCGCTCGGCCAACGACTCGAGAACATGGGCCGACAGGTCGACCGGGTGGACGTCGGAGTAGGCGCCGTTGCGCCGCCCGACCGGGGTGCGCACCGCCTCGACGATTACAGCGTCCCGCGCCATGGCGAGCCTCCTCGAAAGAGTCTGAACGAGTCCGGTGCGTCCCGGCTCGCGATCATTCTAGGAGGTAAACCGAATCGAGTTCTGGGGTGTTCCCGCTAGCCGCCGGTTTGCGGGTCGTAGCGCTGGCAGCTCACCGCGTCCTGAAACTGAGTAGCGGACATCTGGTTGCCAAGCCGCAGCGCCGTGGAGGTTGCCGTCCGGCATCGAGCGTTGTCGTGACTAGCCGCGGCCAGCCCTCCGGCGGCGAGCACGACGCACACCAGGCCGACGCCGACGGCTTGAAGGCGATCCCGATGCGGACCCTGCGGGGCAAATGCGAACAGGAGCGCGATCGCGCCACCGACGACCAACCCGCCGACGTGCCCACGCCAGTCGATGTTCGACACGGCGAAGGTGATGACGAGGTTGGCCACGATCGTGAACACGATGGGTTGCGTCTGCAGGTTGCGATGCCTGGCGACGACGTACAGCGCTCCGAACAGTCCGAAGATCGCGCCGGAGGCGCCGGCCGCCGTTTCGTTCAGCGGGCCGAGCGCCACCGACAAGACGCTGCCCCCTAGCCCGCCTAGCAGGTACAGCGCGACGAAACGAAGCCGGCCGAGTGCGGCCTCGAGCGGCGGCCCGAAGATCCACAGCGCGTACATGTTGAAGCCGATGTGGAATATCCCGAAGTGCAGGAAGGCGGCGGTGAACAACCGCCACCACTCGCCGTGCGCGACGGCGGGCGGGATCAACGCGAGGTGATCGAAGACCTTCGAGGTGCCGCTGCCGCTGAGCGGATTCACGCCGCTTGCACTCGTGACGATGAACATCGCGACGTTGATGCCGATCAGCACCCGAGTCACCAGCCCGGCCGGCGCACCCGGGCGGACTCGTCCGCCATACACCGTGCGGGTTTGCCGCATCGCCCGACGGCCTTCGGAGACGCACTCCGGACAGTGGAATCCGACCGAAGCCGGGATCATGCAACTCGGGCAGATCGGACGATCGCAGCGCACACAGTGCACTCCGGTCTCGACGCCGGGATGGCGATAGCAGTGCTCGACCACCCCGGCGACCGGTTCGTCGCCCGTCACCGTCACCTCAGGACGAGGTCCGCTCGACCGTGACCTTCTCAATCACGACGTCCGTCAGCGGCCGGTCCATCTGACCGGTCTCGGTGGCAGCGATCTTGTCGACCACCGCGCGGCTGTCCGCGTCAGCAACCTCGCCGAAGATGGTGTGCTTGCCGGTCAGCCAGGTCGTCGGCGCCACGGTGATGAAGAACTGCGAGCCATTCGTTCCCGGGCCGGCATTGGCCATCGCGAGCAGGTAGGGCTTGGTGAACGCGAGCTCGGGGTGGATCTCGTCGTTGAAGCGGTAGCCCGGTCCACCCGTGCCGGTGCCGAGCGGGTCGCCACCCTGGATCATGAAGCCGCTGATGACCCGGTGGAACACCGTGCCGTCGTACAACGGAGTGCTGCCCTTCGTGCCGCTGCGCGGGTCGGTCCACTCCCGAGTCCCCTCGGCCAGCTCGGTGAAGTTCGCCACTGTCTTGGGGGCGTGGTTCGGGAATAGCTGCACCCGGATCTCACCCTCGCTGGTCGACAAGGTGGCGTAAAGCTCCTCGGCCACTGTTCTCCTCGGGTTGGTAGTTGGGCCAGCACGGCCGGCCAGCCATCGTTGCACGACTCCCGATGCCGGCGATCAGGCCGTGCGTCAGGACTAGCCAAGACCCTCCGCATCACCCAGTAGGTGTAGCCCGGTCGGGCCACGCGAAGTCATCAATTCCTCCGCTGTCCGGCCTATCCGACGCACCGGCCATGTCCGGATATCACCTAAGGCAAAGTAGTCCAAATAGGTCACTAACTAGTAATTATTGACTACGGAAGATAGCCCGTTCTCGCCATCGTTTGCCGAATCTGGCTGACCGATTCATGGACCGGCGACAGCGAACCGGAAGGTTCACCCCAGACGCGAGAGGAAGATCCCATGCACACCATGTACGCGCTCATCGCCCGAGTTCGGAACGGCTTCCACAGAGACGACACCGGCGCCACCGCCGTCGAGTACGGCCTGATGGTCGCGCTCATCGCGGCCGTCATCGCGGGCGTCGTGGCGATTCTCGGCTCGACCCTGAACCAGAAGTTCACGAACGTCAGCAACTGCGTGAAGACGCCGACGACGACCTGCGGGACAGCTAGCTAGCTAGCTACCCGAGGTTCCCGATAGAGCAAAGCAGGTTCTTCCGTCGGCAAGTGCGACGCGGCCGGCCCCGACCCCGGCCGCGTCGCACTGTCAGGAGAGAGGTCAACAGTGCGAGGCTCGCGCAAGTACCGAGACGATCAGGGCGCAGTGGCTGTCTTCGTCGCGCTCCTGCTTGCGTTCGCTCTCGTGCCTGCGATCGCCCTCGGCACCAGCACCTACGTCCGCACCACCACCGCCGCCGAACTGCAGCGAGCATCCGACACCGGAGCACTCGCCGGGGCCTCTGAGATTCCGTTGGGAAACCTCACATTTGCAGGGGACTACCTCAACCAGATCACCGGGACTCAGCTTCCGGGTACGACGCTTTCCCAGCTCGGCCTGAGCAATCCCAATCTGCCCGATCCGCTGACCGACGCGTGCACAGCAGCCAAGCGTGACGCCGAAAACCAGAACAACTTGGCCTATTCCTACGCGAATGCCGGCACCGACTCGGCCGTCACGTGCTCCGCGTCGTACGTCCCGCAGGACAGCGTCATCGGCGATCTTCAAAGCTGCCTGAACGGCGCCACCGCCGGTCTGCTCAACGGGCTCGGCGGCTTGCTCGGTGGTCTCGGCCTGGGTGGGCTCGACCCCAACAAGATCCTCGCCGGGCTCGCACCGGCGTTGCCGGCCCTGCTCGATCCGGGTGTCAAGGTGACGATGAGCTGGAAGGTGCAGAGTCCCTTCGACCAGATCTTCAGCAGCAGCTCCGGCGGCAAGACCCAGACCACGGCGTCGTTCGCACGGCGACGCTTCAAGAACATCGTGGTCATCCCGGAGGCGACGCTGCCGGGTGGTACGACGATCAACGTCAACCCGGCATTGCAGAACGCCCGGACCTTGGTCCTCAACACGATGACCGACCTCGAAGGGCTGCTGTCGAAGATTCCGCTGATCTCGTCGTGCTCGAATGTGCTGTCGGACCTGCAGGGCGACATCGCCGATGCGGTCGACCCGCCGAGCGGCGGCCCGAGCCTGAACACCATCCTCTCCGACGCGGTGACCTCCAACGAGCCGATCCTCGCCGTGGTCGTACCGCAGACCATCACTGCGCTGACGATCCCGTTCCTCGACTTCGTGCCGGTCTGCATGGCGCAGGTCAACGGGCAGTACATCGCGCACCTGACCGACTTCGCCGGTTGCGCCGTCGCGGCCCCAGGCGCCTTCCGAGCCTCACTGCGGAACTCGTGATGATCCGACGGCTGCACCCTTCTGAGGAGCGTGACTCCGGCGCCACGGCGCTGGAGTTCGCGCTGGTGTTCCCGATCGTCCTGGCGACGATGATGTTCGCGTTCTACGGCGCGATGTTCTTCTACTACAACGCCGTGGCGGGACACGTCGCGCGGACGATGGCGCGGCAGCTGTCGATTCCGGTGTCCGGAAACTCCACCTACCCCGCCCAAGACACCTCCAGTCTCACGACCGACGCCCACCAGGTCGCCGGAGCCTTGATCCCGGATCCGTCCGACGCGACCGCGCACTCGCAGGGCAACGATCCGACGCCCGCGGAAGGCGATCTGGTCACCGTGACGATCACCTACCAGCTCCCGGTGCTCTCGCAGTTGTCCTCGCTGGTCCCTGGCCTATCCGGAATCTCCTCGATCAGCCAGTCCGCGACGGAGCGTCGGCAATGAGGCGGCGCACTGGCAGCGAGAGTGGCGTCGCCACGGTGGAGTTCGCGCTGCTCCTCGGCGTGCTTCTCGGCTTGGTCGCCCTCGCGTGGCCACTCGGAAGCACATTCGCGAGCAAGCTCTCCCTCGACCGCGCGATGAACGACGTCGTTCGTTACGCGACCGCGTCACCCAACGCGCCGGCGTACGACCCGGACGGCACCGCAACTACGCGCCGTCCGACCTGCACCGAGGTGACCCACGAGTTGTACCGCTCGCTGGGGATCGCCAACGACACAACTGCCCAGTCGCAGTACACGATCGCGCCGTTCACCTGTCCGAACAACCTGGCCCCTGGTCAGACCTTCAGCATCACCGTCACCAAGACCTCGAACCTCGGCCCTCTCGGAGATCTGTTGAGCATGGCCGGCATCACCCATTCATCGACCGTCGCCGTCACGGCGGCCGCCTCAGGGCGTGAGGAGTAGTCATGCGCAAGCTCAACATCAGTGTCATTGTCGGCATCATCGTCGCGCTCATCGGCGCGAGCCTGGTGTTCGTCTACGGCAGGCACGTGAACAACAAGATCTCGAGCGGCAAGGCAACGACGCCGGTGATCGTGGCGGATGCCCCGATCGCAGCTGGCACCTCAGCGGGCACCGTCGCATCACACGTCCACGTCGCCCAGATTCCCTCGGCGTACGTCGTGACCGGCGCGCTGACCGCGATGTCGCAGCTCACCTCGAGCGCTGCCGCGAACTACGTGACCAGCGCAGCCATCGCCAAGGGCGGCCAGCTCTCACTGACCGACTTCGCCCAGGGCGCCGGCACCGGCTTGGTTCAGCCGGCCAAGGGCAATGTCGCGATTGCGATCACGTTGCCGATCAACGCGGGCGTCGCGCGTTACCTGCAGCCCAACCAGCTCGTGGACGTCTTCGTGACCTACAGCAGTGGAACGAACGGCAGCCAGACGAAGTTGTTCGCGAGTGGAGTCAAGGTGCTCTCGGTGACGGTTGCCGACAGCAAGGGCAACAGCGGTGACTCGGGTGCGGGCGGCCAGGTCGTCGCGCTGCTCGACGCGTCACCGCTGGTTGCGCAGAAGATCGTGAACGCCGTCTCCGTCGGAACGCCGTACCTCGCCTACGCACCGAACGGCGGGCACACCGCTACGGCCACCAGCCCGCAGAACGTGCTGACCAGCCGATGACATTCGACGCCATCCGTTCGATCGGGACCCTGGACCGCACCGGTGCGGTCCAGGGCGCCCTCGACCGGCTTCGCGTCGCCGACCTGGACGAGCTTGATGTCACTCGGCCCAGCGACCTCGACGACTACCCGGTCGATGTGGACGTACTGATCGTCGGTGCCAAGGAGCTCTCCGGGGTCGGACTGCGTCGGGTGGCGCGCTGGCGGCGGACCCACCCGGCGTCAGTGGCGATCGCCCATCTGAACGGCTCGGTCATCGACCGCAACCTGCTACAGGCTGCCGGTATCGGGCAGACCGTTCGTGGCCCGTTGACGGTCGCGAAGCTACGCACTGCCCTCGGCCACGCTGATGACGCATTGTGGGAGTTGATCGACGCGGCGAGTCAGCACGAGCTCGCTGTCGACGAGCCCGAGCTAGAGCAGTCCGCCGACCTCGACGAGGACGAGGAGTTGGACGGCGTCGCCGAGTTCGAGCAGAGCGATACCGACGACGAGGCGGTCGGCGAGCTCGATGCAGGTATCGATGACGAGGCGCTCGATGAGCAGCCCCCCACCGTCGCCGCCAAGCTGATCACAATCGCGTCGGCGACCGGAGGCTGTGGCAAGACCTTCTTCGCCACGTCTGCGGCCTCAGTGCTGGCGCGGTACGGCTACCGAGTGCTGCTGGTCGACCTCGACCTGCAGTTCGGCGAGGTCGCGGCGGCACTGCAGATCCAGCATCCCTACAGCATCTACGACGGGCTGTACCGCACGAGCGGCCAGCGGCTGCCGGCCGCTGACTTCGCTGAGCACCTCGCAGACCTGGTGCATCACCACACCTTGGGCTTCGACGTCCTCACTGCGCCGCGCGACCCAGTGCTCGCCGACTACGTCGGCGCCCGTGACGCGACCGTGGTCCTCGACACCGTCCGGCCGCACTACGACGTCGTGATCGTCGACACCCCACCGTCGCTCAACGACGTCGTCATCGCTGCGCTTGACCGCTCTGACATGGTCCAGATCCTGGCGACCCCGGACGTGCCGTCGCTTCGCAACCTGACCGCGTTCACCGACGTGCTACGCCGGCTCGGACTGTCCGACGAACGGCTCCGACTCGTTCTCAACAAGTCCGACTCAGACGTCGGAGTCACCGTGGCGCAAGCCAACGAGGCATTCGATGGCCGGTTCCGCACCGTGCTGCCCGCGGACCGCGCGGTCAGCCGGGCGGTCAATCACGGCACCACCGCCCCAGCCAACGAACCTCGAGCAAAGATCAGCCGCGCGATCGTCCCGGCAATCGCCACGATGGCGAGCGAGCTCGGCCTGCAGCGCCCGACCGAGACCGCCGATCAGCCCGCGGCCCGTACCCAAACCCCGATATTCGCTCGCCTGCGGCGAGTTCTCTCTGGAGGTCTGTCGTGAAGCTCACATCCCGTCCAGGCGAGCCGACGAACGGCAAGCGGACCTCGAGCGGTCTCGCCGATGCGCTACAAGCGCGACGCACGACCAGCTCCAACGGAACAAGCCCGGCCCGTCCGGTCGCGGCGCCGCCCGCTGGCTCCGCGAAGCCCCGCCGTACCACGACCGGCAGCAATGGTTCCGGTGCTGCAGCAGCGGCGCCGCGTCGGGACGTCCCCGAGCAGCGCACCGAGTTCGAGGCGCTCGACGACCTTCGTAGCGAGGTGCGATCGGCGGTCGTGGCCGACTTCGGACCGACGCTGTCCGACGCCGACGTCGACGAGCAACGGATCCGATCGTCGATCGCCAAGCAGCTGGACCGGGCACTGCGCACCTCGACGATCAGCGTCGCTCCCGCTGAGCGCGAGGAGTTCATCGAGTCAACCCTCGCCGACATGCTCGGCTGGGGTGTTCTCACTCCACTGATGAACGATCCGACGATCACCGAGGTCATGTGCAACGGCGCAGACATCGTCTACGTCGAGCGGGCCGGCCAGATCTCGCGGTCAGAGATCCGGTTCCGCTCCGACCGCGCGTTGCGTCAGGTCGCGGACCGGATGCTGGCCGTTGCCGGGCGCCGAGTCGACGAGGCAAGCCCGATGGCTGACGGCCGGCTCGCTGACGGCAGCCGGATCAACGTCATCATCCCCCCGCTGGCGATGAACGGGACCGTCCTCACCGTCCGGCGGTTCCCCGAGCGATCTCTCACCGTGGCGGACCTGATCGGTATGGAAACCGTCAGTACTGATTCCTCGGTGTTCCTCGAGGCAGCCGTGCGCGGCAAGCTCAACATCTTGGTCTCCGGTGGTACGTCGACCGGTAAGACGACCCTGCTCAATGTGCTGTCGGCGTTCATCCCCGCGGACGAACGCATCATCACCATCGAAGACGCCGCGGAACTTCGGCTCGAGCAGCCGCACGTCGTCGGTCTCGAGTCGCGGCCCGCGAACGCCGAAGGCGCCGGCCGCGTGACGATCCGCGACCTGGTTCGTAACGCGCTGCGAATGCGGCCTGACCGCATCGTCGTCGGCGAGGTCCGCGGCGGCGAGGCGATCGACATGTTGCAGGCCATGAACACCGGCCATGAAGGATCGCTCACCACGGTTCACGCCAACAGCACCCGTGACGCGTTGCTGCGACTGGAAACGATGGTGCTGATGAGTGGTGTCGATCTGCCGCTGACGGCGATCCGCGAGCAGATCTCGAGTGCGATCGATGTCATCGTCCAGCTCGGCCGGCGCACCGACGGCGCGCGCGTCGTCACTGCGATCGCCGAGGTGCAGGGCCGCGAGGGCGACACCATCACGCTGCAGGAGATATTCACCCGCACCCACTCCGGTCCGTTGAAGGCGACCGGCTTGCGGCCCCGTTGCGCAGACCGGCTTGCCGAACGCGGCGTCGACCTGCCGACCTCGGTCTTCCGGCAAGGTCCGGCAACCACGTCCGCGCCACGCACGACCCGACGGGGAGGTCGGCGATGACTCCGCTACTTTCCGCGCTGCTGGTCGGCGTCGGACTTGCCATTGCAATCATCTCGCGGGCCGCCGCAAACAAGCGCAAGGTTTCTGACCTCCGCGCAGTCTTGGAGTTGCAGGCGTTGTCGTCGGCGAAGCCCGACGATGCGGAGGAGACCAGCTCGCTGCTGGCGCGCAGCGGTGTCGTCGCCGAACGCGCACTCGGCGATGCAACGTCGCTACAGAAGGTGAGCGCACTGCTCGACCGCAGCGACTGGTCGCTGCGGGCCGGCGAGTTCGCGGTCGTGACCGCGGTCGTGGCACTGTTCGGCGCAGTTCTCGGTTTCTTCGTCAACGGCATCGTCGTGGCGTTGATCTTCGCAGCGGTTGCCGGGACGGTCCCGTACGTGTTGATGCTTCGCTCGGTCACGAAGCGACGCGTCGCGTTTGAGGCACAGTTCCCCGACGTACTCGATCTGATCGCCGCGAGCTTGGAATCGGGTGCCAGCATCGTCCGGGCCCTCGAGCTGGTCGTCGAAGAGTCCGACGAGCCGACCGCGAGCGAGTTCGGCCGAGTTCTCGCCTCCACCCGGATGGGCGCCGAGTTGTCCGAGGCGCTGGCCGTCATGAGCGAGCGGCTCGGCTCACAGGACGTCGACTGGACGGTGCAGGCGATGACCGTGCAGCAGCGCACCGGCGGGAAGCTGGCCGAGATCCTGCGAATCGTCGCGCGGACGATGCGCGGTCGGGCTGAGGTCACCCGGGAGCTGCAGACACTCACGGTCGAGGGCCGGCTCTCGGCACTCATCCTCGGGTCGCTCCCGTTCCTCATCGCGTTCGTCATGCTGATCGTCAATCCGGGCTACCTCAAGCCGTTGTTCCACGAGGCCCTCGGCATTGCGATGGTCATCACGGCCGCGGTCCTGATGTCCATCGGCTTCATATGGATGCGTCGCATCGTGCGAGTGGAGGTCTGACATGGTCGGTCTTGCCGTCTTGCTGGTCGCGGTCGGCCTTGGCATCGCCGCTGCATCGCTGCATGCCAGCCACGTGTTGGTGGCCGTTGAAACCGAGCGCAACACCGACGTACTCGAACCCGAGGCACCGCCGGTGCCAGGATTCGCTCACCGCGCGTTCGAGCCGATCGGCGAACTCGGCGCCCGGCTGATGCGCCCGCTGTCACCGGCAGCGCGCCTGGAGTTGACCCGCAAGCGCATCGTCTACGCAGGCCTCGAGGGCAAGCGCACCGTCGAGCAGATCCTCACCCAGAAGGCGATCGCTGCCGGCGTCGGCTTCGTATTTGGCCTGCTGGTGCATCCCCACCGGCTGCCCGGCCTGCTGGTCGGGGTCATCGTTGGGCTGCTCGCCTCGTTCATCCCTGACGTGCTGCTCGACTCGAAGGCGCGGTCCCGCCAGGACCACATCGCTCGAACCCTGCCGGACGCGCTCGATCTGCTCGCCATCACCGTCGAAGCCGGGCTCGGTCTCGAGCAGGCGCTGACCGTGGTGACCGAGCGGCTGGCGGGTCCGCTCGGCGACGAGCTGCGCCGGATGCTGCGTGAGATCGAGCTCGGGGTCGACCGACGGCAGGCGTTGATGTTCCTGCGCGAGCGCACCGACGTCCGCGAGCTGTCAGCGTTCATCGTCGCGCTGCTGCAAGCCGATGAGCTCGGCATGGCCGTCGGTGAGGTGCTGCGCGTGCAGGCCGCCCAGGTCCGGCTGGTCCGCCGTCAGTACGCCCGCGAGCAGGCTGCGAAGACGCCGGTGAAGATCCTGTTCCCGGTCATCTTCACGATCTTCCCGGCGATGTTCGTCATCACGATCGGCCCCGGCGCCCTTCGCATCGCACACACGATCATTCACACCGCCCACTGAGCGCGGCGCGCGAATCAGGGCAGGATTCGCACCGGCGTGCCGAGCGGGAGCCGCTTCGCGAGGTAGCGGATGTCGCGGTTGGACACCCGGATGCAGCCGTGACTCTCGCGGTGGCCGATGCTCGCCGGGTCGTTGGTGCCATGGATCCCGATGACGCCGTTGCCTCCGTCGAACGTGTGAAGGACGGTGGAGAAGCCCGACAACCCGAAGGCGTACGGCCCGTAGAAGCCCTGCGGGTCGGGCGGACGCAGCAGCTCCTTCAGGTAGTACACGCCGCCCGGGGTGGGGGTGTCTGATTTGCCCAGCCCGACCGGAAATGTCCGGATGAGCCGGCCGAACTCGTAGAGCTCGAGTCGCAACGCGCGCCTGTGCACGTCGATTCGATAAGGCACGCCGGCGACAGTGACGTCGGCGGCCCGCACCCATCCCTGGCTTCCATCCGGGCGCACCGGCAGATACACCTTCAACCACGCTCCGGCACGCTGGCTCAGCAGGAAAGTCAGCGGTACGCCGAGCGGCGCGGGGTTGGCCAGTCGACGGATGACCGGTCCACCTCGCGAGAGATGAACCGCCACCTGATGGACCGCGGGCCGGGCCGTTACTGCGTACGCCGGGAACGTCATAGGCCGTTCGGGCGCGGTGGTAACTGATCTTGGCGACTCACGATGCGCGGATTGCGCCGAATGCCCACATCCGACGAGACCCGCGAGTACCGTCGAAGCGATGACCAACCGCCGCACCCGGCGGATGCTAACGCCCACCTAGTGTTCGATCCGCGTTTCGGAGGGGCAGTGACGACTCCCAGAGTGCTGGCGGCTGCCACGTTGGCGGCGCTGCCATTGGTGATCCCCGCGGCGGCGAGCGGCGCCGGAACGCCACCCGACTCCTACACGGTGGCTACCGACCTGCCAGCCGCGCTTCCCGGCTCCACCGTTCACGTGACCGCCACCGACGGCGCCGCCTCGAGCACCGGCTGCGCCAACTCCCCGTACTCGCTGGCGCTGACCTACCCCACGGTCAGCGGAACCGACGCGAGCACGACGGTGTCATCCGGTACGACCGACGCCGCTGACGGGCATGTCGACACCAGCTTCACCGTGCCCAATGACGCGGCGAGCACCGACGCGTCGAACAAGACCGCGACGTTGAACCTGACGGTGACGTGCGGCACGCCGGCGCAGCCGGCCGGCGCGACGAGCACCGCAAGCGCGAGCCTGACCGTGTCGGCGTACAGCGGCCAGCTCAAGTTGTCGGGGAAGTGGACCCGGCCGGGCAATCACGTCGAGGTGCTGCTCGGCAACTGCCGCGGCGGACCGATGTCCTCGACGTTCAACGCCCAGGGCAAAGCACCAACCACCGTGGCCATCAACGATTACAACCCGACCACGTTGGAGGCCAGCGGCGGCTTCCAGGTGCCCACCGACGTTCCGGGCGGCCAGGGCAGCGTCAGCGCACAGTGCTGGCAGACCAACTACGACCCCGCCCTCCTCAACGTCGTCGAAGTACTCGGGGAGCGAGCCGGATCAGGATCTGCGCCGCCCGCCCAGCCGGTCGCCGCAACACCCACCTTCACCGGCTGAGGTCGCGGCAGACTGCTCAGCTAGCGCGGCCGAGCAACGCGAGTAGCTGCCTCTGTCGGTCGGCATCCGGACCGATCTCGATCGGGTTGCCGAACATTCCGCTCGCCTCGAGCATGTCCAACTGCGGCTCGACCACCTCGAAGCAGGCCTCGACCAGCGCCGGATCGAGCGTGGCGTCCTGACCGGTCGCCACCGCGAGATCCCAGCCGTGGATCAGCACGTCGACGAACCGATGGCCGGCGTAGACCGCTGCGGGGACCGGCCCGTAGGACACGGCGCACGGCACGGCGAGCGCACCGGGCGCCTCGAACGCGGCCGCCGCCTCTGAGGCCGATGCGTCGTACGACGCGACCGGGTCAACGCCGAGTTGATTGCCTTCGAGCGAGTCACCGACGTCGGCGATGGTCTTGCCTGCTACCAGCGGCGCGACCCAGCGGTTGCCGTAGATGACGTGGCCCAGCAATTCCGCCACGTCCCAGCCCTCGTTGGGGGTCGGCGCCGATAGCTGGTCGGGCTTCATCCCGGCGACGTAGCGACGGGTCGACGCGAGTGCATCACGATGCGCCGCACAGATGTCCACGCCGGACTCCTTCCCCCAGCGGGAAGCGTAGGCACAGCGGCGCCGCGGCGCTAGCCCACCGAGCGTCGACGAGACGGCTTCGGGGGATAGAGCGCAGTCAGGGTCCCGATCAGCTTCGGAAGCAGCGGGCTGAAACGGCCCGCGCCCCAGGGCAGGCTCGGCTCGTTCGCCAAGGTCTGGCCCATCACACCGCTGACCATGATTGAGGTCAGCCAGAGCGCCTCGTCGGAATCGGCACCCGGGCCGAGTTGCCCTGCCGCCACGGCATCCGCGAGCGCGCGTCGCTCGAGGCCCACCATCTCGATGCTCGGCGCCATCGCCTCGGGCGTCGGCTCGAAGGCCGGCACCGGCCGCCAGAACATCAACTGTGCTGTCGCCGGATGCGCGAGGCACCAGCGGCAGCTCGCCTCCAGACCGGCGCCGAGCGCGTCAAGGCCCGGCGCGGCGGCCCCCATCGCCGCCCGGACGGCCTCGAGGTGAACACGCTGGCCACGCTCGAAGTGAGCGTCGTAGATGGCCATGAGCGAGTCGAAGTACTTGTAGATCGAGGGTGGCTTCACGCCGAGCCGTCGCGCCACCTCCGACAGGCTGAGCCCGTTGACACCTTCGGTGTTCATGATGTCCTCAGCGATCGCGAGGATCTCGTCGATCGTTTCCTGCCGCCGTCGCGCCCGCCGATCGCTGCCGGCGACCGGTGTCATTTCGTCGATCGCAGTCACGCCGTGATATTAGCAGGAGGAACGCTTGACAGCAATGGCTAATGGCCTTAGTTTCTCGCCATGGCTCCTAAGAATCAACGGTTCTGGCTCACGGCCGACAGTGTTTCCCTCGACATCGATGCCGACGCCGACCAGCTCTACGCGATGGTGTCCGACCTGCCCCGGATCGGGGAGTGGAGCCCGGAGTGCGAGCGGGTCGAATGGGACGGTGACGTCACCGCGCCGGTCGAGGGCACGGAGTTCGTTGGTTTCAACGCGGTCGGTCCAGGCCGTCGGATCCGCTACAAGCGCCACGGCACGGTGCTGACCGCCGAGGCCGGCAAGGCGTTCTCCTTCATCACCGATGAAGGCGGCAAGCCCTCGACCGCCTGGCACTACACATTCGAGCCGCTCGGCGAGGGCCGCACCCGGGTCACCGAGGCCTATGAGGTCCGGTGGATCCCGACCTGGGCCCGCATCCTCGACGTCCCGACCAACCGTCACAAGGAACTCCTCGAGGGCATGCGCACCACACTCGACCGGCTGAAGACCATCGCGGAGGCGAAGTCATGACCAGTTGCTTCACTGCCACTCCCGGCGTCGACGTGATCACGACGAACGCCGATATCCCCGGCCTCGGCTCGCTCGCGATCAACGCCTTCGTGCTCCACGGCGCCGAGCCGATCCTCGTCGACACCGGCACCGTCGCGGGCTCGTCCGACTTCCTGACCTCCCTGGAGTCGGTGATCAACCCGGCCGATCTGCGTTGGATCTGGCTCACGCACACCGACTTCGATCACATCGGCTCAATGGCGGCACTACTCGACGCGCATCCACATCTGCGCGTCATAACCTCGTTCCTCGGCGTCGGGATCATGGGGCTGTCATCAACGCCGCTCGCCATGGACCGGGTCTATCTCGTCAATCCCGGCCAGAGCGTCACCCTCGCTGATCGCACGCTGACGGCCGTGAGGCCACCGGTCTATGACAACCCGATCACCTCTGGCTTCCTCGACCATCAGACCGGGATCCTCTTCAGCTCCGATTGCTTCGGGGCGCTCCTTCCTGAGGTGCCGCAGGATGCCGGGGACCTCGACATCGACACATTGCAGAGCGGGCAGGTGCGGTGGGCCACGGTCGACTCAGCGTGGGTGCATAACGTCGACCGCGATGTATTCGGCGCTGCGCTCGACGAGCTGCGGGCGATCGAGCCGACCATGGTGTGCAGCAGCCACCTGCCGCCCGCTCCGGGCGCGATGCTCAAACTCTTCGTGGACTCGTTGGCACAGGTGCCCGGCGCCGACCGGTTCATCGGTCCCGATCAGGCCGCACTCGAAATGATGCTCGCTGGGATGGTCGGTAGCCCGGCCTGAACACCTCGCGGAATTCGTTGGTGGAGACGAGGGGAATCGAACCCCTAACCTCCGCCTTGCAAAGGCGGCGCTCTGCCAATTGAGCTACGTCCCCTGGGGCGCTGCGGGTGGGCCTGGATGGACTTGAACCATCGACCTCTTCCTTATCAGGGAAGCGCTCTAACCGAGCTGAGCTACAGGCCCTTGGACTATCGACGCAGAACCATTTCTTCGCGGCTCGCGAGCCTACCGCAGCGGATCGGCTCGGCCGAACGCTAATCGCGCTCGGCGAGCGTGACCTC
This sequence comes from Frankiales bacterium, assembly GCA_025980465.1. Classification (GTDB taxonomy): domain Bacteria; phylum Actinomycetota; class Actinomycetes; order JAFAQI01; family JAFAQI01; genus JAICXJ01. The sequence goes on along the minus strand of JAICXJ010000011.1, from coordinate 1,521 downwards.
CACGCCTCCGACGATGTCGGTGCACACGTTGTAGATGAAGGCGGTCAGGGTCGCGAAAGCCGTGAAGAGTACGACGTTGATCAGCCCGACCACGAACGACAACAGCAGCACCCGGTCGAAGTTCAGCCAGTTCGCCAACCCGCCGCCGCTGCTGGTGCCGTTGCTGCTGACATCGCCGAGGAACGAGCGCAGTGAGCTGATCACGCCCATCGCATCGACCACGCCGTAGAGCACGATGACTGCAACGACCAGCACGACCATGCCGGCGACGCCGTAGACGACTGAGAACTTCAGGGTGCTCCAGGGGTCGATTCGCTTGACGGTGAGCCGGGCCCGCCGTCCCCGGCGGCGGGCCGCCGTGCCGACCGTGACCGGCCGCCGCGCAGAGTTGGCGGATCCACCGGGTACGACGGTTGCCGTCGAGTTCCGTGGGTCGGATGACGGGGGGGAAGCGCCGGCGGGCGCGGTGGCGCTGCGCGCCCTCGTGGACCGGTCGCCTTCGTACCGCGACCCGCTCCCGAAGGTGCGTGACTCCCCCGAGCCGGACGTCACGCCTCGTCACCCTCCTCCTCTTCCGCCTCGGCGTTCCTCGCCACCGCGACGACCGTCTGCTCACCCGGCAGATTGATAAGCCTGACACCCATGGTCTGCCGACCCGCCCGGCGCACCTCCTTGACCCGGGTGCGGATGACGCCTCCGCCGGAGGTGATCGCGAAGATCTCCTCCTCCGGCCGCACCGCCAACGCTCCCACAAGGCCGCCGCGCTTGGCCACGATCTTGGCGGTGATCACGCCCTTACCGCCGCGGCCCTGCACCGGGTACTCGCCGACCTTGGTGCGCTTGGCATAGCCGCCGTCGGTCGCGATGAGGATGTCGAGCTCGTCGTCGGTCGCGACCTCCATGGCCAGCAACTCGTCCCCCTCGCTGAACCGCATGCCGATCACACCGGAGGTGGCGCGGCCCATCGGCCGCAACATGTCGTCGTCGGCGTGGAAGCGGATCGACTGGGCGCCGCGGGACACGAGCAGCAGGTCGTCGGTCGGAGCGACCAGTCGCGCCGCGATGAGCTCGTCGTCGTCACGCAGGTTGATCGCGACGATGCCGCCGCTGCGGTTGGAGTCGAAGTCGGTGAGCTTGGTCTTCTTGACCAGACCCCGCTTGGTGGCCAGGACGAGGTACGGCGCGACGGTGTAATCGGTGATGTCCATCACCGAGGCGATCCGCTCGTCGGGCTGGAACGCAAGGACGTTCGCGACGTGCTGGCCGCGGGCCGCGCGGTTGGTCTCCGGCAGCTCGTGCGCCTTGGCTCGGTAGACCCGGCCCTTGTTGGTGAAGAACAGGATCCAGTTGTGGGTCGAGGTCACGAAGAAGTGCTCGACGATGTCGTCGGTGCGCAGCGCAGCACCCATCACGCCCTTGCCACCGCGCCGCTGCGCCCGGTAGAGGTCGGTCTTCGTGCGCTTGGCGTAACCGCCGCGAGTGATCGTGACGACCACGTCCTCCTGTGCGATCAGGTCCTCG
>JAICXJ010000052.1 GCA_025980465.1 Frankiales bacterium | reverse complement strand
AGCCGACCTTGACCACCCGCGGCTGCCCGTCGCGCGTGGTGGCCGGCCCGACCCAGGCGGTGTGCCCGCCCGGCTGAAACGGCCGGCCCAGCGTCAGCCCCCACTGCTCGGCGATCCTGGAAACGATCGCGGGCACCGTCGCCAGCCATGCCTGCCGGCCTTCCGCGCGTGCCGCGCACGCCAGGTTCGAGGGCATCTCCAGGTCGGTGTCCGGGGCGGCCGGCCAGGTGTGCGAGCCGCTTGACGCGTCGCCCGCCGTCCGGCCGGTGCTGGTCACTCGCCGGGTAGGTCGAGGGCGATTCCGTCTGCGCCGTGCGGTGGGCGGGGGCGGCGGGGCTCCCGGACCCCGCCGGGGTCCGGTCCAGTGTCGGGGACGAACCGGCCGGACCAGCGCCGGCCCAGCCGGCCCAGCCCGACCCGGCGGGCCGACCAGTCGACCGTCAGACCGCCCTCGACGTAGGGCGCGGCCAGCGTGCATGCCGCCTGCTGCGCGCACGGTGCACGCACCACCCGACGAGCGGCGACACCTGCGCCCTGACCCGGCCCGGCCGGTTCGCTCGGCCGGGCATGTGCCACCACCCGGTATCGCGCCACCCGACCAGTCTGCGCCCGGCACCGCGATCGAGTCCACGACCGGTGACGCCGTCGGCCGCGCCGCCCCCGAAAGTGGATGACCGGAACGCATACCGTGGTGGTCATGGCCGACGTTGCCTTCGAACGAGTCGCTCCCGTCTTCCGGGTGCGCGACCTGTCCGCGGCGCTGATCCGGTACGCGCGTCTTGGGTTCGTCACCGACGTCGACGAGCCGGCGCAGTACGGCTTCGCCCACCGTGGTGAGGTCCACCTGCACCTGTTCCCTGACGACCCCGACGAACCCGACGGCACCGGCGGGATCGTCTACCTCTATGTCTCCGACGCCGACACCCTGCACGCCCAATGGACCTCCGCGGGCGTCGAGGGCCGGTTCTTCGGTCCGCACGACACCCCTTACGGGCTGCGCGAGTTCATCTACACCGATCCCGACGGGATCGTGCACCGAGTCGGCTCCCCGCTCTGAGCGGTACGTCGATGCCGCCAGACCCTTGGTCGCGTGCTGGCGGCGGTAGCGTCGGCGGTGCGCAGGAGGGCGCGCCCGGGTCCGCGGGAAGGACTGAGTCCACCTCCGGCACACGATGTTCGGTGACGGCTTTCTTCCTCGCGCCCGGTATCGCGGACCACGGGCCGGTGAGGGAGACGCCCCATGACCGCATCGCTGCCCGACCATCCCGACCTCGACCAGCTGCGCCGGCAAGCCAAAGAGCTGCACCACGCCACCCGGGGCGGTGACCCGCACGCGGCCGAGCGGATCCACGCGTGGGCACCGAACCGGCCGGCTGCCTCGGTGACGCTCGCCGTGGCGCAGTTCGTGATCGCCCGCGAACACGGGTTTCCCAGCTGGCCTGCCCTGCACGCCGCGATCGGCGCCGCACGCGGCCGTTCGGCCACGCCGGAACGTGCGCTGCTCGAAGCGTGCGTCAACCGGCGAGCTGGCGACGTCGGTCGGATCCTCGCGGGCACCCCGGAGATCGCCCGAGCGAGCGTGTTCACCGCCGCCGTCGCCGGTGACAGTGATGCGGTCCGCACGTTCCTCGCGGCCGACCCGACCGCGGCGACCATGCTCGACGACGTCTCGGGATGGCCGGCGTTGCTGTTCGCCTGCTACACCACCCAGCCCGACCCGCGCGATCGGTCCGACGCTGGGGGTGCGGTGGTGGTGCGGCTGCTGCTGGCCGCCGGCGCCGACCCGAACACCCACAACGGGGTCTGGCCGACCCGCCCCGGCTACCGCTCCGCGGTGCACGGAGCGGTCAGCACCAACAAGCCCGACACGCTCGGGCTGCTGCTCGAGGCCGGCGCGCACGCCGACGACCGGGTGTCCGCGCAGAGCGCCGCCCGCTTCGCCGACCGCGAATGTCTGCGCCTCCTGCTGGCGGCGGGCGTGGAGATCGAACGGACCTGGGTGCTGCAGACCACGATCGAGCAGCACGACCCGGCCGGTGCCGCGCTGGTCCTTGACGCCCTGGCTCGGACAATGGGTCCGGACCAGGCTTCCGCGTTGGCGACCAGCGCCCTGAGCGAGACCGCGAGTCTTGGCCGCCTTCCGGTGATCGAGACGCTGCTGCGCTTCGGTGCCGATCCGGCCGGAACCACCGACGATCCGCCGCCGCTGGTCGCGGCGGTCCGGGCCGGACACCAAGGTGCCGCCCGCCAGCTGGCGTCGCTGCCGGGAGCCGGCACCATCGACGTCGTCGACGAGCTGATCGGGGCGTGCATCCGATGCGACCGCCCCAGCGTCACCCGCCTGCTCGCCGACCACCCCGGGTTGGTCGACCGGCTCGACCCGACGGACCGCGCAGCGATCATCCCCGCCGCCGACCTCCCGTCCCGCGAACCGGTCCGGCTCATGCTCGAGGTCGGGTTCAACGCCGGTGACCGCAACGATCTCGGCGAAACGGCGTTGCATGCTGCGGCCTACCACGGTCGGGTCGACACCGTCCGGCTGCTCCTAGACAGTGGTGCTGACGTCGACGCCCGCGACACCCAGTTCGACGCGACGCCGCTGGCGTACGCGACCGTCGGCAGCGGCGAACAAGACGGCGGCGGCGGCGACTGGGTCGCCACTGTGCAGACCCTTCTCGACGCCGGCGCCGCCCACCACGACGTGTGGTTAGCCCCGCCGAAGGCCCCCAGCGACCCCGTCGCCGATGTGCTGCGCCGCCACGGCATCACCCCGCAGCCAGCCACCGCCGACGCCGACGGCGACTCCCCCACACCCGAGCAGAGCGGTGTGCTGGCCGACCTCGCCGAGGCGCTCCGCACCGCCTACGCCAGCAGGGACCTCGACCTGTTCGGGTCGCTGCTGCACCCCGAGGTGCGCTGGGGCGGCGGACCGCAAGGCTGCGCCAACCGCAGCGAGGTCCTCAGCTGGTACGCCGACGCGATCAGCCGCGACACGTTCGGCGTGATCACCGACATCGAGATCGCCGGCACGGGAATGCTCGCGACGATCAGCTTCACCCGCCCGGCCCGTGGCACCCGGGCCCAGCCCGCCGACGTCACCTACCAGGTCCTGCGCGTCCGCGACGCAACGATCATCGAGATAGCGGGACACCCTGATCTCGCGGCTGCACGCGCTGCGCTCACCGCTGGCTAAGCCGACCCGTCAGTGGCGTTCAGGCGGGTGCGGAGGGCGGTCATGTTCGCGGGCATCTCCCTGGCGGCTTGGCGCCGGATCACGAGCGGGACCAGCAGCGCACCGATGCCGTGACCGGTGAAGTCCACGCTGATCGTGACCCGGCTGCGCGCCTCACCCAACGCCTCGACGCGGACCTCGACCTGGGCGCGGATCGGACCGTCGAGGCCTTCGATGGCCCACTGGCGCGGCGGGTCGTAGCAGGTGAGCCGACTCGTCGAGGTGCGGTTGGTCCCGCCGATTCGCCGTGTCATCCGGCAGATCGCGCCGACCGACGGCGCACCAGGCGTGTCCAGGTGACCGTCGACCACGCCCTGCTGCCACTCGACGAAGGTCGACGGGTCGGTGACGTACGCGAAGACCTCCGCTGCCGGCCGGTCAACCTCGACGCTCTCCACGCTCGCTGCCATCAGCGACCACCGCCGGCGAGGGCGGCGTACCTGTCGAGGTACAACGGCCACCCCGCATCGCCACCGACACCGTCGCGAAGCGCGTCCCACCCGGGACCGTGCCGGTCCAGATGACGATGCTCCAACGCGACCCGGGTCCGGTCATCGGCTTCGGCGAGGAACCGGACCTCGACCTCGCTCGCGTTCGTCGGGTCGTCCTCCAACTGCCAGGTCGGGCCGATGTCCCAGCTGAACACCACCCGATGGGGTGGCTCGAACGCCAGGATCCGCGCCCACCGGCACTCACTGCCGTCGACACCCCGGTCCACGATGTGACCGCCCACCCGCGGTTCGAACACCGTCTCCGCGATCGGCACCGCCAACAAGTTGTGCTCCGGGGGTTTGAAGTCCCCGAACCGCTCGGTGAACATCGCGAACGCGTCCGCGGCCGCCATCGGCAGGACGCTCTCACGGCGAACCACAGGCTCCGGCCGGCTCATCGCGCCTCCTTCCAATCCGGGTCCGCGAGGGCGGCGTAGCTGGCCAACGCGCGACCCCAATAGGTGTCCAGCTGGTCGCGCAGCGCCGCGACAGCGGCAGGGTTCAACCGGTAGATCCGCCGCGTGCCCTCCGCCCGTTCCGCAACCAGCCCAGCGTCCTTGAGGATGCGCAACGCCTGTGATACCGCCGGCCGCGTCACCGGCAACTCCCCCGCCAACTCCCCCACCGCGCGCGGGCCGGCTGCCAGCGCCGCGACGATCGCCCGCCGGGTCGGATCACCCAACGCCGACCACGCATCCCCCGCTTGGTCAGCATCCACGAACCGTAAGCATTCACTAACACTCGCCGAATGTCCAGATCAGCCACACGGCAGTTCGCCATGATCGCCTGACGGCGTCGATGTCGTCCGGGGCGCCATCTTGCGCTACCCCTCCAGGCTCACCCAAGCCGCCAAGCGGACGAACCTGCGGAGGACTGGTCCGGGTCCCCCCGGGGATTCGGACCTGCGCGGGACCCGACCTCCCGGACGCTCCTACCCGACCGAGCGGGACCGGACTGATCGCACGGTCAACACGGGCCCCTCGACTAGCAGGTCGTGGTTCGCATTGTGGGAACCGAAGGACCCCAAGCCAGAGCCGTTGTCGGACAACGAAAACTGTCCGACCTCGGCTCTACCGTCCCGGTCATCGGATGTCCGTTTTGTCTCCTTGGGGAACACCTGGGGAACACCGATGATCTTGGAGGCGTCGTGGCGAGCATCGTCAAGCGGCCGCGAAACGGGGGAATCCGCTACCAGGTGAGGTGGCGGCTCGGGGGTTCCCGAGACGGCGCATGGCAGTCCGAGACGTTCGTCGACCGGCGGGCGGCGACGAAGTTCAAGGCGGACGTGGAGGCGTTCGACCACGCCTGGCCCGAGGGTTGGGTGAAGGGGTATGGCTACCTCGCACCCGGCGCGGAGGTGCAGTCCGCGAGCGGTGTCCATCCGCTGCTGGGCTACGGCCAGGCCTACATCCGGCGGCTGACCAGCGCCGGACCCGACACTCAAAGCACCTACGCGCAGCAGCTCGCCTCGCTTGTGGGATGGCTCCGCGAGATCAAGCGGATCGAGCCGACGGTGGAGAACCTCACCGGCGACGACGACCGGGACTGGATCGTGGCGCGACGCCGAGCCGGCGCAAGCCCGAAGACGATCGCGAACTACCACGGGCTGCTGTATGCGATCTGCCGTCAGGCGGTCCGGGACGGCCTTCGATCGACGAATCCGTGTGACGGCGTGAGGCTTCCCGCGCGGGACGACGACATCGATGACGACGAGGACAAGGTGTTCCTCACCGAGGACGAGTTCGCTGTTCTGCTTGGCTGCGTCGACGACGACGTGGCCGACTTCGTCCTCGTCGCGGTCGCGACCGGGCTGCGTTGGGGTGAGCTGACGGCGTTGAAGGTCAAGGACCTGGACCTGGACGGCGCGGTGCCGATGCTCACGGTTCGGCGGGCGTGGAAGCGCAACGGCAGGGGCGCGTTCGAGATCACCGATCGCGGGTCGACGTACCTCGGCAAACCGAAGACGAAGCAGTCCCGCCGGCGGGTGAGCCTGACGCCGACGACGGTCGCCGCGTTACGACGCGCCGCCGCCGGCAAGCACACGGATGAGCTGGTCTTCACCTCTCCGGAGGGCGGCGCCCTGAACCGGCACAACTTCTACAACCGCCGGTGGCAGCCCGCGCGTCGACGAGCACGCGAGGCCGGCTTCACGAAGTCGCCGCGGTTCCACGACCTGCGCCACACCCACGCGGCATGGCTGCTGTCGGCAGGCGTGCCGCTGCCGGTGGTGCAGCGACGGCTCGGGCACCAGTCGATCCGGATCACCGTGGACATATACGGCGGCCTGCTGGTGCAGACTCACGAGGTCGCCGACGACGCGGTGGAACGGGCCCTCGCGGGCAAGCGGATCCGAGTGGGTTCGGTGCCTCCCCCGGCGTCCTCGCGGCCGAGCGACGAACCCGTCGACGCACTCTGAGGCCGGCATCGGTGCGGATCGAGCAGCGAGAGCGGCTGCGAACCGACGGACCGTACGACGACGCGACCGTCGTCGTCCGCGGCGGCCGGGACACGATCGACAAGCTGCGACGGCACGCGCAGCGGACAGCGCGAGCGTGGATGCTCGACGGCGCCCCGCTGCTCGGCATCTCGGTGTTCGGCGTGCTGGACATCTCGCTCGAGAGCCTGCTGTCCCAGCGGTTCGCGACGTTCCGCACTGTCCATCTGAGCACTGTCGGTCGGCTGCGCGCCGGTGGCTTCGAGATTCTTCCTACCGGGCTGCGGCCACACTTCACGATCCGGCTGGCCAGCGTGACCGACCAGGAGCAGTCGGCACTGCTTGTCGCTTTCGGGCCACCACGGGACAATGGCGGTTACGGCAATCGGTCGATCTGGCGAGAGGAGGGCTAGATGTACCGCGTGGATATCACCGCCGACCTCAACGCTGAGGACGACACGGGCTGGATCTGGACCTTTCTCGACGAGGCGCATGACCCGACGCGGATCGTCCCGGACGCGATCGTGGTCGCGGGTGACGAGGACGCGATGGCGGTCTGCCAGGTGGTCGACCTCGTCCCCGGCGGGGACGGCACGATCGTCCACTTGCGCCTGCTGCCCGGACGGGTCGAGGACTACCGCGACCTCGTGCACCGCGCGCTCGCCGGTTAGTTAGCCGGCATTCAGCGGACCAGCTTCCGGGCAAGCGGGCTGACGCCTGACGTGGCCGGCGTGGATGCGATCGCACGCCGTTCGCCCGCCGCGATGATGGCGAGCACGTGCTGCTCGGTGAATTGCACGTGGCGCCCGATCCGGGTGTGCGGGACCTCCCGGGCGCTGACCTTGTCACGCAGCCAGGTGTAGGGGACGTTCAGGTAGTCTGCGACCTCCGCGATTGTCATCAGCCGCCCGGTCATCTGGTTCTCCCGTAGCGACGGTCAAGGTCGTTGGGGTAGCGCTGCTGGTGGTGCCAGCCGTCCCCCTGTCGCCAGAAATCGTCGGGACGGTGGCTTACGGATGGCATTGTTCAGTGCGAAGACGTCACGGCGGCGCGCGGCCAGGACGAGCACGTCCTCGCCGGCATCGACGTGCCGTTGGTAGTCGCGAGCGATCCTCGCGAGCAGGTCGGGACGGCAAGGAGTGGTGTGGACCCGGTTGTGGCTGGTGTAGGCGTCGAGTGCGGTGATCGGGTCGCCGTCGCGCAGCCGTCGCAGCGCGTCTTGTTCCCAGGTTTCCTGCTGGCGTTGGTTGCCGGTGAGCTGAATGGTCTCGGAGCGTTCGGCGAGGGCGGCGAACAGTCCGCCGGCTCCGATCTCCGGGAGCTGGTGCGGGTCACCGACGACGGTGAGCTTGCCGTCGGCGGCGAGCACGTGTTGTTGGAGTCGGTAGTAGCTGCGGGTGTTGACCAGGCCTCTTAGCTCGAGCCATCAGGAACTCACACCGGTCCTCTCACTTGAACGGATGCTCTCAAGCGAACTGGACCGAAAAACGGGGGGCCGGACACGCCCTAGTTAGAAGTTGGCGTGCTCGCGGATGATGCGCTCGACCTCGTCGGGCTCATCGGGCGTGATCGTGGGAAGGACCCGCTGGCCGACCTCGAGCACCAGCGCCACGCGCTTGCGCGGGCGGGCCGGATCGAGGTTCCACCAGTGCACGAAGTCACCGCTGCCCCAGATCCGCCACCGGCGCACCGCGTTCCCGCCGGTCAGCGACAGGCGGTCAACCTGGCGGATCGATGAATACGGAACGCGCTTCGCACCCCAGGGGTAGTAGCGGCGGATGAGCAGGCCCTCGTCATCACAGACGATCCGACCATCGTCATATCTGTCAGTCGCTGCGCTGCTCATCGTCGCCTCCGGTGCTAGCCACTGAACACTATGACTCCACTGCCCGCCGACCGCGAGGGCACTAGAGCGGCAGCAGTCAACCGAGCCCATGCTGGCTGGGGGATAGCACCGGGACTCTCAGTGGCGGCGGGTAGCGGCTCCTGACGGAGCGCCGAGGGCGAACGCCACGGCGATGAAGATGAGCACTGCGGAGGTGATCAGCGCATCGACGAGGCCGTCGTGGAACGCGCCGTAGGCCGCGGAGATCACCTTGTTGACGATCGATCCGAACGACGCGGCGGCCCCACTTGGGGCGTGACCGCCACTCGGCACACCGCCCTGCTCGACGGCGTTGATCACGAGCGACTGGAACGTGGCGGGGACGCCGAGATGCCTCAGCCGCGAGGTGAGATCGCTCGTGAGGTGGGCGTTGACCAGGGCGCCGAGGACCGCCACGCCGAAGACCACTCCGAGCTGCCGTGCCGCGTTCGTGGTCGAGGCCGCCATCCCGGAATGCTGCGCCGGGATGATCTCGAGCACAGTCGCCGTCACCGGCACGATTGCGAGCCCGACTCCCAACCCGGTCAGGGCAAGGGTGAGGGTCAGAGCGGCGAACGCCGGATGCAGGTTGATGGACGGCTCGCTCACCAGGATCCCGATCGCGGCGATCGCGCCGCCGGAAGCCATCACCCAGCGGCCCCGCAGCGCCTCGCCGGTGCGTGACAGCAGCCAGGCGGCGATACCGGCGCCGAGCACCATCGTCACCGCCATCGGCCCGAACAGGCCGGCGAGCCGGTAGCCCGAGTAGCCCACCACCTCCTGCAGATACAACGCAGTGAAGAAGAAGATCGAGAACGTGCCGAAGTACGTCGCGAACGCCATCGCCAACGACACGTTGTAGAGCGGCATGCGGAAGTACCGCAGATCGAGCATCGGGACCCCGACCCGTCGTTCGATCGCGATGAACAACACCGCGGCGATCGTGCCGAGGATCAGAAGGGCCACGACTTCGGCATCGCCGTAGCCGATTGTCTCGCCCTGGATCACGGCTATCACAACCGATGCGACCGTGATCACCGCGAGGATCTGGCCGGGGACGTCAACCTTCGCGTCATCCGGGTCAGCGCTCTCCGGCACCATCCGGTAGGCGAGAGCGACGAGCGGTGCAGCGAGCGCGACGTTGAACCAGAACACCGCGCGCCAGTCCCATACACCGACGAGTAGGCCGCCGATGACCGGACCGAGGGCGAGCCCCAGGCACGACACGCCTGCCCACACTCCGAGGGCTCGGGCGCGGGACCGGCGCTCGGTGAAGACGTGGCGCAGGACGGAGAGCGTGCCTGGCTCCGAGGCCGCCGCGCCTATCCCCATGACGGCGCGGGCGGCGATCAGCTGGTCACTTGACTGAGCGAGCGCACCACCCAACGACGCCAACCCGAACAGCGCAAGCCCGGCAACCATAAGCCGGCGCCGGCCGAACCGATCGCCAAGCGTGCCGCCGGTGAGCATCAGACTCGCGAAGGTCAGTGCGTATGCATCGACCACCCACTGCAGCTGGGTGACACCGGCATGCAGCGATGTCTGCACACTGCCGAGCGCGACGCTGACGACCGTGGTGTCGAGGAAGGTCAACGCCAGAATGGCGCAGATGACGACGAGCGCGCGGGAACGGGCAACGGCTGACGCCGGCGCTGCCATGGCCCCACTGAAGCACGCGGCCACGGCCATGCCGTGGCAATTCTCGGCGCGTCGCTAGGCTCGCTCGATCGCCGGCGGACGAGGGGACCATGCAGATCACCTGCCAGCACTGCGGCGCGATTGCAACGGATCGCGTGATGTGCCCGTCGTGCGGCCGCCGGATGCAACCAGCCGCCACGACGACGCCAGAGCCGCCACCGCCGAGCCATCCCCCGCCGGCGGCGCCGTCGTACCCCGCCGCGCTGCCACCGTTCTATCCGCTGCCACCAAGCAGCCCCACGACCGGTCCGTGGGGTGGCCCGCTCGTGCCGGTCGTGCTGTTCGACCGGGAAGTGACGCGCCGCATCTCCCGGCTGTCGGTCGGATTCCGGCTGATCCTCGCGATTCCGACCATCCTCATCAGCCTCTTCCTGTCCATCGCGGGCCTGGTCGTCGCTGTGGTGGCCTGGTTCGCCGCTGTGTTCACTGCCCGCGTGCCGGTCGGCCTCTACAACTTCCTCGGCTACGTCACGGCCTACGTCCTTCGCGCCGCTTCATATCTGGCCTTACTGACCGACCGTTGGCCCTCGGTGTCCTCCGGCGATCCCTATCCCGTCGCCATCCGCTATCCCGGTCCGGAGCGGCTCAACCGCGCCGCGGTCGTCTTCCGGCTCATCCTGATCGTGCCGGCGTACATCGTGAACGGAGTCGTCAACTCCGGCCTGACCGCGCTGCTGTTCCCGTTCTGGCTGATCCTGCTGGTCCTGGGGAGGTCACCCGAGCCGGTCTTCGACGCCGCCTCAGCAGCGACTCGCTACCAGACGCGGGTAACCGCGTACCTGTTCCTGCTGACGTCGGCCTACCCGACCGCCTTGTTCGTCTCCGATCTGGAGAAGCCGGAAGCACCGCTGCCGTCACGGCCGGAGCTGGTGCCACCGCGTCCGAGTACCGGTGGCCGTCGGCTCCTGATCGCACTCGTCGTGATCGGCGCCGCCGCGCAGGCAGCCCAGTTAGCGCGTTAGTCGCGGCCCACCATCGTCTCGACTCTCCGGTCGTCGAAACGGCACTCGACTCCGCGTTGCGCGACTCACCGGCTGCCCGATTACGTCGTGGGGCAGGCTAAAGCCATGACCGACCTCGCCGACCTGACGCTCCTGCCGGAGACGCACGACGAGCTGCAACGCTTCTACGGCGAACCGCCGTCGGGCGTGCGCGCCAACATGATCTTCACACCGGATGGTGCAGCCGCCTTCAACGGCCGGACCCGAGCGATCACCGACCCGGCCGACCAGATGCTGCTGGCCCACCTACGGATGTACGCCGACGTGGTGCTGGTGGGGTCGGGCACTGTCAGCGCGGAGAACTACGGACCGGTGCGGCTGAGCGAGGAGCAGCTGGCGCATCGTGAGCGGCACGGGTACGTCGGACTGCCGCGGCTCGCCGTGGTCACCGGACGAGGGGCACTTCCCGCCGAGCTCCGGATCTTCACCGGCGACGGTCCCCGACCGCTGATCGTGACCACCACGCAGGCGGCCAGCGCACACCCCGAGCTCGCCGAGCTCGGTGACGTCGTCGTCGCCGGTGATGCCACCGTCGACATGGAAGCGACCCTCGCAGCACTTCGCTCCCAAGGACTCACCCGGGTGCTGTGCGAGGGCGGCCCGTACCTGTTGGCCAGCCTGGTCGAGGCCGATCTCGTCGACGACATCTGCGTGACCATCGCGCCGTACCTCGCCGGCTCGCAGCCGACCACGCTGCAGCCGGCCTCGCTGCGTATCGCACCGATTCGGCTCGGCCTGCGGCACCTGCTGCAGCGCAATGGGTTGTTGTACCTGCGCTACTCCCGCCCGTAACCAACCGCCCGCTCGCTAGCTAGCTCCGGCGTCTCGCGCGTGTGTGTTGACTCATTCGATATTCTTGATTATTTTAGTCGTGTTTATTAACTCGGTTCGTCGCACTTGGACTACTTGACCCTGGAGGGGCGTCGCAGGTGAGGAACAACAAGAAGGTCGCTGCCGGTATCGGGGCACTTACGGCGCTGGCCATGTCGGCAGCGTGCAGCAGCTCGTCCACCGGGGCAGCCGGTGATCCGGCCGGCGGCGGTAGCAAGAGCATCAAGCTCGTCGCCTTCTCAACGCCCCAGAAGGCGTACGACAAGCTGTTCCCCGCGTTCAAGCAGACCGCAGCCGGCGCAGGCGCGAACCTGAACGGCTCCTACGGCGCGTCCGGCACCCAGCGCGACAAGGTTCTCGCCGGCGCTCCAGCGGACATCGTCGAGTTCTCCCGATCCTCCGACATGGACAAGCTGGTCAGCGCCGGGCTGGTGCCATCGACCTGGAGCTCCAACACCTACCACGGCATCGTCACCGACTCCGTCGCCGTACTGATCGTGCGCAAGGGCAACCCGCTGCACATTCGGACGTGGGACGACCTCATCAAGCCCGGCGTGAAGGTGGTCACGCCGAACCCGCTCAGCTCAGGTAGTGCGTGCTGGAACCTGATCGCCGCGTACGGCGCGGAGCTGAAGGAAGGCAAGACTCCGACTCAGGCGCTCACATTCGTCAAAACGCTCCTGCAACACACCGTGTCGCAGCCGTCGAGCGGCTCGGATGCGACGGCAGCATTCGTGGGCGGGACGGGCAACGTGCTCATCGGGTACGAGAACGAGGCGATCGAGGCGCAGCAGGCCGGTGACCAGGTCGACTACGTCACTCCCCCGGACACGATCCTGATCGAGAACCCGATCGCGGTCACCACTCACGCCTCGAACTCGACGCTTGACCAGAATTTCGTCACGTTCCTCTACAGCAACGCCGGTCAACGGATGTTCGCAAGTGAGGGCTACCGACCGGTGGTGAAGGCGGACCTGGACAGCAAGCAGTTCCCGACCCCGCCCGGGCTGTTCACGATCGCCTCGCTCGGCGGGTGGAGCGCGGTCAACACCAAGTTCTTCGACCCGACGAACGGCTCGATCACGAAGATCGAAGACGCTCTTGGCCGAGGTGTCAGTGGCTGACGTCGCCATTGGCGGCACCCTGCTTCGACGACGAGGGGCGCCGCTGCGGCGTCCGGTGTCTGCCGGAATCGGTCCTGGCCTGTCCGTGCTCTACCTGTCGCTACTGGTCGGCCTGCCCGTCGCTGCACTCATCAGCAAGTCGGCCAATGTCAACGCCTGGTCGTTCGTGTGGCACGACCCGCACACCCGCTCGGTTCTCGAGTTCACCTTCTTCATCGCGCTCGCCATCGCCGTTCTGAATGCGATTACCGGCGTCGCCCTCGCCTGGGTGCTGGTCCGTGACGACTTCCCGGGTAAGCGGATCGTCAACTCGCTGATCGATCTGCCGTTCGCGCTACCCACGATCGTCGCCGGTCTTGTCCTCCTGACGCTCTACGGGCCCGGCAGCCCGATCGGGGTGAACGTCGCGGCGACCCGGGTGGGCGTGCTGTTCGCGCTGCTCTTCGTCACGTTGCCGTTCGTCACCCGCGCGGTTCAGCCGGTCCTGCTCAGCCTCGAACTCGACGTCGAGGACGCCGCCGCCTGCCTCGGCGCCAAGCCGTTGACAATCTTCCGGCGGATCATCCTGCCGGCGATCCTGCCGGCGACCCTCACGGGCGCTGCACTGGCGTTCGCCCGCGCACTTGGCGAGTACGGCTCGGTCGTGCTCATCGGCGGCAACATCCCCCACACCGAGATCGGCTCACAGGTCATCGCCAACCTGGTCGAGAACGGTGCCCCGCAGGCAGCCGCGGCGGTCGGCCTGGCGTTGATCGTGATGGCGTTGCTGGTCTTGCTCGTCCTCGCCCTGGTAACCAGGCGGTGGTCACGTCATGCGTAAGTACGTGCTGCGCTACGCCGTACTGGGCTATCTGGTGATGCTGCTCGCCGTACCGGTGTTCGTGATCGCCTACCGCACCTTCGCCCACGGGCTGTCGCCGGTGTGGGACGCGCTGTCGAGCCACGCGGCCGTCAACGCGCTCGAGCTGTCACTGTTGATCACCGCGATCGCGGTGCCGATCAACGTCATCTTCGGCGTGGCAACCGGCTGGTTCCTGGCGCGGCGGAAGATGCCGCTGCCGTGGCTCGTCAACGCCGTGATCAACATGCCGTTCGCGATGTCGCCGGTCATCATCGGGTTGTCGGTGTTCGTGCTCTACGGCCGCACCGGCTGGATCGGAACGTACCTTTTCGCCCACAACATCCCGGTGCTGTTCACGTGGAAGGCGATGGTCATCGCCACGGTGTTCGTGAGCCTGCCGTTCGTGGTGCGCGAGGTCGTGCCGGTCCTCGAGGAGATCGGCACTGAGCAGGAGCAAGCCGCGCAGGTGCTTGGCGCATCGGCGCTGCAGGGCTTCTTCCGGGTGACCCTCCCCGCCATCCGCTGGGCGGTCGTGTACGGGACGATCCTCACCGTCGCCCGCGCGCTCGGTGAGTACGGCGCCGTCAACCTCGTCTCGAGTGGCTTCGTCGGGCAAGGCCTGACTCTTCCGCTCTACGTCGACAACCGCGTCAATCAACTCGATCCGACCGCGGCGTACAGCGCCGGGCTGCTGCTCGCCCTCTTGTCGCTGATCATCTTGGTCGGCATGACCGCGTTCGCGAGCCGTCGCCGGAGGCAGACGTGAGCATTCAGGTCAGGAACCTCAGCAAGTCCTTCGGCGACTTCCACGCTCTGCGCAACGTCTCGGTCGACATGGAATCCGGTCAGCTCACGGCCGTCCTGGGACCGAGCGGCGGCGGCAAGTCGACGTTGTTGCGCATCATCGCGGGGCTCGAGGAGGCCGACCGCGGCACCGTCCTGATCGACGGGTCCGACGTCACGAATGTCGCCGCGCGGAATCGCGGCATCGGGTTCGTCTTCCAGCACTACGCCGCATTCACACACATGACGGTCTGGGACAACGTCGCATTCGGCCTGAAGGTCGCCAAGGCCCCCAAGGGCAAGATCAAGGCACGAGTCGGCGAGTTGCTCGACCTGGTGCACCTATCGGGTCTCGCGCCGCGCTATCCGGCCGAACTTTCCGGCGGTCAGCGGCAACGAATGGCGCTGGCCCGTGCCCTCGCCGTCGAGCCGGCTCTTCTCCTCCTCGACGAACCGTTCGGCGCGCTCGACGTCAAGGTCCGCCAGGAACTCCGCGAGTGGCTCCGCCGGCTGCACGATGAGGTCAACACCACGACGATCTTCGTCACCCACGATCAGGAGGAGGCGATGGAGATCTCGGATCAGATCATCGTCATCAATGAGGGACGGGTGGAGCAGTCGGGCACTCCCGACACGCTCTACGACAGGCCGGTGAACGACTTCGTCATGGGCTTTCTCGGGCCGGTGACAACCCTGGGCGGGAATCTGGTGCGCCCTCACGACATCCACGTGTCGCGCACTGCCGGGTCGGCCGGGCATCCGGCGAGGATCGAGCGGCTGGTCTCGCTCGGCTTCGAGACCCGGCTGGTCGCGGACCCTGGCCCGGGCGCAGACCCGGTGACGGTCCAGCTGACTCGCAACCACATCCACGAGCTCGCCCTGGAAGTCGGTGACCAGGTCTACCTGAGCGTGTCAGCGCATCCCGCCCGACTCCTGACGGCGCTCGAGGGCTAAGACGTCAATACCGCCACGGTGAGCAAGATTGCGTCGTACAGGAAGTGGGCCAGGATCGGGCCCGCCAACCGGCGTCGCTTCTGGAATGAACGGGTGACGACGTACCCGAACGGCACTGTCGCCAGGAATCCGAGGCCGTAGTAGACGTGGTACGACGTCCGCACCGCGAGGCTTATGGCGAGAGCGACGCGAGGCGTGTAGCCGAGCTGTGACAGCCGGGTCATGAAGTAACCGTTCACGACGACTTCTTCGTTGATCGCCGTCGTGATGGCGACGGACAGTCCGTAGACGATGAAGTAGGCGGGCACGTGGCTGTTCGACTGCGGATTGGTCAGGCTGTTGCCGAGCAATGCGAACAGCGGCACCACCGTGGCGAGGTTCGCAATCCACACTCCGGCGAGTAACCCGACCCCGCCGGCGAAATCCCGGCGCCAATGACCGGTCTGCAGTCCGAGGGCCACCGGCCGCTGCCCGGTGCGGGCGAGCAGCAGCAGGGCGATCGGTACGACGAGTGCGGTCGTCGCATAGCTCGTGATCAGGATGACGACGCTCGCACCAGGATGGTGCTTGATCGGTAGCGCAAACTCGTTCAGCCCGTTGCCGGTGACGATGCGTTTGATCAGCAGACCGAGAGCACCGGCGATGCCGGGCAACGCGAATGCCGCGACGATGAAGATCGTCTCCCAGCCGAGCCACCGCGACTGCTCACCCGCCGTGACCGGTGACACCGTCGCCGGAGTGAGGCCGGGGTCGCGGCTCGCTACCGGCAACGGTCCGGCTGATTTCAGCCGGTCGAGGGAGGCGAGTGCCCCCTCGACCCGCGGCTGGGTGGGTCCGAATCCCTGAGCGGCCCAACTCGCCTGGTTCAGCCAGTTCAGATTGGTCGGGCGAGCCAACGTCCAGCTCGACGGCACGATCCGGCCGTTTGCGCACACGACGACGAGCCGGTGCAGCCGACCGCCGAGCAGCGGCTCGATGGCAAGACCGAGAACCTCGGCGCGACCCATCCGATCGGTGCGGAGGACCTCGCGAACGATTACGGCCTCGGGCTCGAGGTGCAGGCCGACGGTCAAGACCCGCGCTATCAAGCCGATCAGCGCCACGCCCACGATGGCTTCGATGACGCTCGCCGCCGCCGGCACACCGGATACCAGCGGCGCCGGAAGTGTGAAGAGCACGAGCAACGACAGCACCGTGACGGCAGTCGCCACCACCCCGTCGGAGCGGATCCGCATCAGCTGGGATCTCAGGCCCGGTGCGAGGCGGCCCAGGCCGAGGCGAGTTCGAGAAAGCGGTCGTTCTCCTCGGGAAGCCCGATGGTGACCCGCACCCCGTCGCCCGCGAACGGCCGGACGATCACACCGCCAGCGCTGCAGTGCTCGGCGAAGTCGGCGGCCTCGTCACCGATCGGCAGCCAGACGAAGTTGGCTTGTGACGGCGGTACGTCGTACCCGGCGTCGGTCAGCGCGGTGGTCACGCGCCGGCGTTCGGCGATGGTGAGGCCAGCCCGTCGACGCACCTCCTTCTCCTCGCCGAGCGCCGCGATCGCGCAGTCCTGAGCGAGACCGCTGACGCTGAACGGCACCTGGGTCTTGCGAACTGCCGCGACCAGATTCGGCGCCCCGATGCAGTAGCCGACGCGGAGCCCGGCGAGCGCGAATGCCTTGGAGAAGGTGCGCGTGACGACGACGTTGTCGCGGTCGCCGTACCGCTCGAGCGCGTCCGGCACCAGTTCCGGATCGGCGTAATGGTGGTAGGCCTCATCGATGACGACGGTGACGTCGTCAGGCACCGCGTTGAGCAGCTGGGCGAGCTCGGTCGGCCCAATCGCAGTTCCCGTGGGGTTGTTGGGGTTGCAGATCAGCACCAGTCGCGTCCGGCCGGTGATCGCGGCGGCCATCGCCTCGACGTCGTGGACGTGGTCGCGCAGCGGCACCATGACGGCCGTGCCGCCGACCACTGTCGTGATGATCGGATACGCCTCGAACGCCCGCCAGCCGAACACGACCTCGTCACCGGCATCGACGACCGCGGCGGCGACCTGGCCCACGACCTCGACACTGCCGGCGCCGACGCCGATCCGGTCGGGGGCGACAGCGTGATGCTCCGCGATCGCCTCGACGAGTCGGGTCGAGGTCATGTCGGGGTAGCGGCTCACGCCGGCGGTGAGGTCGTTGATCACCGCCTCGACCGCGGGCAGCAACCCGAAAGGTGACTCGTTGCTCGCCAGCACGACGGCGCCGGGTGACTTGCGACCGGCGACGTACGACGGCAGGCCGGCCATCGCAGCCCGCAGCTTCACGGTCACGGCGTACAGCCTGCCCTATCCCCTAGAGATTGCCTCGGCGTGCCTGCTCTCGCTCGATCGCCTCGAACAGCGCCTTGAAGTTGCCTTTGCCGAAGCCGAGGGAGCCATGTCGCTCGATCAGCTCGAAGAAGACCGTCGGGCGGTCCTGAACCGGTTTGGTGAAGATCTGCAGCAGGTAGCCGTCCTCGTCACGGTCGGCCAAGATCCGGTGCTGCCGCAGCAGATTGATCGGCACTCGCGTCTCACCGACCCAGTTGCCCAGCTCGTCGTAGTAGGAGTCCGGCGTCTCGAGGAACTCGACGCCGGCCGCCGACATCGCTGCCACCGCGGCGACAATGTCGGCGGTCGCGAGCGCGATGTGCTGGACGCCTGGTCCCCCGTAGAACTCGAGGTACTCGTCGATCTGACTCTTCTTTTTGCCCAACGCCGGCTCGTTGAGGGGGAACTTGACAGTACGAGTCCCGTCGGCGACGACCTTGCTCATCAGCGCCGAGTACTCGGTCGCGATGTCGTCGCCGACGAACTCCTTCATGTTGGTGAAACCGAGGATGCGGTGGTAGTACTCCACCCACTCGTCCATGTGACCGAGCTCGACGTTGCCAACAACGTGATCGATCGCGGTGAAGTGCAGGGTGGCGGCCAGCGGAGGCTGGGCGGACGGCGTGAAGTAGCCGGGCAGGAACGGTCCGCTGTAGTCCCGCCGCTGCACGAAGGTGTGCCGCGTCTCGCCGTACGTCGCAATCGCGGAAGTGACGACCTTGCCGTACTCGTCTTCCTCGGCGGTCGGCTCTTGTAAGCCGGTCGCGCCACGAGCGACCGCGAGCTGGTAGGCACGCGCCGCGTCAGGCACCCGGATCGCGACGTCGATCACGCCGTCGCCGTGCCGCGCGACGTGCTCAGCGATCGCTGTGCCGGGGCGCACGATGCCGCTGATCGCGAACCGCGCAGCGCCCGCTTCGAGGACGTAGTCGGCGGCGTCACGATGGCCGGTCTCGGGGCCGCGATAGCCAACCAACCTCATGCCGAACGCGGAGATGTAATAGTGCGCCGCCTGCTTCGCGTTGCCGACGGCGAAGCGCACGTAGTCGATCGCCTCCACCGGAAACTCCTCATCGACGTGCACAGCATCAGGCGAGGAGGCGGTCATCGTCATGGGTCGAGACTCACCGCTCTGGGCGCGTCGTACAAGGCTTGTGCGACATACTGAGCAATATGTACAGCCTCGATGCGCTCGACCAGCAGATCATGCTGCTTTTTGCCAGCGAGCCACGCATCGGCGTGCTCGGTGCCTCCCGCCGACTCAGCATCGCCCGCGGCACCGTCCAGGCCCGGCTCGACCGGCTGGAGCGGGAGGGCGTCATCACCGGATGGGCACCCTCGCTCGACCCGGCGGCACTCGGCTTCCCGGTCTCGGCGTTCGCCACGTTGGAGATCGCGCAAGGTCTCGGCCACGACGGCGTCGCGGCCCACCTGCGGACGATCCCCGAGGTGCTCGAGGCCCACACCATCACGGGGGGCGCCGACATGATGGTCCGGCTGGTCGCCCGTTCGAACTCGGACCTGCAGCGAGTGATCGACGTCGTGGTCGCACACCCCGACGTCAGCCGCGCGTCGACCGTGATCGTCCTCGCCACCGAGGTAGCTCCCCGGGTGCTGCCGTTGGTCGGTTGCTAGCGAGCTAGAGATTGAAGGCAGGGCACAGCGAGCGGGCCGCTGCGGCCTGCCTCAACAGCGGCAGGCCGAGCATCCTGTCGGCGCAGCGCAGCCAGGAGTAATGCGAGTACGACGCCGTCGACTTCACGTGATGGGTGCGCGGCGAGACCACCACGGTCAACACCGTGTTTGGTACGACGCCGTCGTTCTCGTCAAAGGTGATCACTATCGCGAGCCGTCCGGACCGGTAGTCCGGGCCGGACTTGATCTTCGGCAGCCACCGATGAAGCCAGCTGTCGGCTGTCGCGAGTGAGCAGTCGTGCGCGTCATCGCAGATGTTCGGAACTGCCAGCCCGACCCGCGGGAGCCTGCCGGTAGCGCTGTCATGAGCGAGCGCGCCTGCGGCCGGTGTGCCCATCGGCACGTCGTGGTGACGGCAGTTGGCCCGCTCAGTCGGACCGGCGAAATACGGCCACGGGTTGTGCTTGACCGCATAGGAAGCCGTCGAGACCAGGCCGCAGTGACCCGGCATCGACTCCGCATACACCTTCGCCGTCATGCCGCGGGCCAGCGCCTGATCGAAGACCGATCTGCCGCGCAGCGGATGGGCACTCGGCTCGGAGTCGTCGCGGACGCCGAACGTGGAGCCACCGGCGAGCGCCAGGTAGTTGGGCAGCGACGGATGGGTGATCGCGTGGTAGTTCGTCGTCCTGCCGTAGCGGGCCGCCAGCGACGACAAGTACGGCATGGAGGCGAGGGCCTGCGACGGCGCATGGTTTTCCAGGACGAAGAGAAGAATCTTCGTCGGGCGCGTGGCCGCGGGGCGCAGCGAGGACGACGACATGTGCGGCGACGAACCGGCGTCCGACGACACGACAGGTGGCTGCGAGCGGTGAGCAGTTGCTGCGCTGCCACAGGCGCCGGCAACGAATGCCATCACTGCGATCAGCGTGACAGCACGCTGCCGCGAGAATGTCGCCAAGGCCATTCCTTTCCGAACGAATCGCCGCACGATGCGGGTGCGATATCGATTGTTCCCACAACCGGCGCGTGAATTGTGCTGGCTTTCCCGCCGGCTCGGGCGCATCCTTGCGGTACGAGCCGCGCACGAACGCCGCCTCGGGAAGGCTTCATGCCGGGAGGCAGGAATGGCAAGCAAGAACAAGGGCGGCCGCGAGGCCCGTAAGCCCAAGCAAGACAAGAACAAGAAGGCTGCGGGTCAGACTCCCGCGCCGCGCTCGTCGGCAGTTGAGGCGATCAACGAGAGGAAGATCCCGCCGAAGGCCTGAGGCGCCCTACGTCCGGGCGACTTCGATGCGGCCGACCCGGTTGCGCCAGATCTTCCACGGCTTGTTGTGTATGAGCCAGTGGTGGAACGGGCAGAGATGGACGCCGTTGGCCTTGCTCGTGGGTCCGTAGTCGCGGTTCCACCAAAGGATGTGGTGAATGCGGCACGCCCACAGCGGCATCTTGCAGCCGGGCCAGCCACACCCGTGATCTTCGAGCTGGAGCGCCTTGCGGATGGCTTTGGGCCAGATCCGACTCGCACGACCGATGTCGAGCACTTCGGACTCCCCGCGCATGACCACGGGGATGATCTCGGCATCGCAGGCGAGCATCCGGGCGGTCTGCGGGGAGACGGTGGTCCCGTTGACGGTGAACGCGCCGTCTTGTGCTGGGGGGGCGTCGGCGCGCTCGCGCAACCGGTCCACGAGTCCGTCGTAGGACATGATCGCGTTGACATGGGGGCGTTCGCCGTTGAACTCGGGGAGCAGCTGGTCGAAACCAAGCGCAGCCTCAGCGAGCGCGTGAAGCGCATCGGCGCGGCGCTGCGTCGGGTTGCGGTCGTCTTCGGCGCCGAGTTTTTGGGCCAGCGGCTCGATGACTGCCTGGACGGCCGCGCCTTGCTCCGGGGTGAGCATCGCGTCGAGCCTGACCATGCCGTCAAAGGTCTCCGAGAGCTTCAGGTAACGGGAGCCATAGATTCGTTCCCGCCGTTCATCGGCGGTCTCGGTTGCGCACGACGCCTCCAGCGTCCTGCGACATAACTGCTTGATGACATCAGGGTCGAGATCATGCGCGGCGGTCAGCAGGATCTTCTCGTCGACGTCGCGGTCGGCAGCCGGAAGCTTGACGATCGTGGCCAGGATCGGCGCCACGTGATCCACCGACACATCGCCGGTCGCGAGCGCGTCCGCCACCTGGGGGCGGAACGGCAGCCACTTCGCCACCTTCACCAGCCGCGCGGCGTCCGCGGTCGAGAGCCGCTGCTCCTCGATCAGCCATGACCTGGTCGACCGACCTCGCAGCTCGGCCGTCACATCCCGGGTGTTGGCCACTTGAAGCATCGAGACCAGATGGGCATCGAGCCGGCGGCGCGCGTCCAAGATTGCTTCGATGTCGGTCAGCAACGGCTCGTCCGGCACCGAGTGCGGGTCGACTCGCGCCGCGATCATGATCGCCTCCAGCGCCCGCTGTGCTGCCCGCTGTGCTGCCCGCTGTGCTGCCCGCATCATGTTCCCCTATTCGAACTGGTGTTCGAATGCTAGCAGGGACGCCTGATGAGATCAAGCAAAAAAGCGTTGGAAACTAAGAGAAAGTTATCCACAAGAGCGGCTTCGGCGTTCGACCGAGCTCCTCGGCCGTTGTGACAGTTCATTGGTGATTGCGCAATTGAGCGTTACATTGACGAGGTGGACCGGCAGGCGGCATTCGACGCGCGAGTAGCGGCTGAAGAGAAGGTCGAACCGGGCGACTGGATGCCCGACGGATACCGCAAGACCCTCCTTCGTCAGATCTCGCAGCACGCCCACTCGGAGATCATCGGCATGCAGCCGGAGGGCAACTGGCTGACCCGGGCACCGAGCCTGCGCCGCAAGGCGATCCTGCTCGCCAAAGTCCAGGACGAGGCCGGGCACGGCTTGTACCTCTACGCCGCCGCCGAGACCCTCGGCATCAGCCGCGACGAAATGGTCGATGCCCTGATCGACGGGACGGCGAAGTACTCCTCGATCTTCAACTACCCGACGCCGAATTGGGCCGACATCGGCGCGATCGGCTGGCTCGTCGACGGTGCCGCGATCATGAACCAGGTCCCGCTCTGCCGATGT
>JAICXJ010000006.1 GCA_025980465.1 Frankiales bacterium | reverse complement strand
CCTACCTACCCTCCGAAACGATCATGAGAAAGGCAGCGCAGACCGCCCCGATTTTTGCTGCATTCCTCATGATCGTTTGAGGGGTCTGTGCGTGGAGCGGGCGACGGGAATCGAACCCGCACTGTCAGCTTGGGAAGCTGATGTTCTGCCATTGAACTACGCCCGCGGGCCGGAGCTGCTCCGGACGAACCGAGGCGAGGATAGCCCGCCGCGTCAGGCGGGGTCGCCCTCGGTTGTGGCGGCCGGGTCGGCGTCGACTGCCGGCGCCTCCGATGGCTGGAGCGTCTCCGCTTTCGGCTCGTTCGACTCGTTGTCCGACGCCGTGGCGGGTTGAGGAGCGCTCGGGTCCTTCGGCTCCGACAGTTCGGTGCCGCCGCTACCCGGCTGGTGCGCCTCGACCGACGTTCCGCCGGTGTCCGCGGGGGCCCCGCTCGCCGCGGTGTCGGCTTCGGCGTCGGCGACGGGCGCCCCTGCCATCGCCGGCACCTTGCGCAGCCCGATCGAGTCGGCGATGACCTGAGCGATGTCGATGACGGTGACGCCGTTGGCGCCGCCCTCGGCGCGCTTCGCGTTGACGGCGTCGTCGAGCATGATCAGGCAGTAGGGGCAGGACGTCGCGATGATCTCGGCTCCGGTGCCGAGCGCCTCCTCGGTGCGTTCGACGTTGACCCGCTTGCCGATCCGCTCCTCCATCCACATGCGGGCGCCACCCGCGCCGCAGCAGAACCCGCGCTTGCCGTGGCGGTGCATCTCGACGCGTTCGATGCCCGGGATGGCATCGAGTACGACGCGGGGCGCGTCGTACACCTCGTTGTGTCGGCCGAGGTAGCACGGGTCGTGGTAGGTCAGCTTGGTCACGATCGGGTCCTGCGGCGAGAGCGTGCCCTCAGCGACGAGCCGGCCGAGCAGCTGCGAATGGTGGACGACCTCGTAGTTGCCACCGAGCGCCGGGTACTCATTGCCGATGGTGTTGAAGCAGTGCGGGCACGACGCGACGATCTTCTTGGTGCCGACGCCGTCGAGCACCTCGATGTTGGCCTTCGCCATCTCCTGCCACAGGTACTCGTTGCCCATCCGCCGGGCCGGGTCGCCGGTGCAGGCCTCCTGCGGCCCGAGGATCGCGAACTTCACCCCGGCGGCGTGGAAGACCTTGGCGATCGCCTGGGTCGAGCGCCGTGCCCGGTCGTCGAGACCGCCGGCGCATCCCACCCAGTACAGCCACTCGATGTCGTCCGGGATCGTGTCGGTGACCACCGGGATCTCGAAGTCGAGACCCTCGGTCCACTCCAGCCGCATGTCCGCGCGAAGCCCCCACGGGTTGCCCTGGTTCTCGATGTTGCGCAGCATCGTGCCGGCCTCGGTCGGGAAGCTCGACTCCATCAGCACCTGGTAACGGCGCATGTCGACGATCGCGTCGACGTGCTCGATGTCGACCGGACACTCCTCGACACAGGCGCCGCACGTCGTACACGACCACAGCACGTCCGGGTCGATGACGTCCGGGACGAGCATCGCGGGCTCGTGTTCTTGGTCCTCGGCACCGGCCCCGGCCTTCTGGGCACCGATCAGCCGATCGGCCTCGCGGAACATCTGGTCCCGCAGCGCCGTGATCACCAGCTTGGGGTTCAGCGGCTTGCCGGTGTTCCAGGCCGGGCACTTGTCCTGGCAGCGACCGCACTCGGTGCACGCCAGCGTCTGCAGGAGCTGCTGCTGGTGAAGGTGCTCGATCTGGCCGACACCGAGGACGGCGTTCTCGTCCTCCATCAGCTTCTCGAGGTCAGGTGTCGTGCCGAGCGCCCCGAGCGCCTTCGGGTGCCGCTTCAACGATACGTTCAGCGGCGCGGTGACGATGTGCATGTGCTTGCCGTAGAGCAAGAACACCCCGAACGCCATCACGACCGCGATCTGGGCGACGATGAACGCGGACTCGAAGCCGATCCCGTTCGGCACGATGTAGGACACGGCCTTCGACGCGAACGGGTACCAGCCGTCGTGCTGGTAGGGGAACACGCCGTTGGACAGCTGTGCGGCCCGGTAGAGCACGAGGGTGACGATGACCAGGAAGATCATCCCGAGTACGACGAAGGCCTGGTCGACATGTGAGCCGTAGAAGCGGGACTTCCGCTCGAGCCGCTTCGGAGATCGCGCCAGCCGGATCGTCGTGAAGGTGATCAAGCCGAGCAGTACGGCGGCCGCGAAGATGTCCTCGATCAGCCCCAGCGCCCGGCTCTTGCCGATCAGCGGGATGAAGAAGTCGCGATCGAACAGCGAGCCGTAGGCCTCGATGATCGTCAGCAGCAGCACGACGAAACCCCAGAATGTCAAGGCGTGCGCCGTGCCGGCCATCCGGACCTTGAACAGCTTGCGCTGGGCGAAGACGTCAGTGATCTGGGCCTTGACCGCACCGAGGACGTTGGGGCGGCGCTCCGGCGGGATCGGCGCGCCCGACATGACCAGCCGGGCGAGCCACTGCAGCCGGTAACCGGCAATTCCCGCGGCGGCGATGGTCACGAGCAGGCCGAGAATCAGGCGAATCGTCACGCCGGAAGGATCGCACGGGACATCGGTGTCGCTTGAGCAACCCCTGGCTGACAGGCGAGCGGGACGCCGGTGCGCTCAGATCACGTGGTGGATGAGCCAGTGCAGGAGCGCGATCAGGCCGGGGGCGGCGAGCAGCAGCACCCCGAGCAGGAGCAGGGCCGCCAGCCCGCGGGTACGCAGCGACGGTTCGCCGCGCCGGTCCTGAAGCCGCCCGAGCATGCTGGAACGGTACGCCGTAGCATCCGGGGTTGTGTTGAGCGAGCATCGCAAAAAAAATTGAGTGGATCTGGCTCAATTGGGAATGACAGCCGAGCGATCCGCGGTTAGCATGAGTGAAACCGGCTCAACTTTGAGCGGGAGACCTATGAGAGCGAAAGGCACATCACCATGGGACGAGCGGTCGGCATCGACCTCGGGACGACCAACAGCGTCGTCACCGTGCTCGAGGGCGGAGAGCCCAACGTCATCGCCAACGCGGAGGGGTCGCGCACCACACCCAGCGTCGTGGCCTTCGCCAAGAACGGCGAGGTGCTGGTTGGCGAGGTGGCCAAGCGGCAAGCGGTCACCAACCCCGACCGCACCATCCGGTCGGTCAAGCGCCACATGGGCACCGACTGGACCATCGACATCGACGGCAAGAGCCAGACGCCGCAGCAGATCTCGGCGTTCATCCTGCAGAAGCTGAAGCGGGACGCGGAGGCCTACCTCGGCGAGCCGGTCAGCGACGCCGTGATCACCGTGCCGGCGTACTTCTCCGACGCCCAGCGCCAGGCCACCAAGGAGGCCGGCCAGATCGCGGGCCTGAACGTGCTGCGGATCATCAACGAGCCGACCGCGGCTGCCCTCGCCTATGGCCTGGACAAAGAAGCCGACCAGACGATTCTCGTCTTCGACCTGGGCGGCGGCACCTTTGACGTCTCGCTGCTGGAGATCGGTGACGGTGTCATCGAGGTCAAGGCGACCAGCGGCGACAACCACCTCGGCGGCGATGACTGGGACGACAAGATCGTCGAGTGGCTCGTTGAGCGGTTCAAGGCGGGCCACAACATCGACCTGTCCAAGGACAAGATGGCGATGCAGCGGCTGCGTGAGGCTGCGGAGAAGGCGAAGATCGAGCTGTCGAGCTCCTCGGACACAACGATCAACCTGCCCTACATCACCGCGAGCGATGCCGGACCGCTGCACCTCGACGAGAAGCTCACCCGCGCCGACTTCCAGCGGATGACCGCAGAGTTGCTCGACCGGACCAAAGGCCCGTTCCAGCAAGCGATCCGTGACGCCGGCATCGATGTCTCCGACATCCACCACGTGGTGCTCGTCGGTGGCTCGACCCGGATGCCGGCCGTCGTCGATGTCGTGAAGGAGCTGACCGGCGGCCGCGAGCCCAACAAGGGTGTCAACCCGGACGAGGTCGTCGCTGTCGGTGCTGCGCTGCAGGCCGGCGTCCTCAAGGGCGAGGTCAAGGACGTCCTGCTGCTCGACGTGACGCCGCTCTCGCTCGGCATCGAGACCAAGGGCGGGATCATGACCAAGCTCATCGAGCGCAACACGACGATCCCGACCAAGCGCAGCGAGACCTTCACCACCGCCGATGACAACCAGCCGTCGGTGCTGATCCAGGTTTTTCAGGGCGAGCGCGAGATCGCGGCGTACAACAAGTCGCTCGGCAACTTCGAGCTGACCGGGCTGCCGCCCGCGCCTCGCGGCATGCCGCAGATCGAGGTCACCTTCGACATCGACGCCAACGGCATCGTTCACGTCAGCGCGAAGGACCTCGGCACCGGCAAGGAGCAGTCGATGACGATCACCGGCGGCTCGGCGCTGCCGAAGGACGACATCGACCGGATGATGCGTGAGGCAGAGCAGTACGCCGAGGAGGACCGCAAGCGCCGGGAGTCAGCCGAGATCCGCAACCAGGCGGACGGGCTGGTCTACTCGACCGAGAAGTTCATCGCTGACAACGGCGAGAAGTTGCCGGACGACGTGAAGAACGAGGTCACGACGGCGATCTCCGAGGTCAAAACAGCTCTCGAGGCCGACGACCTTGACGCCATCAAGCGGACCAGCGAGAACCTCGCGACGGTCAGTCAGAAGATGGGCCAGGCGATCTACGCCAACGCCGATGCCGCAACTGCGGCCGGCGGGGCGGCGAGCGGTGGCGCGTCGGACGGCACTGATGACGACGTCGTCGACGCCGAGATTGTCGAGGAGGGCCCGGCCGCTGACGGGGGCGAGTCGTGACGGAGCGCCCCGACCTCGGCGAGGACAGACCGGTCGTTCGCGACAAGCGGCGCTTCGATCCGGCGACCGGCGAGCGACGTGAGGGAGTGCCGGACTTCTCCGCTGCTGCAAGCCCGGCTCCCGGGACTGACGTTCCGGAAGCCGGGGGCGGCGAGGAGGTGTCCGCGGAGCTCGCCGAGCGGACCGCTGACCTGCAGCGACTGCAGGCCGAGTACGCCAACTACCGGCGCCGGGTCGAGCGCGACCGCGAAGCGGTCGGCGAGGCGGCACTGGCGTCGGTGATCATCGGCCTGCTGCCGGTGCTCGACGACCTCGACCGGGCCCGAGCGCACGGCGAGGTCACCGGCGGGTTCGCGCTGGTCGCCGACGGGCTGGACAACACGCTGGCGAAGCTCGGGCTGTCCCGGTTCGGCGACGCGGGTGAGCCGTTCGATCCGACCGTGCACGAGGCACTGACCCACGGCTACTCGGCAGAGGTCTGCGAGCCGGTGTGCTCCGAGGTCTTCCAGCCGGGCTACCGGGTGGGTGAGCGGGTGCTGCGACCGGCGCGGGTCGCCGTCGTGGAGCCCGAGCCGGCCGCGGCCGGGCAGACCGCCGATGCGACCGACCAGGAGCCCGACGACGTACCCAGCGAATGACGTCACGACTGAGACAGTGAGGAAGGAGGGACGCCGATGAGCGCGCGCGACTACGTCGAGAAGGACTACTACGCGGCCCTCGGTGTCCCCAAGGACGCGCCAGCCGCCGACATCAAGAAGGCGTACCGCAAGCTGGCCCGCAAATACCACCCGGACGCGAACTCCGGTGACAGTGCCGCGGAGGAGAAGTTCAAAGCGGTCTCCGAGGCCTACGACGTGCTCTCGGATGCGACCAAGCGCAAGGAGTACGACGAGGCCCGGGCGCTGTTCGGCTCCGGCGGCTTCCGGATGCCGCCGGGCGGCGGCTACGGCGGTCCCGGCGGCGGCAACGTCACCTTCGACATTGGTGACCTGTTCGGCGGCGCCGGTGGCGGGGGTGGTCTCGGTGACCTGTTCGGCGGCCTGTTCGGCGGTGGCCGCCGTGGCGGTACGACGACCGCGCCCCGACGTGGCGCCGACGTCGATGCCGAGGTGACCGTCTCGTTCAACGACGCAGCCGCCGGGCTCACCCTGCCGCTGTCGATCTCCGGACCGCACGTCTGTCCCACCTGCGCCGGAAGCGGCGCGAAACCAGGTACGGCGACCCGGGTGTGTCCGCAGTGCTCAGGCACCGGAATGTCGACCAGCCCGCAAGGCGGGTTCGCCTTCGCCGAGCCGTGTCGCAACTGCCGTGGCCGCGGCTTGCTGGTCGACGACCCGTGCGCCACGTGCAGCGGGACCGGCCAGGCGATCACCACCCGCACCTTGCGGGCGCGCATCCCGGCGGGGGTGGCCGACGGTCAGCGGATCCGGCTCAAGGGCAAGGGCGAGGCCGGCGAGCGAGGTGGGCCGCCGGGTGACCTGTTCGTCACGGTCCACGTCAGCAAGCACGACATCTTCGGGCGCAAGGCCGACAACCTCACCCTCTCGCTTCCGGTCACCTTCCCTGAGGCGGTGCTCGGTGCGACGGTGAAGGTGCCGACCCTTGACGGCGGCGTGGTCTCGGTGAAGATCCCGCCCGGCACTGCGAACGGTCGGGTGTTGCGGGTTCGCGGCAAGGGGGTCACCCGTCGCGACGGCACCCGCGGTGACCTCCTCGTCACAGTCGAGGTCGCCGTACCGCACAAGCTCACCGACGAGGCGAAGTCCGCCCTCGAGGCGTATGCCGCGGCGCAGCCCGACGATCCGCGCGCGCATCTCGGGGCAATGACCGGATCAAGTGGTGGTGAGCAGTCGTGACCGACAACTTCACGGACCCGATGTCGGCGGGGGTTGCCGAGGATGCGCCGGTCTTTGTCATCTCGGTCGCCGCAACGCTCGCCGGGATGCACCCGCAGACCTTGCGGCAGTACGACCGGATCGGCTTGGTCTCGCCCGGGCGCACCAGCGGTCGCGGTCGCCGCTACTCGGCGCGCGATATCGCGATGTTGCGAGAGGTGCAGCGGCTCTCGCAGGACGAAGGCGTCAACCTCGCCGGCGTGAAACGCATCCTCGAGCTCGAGGCACATGTGTCCGCGCTGCAGGCCCGGCTGTCCGAGGTGCTCGCCGACCTCGATGCCATGCACCACGAGATGGCGCGCCGGGAGCGCGCCGTACACCAGTCATATCGACGTGATCTGGTCCCGGTCGACCAGGGCGCCGTCGTCGTCTGGAATCCCAACCACCCAAAACGATCATGAGGCTGACCGCAGATACGCGCGGGTGTCGCGCTGCCTGTCTCATGATCGTTTCCCGAAGGACCGAGTGACATGGATAGTTACCGACTGACCACCCGAAGCCAGGAGGCCCTGGCCGCGGCAGTGCAGACGGCTGCGGCGGCGGGTCATCCCCACGTCGAGCCGGTGCATCTGCTCGTCGGTCTGCTCGCGCCGACTGATGGCGTGCCTCGACCGTTGATCGAGGCGGCTGGCGGCGACCCCAACAAGGTCGCGCTCGCTGCGAAGGAGGCCCTCGATCGGCTGCCGTCGGCAACCGGCGCGACGGTCGCCGCCCCGGGTCTGTCGCGCTCCGCGATCGCGGTCGTCAATGCCGCGTCGGAGCTCGCGAAATCGCTCGGCGACGAATACGTCTCGACCGAGCACCTCATCGTCGGCCTGGCTAAGGACGGCGGCACGCCGGTCAGCGACCTGCTTCCCGCTGCCTCGGCGCTCCAGGACGCCTTCACTGCGGTGCGCGGCTCGGCGCGGGTCACCTCACCGGAGCCCGAAGGCACCTACCAGACGCTCGAGAAGTACGGCGTCGACCTGACCGCCGCGGCGCGCGACGGAAAGCTCGACCCGGTGATCGGGCGTGACACCGAGATCCGCCGCGTCGTGCAGGTCCTGTCTCGTCGTACCAAGAACAACCCGGTCCTCATCGGCGAGCCGGGGGTGGGCAAGACCGCGGTCGTCGAAGGACTCGCGCAGCGCATCGTCGCGGGCGACGTTCCGGAGTCGCTGCGCGGCAAGCGGCTGGTCGCGCTCGATTTGGCCGCGATGGTGGCGGGCGCGAAGTACCGGGGTGAGTTCGAGGAACGGCTCAAGGCGGTGCTCGCCGAGATCAAGGACAGCGACGGTCAGGTCGTCACGTTCATCGACGAGCTGCACACCGTCGTCGGTGCCGGTGCCACCGGTGAATCCGCCATGGATGCCGGCAACATGCTCAAGCCGATGCTGGCCCGCGGCGAGCTGCGACTGATCGGCGCAACGACGCTCGACGAGTACCGCGAGTCGATCGAGAAGGACCCGGCACTCGAGCGGCGATTCGCCCCGGTGATGGTGGGCGAGCCGAGTGTCGAGGACACCATCGCGATCCTGCGCGGGCTGAAAGGTCGCTACGAGGCGCACCACAAGGTGGAGATCACCGATGCCGCGCTGGTCGCGGCGGCGACGCTGTCGAACCGCTACATCACGGCCCGCTTCCTGCCGGACAAGGCGATCGACCTCATCGACGAAGCGGCCTCGCGGCTGCGGATGGAGATCGACTCTTCCCCGGTAGAGATCGACGAGCTGCGACGCGCCGTCGACCGGCTGCGGATGGAGGAGATGGCGCTCGAACGCGAAGACGACGAGGCCTCCGCGGAGCGGCTCGACAAGTTGCGTGCCGAGCTCGCGGACAAGAGCGAACAGTTGTCCGCCCTGACCGCGCGATGGGAGCAGGAGAAGACCGGGCTCAACCGGGTCGGCGAGCTCAAGCAGCGCCTCGACGCGCTGCGCACCCAGGCCGAAGCGGCGCAGCGCGCCGACGACTTCGAGACGGCGAGCCGGCTGCTCTATGCCGAGATCCCGGCTGCGGAACGCGAGCTCGAGTCGGCGTCCGCTGCCGAACGCGAAGCCACGACGACCACGACGGAGCCGATGGTGAAGGAGGAGGTCGGCCCCGACGACGTCGCCGAAGTCGTGGCATCGTGGACCGGCATCCCGGCGGGCCGGCTGCTCGAAGGCGAGACCCAGAAGCTGCTGCGGATGGAGTCTGCGCTGACCGAACGGGTGGTCGGTCAGGACGATGCGGTGCGCGCGGTCTCCGATGCGGTGCGCCGGGCGCGCTCCGGCATCTCCGACCCCGACCGTCCGACCGGATCGTTCCTGTTCCTCGGACCGACCGGCGTCGGCAAGACCGAGCTGGCGAAAGCGCTCGCGGCGTACCTGTTCGACGACGAGCGCGCGATGGTGCGCATCGACATGAGCGAGTACGGCGAGAAGCACTCGGTCGCGCGGCTCGTCGGTGCGCCGCCCGGATACGTCGGATATGACGAAGGCGGTCAGCTCACCGAAGCGGTTCGGCGCCGGCCTTACACCGTCGTGCTGCTCGACGAGGTCGAGAAGGCGCATCCGGACGTCTTCGATGTACTCCTGCAGGTCCTTGACGACGGTCGGCTGACCGACGGCCAGGGTCGTACGGTCGACTTCCGCAACACGATCCTGCTGCTGACGTCGAACATCGGGTCGGCATTCATCAACGATCCGGCACTCGACGACGACGCGAAGCGGGAGGCAGCACTCAGCGCGGCCCGCGCGCACTTCAAGCCGGAGTTCCTCAACCGGCTCGACGACATCGTCGTGTTCCACTCGCTCGGGTCGGATCAGCTCGGTGCGATTGTCGGCATCCAGGTCGCTCGGTTGGCTGCTCGTCTGGCGGATCGGCGGTTGACGTTGTCGGTCACCGACGGGGCTCGGGAGTGGTTGGCGATCTCCGGCTTCGACCCGGTCTACGGAGCACGTCCGTTGCGGCGGCTGATCCAGTCGGCTATCGGTGATCAGTTGGCTCGGGCGTTGCTGGCGGGAGATATCCGCGACGGCGACACCGTCGTGGTCGATGTCTGCGACGATCGATCGGGGTTGACCGTCTCCGCCTCGTAAGCCGGGCTGGCTTGCGACTCAGACCTGCCGCGTGTCTCGATAGGTTGATGGCGTGACGGATCGCGAGGAGCTGCTGAACCGGATCAAGTCGGATGCGGTGGTGCACGGGAAGGTCGTCTTGTCCTCCGGCAGGGAGGCGGACTACTACGTCGATCTTCGGCGGGTGACGCTTTCTTCCTCGGCCGCGCCGCTGGTGGGCCGGGTGATGCTCGACCTCACCGCGGGCTGGGACTTCGACGCCGTCGGCGGTCTCACGCTCGGTGCGGATCCGGTCGCGACCGCGATGCTTCACGCGGCGGCGGCGCAGGGACGCAAGCTCGACGCATTCGTGGTGCGCAAGGAAGGCAAGGCACACGGGCTGCAACGGCGCATTGAAGGTCCGGACGTCGAGGGGCGGCGGGTGCTGGCGGTCGAGGACACATCGACGACCGGTGGCTCCGTCCTGACCGCGGTCGAGGCGTTGCGGGAGGCCGGCGCCGAGGTGGTCGGAGTGGCGGTGATCGTCGAGCGCGGTGCCGCGCCGGCGGTGGCCGACGCGGGCTTGGACTACCGGGCGGCGTACTCGCTGTCGGATCTCGGTCTCAACTGATGTCCGACCAGTACCGGTCCGCGCTCGTGACCGGGGCGTCGAGCGGGATCGGGTGGGAGTTCGCCCGCGAACTCGCGGCTCGCGGTGCTGACGTCACCGTCGTCGCACGGCGTACCGAGCGACTCGAGCAGCTTGCTGCCGAGCTGTCCGGTGTCAAGGTCGAGGTGATCACCGCCGACCTGTCGACCGATGACGGCATCGCCGCCGTCGAGCAGCGGCTCGCAGCCGATCCGGTGGAGTTGCTGGTCAACAACGCGGGCATCGCGACGGCAGGCCCGTTCGCCGAACAGCCGCGCGATGCCGAGGCCGGCGAGGTCGTCGTCAACGTCGTTGCGCTTCACCGGCTGACCCACGCCGCGATCGCTGCGATGGTGCGCGCCGGTCGCGGCGGAGTCATCAACGTGGCCTCGCTCGCGGGAGATCAGCCGCTGCGTGGGTTCGCGACGTACTCGGCCACCAAGGCGTTCGTCATTCAGTTCAGCGAGGCGCTGCACGCCGAGGTCAAGCGCAGCGGGGTACACGTGACAGTGCTCAAACCCGGCTACGTGTGGACCGAGATGAACCCCGATGGTCCTGACCCCAAGTCGTTGGCCGGCCGGTTCTGGCTGCGGCCGGAGGTCGTTGCTCGCCACGCGCTCGACGCGGTCGCGGCCGGCAAGCTGCACTCGGTCCCGGGCCCGCACTACCGATTCGCAAGCGCTGCCGTCAATGCGCTGCCCGACCAGCTGGTCAGGGCCTTGTCGAGCCGCTTCCAGGCAGGCTGATCAGGCGGTACGGCGGGCCCGCGCACCGCGGCGGGTGAGTTCGAACAGGATCGGCAGTACCGACAGCAGCACGACGAGAATCGCCAGTACCTCGATGTGCTTGCGCACGAAGTTCACATGCCCGAGTCCGCGACCGAGCAGCAGCAAGCCGATCGTCCAGACCAGGCCCCCGACGACATTGGCGACCGTGAAGGCGGCCCTCGGCATCTCGACAGTGCCCGCGAGCGGGTTCATCAACGTCCGGATGATCGGGATGAATCGCGCCAGCACCACCGCCCGACGAGCGCCGAAGGCGTCGAAGACGCCTCGGGTCTTGTCGATGTGCTCCGGGCGAAGCAACCTCGCCTCGGGTCGGCGGAAGACCCGTGGACCGGCTCGGCGGCCGAGCTCGTAGCCGACCTCGGCGCCGACGATCGCGCCGATCGGAGCGACCACCAGCAGCGCGGGAAGCGACAGCGTGAAGTGCAGCGAGTTGTGCGCGACCGTCGCGTAGCCCGCCACGAACAACAACGAGTCGCCGGGTAGGAAGAAGCCCAGGAGCAGCCCGGTCTCAGCGAACAAGATCAACAGGACGCCACCGACGCCGAGAACGTCGAGCAGGTGCTGAGCCGAGATCGAGTTCAGCAGGGCAACTTGATGCACCGCCGAAGGGTAGCGGCAGCACCTATGACCGGGCTCGCGTCCCACGCCCGCCAGGTGGGCATACTGCCAGCGAGGCCTCGGGCAAGATCTGCTCAGGACTCGTCGACGTAGCGGATCGAGGAGACGGACGATGCCAGTAGCAAGCCCAGAGGTCTATGCCGAGATGATCGACCGGGCGAAGGAGCGCGGCTTCGCCTATCCAGCCATCAACGTCACCTCGTCGAGCACGATCAACGCGGCGCTACGAGGCTTCGCGGAAGCCGAGAGCGACGGCATCCTGCAGGTCTCCTGGGGCGGTGCTGAGTTCGCGTCGGGACAGACCGTGAAGGACATGATCACCGGCGCCGTCGCGCTGGCCGGTTTCGCGCGGGAAGTTGCCAAGAACTATCCGGTCACTGTCGGCCTGCACACCGACCACTGCCCGCCGGAGAAGCTGCAGGGGTACATGCGTCCGCTGCTCGAGCTGTCGATCGAGCGGGTGAAGAACGGCGAGGACCCGATCTTCGGCTCGCACATGTGGGACGGATCCTCGATCGACCTCGAGGACAACCTCAAGACGGCTGACGAGCTGTTCGCCATGTCGATCGAGGCGCACACGATCATGGAGCTCGAGATCGGTGTCGTCGGCGGCGAGGAGGACGGGGTCTCCAACGAGAAGAGTGAGAAGCTCTACACCTCGCCCAAGGACATGGAACGCGTTGTTGAGGTGCTTGGTGCACCGGGTGAGCGTGGTCGCTACCTCCTCGCTGCTGTGTTCGGCAACGTGCACGGTGTCTACAAGCCGGGCTCGGTCGAGCTGCGCCCTGACATTCTCAAGAAGGGGCAGGAGTACGTCGGCGGAAAGCTCGGCGTCAAGAACCCCTTCGACCTGGTGTTTCATGGCGGTTCGGGCTCGATGCTCGATGAGATCCGCGAGACCCTCGGGTACGGCGTCATCAAGATGAACGTGGACACCGACACCCAGTACGCCTACACGCGCCCGGTTGCCGACCACATGTTCACCAACTACTCCGGCGTGCTCAAGGTCGACGGCGAGGTCGGCAACAAGAAGGTGTACGACCCGCGGGCGTGGACCAAGTCGGCGGAGACCGGGATGTCCGAGCGCGTGGTGCAGGCGTGTGAGGATCTCAAGAGCACCGGGACGAAGATCACCTGACGCTGCGCGGCCCTACGGTCCGCGGACCGTATCGTTGTGGGACGACGAGCCCACACATGGGGGAGTGAATGAGGTTCACAACGCGAGCGGTCGCGGTGGCCGGGGCGACATCGCTGTTGCTCGCGGTGGCGGGCGTCGTTGCCGGAGGCGCGGGGGCGGCTTCAGCTACGCCGTTCACCGTGACGCCGTCGTACGGCCCGGTCAACCAGACGATCACCCTCACCGCAGCCGGCGCGACCGATTTCACCAGCGCCACAGGCGTGACCA
Organism: Frankiales bacterium; assembly: GCA_025980465.1. Classification (GTDB taxonomy): domain Bacteria; phylum Actinomycetota; class Actinomycetes; order JAFAQI01; family JAFAQI01; genus JAICXJ01. The sequence continues at coordinate 96,050 of JAICXJ010000006.1, read as the reverse complement.
TCAATAACGTGGCGGCGTCGACGGTGACACCCGTGAGCCCAACCGAACTCCGCGCTGTCGTCCCATCGGATGCGTCGACGGGGCCGGTCGCCGTCCAGTATTCGTCGGGCCCGGCGCTCACCGGCCCGGTGTTCATCCTGCAGCAGCCGACGTCCACCACGTCGTCATTGGCTCCGTCGTTGTTGACGTTCGGGCAGAAGACCACGATGACTGCGCAGCTCACGACGGTCTCGGCGCCGGTCGCGGGCGCCACGGCCTCGCTCCAGCACCTCGCCGCCGGCTCGACGGTCTGGACGCATGCAGCGGGAACCATTTCCAAACAAACCGGTACGGCGGGTCGGGTCCACTGGAGTGTGGCCCCGGCGAACAACGGAAGCTACCGGGTGTACTTCCCCGCGACTTCCCAGTACACCGCCGCGGTGACCACGCCGTATGCAGTGAAGATTCGCCCTCGCATCGTGCTGCAGCACCTCACCACCGCGCCGGCGCTGGCGACCACGCGCCTCAACGGCAAGGTGCTGCCGCGGCTCACCGGTCAGGTGTACCTCCAGCAGTTCGTCAACGGCGCCTGGCATCGAGTCGGCCATGCGAGCACCCACCATGGCAACTTCACGTTCCGGATCTCACCGACCAAGCTCGGCGCACACCTGGCGTACCGGGTGGCGCGGCACCGCGATGCTGCGCATCTCGCGTCGGTCACGAGGGCGTTGCACGTCACCGTCGTGCACCGCGAGCTGGTGTACGGCGCCGTCGGGTCGGACGTCCTCGCGCTGTGGAAGCGCCTCCACGCGCTCCATTACGACGTCGGGCCGCGGACCCGTTCGTACGGCTGGGACCTGGTCCACGCCGTCACGGCGTTCGAGAAGGTGCAGGGGATCACCAAGAGCGGTTCCGCCGGCACGGCGGTGTGGGACCGGCTGGCGAACCCGAAGCGGCCCCACCTGCGCTACCCCGTCTCCAGCGGGTACGCCGTCGAGGTCAGCATGGCGAAGGAGATCCTGCTGATCTCGAAGAACGGCAAGATCTGGCGGATCCTCGACACCTCGACCGGTGGCGGTTACACCTACACCGACTCAGCCGGCCAGCCCGCCGTAGCAACGACGCCCACCGGTCACTTCTCGTTCCTCTACAAGCAGACCGGCTGGCAGCACTCCAAGCTCGGCTACCTGTACTACCCGTCGTACTTCACCAACACCGGTGTTGCGATCCACGGCGAGGACAATGGCAACTCCGGCAGCGAAGTGCCGCCGTACCCGGCCAGTCATGGCTGTGTCCGGATCACGAACAACGCCGTGTTGCGCTACTACTACAAGGTCTTCACCGTCGGTACGTCGGTGTGGGTCTACCACTGACAGTCGAAGGCAGTCGCACAGACCGATGACGTACTCTCACAACCTGCTCGGTGAACCACCCGAGACCCGGCTTCCCGACGTTGCGGCAGCCCGAGACGCGCTTGCCCGCGGTGACAGCCCGGCCCAAGTCGCGGCGGGCTTCCCGGCCTACCCCGCGGCCTGGGCCGCACTCGCCGACCAGGCGTTCGCCCGCGACTCGGTGGTCGAGGCCTACGCCTACGCCCGAGTGGGTTATCACCGTGGCCTCGACGCGCTGCGGCGAGCCGGCTGGAAAGGGCACGGACCGGTGCCGTGGTCACACGAGCCGAACCAGGGATTCCTGCGCTGTTTGCACTCCCTCGGCCGGGCCGCGGCCGCAATCGGCGAGAACGACGAGGCGGCGCGCTGCAAGCAGTTCCTGCACGACAGCGACCCGGCCGCCGCCGACGCGCTCGGCTGACCCCTAATCTCGGCGATCGGTAGTAGCCTTTCTTCGCAAGAGGCCTCGGTCACTTGCGACCGGGCCTTTTGTGTGTCCGGCTCCGGTTGGGACGGACCGGGCGCTCGATCGGCAGCGCTTGCAAGAAGGGACGGCTGAGATGCCGGCGATCGCGCTCCTCGGCGCCCAGTGGGGCGACGAAGGCAAGGGCAAAGCAACCGATCTCCTCGGTGAGCAGGTCGACTTCGTCGTCAAGTTCAACGGCGGTAACAACGCCGGCCACACGATCGTGGTGGGTGAGGAGAAATACGCACTGCACCTGCTTCCCGCAGGGGTGCTCACGCCCGGGGTGACTCCGGTCATCGGCAACGGCGTGGTGATCGACCTCGGCGTGCTGTTCAGCGAGATCGACGCGATGACCGCCCGCGGCGTCGACTGCTCGAAGCTGATCGTCTCCGCCAATGCGCACGTGATCACGTCGTACCACGTCTTGATGGACAAGGTGGGCGAGCGGTTCCTCGGCAAGTCGAAGATCGGTACGACGGGGCGCGGTATCGGCCCGGCGTACGCCGACAAGATGTCGAGGATCGGTGTCCGGATCCAGGACCTCTTCGACGAGAAGATCCTGCGAGCGAAGGTCGAAGGCGCACTGGCCAACAAGAACCAGGTGCTGGTTAAGGTCTACAACCGCAAGGCCGTGACGGTCGACAGTGTGGTCGACGAGCTGCTGACCTACGCCGACCGGCTGCGGCCGATGGTGGCCGACACCTCCTTGTTGTTGTGCCAGGCGCTCGACGCCGGCAAGGTCGTGCTGCTCGAGGCCGGTCAGGCGACGATGCTCGATGTCGACCACGGCACCTACCCGTTCGTCACGTCGTCGTCGCCGACCGCCGGCGGCGCATGCATCGGCTCCGGCATCCCGCCGACCCGCATCGACCGGGTAGCTGCGGTGGTCAAGGCGTACGCGACGCGGGTGGGCGAGGGACCCATGCCGACCGAGCTGCTCGATGCCCAGGGCGATCGACTTCGCGATGTCGGTGGGGAGTTCGGCACCACGACCGGCCGCCCGCGACGGTGCGGCTGGTACGACGCGGTCGTCGCGCGCTACGCGGCGCGGATCAACGGTGTCACCGACTTCGTGCTGACCAAGCTCGACGTGCTGACCGGCATCGAGGAAATACCTGTTTGCACCGGGTACCGGCTCGGTGGAACAGTGCTCGACGAGATGCCGATGACCCAGACCGAGTTCCATCACGCCCAGCCGGTGTACGAGACGTTCCCTGGCTGGGAGGACGACATCAGCGCCGCCCGGTCGATGGAAGACCTGCCGAAGGCGGCGCGTGGCTACATCGAGGCGCTCGAGTCGATATCCGGTGCGCCCATGTCGGTGATCGGGGTCGGCCCGGGCCGCGACGAGACGATCGTGGTTCGCCCCCTCGTATGAGCGCAGTTCGACCCGACGGCCGGTCGCTGGTCGGCCGCACCGTCCGGCTCGACCAGGCCACTGATTACGCCGCCGACGGGCTGTTCAAGGCGCTGGATGACGACCGGGTGTGGGCGATGGGCTACTCCGCCAGCAAGGAACGTCCACGGTCGCCGGGTGCCTGGCGACAGTGGGTCGAAGCGGCGCTGAAGGAAGAGCGGATGATGTACGTCGTCCGGCTCATCGAGCCCGACCACGAGCGGGACGGTCGGGTCGTCGGTACGACGAGCCTCGGCGACATCGACCTGCACAACGAGAAGGCCCACCTCGGATGGACGGCGTACAGCCCTGACGTCTGGAGCACGTCGGTCAACCCGGAGTGCAAGCTGCTGCTGTTGTGGCACGCCTTCGAGCACTGCGGCTTCGGACGGGTGAAGCTCCAAACCGACTCGATCAACACGAGATCGCAGGCCGCGATCGCAAAGCTCGGTGCGGTCCGCGAAGGGATCACTCGACGCGACATGAAGCGTTTCGACGGCTCCTGGCGCGACTCGGTCGTGTACAGCGTGATCATCGACGAGTGGCCGCAGGTGAAGGCGGGACTCGAGGCCCGCTTGGCCGATCTCGCCGGCGCGCCGGTCCCGGCCCACGATCAAAAGCGGCAATGAAGTTGATCTCGAGCAAGCGCCACCGGGCAAAGTAGCCTCGCGCTCGTGCGGGTGCTGGTGATCGGCGGCGGGGGCCGGGAGCACGCGCTGTGCCTCGCGTTGTCCCGCGACCCCAGCGTCGAAGCCCTTTTTTGCGCCCCCGGCAACCCCGGAATCGCCCAGCTCGCCGAACTCCGACCACTGACCGACGCCGTCGAGGTGGCGAAGGAGGTCGGGGCCGAGCTCGTGGTTGTCGGCCCTGAGGCGCCACTGGTCGCCGGCGTCGCAGATCAGCTTCGGGACGCCGGCTTCGCCGTCTTCGGGCCGAGCGCGGCCGCTGCCGAGCTCGAAGGCAGTAAAGCGTTCGCCAAGCAGGTGATGGGCGCCGCCGGCGTACCGACCGCCGCACACCACACCTGTACGACGCCGGCCGAGGTCGAGGCGGCGCTGGATGCGACCGGGCCGCCGTACGTCGTCAAACACGATGAACTCGCGGCCGGCAAGGGCGTCGTGGTCACCGGGGACCGCGCACTCGCCGCGCGCCACGCCACCGGGCACACCGTGGTGATCGAGGACTACCTCGACGGGCCGGAAGTCTCGCTGTTCCTCATCACCGACGGCATCACCATCCTGCCGCTGATCCCGGCCCAGGACTTCAAGCGCGTCAATGACGACGACGAGGGTCCGAACACCGGCGGCATGGGTGCCTATGCGCCGTTGCCCTGGGCGCCGCCCGGACTCGTCGCCGAGGTCGTCGAGAAGGTTGCCCGGCCCACGATCGAGGAGATGGCGAAGCGGGGCACGCCGTTCAGCGGGTTGCTGTACGCCGGCCTGGCGCTGACCTCGAAAGGCGTCCGTGTGGTCGAGTTCAACGTCCGCTTCGGTGACCCGGAGACTCAGGCAGTGCTGGCCCTGCTGGCCACCCCGCTGGCCGGGCTGCTCTACGCCGCCGCGACCGGCACGCTGGACGCGCACCCACCGCTTCAGTGGCGCGACGGCGCATCGGTCACCGTGGTGGTCTGCGCGGCCGGCTATCCCGAGTCGCCTCGGACGGGCGATGAGATCGCGGGGCTGGACGAGGCCGGTGGGGCGGATGTGCTGCATGCCGGCACCGCCCTCGCCGACGGTCGGTTGGTCACGAGCGGTGGCCGGGTGCTCGCGGTCACCGCGGTCGCAGCGGACTTGAAGGCTGCGAGAGAATTGGCGTACGACGCGGTCGCGCAGATCAAGATCGAGGGCTCGCACTACCGCAGTGACATTGCACTGCGCGCATCGCAGCAGACCTGACCCAGTGGTGGCCGAGGAGACGAGGCATCAGATGATCGAGCGCTACACCCTCCCTGAGATGGGCCAGGTGTGGAGCGAGGCCCACAAGTACGAGCTGTGGTGCCGGGTAGAGGCCATCGTGCTCGAAGCTCACGCCGACGCTGGAACCGTCCCGGTGGATGTCGTCGCACCGGTCGCCGCGGCTCCCGCCCCGACGCCGGAGGCGGTGGCAGCGGTCGAGGCGGTGACCCAACACGACGTCATCGCCTTCCTGACCGCGTGGGCGGACAACACCCGGCCGCGCGAGGCGGCCGCTTGGGTGCATCACGGCATGACCTCCAGCGACCTGCTCGACACGGCGCTGGCAATCCAACTCGTCGAGGCAACCGATCTGTTGCTGGCGAAGGCGGCTGAGCTGGTCGCTGCCCTTCGCGATCACGCACTGACCCACCGGGCGACGCTTCGGGTCGGCCGGACGCATGGCGTGCATGCCGAGCCCGATGTGTGGGGCCATCGGGTGGCCGACTTCGCCTTCGCGATGGCGCGTTCGCGCGACCGGCTGCTCCGCGCCCGGGAAGCAGTCGGAGTGGCAAAGATCTCGGGTGCCGTGGGGACGTACTCCAACATCGACCCCGCGATCGAGCAGCAGGTGGCCAGTTCGCTAGGACTGCGTCCCGCCGAGGTCGCGACCCAGGTCGTGATCCGTGACGGCATCAGCGAATGGGTGTCGGCACTCGCAGTGATGTCGACGGTGTGCGAGGCGATCGCGCTCGAGGTACGGCATGGCCAGCGCACCGAGGTGCGCGAGCTTGCGGAGCCGTTCGGCTCCGGCCAGAAGGGTTCCAGCGCGATGCCGCACAAGCGCAACCCGATCCTGTGCGAGCGAATCTGCGGCTTGGCCCGCATCGTCCGGGCGCAGTACGTGCCGGTCCTCGAGGGCATCCCGTTGTGGCACGAGCGGGACATCTCTCACTCGTCGGTCGAACGGATCGCGCTGCCCGACGCGGCGATCGGCACCGACTACCTGCTGCACCTCACGTTGCGGCTGGTCAACGGCCTCGTCGTCGACGCCGACCGGATGCGCGCGAACCTCGACGCCACCGGCGGCCTGATCTACTCCTCGACGGTGTTGCTCGAGCTCGTGGACTCCGGCTTGTCCCGCGAGGCGGCTTACGCCATCACGCAGTCGGCAGCGATGGAGACCTGGTCGAGCGGCGTGCCGTTCCGGGAGACGTTACGCAAGCACGCGGCCGACGCCGGGCAGCAGCTCGACGAGGCTCGCCTCGATGAGGTGTGCCGGCCGGAGCGGTACCTCGAGCGGCTGGCCGATGTCTTCGACCGGGTCGCTGCGCTGACGTGACCGGGTTGGCGGGCCTGGAGGATCGGCGGCTCTACTCCGGCAAGGTGCGGGAGCTCTACGACGCCGGCGACGACCTGCTGCTGATGGTCGCGAGCGACCGGATGTCGGCGTTCGACTACATCCTCGACACTCCGATCCCCGACAAGGGTGCCGTGCTGACCGGGATGTCGCTGTGGTGGTTCGAGCAGCTCGCCGACGTGATCCCCAACCACGTCGTCGCGTCGAGGGTCGGCGACTACCCCGACGTGTTCGCGCCGTACGCCGAGGAGCTGCGGGGCCGATCGGTGTTGTGCCGGCGGCTCGAGATGGTGTCGGTCGAGTGCGTGGCGCGCGGCTATCTCGCCGGCAGCGGCGTGACCGAGTACGAGAAGTCACAGTCGGTGTGCGGCGTGCCGTTGCCGCCGGGGTTGCTGGACGGCTCGCAGCTTCCGGAGCCGATCTTTACGCCGACGACGAAGGCGCCGGTAGGAGAGCACGACGAGCCGATGACGTTTGACGACGTGGTGGCCGAGGTGGGCGGCGAACTCGCCGAGCAGTTGCGATCGCTGACGTTGGCGGTCTACTCCCGTGGCCGCGACCTCGCCGCCAACGCCGGCATCCTGCTCGCCGACACCAAGGTGGAGCTCGGCTTCGACGCCAACCGGGAGCTTGTGCTCGGCGACGAAGTGCTGACTCCCGACTCGTCGCGGTTCTGGCCGGCCGAGAGCTGGCAGCCAGGCGGACCCCAACCGTCCTACGACAAGCAATACGTCCGCGACTGGCTGCGACTCGAGTCCGGCTGGGACAAGTCGTCCGGGGAGCCGCCACCGGGATTGCCCGACGAGGTGATTGCCCGCACTCGCGAGAAGTACGTCGAGGGTTACGAGCGGCTGACCGGTCGCAGCTTCTCGTCGTACCTCGCTGGCGCATGACCACCGATAGGGTGGCGGCGTGGCGCGGGTGATCGTGGACGTGATGCCGAAGCCCGAGATCCTTGATCCACAAGGCCAGGCGATCGTCAGGGCGCTACCCGGTCTCGGATTCGAGGGCGTGACCTCGGTCCGGCAGGGCAAGCGGTTCGAGATCGAGATCGACGGGGGCGATCCCGCCGCGATCGCCCGGCAAGCCGCGGAGGCGCTGTTGGCCAACCCGGCGATCGAGGACTTCACGGTCCACCTCGACGGCTGAGTTTCCCGTCTCGGGGATTTCCCGCGGCCGGCAGGGGTCGCGGCGCGATGCGCGAACTGAGCGGGTATGCATGCCCGCCTACTGAAGGTCGCCGTTGTCGCCGTGCTCATCGCGGGCGTCGTCGTGGCTGGTGTCCGCTTGACAGGAGACGGTGCCGATCACCGGTCGGCGGCTCCTCGCTCCGCGATCAACACCGCCCTCGGTGTGCCGAGCTCGCTGTTCTGGGCGAGGTTCCTCCGTAGCGAGGACGCGGATCATCCGCTGCCGCCGCCGGTCGGATCGTTGTTGTACGAGGGCAACACCGATGCTCGGTTCCTGAAGCTGACTCGGCAGGCGGCTCGACTTCCCGAGGTGGGCCACGCCTGGCGAAACGTCGGGCCGTACCGCGGGATCCGCGACATCCCGGGCACCGGTAGCGGCGCGGAGCTGCTCGGCAGCGTCGGTGGGATCGGTACGGCGATGGCGGTCGACCCCCATGACAAGTCGGGCAAGACCGTGTACCTCGGCACGATCGGCGGTCTGTACAAGTCGACCGACGGTGGCCGGACGGTCCGCAACGTGACCGAGCACAAGATCCCGCGCGAGGCGATCGGCGCCGTCGCGATCGATCCGCGTCGCCACAACACCGTCTACATCGGGACCGGCGTCTCGATTTTCACGCTCTCGGACGACGCCGCCGGCACCGGCGTGTATGTCAGCCACAACGGTGGCAAGACCTGGCACCGCCCGGCAAGCAACGTCCACGGCTATGGCGTGAACGCGATCGCGGTGAGTCCGCGCAACGGTGATGTTCTGATCGGCACGACGTACGGCTTGTGGCGCTCGACGGACCGGGGACGCAGCTTCCACCGGATTCGGTTGCCCGACCACGCGTCGCATCCGCTGGGCAACTGGCTCGCGTCGATCGCGATCAACCCCGCCCGTCCGCGAGAGGTCACCGTCGACGTTGGTTACGCGTTCGGGAAGAAGAAGTACGGCGGCATCCAGCTAGCGCCCGGCAACGGGCTCTACCGATCGCAGAACAGCGGCCGGACCTTCACCCGGCTGGCGAGCAACTCGCAGTTGATCCAGCCGGAAGCGACACGTGATCCGCTCGGGCGAGCGAGTCTCGCCTATAGCACCGCACCGGGCGGCAAGAACGTCCTGTGGGCGCTGGTGCAGGACGCCGGGCGCGCGGAGGGTGATCATCAGGCGATCGACACCCCGGTCCTGCCGGTCGATGTGAACGGCAACAGCGAGCTCAACGGGTTGTACCGGTCATCGGACGACGGCAAATCCTGGACCGTGCAGGCGACGGCACAGACGCTCACGACCGCATTGGGCGGCACCATCAGCTCCGTCGGCTACCCGCTGTCGTTCGCCGAGGGCGTCCAGGCGTCGTACAACCAGTGGGTGCTGACCGATCCGGTTGATCCGAATCGGGTGTACGTCGGACTGGAAGAGGGCTTCACTGGCGAATACCACGGGCCGACCGGTCTCAACGTCCCGCTCGGCACCACCTTCACTGCGATCGAGAAGTACGCCAACGCCTGCGGCTTCATCACGTACTTCAACACCATCCCGGGCAGTAACGGCGTCTCATGTCCGTCCGCGATTTCGGAATACGGCGGCGGGTCAACCCACCCGGACCAGCACAGCGCAGCGATCATCCGCACGCCGCACGGGGTCCGTCTCTACAGCGGCAATGACGGCGGCTGGTGGGCGCAGAACAGCCACTCGGTCTCGGACTCGACCGGCGCGGGATACCAAGGATTCGACAACAGGTCGTGGACGTCGCTGAACCAGCCCGCCACCGTGTTGCCGTGGGACGTTACCCGCCTTCAGGACGGGTCGTACCTGCTGGCGCTACAGGACAACGGCGTCGCCCATGTCCTTCCGAATGGCAAGGCCTACCAGGTGTGCGGCGGCGACGGTGTGTACGTCTTCCCCGGACCGAATCCGCATTCCTACTACTGCGGGATCGACGGCCAGACCATCCTCGGCACGACCGACGACTTCACACACACCATCAACGTCACGCCACCGGACTCGACCGGGGCGACCTTCCTGTCGCCGTGGGCGGTGGACCCGAGCGATCCGAACCACCTCATTGCTGCGGCCGGAACCATCGAGGCCACGACGCATGGCATGAAGAGCAACACTTACGACCCGACCTCCACCCTGGTGCTGTCGTCAACGTGGAAGACCGTCTTCACGCCGACGCATCCGCCGCACGGAGCATGGGACTCCTCCGCGCTCTTCACCCACGGCAAGGTGTCGTATGTATCGCTGTGCTCGTTGTGCCGGACATCGTTCGGGCTGACTGAGTTGAAGAACCCGCGGCAGGCGGTCGTCGCGAAGATCGCGACCAACGTCAAGCCGCACTGCAAGGCCGGCGTGGCCAGCACCAAGTGCTGGCACCTCGCGACGTCGAAGGGGCTGCCCCACGAGCAGGTCAGCGGAATCGCGGTCGACCCGAATCACCACTCGACCGTATACGTCGGGCTGCGACAGTTCATCGTCATCGGCGAGAGCCCGAAGGCCTCCGGCCGCCCGAAGGTGATGGTCAGTCACAACGGCGGGCAGAGCTTCGAGGACCTGACCGGCAACCTGCCGCAAGCCGACGTGCACCGGATCGTGCTGCGCAACGGCCGGCTGTACGTCGCGACCGATGTCGGTGTCTTCACCGCGAAGGCCGGAAGCCGCCACTGGCAGCGCCTCGGCCGCTTCCTGCCGGAGGTGACGTACCGGAGCATGAAGCTGTCGAACGATGGCCGCTACCTCGTCGTCGGTGCGTATGGCCGCGGCGGCTGGGTCTACGACTTCGGCCACCGCGCGCGGGTCTACTAGCCACGGGGCCGCGCATGTGCCATTGGTGGGCCCAGGGGCCCCCGCATGTGCCATTGGTGGGCCCAGGGGCCCGCTGACCCGCCGGTAGGCTGACGGCGTGGCCACGACCCCGCGAATCGGAGTCGTGACCTTCCCTGGATCGCTCGACGACCGGGACGCCGCCCGCGCGGTCAGGGCCGCCGGTGCCGAGGCGGTCCCGCTCTGGCATGGCGACGCCGAGCTGCGGGGCGTCGACGCGGTCGTGCTGCCCGGTGGCTTCTCCTACGGCGACTACTTGCGCGCCGGTGCGATCGCCCGGTTCTCGCCAGTCGTGAACGAGATCGTTTCGGCAGCGAGTCGTGGCCTGCCGGTGCTGGGAATCTGTAACGGTTTCCAGGTCCTCTGCGAGAGCGGTTTGCTTCCGGGGGCGCTGATTCGAAATGCCGGGCTGCATTTCGTCTGCCGCGACCAGCGGCTTCGGGTCGAGTCGGTGACGACCCGGTGGACCAGCGACTACGACGAGGGAGCCGAGATCGTCATTCCGGTCAAGCACGGCGAGGGACGATACGTCGCGGACCAGGCAACGGTCGACGCGCTCGAGGCCGACGGCCGGGTCGCCGTCCGTTATCTCGACAACCCCAACGGCGCAACCAACGACATCGCCGGGATTCGCAACGAGTCCGGCAACGTCGTCGGCTTGATGCCCCACCCGGAGCACGCCATCGACCCGCTGACCGGCCCGTCGACCGACGGGCTCACGATGTTCGGTTCCGTTCTTGGAGCACTGGTTTCGGCGTGACCGATATCGACACCGTCAGCCTCGCCGCCCAAGACCCCGACAAGAACCAGCCCTACCTCGAGCTCGGGCTCAAAGACGACGAGTACGAACGGATTCGCGAGATCCTCGGTCGCCGGCCGACCGACACCGAGCTCGCCATGTACTCGGTGATGTGGAGTGAGCACTGCTCGTACAAGTCGAGCAAGGTGCACCTCCGGCAGTTCGGCGAGGACCCACCCGCGAGCGACGCGATGTTGGTCGGAATGGGTGAGAACGCCGGTGTCGTCGATGTCGGCGACGGTCTCGCGGTCACGTTCAAGGTTGAGAGCCACAACCATCCGTCCTACGTCGAGCCCTACCAAGGTGCGGCGACCGGCGTCGGCGGCATCGTCCGCGACATCCTCACGATGGGCGCCCGGCCGATCGCAGTGATGGACTCGTTGCGGTTCGGCGACGCGGCCGCTCCCGACACCAAACGGCTGGTCAGCGGCGTGGTCGCCGGCATCGGCGGCTACGGCAACTGCCTCGGCCTCCCCAACATCGGCGGCGAGGTCGGGTTCGATCCGTCGTACGCCGGCAACCCGCTGGTGAATGCCCTGTGCGTCGGGGTGCTCCGTCACGAAGATCTTCAGCTCGCGCAGGCGAAGGGCGCCGGCAACCAGGTGGTTCTGCTCGGCGCGCTCACCGGCCGCGACGGCATCGGTGGGGTGTCCGTACTGGCAAGCGCGACCTTCGACGACGCTGTTGATGGCGGCGGAGCCGCCGGGCCGAGCAAGCGGCCGAGCGTCCAGGTCGGCGACCCGTTCACCGAGAAGATCCTCATCGAGTGTTGCCTCGAGATCTTCCAGGCCGGCCTGGTCACCGGCATCCAGGACCTCGGTGGCGCCGGCCTGTCGTGCGCCACGAGCGAGACCGCGAGCCACGGTGATGGCGGGATGCGTGTCGCACTCGACAAGGTCCCGTTGCGCGAGGCCTCGATGTCGCCGCTGGAGGTCCTCACCAGCGAGTCGCAGGAACGGATGCTCGCGATCGTTGAGCCCTCTAACGTCGACGCCGTCCTCGCGTTGTGCCAGAAGTGGGGCGTGGTCGCCACGGTGATCGGCGAGGTCACCGAGGGTGATCGCCTCGTGGTCACCTGGCACGGCGAGACGGTGGTCGACGCACCACCCGGCTCGCTGGCCGATGACGGCCCGGTCTACCAACGGCCGGTTGCCCGGCCCGACGATGAGATGGACGCACTCAACGCCGCGACCGGCGCCCGGCTCGCTCGGCCCGTCACCAGCAACCAACTGCGGGACGCGGTGCTTGTGATGACCGCCTCGCCCGAGCTGTGTTCGCGCCGTTGGGTCACCGAGCAGTACGACCGCTACGTGCTCGGCGGCACCGTCCTCGCGATGCCGCACGACGCCGGCGTCGTGCGCCTTGCTGACGACTCGACTCGTGGGATCGCGTTGGCGCTCGACGGAAACGGCCGGTTCGCCAAGCTCGACCCTTACGCAGGTGCGCAGCTCGCACTGGCCGAGGCCTACCGCAACGTCGCCTGCACCGGGGCGCGGCCACTCGCGGTCACCGACTGCCTGAACTTCGGCTCTCCGGAGGACCCGGCGGTGATGTGGCAGTTCGCGGAGGCGACCCGCGGTCTCGCGGCGGCCTGCCGAGAGCTCGGCACGCCGGTCACCGGCGGCAACGTCAGCTTCTACAACCAGACCGGCGCGACCGCGATCAACCCGACGCCGGTCATCGGCGTACTCGGAGTGATGGACAACGTCGCACGGCGCCTGCCGAGCGGCTTCACCGCCGCCGACCAGGCCATCGTCCTGCTCGGAGCGACCGACGAGGAGCTCGACGGCTCAGCATGGTCTTGGGTCACCCACCGTCACCTCGGCGGGCGTCCGCCGACCGTCCGGCTCTCGTCCGAGCGAGCCCTGGCGTGGGTGATCGGCTCGGCTGGAGACGGGCAGGCAATCACGATGGCGCACGACCTCTCCGAGGGCGGTCTCGCCATCGCACTGGTCGAGGCCTGCCTGATCGGCGGCATCGGTGCCACGGTCACCCTCGACGGCGACCCGTTCGTGGCGTTGTTCAGCGAGTCCACTGCCAGGGCGATTGTCGCGACTGACGACGCCGAGATGCTGTTCGAGCTCGCCGGGGTGAATGATGTCCCGGCGCAGCTGATTGGCACCACCGGCGGCGACGCGCTCAGCGTCGCCGGCCAGTTCGAGATCACGCTGAGCGAGCTGCGCGACGCCTCGGAGTCCACCCTTCCGTCGCTGTTTGGGTAGCGAATGCCCGCGCGTTTCGAGGCAACCAGAGCCGCCTACGTCGCCCAGCAACACAATGTCGTCGACTGGCTGGCTGCGCTTCCCGCGGAGTCGTGGGACCAACCGTCACGGCTCGCGCGGTGGTCGGTGCTCGAACTGGCACTGCACGTCACCGGCATGACCGACATTGCGGTGCGCGCCATCGCGCAAGGTCAGGTTGCCGACAAACCGCTGTCCATTGCGACGTACGTATCGGCGTGGGCCGGCGCGGGTGCCGAGATCGCCGAACGTGAACGTGACGACGCGCGTGGGCTCGGCGCTGACGCCGTCCTGGCCAACGCGTCGCGGGCGAAGACCGACCTGCTGGCTGCGCTCGATGGCGTGACCGACAACCCGGTGGTCATGGGCCGGCGGGGTCCGCTTCGACTCGCTGATCTGATGGTCACCCGGGTCAACGAGCTGGTCGTGCATTCACTTGACCTGTCGGCCTCGCTGCCCGAGCTCGCACCGATCGAGATGGACCACGGCGCGACGGGAATCTCGGTGCGGATGCTCGCCGGCATCATCGCGGAACGTGTTCCAGGTCACAGCGTCGAACTTCGAATCCCGCCATACTCGGCAGTCCAGTGCGTTGGCGGCCCGCGGCACACCCGCGGCACGCCGCCCAACGTCGTGGAGGTGGACGCGATGGCCTGGATCGAGCTGGCGACCGGACGGCTGAGCTGGGCCGATGCGGTCTTACGGGGTCGGGTGCACGCGAGCGGTGAACGCGCCGACCTCGCTGCGTACCTTCCGGTTCTGTCATGACGACGCCAGCCGGTCCGCCGACGGTCCGGGCTACTTTCAGCACCTATCGGGCCTTGTTCGACCGCTCCCGCAGCACCGCGATGTTCGAGAAGTTCGCCCAGCACGGCGACCTCGTCGAGATCCGTGGGCCACTGTTCCGGCTCTGGCTCTGCTCCGACCCCGCCCTGGCCAGGGAGCTGCTGGTCGACCACGGCCGCTCCGTCACCAAGGGCTTCGGCGTCCGGATGATCAGCATCGGGCTCGGCAACGGAATTCTCACCAACGAGGATCCGATCTCGCATCGCCGCAACCGGCGGTTGATCAACCCCGCCTTCTCTGCGTCTGCCTTGCAGAAGTACGCCGAGGTCATGGCGGCGGCGGCGATGCGAGCCGACAAGCGTTGGCGCGCTGGGCAGGTCGTCGAGATCACCGAAGAGATGGGGCGGATCACCCTCGACGTCGTCGGGCGCACGCTGCTCGGTGACGACACCGAGCGGGACGCCAAGACAGTGATCGACTCACTCGAAGTGATCCTCAAACGGTTCGGCATCGGGTTCATTCCGGGCGCCACGAAGCTGCTCGACACGAACCTTCCGCCTGCCGTGAAGATCAAGAATGCGGTCGCGTCGATGCGCTCGACTGTCGAGCGGGTCGTCACCGCGCACAAGCGTGGCGACCGCGACTACGACGACATCGTCGCAGCGTTGCTCGCGGCGACCGAGGACGGCGAGGGGTTCACCGAGCAGCAGGTCCTCGACGAGACCTTGACGCTGATGCTCGCCGGATTCGAAACCACTGCGAATGCGCTGTCCTGGACCTGGTGGCTGCTCGACCAGAACCCAGCCGTCGCTGCCGCGCTGCGGGCCGAGGTCGACGCAACGATCGGTGACGCGGTGCCGACGTACGCCGACATCGCCCGGCTGCCGTACACCATGGCGACCATTGCCGAGACGATGCGGTTGCGTCCACCGGCCTGGATTCTCGAACGTGAGGTCAAGGAGCCGATCGACTTCGGTGGTTATCACGCCCGCATCGGTACGACGATCCTCACCAGTCCGTGGATCGTTCACCACGACCCGCGTTGGTGGGGGACCGACGCGGCGGCGTACCGACCTGACCGCTGGCTCAACGACGCCGGTGAGTTCGACCATGGCGCTCCCGGGCAGCCACGCGGTGCGTACTTCCCATTCGGCGCGGGCAGCCGGATGTGCATCGGCGAGCAGTTTGCCTGGGCCGAGGCGGTGCTTGTCCTCGCGATCCTGGCGCGCCGGTGGGCGCCGGTCACTGAGCCCAACCAGGACGTCCGGACCTGGGCAGCCGTGACGCTGCGACCCCACCCCGGCATTCGGATGCGACTCGCGCCGGCCCCGGCGTTGGCTCCGGCCAGCTGAGACCGGCAGGGATCGGTACGGCGAGATCGAATCCTGTTCGGTACGGCCACCCCGGCCGGTCGAGGAGTTCCTGCGTGTCCGCTCGTGCCGTTCGCCGTCCCCGGCTCGCTGCGGCGGCCGTTCTCGCGGTCGCCACCTCGTTGCCCGCCGTCGTATCCGCGACCGCCGCTGTCCCGCATCTTCATCGGACGGTCGAGACCGGTCGAGCCGGCGTCCATCGGCTGACGATCCAGACCTTGTCGGTCCGCGCCGATCTGGTGTCGGGACCCCAGGTGCTGACCAGGATCGGACTGCCGGGGGGTGCCGTCGCGCGCGACCTGTCAGTTCGGCTCAACGGACACGACGTGACGAGTGAGTTCGCCGACCGTCCCGACCACCAGGTCGAGGGCTTGCTGCGGCCGTTGCATCTCGGGAGCAACCGGGTCGTTGCCACCGCTGCCGGCGAGACCGCGGCCCTGAGGGTCACCGATCATCCGGTCGGCGGGCCGGACTTCTCCGGTCCCCAGATCCAGCCGTGGAGATGTCAGCGCCGCGCAACCGACGCCAAGTGCGACCAGCGCAGCTACGTCCGGTACTTCTACTTGCCGGCGGGAACGAAGGCACTCAGCGCAGGGGTCACCGGCGTTGCGGCCGCGAACGCTTTCCTTCCGTACGACCGGAAGAGCCCACCCGCGCGCTCTCTCATTGCCACCGCCACGACGGTCGATCACGTGGAGGTGCCGTTCATCGTCCGCGAGGAGAACGGTTACATCGACCGCGATCAGTACGCGATCGCAACGCTGTGGCGACCCGGCAAGCAGTGGAAGCCCTGGGCACCGCAACGGCAGTTCAACCATCGGCTCGTGATCACGCACGGCGCGAGCTGCGACACGACGTACGGCACCGGCCCCGCGCCGGGCGTTCTCGACCCGAAGATCCTCAATGGCGGCTTCGTCGTGATGAGCAACGCACTCGACAACGCGGGCCACAACTGCAACATCGTCACGCAGGCGGAATCACTGCTGATGACCAAGCAGCACGTCATCGACCACTACGGCCCGGTGCTGTGGACCATCGGCACCGGCTGCTCAGGCGGCTCGCTCACCCAGCAGCAGGTCGCCAACGCCTACCCCGGGATCTACCAAGGGATCACGCCGCAGTGCAGCTTCACCGATGCGTGGTCATCCGCGATGGAGTACGTCGACTACACGATTCTCCTCAAATACTTCAAGCATCCGGCGACCTGGGCACCTGGTGCGGTGTGGACACCCACCGGAATACAGCAGGTGATCGACCACCCGAACATCGGCAACCCGGTCACCTTCACGACCGTCATTCCCAACAGTGCCGACCCGAGCCGGTCCTGTCCCGACGTACCGGAGCCGAAGGTCTACAACGCGAGGACGAACCCGCACGGCGTGAAGTGCACGTTGCAGGACTACATGGTCAACGTGTTCGGCAAGAAGGCCAACGGCTTCGCGAATCGCGCCTTCGGCGACAACGGCATCCAGTACGGCCTGAGCGGTCTGCTGAACGGGGAAATCACACCGGCCACGTTCGTCGACCTCAACAAGAAGGTTGGCGGTCTCACGTACCAGGACACCTATCGGGTGCAGCGCAGCACGCCGGACCTGATCGGTGTGAAGCGCGCCTACCGATCCGGCGCAGTTGACACCGCCAGCAACCTCAACCGGGTCGCGATCATCGACCTGCGTGGTCCCGACCCGGGCTTCTTCCATGACGTGTATCGCACGTACGCGATGCGGGCCCGGCTGCTCCGCGACTTCGGTACGGCGGCGAACCAGGTGCTGTGGCGCGGTCAGGCGCCGATCATCGGTGACATCACTTTCGCCGACGCGGCCGTCTTCGCGATG
The DNA here is from genome assembly GCA_025980465.1 of Frankiales bacterium. Taxonomy (GTDB): domain Bacteria; phylum Actinomycetota; class Actinomycetes; order JAFAQI01; family JAFAQI01; genus JAICXJ01. The sequence continues at coordinate 78,540 of JAICXJ010000006.1, read as the reverse complement.
GACCACTGGTTGCGGATGGTCCATGGCGACGATCGCGCCATACCGTTGCCACGAAAGATCATTCAGGACCGGCCGAGCGACCTCACTGATCGGTGTACCGACGGCGCCGGTACCGACGTACCGGCGCTGGTCTGCGATCAGACCGTCCAGGTCTACGGCACCCCGCGGATGTCAGCCGGCATGCCGATGAGTGACGACATTCTCGACTGTCACCTCAAGCCGCTGCGCAAGTCCGACTACCCGGTCAAGTTCACCGCCGCGCAGTGGGGAACCCTGCACCAGGTCTTCCCGCACGGTGTCTGCAACTACAACCGGCCGAGCATCGGGTTCCGTAAGACGACTCCGTGGCTGACCTACCAGAAGGCCGACGGCCACGTGATCTACGGCGGCCGGCCACTCGGACCACCCCCGCGTTCACACCTGTTCGATTGATCCGGCAGAAGCTCGATTGCGCGCCGAGCGCCAGGACAGTCCGGTCTTATCGCTGAGCAATCCGCGCGCCACGCGTTTCCTTGACCCATGAGAAGGGGGCGAGGACACTTGCGAGTACTTTCGGCAGGCAGGGGGAACGCATGCTGACAGCCAAGAAGCGGCCTGTGCCGTTCGCCCTCCGTGGTTTCGCTGCGGTGATCGTGGTGGCAGCCAGTCTCGTCGCCTTTACGGCCGGTCCCGCGTTCGCGTCCTGCTCTGCGGACGGGTCGAACGAGCACACGCTCGGTGGCGTCTTCCACGGTTGGGACCGTTACTTCTGCACCCCGGGAAGCACGTACTCATACAACGGATACACGAACCACCCTCATGGGGAGAAGTACGTCGAGATTCTGAACTCCAACAATGGCAACGACAATTGTGATGACCTTGAGAGCGGCTCGCTTAACGCGTTCTGTTCGGCGGGAAACTTCACGACGACCAATCACGAGAGCTATCACGAGGCTCCAACGGATGGGTCCTGCACAGCGCGGTATAGCGACGGACACGGGATCGATTGCCACATCATGGGGGCGTCACCATGAGCCACCGGCGGATCGCAGTTGGCGGCGCAGCGTCGGTGCTAGCCGCGGGAGGCATTGCAGTGGCCTGCCTGTCGATTGCGCAGGGGGCGCCGACCGCGCACGTCGCCGGGCCCGTGGCGGGTTCGAATTTGACCCCATCCGATCAGGCCACGACGATCGCGTCGCGGCGACAGACGGTCGCGGGCGTCGCTTGGACAATCAGTGAACAAGACAGCACGGACGGGCCCTGCGTCGGCGTGGTAGCGACAACAGCGGCGGGCGAGCAGGGCCAGGTCGGAGGAGCTTGCGGCGAGGGCAGCAGTCACCTTCGGTGGGGGGTCGGCGGCCTCAGCGTCGAGGGCACCTGGTTCAACGTCGCCTACGGTCTCAGCTACGACTCGAACGCGGCGAGCGTGCGAGTCGACCTCGCCGACGGGCGTTCTCTCGTCGATGACGGTGTTGCGGCAGGCAAGGGGCTCTGGCTCGAGGTCTATCCGGCAGATCCGACCTCGTCCGCAGACGATGTGAGCCGAATCGTTGTCAGCGACCCTGCGGCAGGCGTTCTTGCCGACGTGCATCCAGCGTCCTTGGCGGCGGCACGCGCTCGTGCACAAGCGGCGGCGATAGCTGCACACCAAGCGCGAGCGGCGGGTTCAGCGAACGAGGTCACAACGGCGTCGAACGCACGCGCTCGGTCTACGACGCACGAGCGTCGATTGGGGACGGCGCGGCGGCGAGCCGCGACAGCGCAGGCCCGAGCTCGCCGGCTGACTGCCCATGCCAGGGCTCGTACGCTTTCGGCACGGTGACGTCCAAGCCGGCCGCTCGTCCTGGCGAGGGCTGAGGAGACAAGTTAGCCAACGAGGCCGATCTCCGCCGGACGAGGAACCTCAGAGCAGGACGTCGAGACCGGCGTCGTCCTCGATCTCGTCGAGGGTGAGCATCCGTCGGATCCGAGCCAGCCCACCGTGCTCAGGCTCAGCCTCGGAGTCCGGGTACACCGCTCCCGCCGCGGCGTCGGGCAGCACCACCACCGGCCGGTCGGCGTTCCGCGACCCCGCCGTGCCCTTCGGAGCCGGCCTGGCTGCCGGGCCGGGCTGCGTGGACGCACGGCGTACCTCGGCGAGTTGGGTGACGATGCGCTCGACCCACTGCTCGACCTGGCGCCGATCGCGCCAGTCGCCCACCGGCCCATAGGACAGCAATGCGGCGAGGCGACCCGCCGGTCGTTGGGCGAGCACCCCACCGAAGGTCATGTGGCCGCGAATGTCGGTGGCACGGGCGAGCTCGCGCACCTGCGGTACCGGCGCGAGCGCACCGGTCGCAGCGGAGGCGTCGAGCGGCCCGCTGCTGAAGAACCAGACCTCGCGGCCGAGCAGGGCGCGCTGGAACCGGTGGACGAATCCGACTGCGTCGGGGTGCCACCGGTTGCTGTACAGCGCGCCGCCGACGATCACGGCGTCGTACCCGGAAAGGTCGTCGACCTGCTTCGCCGGCTCGACGACCGCCTCGACGTCGTGGTGGCCGAGCGCCTCGGCGAGCATGACGGCGAGGCCAGCGGTACCGCCGCGCGACGACCCGTACACCACCAATACCCGCACGTGCGCCATCCCAGAACTCGTCTCCTCGGGAGATCTTCCCAGAGAACGCCCGGGGATTCATCCGACGAGTCGTCGCGGGGCCCGTACACTTTGAGGACACGAGTCACCCTGCGTCGACGACGACAAGGAGCCCGGTCGGTGGCGGCAGATCCAGCCGACTTCCCCCGTAGCTATTCGGACATCCCCGATGAGCAACCCCCCAAAGACGCCTGTGGCGTGTTCGGGGTGTGGGCCCCGGGGGAAGAGGTCGCGAAGCTCACCTACTTCGGCCTGTACGCGCTGCAACATCGCGGCCAGGAGGCGGCCGGGATGGCGGTGTCCGACGGCACCGCGGTTGTCGTCTACAAGGACCTCGGCCTGGTCGCACAGGTCTTCGACGAGTCGACGCTCGGCGCCTTGCAGGGTCATCTCGCGATCGGTCACAACCGGTACTCCACGACCGGCTCCTGCACCTGGGAGAACGCCCAGCCGTCGTACCGTTCGTCGGGTCATGGTGGCGGGATCGCGTTGGGGCACAACGGGAACCTGACCAACACCGCGATCCTGGCCGATCAGTTCTGTGAGTTGGCCTCGCGTGATCCGCGGCGTAACGGCGAGCCGCGGGCCACCAGCGACTCCGACCTCATCACCGCGATGCTCGCCGGCCACCCGGACCTCTCGCTCGAGGCGGCTGCGATGGAGGTCTTGCCGCGGCTCGAGGGCGCGTTCTCGCTGGTCTTCATGGACGAAAACACGCTGTACGCGACACGCGATCCGCACGGTGTCCGGCCGCTGGTGCTCGGCCGGCTCGAGCGCGGCTGGGTGGTCGCGAGCGAGACCGCGGCGTTGGACATCGTGGGTGCGTCGTTCGTCCGGGAGATCGAACCCGGGGAGCTGGTGGCGATCGACGAGCACGGCCTTCGCTCCCAGACCTACGCCGAGGCGACGCCGAAGGGCTGCTTGTTCGAGTACGTCTACCTGGCGCGACCGGACACCGCGATCGCCGGTCGCTCGGTGCAGGAGACCCGCGTCGAGGTCGGCCGCCGTCTCGCCAAGGAACATCCGATCGAGGCCGACCTGGTGATCCCGGTGCCGGAGAGCGGTACTCCCGCCGCGGTCGGGTACGCCGAGGCCAGCGCCATCCCCTACGGGATCGGGCTGGTGAAGAACGCCTACGTCGGACGAACCTTCATCCAGCCGTCGAACACGATCCGCCAGCTCGGCATCCGGCTGAAGCTGAACCCGTTGCGCTCGGCGATCGCCGGTAAGCGGCTCGTCGTCGTCGACGACTCGATCGTGCGCGGCAACACCCAACGGGCGCTGGTACGGATGCTGCGAGAGGCCGGCGCGCGGGAGGTCCACGTCCGGATCTCCTCGCCCCCGGTGCAGTGGCCGTGCTTCTACGGCATCGACTTCGCCTCGCGCGCCGAGCTGATCGCGAACGGTCTGACGGTGGAGCAGGTGTGCGCCTCGATCGGTGCCGACACCCTCGGCTACATCTCGCTCGAGGAGCTGATCGAGGCGACGACGCTCCCCGCGGAGCGGCTCTGCCGCGCGTGCTTCGACGGCCACTACCCGATCGAGCTGCCGGCGCCGGAACTGCTCGGTAAGCACATGCTCGAGGGCATCTCCCGGTCGGTGGAGGCCGACATCGAGACCGGCTCTCCCGATCCGTCGCCTGACACCTATGAGCCGATGCTCGGAGGGGTCGGCGCGGCTGACGCCCTTCAGCGCCCCTAGCGGCTGCCGCCCAGTGACCGATCCGGTAGAGGGCGCCGCGACTTACGCCGCCGCCGGTGTCTCGATCGAGGCGGGTGATCGCGCAGTCGAGCTGATCAAGGCCCGGCTGACGTCTGCGCGGCCCGAGGTGGTCGGCGGACTGGGCGGCTTCGCCGGGCTGTTCCGAATCGATGACGAGCGGCTTCTGGCGACGTCGACGGATGGCGTCGGCACCAAGGTCGCGATCGCGCAGGCGATGGACCGCCACGACACGATCGGACACGACCTGGTCGGCATGGTCGTCGACGACATCGTGGTGTGCGGCGCCGAGCCGCTGTTCATGACCGACTACATCGCCTGCGGTCGCGTCGTACCCGGCCGGATCGCCGACATCGTCGCGGGCATCGATGCCGGTTGTGCGCTCGCGGGCTGCGCGCTGATCGGCGGTGAGACCGCCGAGCACCCGGGGCTACTCGGGCCGGATGACTACGACGTGGCAGGCGCCGCGACCGGCATGGTCCGCGCGGATGCAGTGCTCGGACCTGACCGGGTCAACGCCGGGGACGTCGTCATCGCGATGGGCTCGAGTGGGCTGCACTCCAACGGCTACTCGCTGGCTCGTCACGTCCTGCTGGCGAGCGCGAAGATCGCGCTCGACTCCACCGCCGACCTCGGCGTACCGCTTGGCGAGGTGCTCCTGACCCCGACCCGCATCTACGCGAAGGACTGCCTGTCACTCGCGGCAACGGTGGAGGTGCACGCGTTCTCGCACGTGACCGGTGGCGGGCTCACCGCGAACCTCGCCCGGGTGCTTCCCGACGGGCTCACCGCCGAGATCGATCGGGGTAGCTGGACGCCGGCACCGATCTTCGGCTTGATCGCCGATCGCGGCCGGGTCGCGCCGCAGGAGATGGAACGCACCTTCAACCTCGGCGTCGGCATGGTCGCAGTCGTGCCCGAGTCGGCGGCCGAGCCCGCGCTCGCGCACCTGCGCGCGCGCGGGCTCGAGACCTGGATCTGCGGCGAGATCCGCCGAGCTTGACCTGATGGTCAGCTGGCGAGCGGGTTGGTGGCGCCCCAGTACTCCTGGCCGAGGGAGGAGTGCCACAGCGAGGTGATCTGCACCCGGGCTCCCGAGTACGGCGACTGAATCACCTGACCGTGCCCGACGTATATCGCGACATGGTGGATCGCCGCACGGCGCGGCCGGTAGGAGAAGAACACGAGGTCGCCCGGCTGCAGGTGACGGCGGGAGATCGGCCGGCCGATCGTGGACTGGTCAGCCGCGTCGCGAGGCAGCGAGAGGCCGAGCTGGCCGTAGACCGTCTCGGTCAGGCCGGAGCAGTCGAACCCCCAGGCGCTGGTGCCGGCCCACAGGTAGGGCAGACCGAGGAACCGTTTCGCCTGAGCGACCGCCGCGGTCAGGCTCGGATGGATGGCAGGCGTGCCGGTCGCGTGCAGCGCGACCGAGGACCGGGGCAACGTGCCGGTCAACGGCGTGCCGGTCAGCGCCGTGCCGGGCAGCTCGACGGTGACGCTGCGCGGTGACGCCGTGACGAGCGGCAGAGTTGTCGCGTAGCTCAGGGCGAGCGAGTGGTGCCGGGCGGTCACCGAGGACACAACGGTCCTGACCGCGGTCACGCTGGCGACCGTCGGGTGCTGGTACCAGTCGGCCGGAAGCTCGGCCAGCTGCCGGGTGACCATCCAGCCCTTGATGCCGTGCGGAAACCGGCCGCCTGTCTGGCTCGGGATCCGGACCCGGGACCAGCCTTCCTGCTGGCGCAGCACGACGACGTCCTCGCCGTACCTGAGTTGGGTGTCGAGCCTGGGGGTCAGCCCGCTGCGCTGGCGCACGGTCATCGTGTGTAGCCAGCGGTCGAGCTGCACCGGCTCTCGCAGCGACGGCGCGTCGACGCGGCGTGGCTTGTGGGGTCCGACCCAGACGTTTGCTACGGCGACATCGACGAGTCGGTGCAGGTGAAGAGCCGGCGCGCCGGATCCCTGCCGGGTCACCGCATCGGCACGAGCCGCCGGGGTGGGACGAAACCCCGGTGCCGGAGGAGTCGGTGAGCCGGAGTGGGTGCCCGAGCCCGTGCCCGTCGCCGAGTCGGCGGCGTGGGCGACCACCCCGACCCCGCCGATCGTCACCGCGCTGAGGGCAGCTGCGATCAAGGCGACAATCGGGCGCTGGGGCACATCGGATACTGAACCCGATGTGAAAGATCAAGTCAGGCGAATCCGGTTGTTCGGATTGCGGGGCCGGATCAGCCCGGCGGCAAGTGTCGGCTACTCGTCGTCCTCGTCGTAGGAGTAGCTGTCGTCCTCGTCCTCGTCGGCCGAGGAGTCAGGGGCGGAGTAGGAGCTACCGCCGCCGCGCTCGGCGGCGAGTTCCTCTTGCAGACGGTCGAGGTCCATGCCACCCGTCGAGTACTTCAACTCGCGGGCGACCTTCGTCTGCTTGGCCTTGGCCCGGCCGCGCCCCATTGGCTCGACCCCCTCGTGCGCTCCCGGGGTCGACCCGGTGCGGATTCGGTTGGATTCGGTCAGGATCCGAAGGCCAGCCTCCGGACCGCACTCAGGATATCAGCGCCGAGCGGGGTTCGGCTCGGCCGACCGTCGCGATCCGCTGTCGATCATCGTCCTGGCAGCCACACCCGGCGCAGCGCGCCGACCTGCTGCATCCGGCGTTCGGCCAGCCGGTCGGCCGCGACCGACGGCGGGACCCCCTCGGCCGCGGCGAGAGCGAAGATCCGGCGAGTCGTGTCGAAGATCTCACCGGCCTTCGCTCGGGCTCGCGGCTCGCTGTAGCCCTCGATCTCGTCTGCGACCTGGATCAGCCCGCCGGAGTTGACGACGTAGTCAGGTGCGTAGATCACGCCGCGTTCCTCGAGCAGCTTTTCGATGCCGGGGTGGTCGAGCTGGTTGTTCGCCGCTCCGCATACGACCCGGGCTTCGAGCCGGGCAACGGCGTCGTCCGACAGCGCGCCGCCGAGGGCGCACGGTGCGTAGACGTCCATCGGCTGGTCGATCAGCTTGTCCGGGTCGACCGCGTCGACCTCGGGGTGAAGGAACCGGACCCGATCCACCGCGTCGCGCGAGACATCCGCGACGACGACGGTCGCACCGTCGCTGAGCAGGTGCTCGACCAGGTAGTGCCCGACCTTTCCGACCCCGGCGATCCCGATCCGTTTCCCCGACAGTGTCGGGCTGCCCCACGCGACCTCCGCCGCCGCCCGCATGCCCTGGAAGACGCCGTACGCGGTGAGGATGGAGGAGTCCCCGGCGCCGCCATGGGCCGGCGACCGACCGGTCACGAACGAGCACTCCCGGGCGATCACATCCATATCCTCGACGTAGGTCCCCACGTCGCAGGCGGTGTAGTAGCGGCCGCCAACGGCTTGAACGAAACGGCCGTATGAGCGCAGCAGCGCCTCGGTCTTGTCCGTCGCCGGGTCGCCGATGATGACCGCTTTGCCGCCGCCGAGGTCAAGCCCGGCGCAGGCCGCCTTGTATGCCATGGCCCGCGAGAGGTTCAGTACGTCGGTCAACGCATCGTCCTCCGAGGCATACGGGTAGAACCGGGTGCCGCCGAGGGCCGGTCCGAGCGCCGTGGAGTAGATCGCGATGATCGCGCGAAGTCCGGTGGACGGGTCGTTGCAGAAGACGACCTGTTCGTGGCCGGCGCCCGCGGCGAAGACGTCCATGTCTGCAGGTTAGATCTCGCGTCTACCGGCGCCGAATTGCCGATCTCGGTTTCGCAGCCGCCGTGACAGGATTGATTGCGTGATGGGGTACGCCGCGCACCTTCGGGTGTACGAGCCGCTGTCCGGGCTGCCGGACTCCGAGCGGACCCGCTGGCAGGCCTACATCGCCGAGGGTGAGGTGCCGAGCCGGCCGGTGCAGATGGCTCGCGAGCACGAGGTGGCGCTCGCCGCGGTCCTCGCGGTACCGCCCCGGCTCGACCTCAACGAGGGGGTCGAGCACGCCTACGTCCGCCACCTCGACGGCCTGACCTACGTCTGCCCGTGGCGGCTCCAACTGCGGGCCTGGGACGCTCTCGACACGTTCCGCGCTCAGCTCCCTGACGAGCTGCGGGACGCATTCTTCCCGCCCGCGCTGTCCGCCGCGGCGGAGGACGCCCGCGACGTGTGGATGGCCAGCCACCCGGAGATCAAGGCCGGCATCCTCACCTCGACGTGGCAGGTCCCGGTGTCATGGTTCGTTGCCTTCGAGGCGAGTGAGCGTCGGCTGGTCTTGGGTGACCGCCGCACGCCGGGCACCTCGGCGACTACCGGGCTTGACCGCGCGCTGGTGTATCTGACGGCGATGTCGCGGGCCCGCCGGCGTACCGCGAAGGCACTCCGGATCGTCCGGCGCCTGTTTGACGAGGGTCCGGCCACCTCGTCGATCGAGGAGGTCGGCCGCTGGCTGGAGGACTTCCACCCCCACTCGCTGGTCGAGCTCGACTACGGCGGCCTGGTGCACCTGCTCGATGACGAGTCGCTTTCCGAGGACACCTCGGTCGCCGACATCAACGACGCCCTCGAGCGGCTGGTCGCCGGCGACCTCGCGGGAGCCGGCCAGTGCTACGAGCGAGTGGTGACCCGGTGGCGCTCGATCGCGGCGCTGGAGCACGCCAACTGAGCGTGATTTCGGGCATTTTGGCACCTATCAGCCAGCCGCAAGATCGCTGTTTCCAGGGCCTCTGGCACAAAACGGACTAGTTACCCGAGCCGTCAAAGATGGTCCCGATGGGCCATACCGGATATGCGCCCACATCTGCACCATGGACTTCGACCGGCAATACCCGCCGGTGTCCAGAATTGGAGTTCGCAGAATGAGCACTCGCACCGCAGACGCAGAGCCGCTGCTCACGCCCGCTGAGGTCGCAACGATGTTCCGCGTCGACCCGAAGACGGTCACGCGGTGGGCGAAAGCCGGCAAGTTGACATCGATCCGCACCCTCGGCGGCCACCGTCGCTACCGGGAGTCCGAGGTTCGCGCCCTGCTCGCAGGCGTGCCGAACCAGCGCTCCTTCTAGCCGCACGCACCCCCGGCACCCGGGGGTGAACCCTTCCGCACCGCGCCGGGGCCCAGTGCCGGCGCGTTGTCACCAACCGAACGGCCGTGTCGCCCAGCGTGGTGGCCCGGCCTTTTGGCTGCCCGGCCCGTTGGTTGCCCGGCCTGGCGAAAATGACCGGAACGTCGGCCACTCGCCCCCGTACCCTCGATTGCATGGATCTGCGCCAGTCCGACAAGTTGGTCAATGTCGCGTACGACGTACGCGGGCCCTTGCTCGACGAGGCATTCCGGCTCGAAACCGAGGGTCATCGGATCCTCAAGCTCAACATCGGTAACCCGGCACCGTTCGGCTTCGAGGCGCCGGAGGAGATCCTTCAGGCGGTCACCCGCAACCTCGCGACGTCGCAGGGGTACAGCGAGTCCAAGGGTCTGTACTCGGCGCGGACCGCCGTCGAGCAGTACTACCAGCTGCAGGGCATCGACGGCGTCGGCGTCGACGACGTCTACCTCGGCAACGGGGTCAGCGAGCTGATCGCCATGACGCTGCAGGCGCTGCTCAATGACGGCGACGAGGTTCTCATCCCCTCGCCGGATTACCCGCTGTGGACGGCGATGACCAGCCTCTCCGGCGGCAAGGCCGTCCATTACATCTGCGACGAGTCGGCCGGCTGGCTCCCCGATCTCGACGACCTGGCTGCCAAGGTCAGCGATCGCACCAAGGCGCTGGTGGTGATCAACCCGAACAACCCGACCGGGGCGGTCTATCCACGCGAGATGCTCGACGGGCTTGCCGAGTTCGCCCGCCAGCACGACCTGGTCCTGATGTCAGACGAGATCTACGACAAGATCCTCTACGACGACGCCAGCCACACCGTTCTCGCCTCGATCGCGCCGGACGTGTTCTGCCTCACCTTCGGCGGGTTGTCGAAGTCCTACCGGGTCGCCGGGTTTCGCGCCGGCTGGGTCGTCGTCAGCGGGCCGAAAGAACATGCTCAGAGCTATATCGCGGGTCTCACCGTGCTCGCCAACATGAGGCTGTGCCCCAACGTCCCGTCGCAGCACGCGATCCAAACCGCGCTCGGCGGCTACCAGAGCATCCAGGACCTGATCCTGCCCGGCGGCCGGTTGCGCGAGCAGCGCGATTGCGCCTGGGAGCTGCTGAACCAGATCCCGGGGGTCAGCTGCACCAAGCCGCTCGGCGCGCTCTACGTCTTCCCGCGGCTCGATCCGGAGGTCTACCCGATCGTCGATGATGAGCGGATGGCGCTCGACCTGCTCCGGCAAGAGCAGATCCTGCTCACCCACGGCACCGGTTTCAACTGGCCGAAGCCGGACCACGTACGGATCGTGACCCTGCCGAATGTCGATGTCCTCACTGACGCGATCACCCGCTTCGGGGAGTTTCTCTCGACGTACCGCCAGTAGCTCTCGCTAGCTCGTGACGGTCACCGTCAGGTGAACCCGGGTCGGGTTCGGCTCGGCGTTCTGCGACTGTACGACGAGGGTCAGCCGGTGCCGGCCCACCGCGAGGTGCTTGGCGGAGATCCGCACCGGCACCGTTCCGCTCCCGCTTCCGGTGTCACTGCCGCCGACCGCGCCCGACCCGCGTGGGGCCACGGTGCCGGAGAAGTTGTCGGTGTCGGGGTGCGCCCAGCTCTGCTGGCTGGACACCGAGTAGACGTAGCCGCAGCTGTGTGAGCTGTCGCTCAGCTTCAGTACGGCGGTGGCCTCGTGGCCATGGCGCAGCGTCAGTCGGCGCGGGGCGACCGCATGGACGTGTGGCGTCTTGTTGCCGGTGCCGAGCACCAGTGACGCCGGCACGGAAAACACGTGGCGGGGGTCGGCGAGATCACGGATCTGGACGACGCCGTGATAAGTCCCCTGGTTCATCATCGGGAAACTACCGAGGGCGTTCGCGTTTGCCACCGACACGAGATGAAGCGCGCTGCTCTGCCCGCTCCGATCGGTGCCGTCCGTCGGGGTGAGTGCTCGTGCCGGTCTGGTCTGGATCTTGCCGCGGCTGAGGTCGGTGTCGAGCCAGGAACCGGTGAAGCTGTAGGCGAAGGCCTGCCAATGAAGCACGCTTCCGCTCGGGCCGGTGTTCGAGATGCGCAGCACCCGCTTGCTGGACCCGGCGATCGTGGTACCGGTCGTGCCGTTGACCGGGTCGAACAGCTCGTCGTCCCACAGCGTCGCGTTGCAGGTCGCCCTCGTCGGTTTGCCGGACGAGTCGAGGGCGCGCTCGGCGAAGTGCAGGTGTGTCGTGGACAGGCGCAGCCGGGCCGGCTTCGTCACGGTGTAGGTCACAGCGAGCACCGTCCGGTGACCGTGTGCGCGCAGCGTGATCAGACCGTGACGGGTCCCGCTCGACAACCCGGCGGGGTTCGCCGACCAGCGCAGCTTGCCGGGCGCCTTCCCGGAGTGGACGTGGAGCCAACCGGCGTTGCTGTGAGCGGTGTACGACGTCCTGCGCAGCAGTCCGGTGGTCGCGACCACCGGGGCCGTGGTCGCGACGCCGTGCTGGTAGCCGTAGACGTGCACGCGGTCGTTGGCGAGGCTGATCCGGCGGCCCTGCCGCAGCAGGTCATCGCCGAGGGCGGCGGCGTCGATGCTCCCCAGCCCGGTCGCCATGTCGTAGCCCTTCCTCGCCCGGTAGAGGTGAGAGGGGTTGCATCCGCTCGGGCAGTCGAGCGAATCGAACTGGTCTGAGTTGGTGTCTGTGGTGATGTCGTGGAAGTCGCGCGCGTAGCGCTTCGGGTTCGCGGCGTCGCGATACAGCGATGGGTTGAGCAAGCCGTACCCGCTCAGGTGGGCCCGGCGCGCCTGCTGATCCCACAACACGGCCGCGGCCGCGATGAGCGGCGTGGACAGGCTGGTCCCACCGACCGGTTGCCAGTTACCGACGCCGCCGACGCCGAGCGGCAACGGTGGCAGTGGCAGGCCGAGCTCGCTGGTGAGGGCGCAGTTGGTGGTCGCGCAGTAGACCGAGTACCCCACCGAGCCGACATCGTTTCTCAACTGTGGCACCCCGCCCTGCAGCCCGAGGCCGTTGGCCGCGTTTGCCGAGAGGTCAGGGATTTCGCGGCAGAGCTCGCCCTTCGCCGCGCCGCAGGCGCGGCCGGTGTGACCAGGCGCGGTCCGGGCCGAGGTCAGCGCGCGTTGCCACGCCGGCATGGTCCACAGCGTGCTGACGCCGCCACCGCCGGCGCCGAGATCGTTCCAGGTGTCCTCGTCGTGGCCGAGGCTGATGCCGTTCGCCGTGGCCTGTCCGAGGTCGGTGCCGCCGACTCCGGTGACCCACGGGACGCCGGCCTCCTGCTCCACGCTGATGCTGCCACTGGTCGGTACCGGGAACCCACGGCAGTCCACCGCGCCCGAGTCGCCGGCCGCTTCGAAGATCTGCTGGCCCTGTGCCGCCGCCTCCTCGGTGATCAGCGCGAACAGCCGGTTGTCGGCGGCACTGTTCACCTCTTCACAGCCGCCCCAGGACGAGCTCAGTACCGGATCCTTGTCATCGACCGCGAACCGGTTGTACAGATCGATCTCCCCGAGACCGGTGATCGGTGCGACGTACACATCGAGCCGCTTCAGCTTCGGCAGCATCTCCAGGATCGTGGTGATGTCGGCCATGTCCTCGATCTCGCCGCCGCTGGGTGGGCCGCCGGTCCCGCCGTCGACGATGTGCCGTTGGACCGGGATGTGCAGCCCGTAGCAGGACTCCATCCCGGCGACGTTGCTGTCGTGGTAGTCGTCGAATTCCACCAGCGCGGCACTCATGCCTTGGCCGAGCAGGCCCTTGGCGTACAGGCCGTTGAAGTTGTACGCCGTCGCGTACTGCGGGGCGGTGTAGCCGGCGCCGGCGATTGCGGCCAGGCACGGGGTGGCACCGCCGTGCTGGCCGAGCGGACCGATCGAAGCGGCTCGCGGGATCGACCCCCCTGCGGTGGTCGGTGCTCGACCCACCGCTGGGAGCGGACGTGCTGCATCGTCGAGCCCGATGACGCCGGTGACGTCGCCGACCAGGCCGGCGGGAAGCGTCAGGTTGCGGGCGTTCGCGAAGAACTCGCGTCCGGTCGGCAGCCGGAAGTTGTCGATCACCGTTCCGAAGATGTGATCGAGAAGCGAGACCGGCCCGGACGCCTTCACGAACAGGGCGTTCGCGGCCGGCGCTGCGACGTTGAGTCCGAGCGACCGGAGGGTGCGGATCACGCTGCCCACCCGCGACGCGGGTGCGCCGTAGCGAGCTCCGAACTCGGTCGGGCTGATGAAGCGGTGGTACGCCGGGTTGCCGGGCGTGTATTCGGCGGCGACCAGCTGGTTGAGCGCGGCCGGGTGGGGCACTGCCAGCGGCACCACGATGTCGAGCCGCTTCAGCGGATTGGTGGCGCCGAGGTCGAGTGCCCGCTCCACCAGCGACGGCACGGTGTTGAGCAGGGTCTGGACCACGCCGCCTGGTGCCGACCGTGCCGCGGACGAGCGACTGGCGGCGACGCTCGGAACGACGGCCGAGGCGAGCAGGGCAGCAGTACACGCGACGACTGTGACGCGCCGATTCATGTGTGCGACCTTCGACGCGACGCGCCTCGCTCCTTCCGGGGTCACCGTCAGGTGACGGTGATGGTGCCTTTCATATACGGGTGAATGCTGCAGACGTATTGGTAGGTCCCGCGTTTGGTGAACGTCACCGTGTAGCTCTGACCGTTGTTCAGGGTCGGCGACTTGATGCTCGCGCTGGAACCGGTACCCGTCGCGGTGTGGCCGGTCGAGTCCTCATTCGTGAAAGTGACCTTCGTGCCGAGTTTCACCGACAAGGTCTGCGGGTTGAAGGTGAAGTTCTTGATGATCACGGTGTTCGGTGGGGCGCTGACCCCCGATCCGTTGCCCCCACCTGAACCCGAGCTGCCGCATGCGACAGCGACGGTCGCGAGCAGCGCGCCGACGATGAACAGTGCGGTGCGCCGGATCCTGGTCATCGTGTTGTCCTCCGTCAAGCTGTCAGCGCGTTGCTCACAGGCTACTTACCCAGCATCCGGTCAGTAGGCGAACGCATCTGTCTCGGCTGTGGAGTTCTCGAGGTTCAAAATGCGGACCGGCCGCCTCCTAGGGTGAAGGGTGTGACCCTGCTGCGAGCCATGGGGCTGATCGCGGTCGTGATCGCCGTCGCGTCCGGGTGCGCGGCAAGTTCGCCGTCGTCGCGGTCCTCCGGGCACCTCGACGCGGCCCAGGTTGGTGGGGAACTGCACGGCGGAGTGCTCTCACCTCCCGACCACGAGGCTGCGATCACGCTGCCGGACACGACCGGCTCTCGTTACAACATTGAGACGCGAAACCACGGCAAGGTGACACTGGTCTACTTCGGTTACACCCACTGTCCTGACGTTTGTCCGACCACGATGGCGGACATCGCCGAGGCGCTGCGGCAGAGTTCGGCCGCGGTACGACGTCACGTCACGGTCGTCTTCGTCAGCGTCGATCCGCACCGCGATCGGCTCTCGGTCCTGCGGTCGTGGCTCGATCGCTACAGCCACGACTTCGTCGGGCTCCGTGGCAGTTTGCGCCAGGTCGTCGCGGCACAGCGCGCCGCGGGTATTCCGGTCAGCCGGGTCTCGACGAACGGCAAGACGGTCGAGCACTCGGCCGAGATCCTGGCGTACACCCCCGACCACCTCCTGCACGTGCTCTACAACGAGGGTCCATCGACGATTGACGACCTGCGCCACGATCTTGCGATTCTCACGACCGCAGCGGCGTACGCCTGACCCTTTCGTCGATCGGCTAGCCGGTGGAGAACCGCGCCATGCGCACCGCGATCTCGCTTGCGGTCCCCCAGCTCCCTCCGATGGTGATCACCACATCCGCAGTCCGGACGATCACACCGTTGCGGAGCTCACCCAAGCCAGTCGCGATCGCGACGGTGAGTGGGCCCACCGCAGCCGCCCGGTCGGAGCCGGGCAGCAAGCCAGTGACGACTCCACCCCGTACATTCACGCCCTCCGCGGCGGCGGCCATCACACCGTCACCGCCCCCGGTGACGACGACGCAACCGGCGTCGGCCAGCCGCGAGCCCACTTCCCGGGCGAGGCCGGCGAGGTCCTCAGTAACGCTCGCGCCCGGCCCAACGATCGCTACCTGTAAGGCAGGTGACAGGTGGGGCGCGGCGAACTGGGACATGGTGCCAAAATCATGGCGCAAACCGGGGGCGGCGCTATAGAGAGGCCGAGGGTGCAGCTGCTGTCCGAGCTCGTGCTCAAAGGCGAGCCGGATGCCGTACCCACAGCGCGCCGGTTCGCTGCTGCCGCGTTGCCGAACGAGCTCAATGAACTGGTCGATGACGCCGAGCTGCTGGTGTCCGAGCTCGTGACGAACGCAATGTTGCATGGCGAGGGTCCGGTGACGCTGCGCATCCTGCAAGGCGAGGACGGCCTCAGGCTCGAGGTCCAGGACGCCGGCAACGCGATGCCGGTGCCGGCCCGCCCCAGCACCGAGTCGATGACCGGTCGCGGTCTCACGCTCGTGGCGGCACTCTCGACCGGCTGGGGGATCGACCGGACCGAGGGCGGCGGCAAGATCGTGTGGGCGGAGCTGTCCAGCGTGGCGGCCGGCGGCGAGGCTGCGATACCCGACCTCAACGTCGATGACCTCCTCAAAGCTTGGGACGACTACGACGCCGCCGAGGCCGATTTCACCGTCCGACTCGGCGCGGTTCCTACCGATCTACTCATCGCGGCCAAGGCACACATCGACAACGTCGTTCGGGAGCTGACCCTGGTCAAAGCTGAGGAGACGATCACCGGCGTCGAGCTTCCTGGACCCATGGCCGACCTGATCGAGACCGTGACGACAGATTTCGCCGCCGCCCGCGCCGAGATCAAACGGCAGGCGCTCGCGGCAGCTGCGCGCGGCGACAGTGAGACCGATCTGGTGCTGTCGCTTCCTGCGTCCGCCGCCGATGCAGGTGAGCGATATCTCGCGGCACTCGACGAGGCGGATCGGTACGCGCGAGCGGCTCGGCTGCTGACGATGGAGGCGCCGCGCCCACACCGGGTCTTTCGCCGGTGGTACGTGCAGGCGCTCGTCGACCAGCTGCGCGGGCTAGCCGGCGGTGACCGCATCGCGCCGCCCGAGCCGTTCCCCAAGGCGCTCGCGCGCGAGGTCGAGCGGCTCGCCACTTTCGAGGACACCTGGGATCGGCTGCAGCTGTTGCAGAAGGTGACTGCAGAGTTGACCGGGGCCCGTACGGTCGCCGAGATCGCCCGCATCGTCGTGGACAACGCGTGCGAGTTCCTCGGCGCGCAAACCGTGCGTGTCTATCTCATCACCGAGGACGGCCGGCTTCGCTCGATCGCCGGTGGCGGCTCGATCCGCAACGATCGTCCCGAGTTCGCCGAGTTCGCCGAGTTCGACCTCGACGCCGACCTTCCGGGCGCAGTCGTGGCGCGCACCGGCGAGCGCTTGTTCCTGCGCAATCTCGAGCAGGTCACCGGCCGGTTCCCGGCGCTCGCCGACGTGTATGTGAACGAGACCCGCTTGCACGTCACCCCGATGAAGGTTGGCGAGCATTCCCTCGGCGTACTCAGCATGTCCTTCGCCGGCAGCAGCGACGTTGATGAGGAGACTCAGAGCGCATTCGTCGGCACGATGGCTGACGCGCTGGCGCAGGCTCTCGAGCGGGCGCTCGCCCTCGAGCGGGAACACACCGCGCGTCGTCGGCTGGCATTCCTCGCCGATGCTTCAGTCGCGCTGAGCTCGAGCCTGGACTTCGGGGCCACGCTCGATGCCGTGACTGCATTGTTGGTCCCGACGTTGGCCGACTGGTGCTTGCTGCAGGTCCTTCGCGATGGCGAGCTTGCGACTGTCGCGATTCGTCACCTCGATGGTGACCGGCTCGCCTGGGCGAAGTCTTTGCAGGACCGGTTCCCGCCGCGCACCGATCTGGAGATCGGCGCAGCGGCGGTGACGCGAACTGGCCGGACCGAGTTCTATCCGGAGCTGTCGTCCGAACTGTTCGCCGAGTTCGATCTCGCCCCCGAGCATCGTGAGGTGATCGAGCAGCTCGGCATGTGCAGCGCGATGGTCGTGCCACTGGCCGGGCGCAGCGGATCGTTCGGCGCGATGACGCTGCTGTACGCCGAGTCGGGCCGGCGGTACGCCGAAGAGGATGTCCACTTCGTCGAGGACGTTGCTCGCCGGGCCGCGCTCGCTCTCGAGACCGCGGAGCGGTTCCGGGAGCAGTCCGGCCGCCTCGCCGACGTGATCCGGGTTGCCGAAGCCGCCCAGCGAGCCATCCTCGCGGCGGTCCCGCCTCGGTTAGGCCCGATCTCGCTCGCCGGCCGCTATGTCAGCGCCTCGGCCGAGGCGCGGGTCGGCGGCGACATCTACGAGATCATTCAACGTCCGGACGCCGTTCGGTTGCTCGTTGGCGACGTCCGTGGAAAGGGGTTGGAGGCGGTGCGGACCGCCACGATCGTGCTTGGTGAGTTCCGCGCCGCCGCGGCAGACCTCGACGACCTGGCCGCGGTTGCAGTCCAGATCGACCGCCGGTTGCGGCCGTACCTCGGTGACGAGGACTTCGCAACGGCGTTGATCGCCGAGGTGGCGAACGATGGGCGATACACCGTCGTGTCCTGCGGTCATCCCCCGCCGCTAGTTGCCTCGCAAGGGGAGATCCGGGAACTGAGAATCGAGCACAGCCTGCCGCTCGGGTTGGGCGCGGCGCCGACGATCGCCACCGGCCGATTGGATGCCGGCGACCGGATCCTCCTCTATACGGACGGGGTGATCGAGGCCCGCGATGCCAGTCGCGGGTTTGTCGACCTGATGCAGGTCGCCCGCCCGATCGCCGACGGAGACCTGCACTCGGTGCTCGACGAGATGCTCAACTCGCTGCACCGGTTGGTCGGACGCGAACTCGGTGACGACCTGGCGCTGCTCGTCGCCGAGTATCGCCCGTAGCCGCACCGGTTGGCGGCTACACCTCGCTTCGCACGATTCGGAGCTTGGCGCCCGTGGTGGCAGGTCGTGCCAGATCTGACACGAGGTCGATCCGGATGGATGGGGGCTTGGCCCCGAGGCTGTGGAGCCGGGCGTCGAGTTCCTTGGCCAGCCGGGCATCCCAGCCCTCGGGCGAATCGGGCGCCGGCACGACCGACACGGTGATGCCGTCGGCGCGGTGTACGACTTGGAATTGCCCTACGCCTGGCCAGCCCTCGATGGTCTCCTCAAAATGGTTGGGATGCACGTCGATCCGCCCCCCGGACACCGCATCCAACCGAATGGTGTCTTCGACTCGTCCGGTGAGGTCGATGATTCGCTTCGTTGCGCGGCCGCAGCGGCATGGCTCGGAGGTGATGGCCACCTGGTCGTCGATGCGGTATCTGATGATCGGCATGACCGGATTGAGCCACGACGTGAGGAGAAGCGCGGCACCCGTCGTTCCTTCCGGCACCGGATTGTCGTGCGCGTCCACGACCTCGATGTGATTGAAATCCTCTCGAAGGTGCAGCCCGCGATGCTCGCGGCATTCCATCGCGAGCACACCGCCGGCTTCGGTAGTGGCATAGACATTGAAGGGAGCGACCCAGACATCGGTGACCGCGTCGCGCATCGCCGGTCGGAGTTGCTCCGATCCGGCTGAGACCATGCCGGGATGAATCGCAAGGCGGCCAGCCCGCTGCTCATCCGCCAGGGCGGCGAGCAGGCTCGGGTAGCCGACGACAACGTCGGGCTGGAAGCGGTCTAGTGACGCCGCCATGTCGGAGACCGACGCGGTGACGTCGAGGCGGAGCGACGCCATGATCGGCGAGCGGTTGGTGACCGCCGCTCGGTAGGTCATGTGAAGCGGGCCGCCAGCGGTGATCAGTGCGAGCCGCCGACGAGGAAACAACCGCGGGCCGAAGCCGAGCGAGATGAGGGCCTGCGGGTACGCCGCGATGACTCGCCGCCAGGAGGCCTGGTCGAAAGGCAGGTAAGTGGTCACACCGGACGTACCGCCGGTCATGAGGACGCGATATTCACCGAACAGCAGCGGATCCTCGCCGGTCATTGACGCGACGTGGGAGTCGAGCGCGGCGCGCGTCAGCCGGCGGTCGGACGTTGCCTCGTCGAGGTTCGCCATCATCTCGGTGCGGGTGAGGACCGGGATCTCCTCGAGCGGCTTGATCTGCCCGTTCGCGGTGAGTCGGCGATGGTGGAAGGGAGACCGGGCGGCTGCGTAGGCGAGGAAGGCCGCGAATTGTTCAGCTTGGTGCGAATCCAGGGCCCGCCGGTCGAGTTGCTCGCGCCGCACCCCCGCTCGAGCTTCGGACACCACCGCGAGTCGCTGCCGAGTCTTCATCGCCACCCCCCGCTCTGATAGGTTCAGATTCATGGTGTACCCAGATACACAGCGTATGTCAAGTCGGATGACGCGGAAGGAATCGCAGCTCCGCACCCGCGATGCGCTCGTCGCCGCGGCCGCGGCCGCGTTTCGGCGGCACGGCTACCACCAGGCCTCTGCGGAGGCGATTGCTGCTGACGCCGGCTTCACCCGTGGTGCGCTGTATGCGAACTTCGCCGGCAAGGAGGGCCTGTTTCTTGCCGTCATGGAGCGGGAGTTCGCCGCTCGGTTTGAGACCTTAAGCACAGCCAGGAACCCGGATGCGTTTGCGCGGCTCTACCTCAAGGCAGTCGACGAGGATCCGGAGTGGTCGCTAGCGCTGCTCGAGTTCACGATTCATGCAGCTCGAACTCCGGGGCTGCGTGACCAGCTCATCGCCTCCAACAAGCGATTGCGCGCTCACACGGTTGATGTCCTTCGCGCCGGCAATCCACATCTCACGGCCGCCGAGGCGGCTTCCGCTGCCCGTTTCATCTCCGTAATCCAGTCGGGCGCCAGCCTCGAGCGCGCACTCGACCGCGACGGAGTCGCGCTTCGTGACATCGCACCAGCGCTGTGGCTCGCAACCAAGTGGCCTGCCACCTGACGAAAGCAGTCACGGCGAGGGGATGGTCACCACGCTGCGGGCGCCGTCGCCCGCTGCCATCGCTGCAAATGCGGATTCCACCTCGTCGAGGCTGATCCGTCTAGTGACCAGTGCCTCGAGATCCAGCTGCCCGCCGGCGGCTAATGCAGCCAGTACCGGCAAGTCCCGGGCCGCGTCGGTGGCGCCGTACACACTTCCGCGGATCGACTTGGCGTCGGCCATCAGGGACAGCGCCGGAAAGCTGACCAGATCGTCGAATCGGCCGGCGCCGACGATCGTCACCACGCCGCCACGACGTGTTGCGGCGTACGCGGCGTTGATCGTCTCCGACCGGCCGACCACCTCGAGGGCATGGTCGACGCCGCGACCGCCGGTCATGTCTCGGACCGCCGCGGCGAGGTCGGTCGCGCTCGTGTCGACAGTGTCGGTGGCACCGCAACGTTTGGCTGCAGCGAGCTGTCCAGGTACTCGATCCGCGGCGATGATGTGCGCGGCCCCGGCCAGCCGTGCGCCCTGGATCGCGGCGAGCCCCACGCCGCCACAGCCGACAACGAGGACGGTCTCGCCGGGACGGATCGCGGCAGTCCGGATCGCCGCCCCCACTCCGGTTGTCACGCCACAGCCGAGCAGAGCAGCAAGATCGAGTGGCAACCCGTCGTTCACCGGGATAGCCGCGGCGGCGGGTACGACGGTCTGCTCGGCGAGGGTCCCGGCGCCGAGGCTCTGCCACACCGGTTCGTCACCGTCGGATGCGTACGCCGCGTCCCACGCATAGCCGAGGCCGGTCGGGCAAAGGTAGGTCTCGCCGCGCACGCAATGCTCGCAGGTCCGGCATGCCACGTTCCAGGTCAGCACCACGTGATCGCCGGGTGCCACATGACTCACCGACGGGCCCACCTCGAGGACGGTTCCAGCGCCCTCGTGACCGAGCGTGCAGGGAAGCATCGA
The DNA here is from genome assembly GCA_025980465.1 of Frankiales bacterium. Classification (GTDB taxonomy): domain Bacteria; phylum Actinomycetota; class Actinomycetes; order JAFAQI01; family JAFAQI01; genus JAICXJ01. The sequence goes on along the minus strand of JAICXJ010000006.1, from coordinate 57,318 downwards.
GGGCATCCCACCGTCGCGCACCGACAGGTCGGTGCCACACACCCCGCTCGCCGCGATTGCAACCCGGACATCCGACGGCCCGACCTCGCGCAGCGTGATGTTGCTGACCTCGACCGGCTTACCCACGCCGCGCAGCACCGCCGCCCTCACCATGGGGCATGCCTCAGGATGATCCCTGACGCCGGCATCATGCGGCGAACAGTGCCGGTGTCACCACCTCTCGTCAAGGCCCGCGCGTCTGGCAGGCCTGCCCTCGTCGTGATAGGCCAAGCCACATGGCGGTCTCCTCGCCGACGCTCACCGCGTCGCTTCTCATCGATGGCCGGCCGGTGTCCGGCGAGGTCGGTGACTACCCGGTCCACAACCCAGCCAGGCCGGCGGAGGTGGTCGGCGCGGCTCCGGCAGCAAGCCGCCGCCAGCTCGACGCGGCAGTTGCCGCAGCACGGCGTGCAGCTGCCGGCTGGGCGGCGACCAGCGTCGCTGATCGGCTCGCCGCCGCGGTGGCGGCGATGACGGCAGCCGCCGATCACGCGACCGCCACCGACCTTGCGACCCGCTACACCCGCGAGCACGGAAAGGTGCGCAGCGAGGCGGAGTTCGAGTTGGTGACGGCGCCCGGGATCGGTCAGGTACTCGGGACGATGGCCGAGGATGCGTTGGCCGCCGAGTTGATCGAGCCGCCGGCGGCGTACCCGAGACTGCAGCGCGAGCCGTTCGGCGTCGCCGCACTCATGCTTCCGTTCAACTGGCCGAGTGCCGTAGCGGCAATGAAGCTGACCTCGGCGTTGGTTGCCGGGAACACCGTCGTGGCGAAGCCCCCGCCGAGCTGCCCGCTGGCGTTGCTGGAGTTCGGCGGTGTGCTCGCCTCCGCGTTGCCGCCCGGCGTGGTCAACTTCGTGGCGGGTCCGGACGTCGAACTCGGCCGGCAGCTCGTCACCCATCCGGGCATCGACGTCATCTCACTCACGGGAGGCGTGGCGACCGGCAAGGCGGTCATGGCCGCTGCTGCCGAACGCCTCAGGCCGGTGCTGCTCGAGCTCGGCGGAAATGACGCTGCGATCATTGCTCCCGACCTGACGATCACCGAGGCGCTCGCCGATCAGCTGGTCGCCGCGACCTACACGACCGCGGGCCAGGTGTGCATGGCGGTGAAACGCCTCTACGCACCGCGCGACCGAGTTGCGGAACTTGCCGATGCCTTGCTGGCCCACTGTGAGCGTGAGGTCGTCGGCGACGGCCTGGCCGCTGACACGACGCTCGGGCCGATGCACACGGCGGCCGGGCGGGACCGGCTCGTGCGGCAGCTCAGCGAGGCAACTGCCGCCGGTGCCACGGTCCGCTCTGCCGGAAGACTGCGCGACGAGGACCGTCGCGGGGATGGCTACTTCGTGTTGCCGACGGTCGTGACCGACGTACCCGTCGTCGCAGCGCTGGTCACCGAGGAGCAGTTCGGTCCGGCGTTGCCGGTCATCGGGTACGACGACATCGAGGAGGCCGTCGCAGCCGCGAACGCCACCGAGTTCGGGCTGACCGCCTCGGTGTGGAGCGGTGACGACACGCTCGCCGACGACACCGCTTCCCGGCTGGTGGCCGGAACGGTGAGCATCAACTGCCATGGGATGGCCGCGCAGGACCCACGGCTGCCCTTCGGCGGCGTAGGCAGCTCGGGGATCGGGCGCGAGCTCGGCGTCGACGGCCTGCGCGCGTTCACCCGGCCGAGGTCGTTCGTCCGCCGACCTGCTCCGGGCTGAGATGGCAGTCAACTCCCCAGCACTTGAGGCCGAATAGGCGAGGCATTCCGCAGTTTCGCTGGGGGATTTGGTGACGGCCAGCGTTGACCCCCCAGAACCCTGACGTTAGCGTCAGCGAATGGTCTTGCTGCCCGACCCCGAACCCCGGGTCCGGCGCCACATCGTCATCTCTGTCGACGACCATGTCATCGAGCCGGCCGGCATGTTCGACGGCCGGGTCCCAGCCGCTCTCGCCGATCGGGCGCCTCGCATCATTGAGTCGCCGACCGGCGCGCAGGTCTGGCGCTACGAGGACGCCGACTACCCGAACATCGGCTTGAACGCCGTCGTCGGCCGGCCGAAGCACGAGTGGTCGATGGAGCCGGCTCGCTTCGACGAGATGCGCAAGGGCTGCTACGACATCGACGCCCGGATCGCCGACATGGACCTCGCAGGCATCTGGGCGTCGCTGAACTTCCCGTCGCTGATCGCCGGCTTCGCCGGCACGGTGTTCTGGAAGAGCAAGGACCCCGAGCTCGGTCTTGCGGTGCTCCGGGCGTGGAACGACTGGCATCTCGAGGTCTGGGCCGGCAGCTATCCGGAGCGGATCATCCCGCTGCAGTTGCCGTGGCTCGCTGATCCGGCGCTTGCCGCCGACGAGGTACGCCGCAACGCCGCGCGTGGCTTCAAGGCGGTGAGCTTCCCCGAGATCCCGGCGAAGTCGGGCATCGAGAGTCTGCACACCGGTGTCTGGGACCCGTTCTTCGCGGCCTGCGAGGAGACCGACACCGTGCTGTGTCTGCACACCGGCTCCGCGCAATGGGCGCCGATGCCGTCGCCGGACATGCCGTTCGAGGCGATCACGACGCTGTTCCCGGCGCACGCTCTGATCGCCGCGGCCGACTGGTTGTGGTCCGGCGTACCGGTGCGGTTTCCGCAGCTGAACATCATGTTCGCCGAGGGTGGGCTCGGCTGGGTCGGCATGCTCGCCGATCGGGCCGACTTCGTCCTGGCGCACTCGGCATCCGGGCACGAGGGCGGCTCGTGGCGAGGTGACCTGCTTCCGAGCGAGGTGCTGCGCCGCAACTTCTGGTTCTGCTCGATCGACGACCCCACCGCGTTCGGCGCCTCGGCCGCAATCGGCGTCGACCACATTCTGGTCGAGAGTGACTATCCGCACGCCGACTCGACCTGGCCCGACACCCAAGAAGTCGTTGCTCGAAATCTTGCGTCTCTCGACGACGACAGCGCTGCGAAGGTGACTCACCGCAACGCCGCCGGCCTGTTCCGGCATCCGCTCCCAGATTGGGACTGGCTGCGTGTCTAGGAGGGACCGCCGGTGCTCGATCTGGTGATTCGGGGCGGGAACGTCGTCGACGGGACCGGTGCTGCGAGTCGCCGGGCCGACGTCGGAGTCAGCGGCGGACGCATCGTTGCGGTCGGCGACATCGCCGACAGCGCCACCCGCACGGTGGACGCCGACGGGCTCGTGGTTGCGCCTGGTTTCGTCGACATCCACACCCACTACGACGCCCAACTCGCCTGGGACCCGACTGCGAGCCCATCTATCCAGCACGGTGTGACCACCGTCATCGGCGGCAACTGCGGTTTTACTCTCGCTCCTGCCGGCCCCGAGCACGCCGACTACCTCACCCGGCTGCTGGCCCGGGTCGAAGGCATGCCGCTTGAGGCGCTGCAACAAGGACTGAGCTGGAACTGGTCGTCGTACGCCGAGTGGCTCGCGACCCTCGACGGCAAGACCGCGGTCAACGCCGGGTTCCTGGTCGGCCACTCGGCCCTACGCCGGGTAGCGATGGGCGAGGCGGCAGTCGGTGGCGAGGCATCCGATGACCAGGTCAAGCGAATGGCCGGTCTGTTGCGTGACTCGCTCGGCGCCGGTGCGCTCGGCCTGTCGACCTCGCAGGCGCCGACCCACAACGACGGCGACGGGCAGCCGGTGCCGTCGCGGGCGGCGAGCCGCGACGAGCTGCTGGCACTTGCCGGAGTGGTCGGGAGCCATCCCGGTACGACGCTCGAGGCGATCGTCCCGGGCTGCCTGGCGGGATTCAGCGACGACGAGGTGGATCTGCTCACCGAGATGTCACGCGCCGCCAACCGGCCGCTGAACTGGAACGTGCTGGCGGTGACCGCGGGCAACCGCGATGCCTACGAACGCCAGCTGCACGTCTCCGACGTCGCCGCGCAACGCGGCGGCCGCATCGTCGCATTGACGATGCCCCACTCGATGAAGATCCGGTTGTCGTTCCTCACCGGCTTCGTCCTGGATGGCTTGCCTGGCTGGCGGGAGACCATGCACCTTCCGGTTCCGGAACGGCTGCGGGCACTTGCCGACCCGGAGGTACGACGGCGGCTCAATGAAGGTGCACAGTCCGACGAGGCCGGGATCCTGCGGGCGCTTTCGAACTGGCAGCGACTTCAGATCGTGGAGACCTTTGCGCCGCAGAACGCCGACGCCGACGCACGAACGGTCGGCGAGGTCGCTGCGGCGCGAGGGCTCGAGCCGTTCGACGCACTGCTCGACGTCGTCATCGCCGATGAGCTGCGGACCGGGTTGTCGCCGGCGATGCCGGGGGACACCGCCGATGACTGGAAGGCGCGTGCCGAGGTGTGGCGGCACCCGCACGCTGTCGTCGGTGCGTCCGACGCCGGCGCCCACCTCGACATGATGTGCGGAGCGATCTACTCGACGTCACTTCTCGCGCATGCCGTACGGGAGCATCAGGTCGTCGGGCTCGAAGAGGGCGTCCGGCTGCTCACCGACGTGCCGGCTCGACTGTACGGACTTCGCGAACGTGGTCGGATCGTGCCGGGCTGGCATGCCGACCTGGTCCTGTTCGATGCCGCGACGGTCGACCATGGCCCGGAACGGACCCGCTATGACCTGCCGGGCGGCGCCGCCCGGCTGTTCGCCGAGTCGATGGGCATCACGTCGGTGATCGTCGCCGGCACCGAGGTGTGTCGCGACGGTGTCGCCACCGGCTCGCTGCCAGGGACGCTGCTCCGCTCGGGTCGCGACACCGACACCGTCTCCGCGGGCGCCGCGGCGTGACCGAGCAGGAGCGGCCGACATCGACGCTCGACCTCGCCGACACGACACCGTTCGACCCGGCAGAGCTGCAGGACGGCCTGCTCATGAACATCGAGGACGTTCACGAGCGGCTCAAGGACGCTCGCGAGCAGCATCGGGTGATGATCGGCAATCCGTTCGCCGAAACCGCGAGAGCCTCCACGACGAAGCTGGCCGGAGTCACCGTTCTCGGCTACGCCGAATGTGCGACGGTGCTGAGCGATCCATCGACGTACTGCAGTTCGCTCTACGCCGACATCATCGGCACGGTCATGGGCCGCACCATGCTGGAGATGGACGGGCCCGAACACCGCGCCAGCCGGCTGTTGGTGACGCCGGCCTTCCGACAGCGGCTACTCGAGCGATGGCGGACTGAACTCGTCGAGGTCGTCGTCGAGGAGCTGATCGATAGCTTCGCCGGTCGGGGCAGTGCCGAGCTGGTACGTGAGTTCACCTTCGCCTTTCCGGTGCAGGTCATCGCGCGGTTGTTGGGGCTGCCCCGCGAGGACTACGTCCGGTTTCAGCGGTTGTCGATCGAGTTGCTGAACGTCGTCTATGACTGGGACCGCGGGATGGCGGCGTCGGTAGCCTTGCGCGAGTATCTCGGCGCGATCCTCGCCGACCGACGACGCGAGCCACAGGATGACCTGATCACCACCCTTGCCGAGGCCGAGCTCGACGGGCAACGGCTGAGCGACGACGAGATCTTCGCGTTCCTTCTGCTCATGCTGCCGGCAGGCGTTGAGACGACGTACCGATCGTCCGGCAACCTGCTGGTCGCGCTGTTGACTGCGCCCGATGCGCTTGAGGAGTTGCGTGCCGAGCCGGCGCTGCTGTCTCATGCGATTGAAGAAGGGCTGCGTTGGGAGCCGCCGATTACGACCTTGGTTCGGCTCGCGATCCGAGACAGCGAGCTCGCCGGGGTCGCGATCCCGGCCAACACCAACGTGAGCATCAGCGTGGCCGCCGCCAACCGCGACCCGGATCGCTACGTCGATCCGGACCGGTTCGACCTGCACCGCCAGGACATCTCGCACCTCACCTTCGGACACGGCCCGCACATGTGCCTCGGAATGCACCTCGCCCGGATGGAGTCCGCGGTCGCAATCGGAGCGCTGCTCGAGCGGCTTCCCGATCTGCGGCTGGATCCGGAGGCCGAGCCGCCTACAGTCACGGGTGTCGCCTTCCGGTCACCGGATGGCCTACCGGTGTCGTTCACGCCCCGCTGAGCGAGCACTGTGTCGTCCGCGCACGCGCTTGTCCTGGAGCAACCGCGACGGCTCGTCGAGCGAGACGTGCCGCTACCCGACATCGGACCCGACGAGGGTCTGCTCCGCATCGAGGCGTGCGGGCTCTGTGGCACCGACCACGAGGAGTACGCCGGCGTCCTCTCGGCGGGCTTCGCGTTCATCCCGGGTCATGAGTCGGTCGGCATCATCGAGCAGATCGGCGCATCCGCCGCGCAGCGATGGGGGGTGCAGGCCGGCGACCGGGTAGCGGTCGAGGTCTTCCTGTCGTGCCGACAGTGCCCGCCATGCGCGGCCGGCGAGTATCGGCGTTGCACCTCGCACGGCCTCGCCGACATGTATGGCTTCGTTCCGATCGATCGGGCACCCGGGCTGTGGGGCGGTTACGCCACCCACCAGTACCTTGCCCCCGACACTCTGCTGCTGCCGGTGCCAGATGGGCTCGACCCAGTCATGGCGACGCTGTTCAACCCACTTGGTGCCGGGATCCGTTGGGCCGTAACGGTTCCGGGATCCCAGCCCGGCGACGTGGTCGCCGTACTCGGACCCGGCGTCCGGGGGCTGAGTGCAGTCGCGGCACTGCGAGAGGCCAACGCCGGCTTCGTTGTGGTGACAGGTGCGGGTGAGCGTGACCGGGAGCGGTTGGCGCTGGCGCGCGAGTTCGGCGCGGATCTGGTCGTCGATGTCACCGAGCAAGACCCCGCCGCCGCGCTGTACGCCGCGACGGGCCGACTCGCCGATGTGGTCGTGGACGTCACCGCCGGGGCACCGAGCGCACTCGGAGATGCAGTGCGGCTGGCTCGGGTCGGCGGCACGGTCGTGCTCGCCGGCACCCGCGGGACCACCGAGACGCCGGGCTTCGATCCCGATCACGTCATCTACAAGGAGCTGCGCATCCTCGGCGCGCTCGGCGTCGATGCGCCCGCGTACCGCGCCGCCCTCGACCTGCTCGCGACCGGGCGTTATCCCTTCGACCGGCTGCCGCGCGAGGTGGTCGGTTTGTCAGAACTCGCCGACCTGCTGGCCCGCATGGCGGGCGAGGCAAGCCGCCCGGCGCCGGTTCATGGCGTTGTCGTGCCCTAGGTGCGGTCGGGAGTTTCCTCAGGCCAGACGCGCAGGCCCTTCATCGCCGGAAGCTAGGCGCTGACCAGGCTCCTGGACTGCAACGGCGCAACGCGGAGATCGTCGTACCGCAACTCCCGTGGCCCGGACCGGCGCCGGCGGAACAGGATGAAGCCGAGAATGCCGAGCGCCCAGATCAGTTTGAGCAGTCCGGTTGCGGTGCTGCCCGGACGCATCGGAGGCAACACGAACTCGACGAGTGCCGTTGCGGCGGTGAAGACCGGAAACCCGGTGCCGCTCTCACCGCTGCAGTCGTAGAGAAACGCGAGTAGCAGCGGTCCGAGGCCGTAGTAGGCGTAGATGTAGGGGTCAGTCATGACGCGGACCGCGATGGCAGCCAACGGTGCAGCGATCCAGCTACGACGCAGGGCGACCAGTCCACCGATCCCGATCCCGAGCATGAACTGGGTGGGCCGCAGCCAACTCTGTACGGTGCCTCGGAAGCCCAGCAGATGCAGGACCGATCCCGGCTCGACCAGCACTATGTAGCGACCGAGTGCGACGGTCGTCTGCGGCGCTGCGACGATGAATGGCGCCCACCAGGCTGCCGTTGTTGCGAGGACCACCAGCAGGGTTCGGGCGCGATCGCGCCGTGGCAGCGCCAGGATCACCGGAACCAGGATGATTGCCCAGGGTTTTGTCGCGGCCGCAGTCCCGAGCATCAACCCGACCAGCCACCAGGGCTTGCGAGCCAGGATCAACCGCATCGCCGCGACCGACAGCAGGAGCGCGATGGCGTCGTCAAGATGGCGCCAGGTCGCACAGTTGTAGCCCCAGATTCCGGCGACCAAGGCGGCCGCAATGGCGATCGGCACGGGAGTTGACGCCAACCGCGACCCGCGGAGGGCCTGTCCGGTGCTCATCGCGGCCGTGACGGCCGCCATCCCGATCAGGGCCATCACGGCCACGAAGAGCGCGGCAAGTGTTGACCAGCGCAGCCACTCGAATGGCGCAATCACGAGAAAGGCCAGCGGGCCGATCTGGAGTTGCGGGTTCGTGACGTAGAGGTGCAGCCCGCCGCCGGCATACAGCGGGTTGGTGTGATGGCCGACAATCGCGTGGGCGCCGAGCTCGAAGTAGTTCCACTCGGTGTAGTAGCGATGCGCAGTGCGCGAGTATCCCCACGCAGTCAGCGACCCGGTGACGAGCAGCATCAGTGACGCCAGCGCCACGACCCGCTTGCTCACCCAGTAGCGATCGGCAACTGCCCCCTGGCTTTAGCGGCACATTGTCGCGGTTGCCCACCATGCGCCGGTCCGCGGCGTCATGGCCTGCGGACGCGTCCGACTCAGCGATCAGGTGGTGTTGCCGACGGCCAGCACGTGAGTCGGGCGGGAGGGTGTCACGGCGGCCGACTCGACACTGATGGCAAAGGCAGCGGTGTCGTCGTACCGCGACGGAAGCGGCACGGCCGCCGTCTGCCGAGTGGTGTCGCGAAATTCTGAGACTGGGATCGGGCTGCCGTCCCGCGGCATCTGCCACAACACGTAGATGCGGCCCGCCGGCGCTGCAGCGAGTGACAGCGGAACCACTGTGGCGCGGTCAGCGTTGACGGTCACGACAGCCGGGCTGGCGCCGCTGGCGGTGTGCAGCTTGATCTCACGACAGCCGACCAGCTGTCGGCAGGAAGCGAGCGCCACCGTCGACGCCCGGCCGCGACCGCTTCCATGGCCGGCTAGCTGCCAGCCCGCCACGCCGCCGCCCGCCAGCATGACGATGACGGCAGCGGCCGCCAGCAGGTGGGTCGCCCGCCGTCGACGCGCCGTGCCGAGGTCGGTCACATGAGCGCTCGATCCGATGATGCCGGCTCGGACCTGCTGCCAGCTCGGAGGTGCTTCGGGCCCACCCTCCGCGAGCGAGCCCAGTTGTGCCGCGACGAGTGTGAAGTCGCCGAGAGTGGTGGCGCACTCATCGCAGCCGGTCAGGTGGGCGGCGAAGCGCTCCTCGTCGTCCGGCTCCAGAGCATCCAGCGCGTGACCGGCGGCGAGCTCGTCCCATTGCGCGTGGTCAGTCATGACTCCGGTCCTTCGGTCGAGGTCACCGCACCCGCGAGTGTGCGCCGGAGCCGTTGCATCGCTTGAAAGGTACGGCTCTTCACGGTGCCGAGGGGCAACCCGGTGAGGTCGGCGATCTCACTTTGGGTGTAACCGCCGTAGTAGGCGAGAAGCAGGACTTCCCGTTGCTCAACCGGTAGCTCACGCAGGGCGTCCCGGGTGCGCTCGGCACGCATCCTCGCCCAGGCGGCTTCCGCCGGACCGGGGCCCGCGGCCGCTACCTCGAGCAGCTCCTGCTCGTCGCCGAGCCGCTGGCGTCGGCCCTTGTCGCGGCGGAGGAGGTCCACTGCCTTGTGGTGGGTGATCGACAACAGCCAGGTACTGACGGCACCTCGTGAAGGGTCGTAGGTCTTGTTCTGCCAGAGCGCGAGAAAGACCTGTTGGACGACGTCCTCCGCGAGCTGCGCGTCGTCGATCAGCCGCCGTGCCAACCGGTAGCAGGAGGTGCCGTACCGCTGGTAGACCGCCTCGAGTGCGGCTTCATCGCCGTCGGCCACCCGGGCGAGCAGCGCCGCGTCCTCCAGCCGGAGATTTGCCCGCTGCTCGGCTGACGCGGGTGGTTTGGTCATACCGAATGTTCGCAGCCGTTGGCTGATCGGTTCGGTACCAGACAGAAGCTCAACGGATCACGAACTCCCCGCGCATCCCCGCACTGGAGTGGAAGGTGCATTCGAACGGGTAGGTGCCCGGGCCAGGGAAGCGAACCATGAATGTGGTCCGGCTCTGTCCGGGCCCGCCGGTGACGGTATGCGATGTCGTGTGCAGGCCACTGACCGAGAGATTGTGGGGATAGCCGCCGTTGTCGACGAGGGTGATGGTCAGCGATCCCGGATGCGCACTGATCGTCGCCGGTTCGAAGCGGAACATGTCGGTGGCCTCGATGGTGACCCGCTGGACCCCGTCCGAGCCGATGGTTGCTGCCACAGCCGGGCCCGGGCTGGAGTCGGCAGCGTTGGTGGCGCTGGAGCCGGAAGAACAGCTCGTCAGCGCTGCGGCGAGCACGGTCGCCGCGAGGGCGGTCGGGAGTCGCACGGCGAACACCTCCTCGATCAATGAATTGCCACGGGCGTGGGCGGGGCCGGTGAGCGAGATGCCGGAGGAGCGCACCTCGCCCACCGGGGCCGGTTCAGGTCGAGGCGGACTACGAAAGCTGCTTCTGCGCGGCGATCGCCTTGGCGAGGACGGTGGCCGTTCCCGCCATGTGTGCCTCGGCCATGGAGATCTTCGCCCCCGCGGTCGGGCTCTTCGCGAGGATCGCCTTGATCGCGGTCTCGAGCGTCTGCACGTGGGCGGCGAGGTCTGCCGACACAGCTCTGGCGGGCAAGCCGGTCGCGGAGCCCAGGAAGCTGCCGAACTGTCGCTGATAGCCGGCGAGCTTGTGCCGGGCATCGGCCACCTTCGCCTGGTCGTGACCGGCGAGACCCTGCGTGTATTCAACGAAGAACCCGATGTGGGCGCGCCACATCTTCAGGAAGGCCCGCTGGGCGCTCCCGCCGTACAACGAACCGATGGCCTTGCCGAGGTCGACGGTGTTCTGGTCGAGTGCGGACACCGCACCTGTCGTTTCGGGGCTGGCCAGCGTTCCGGTCGCGACGACGCTCTGGATCACCTGCACGGTCTGGGCTACGTGCTGGATCAGCAGTCCGGTCAGGGCGGAGCGCAGGCCCGACGCGGCGCTGTCGGGGTTACCGGTGAGGTTCTTCTCCTTTGCGATCCCCGCGGCCAGCGCCTGTGCTGTGCCGTCCATGTGCTCGGCGGCCATCTGCAGCGTCTCGCCCGCGGTCTTCGACTTTGTCACGATCGCCTCGATCGCGGCCTCCAGAGTCTGGATGTGGCCCTGCAACTCTGTCGCGATCGCGGTCGGCGAGATCGCGGTCGCGCCGCCGAGGAACTTGGCGAAGTCCTGCTTGTAGTTGGCAAGCTTCGCCTGTGCGTCGTTGACCTTGCTGTTGTCGTGGGTTGCAAGGCCGATGGTGTATTCGACGAAGAAGCCGATGTGCGCTCGCCACATCTTGAGAAACGCGGTGCGGGCAGTGGCGCCGTAGATCTGACCGATCGCGTCGCCGATGGCGACCGTGTTGCCGTCGAGTGTGGTGAGAGCGGCGGCGGTCTGGCTGGAGGTCGGGCTGGTGCTCACGGCGGTCTGGACTGCAGCCGCCGTCAGGTCGACGTGCATCCGGAAGAGCTGATCGAGTCCGGACCGCAATGTGGCGGCCTGGGTCGCGGTTGCGTCGCTACCTGAACTTGATGCGGAGTTGCTCGCCGGCGGGCTGCTGCCCGCTGCGCTGCCGCCGCTTGACGAACTGCCGCAGGCGGCGGCCGACAAAGCGATCGCTGCCGCGGCGGCACCTGCTTTCAACGGCACGATGCGTGAAGCCATGAGATTCCTCCTCGACGGGTGTGACAGTCGACGGGTGTTCGCACCTCGGGGGAGGACGGTTCGGATTGTGAATCTTTTGAACCATTCGGTCGCGTCAGGCGAACCGTCGGCATGTCCCGCTCATCGCCATCGCGGTCGTGGCGAGTCAATCGCGACCTTCTTCGTTGGGCGCTCGCTGTGCTCTGGTTGCTCGACGCGGCGTTGCAATGCCAACCGTTCATGTTCAGCCGCTCGTTTGCCACCGAGGTGCTTGACCAGGCGGGCGACGGCCAGCCGGTCGTAGTCGCCGGACCGGTTCATGCGATGGCCGCACTCGTCGCGTCGCATCCGGTGTTGTTCAACGCGCCGTTCGCGATAGCGCAGTTCCTTCTCGCGATCGGTCTCGTCTTCCGGCGTACGGCGAAGCCGGCGCTGGTTGCGTCGATCGGCTGGAGCCTCGTGGTGTGGTGGCTCGGCGAGGGTTTCGGTGGACTGCTGTCGGGCCACTCGATGCTGCTCACCGGAGCCCCCGGCGCCGTGGTCCTCTATGCGGCCCTTGCCGTTGCCGCCTGGCCACGTCCGGGGGGCGACGGCGACACCCGGATCAACGAGAGGTTGGCCATCGGTATCTGGTCAGGGCTGTGGGTCGTCGGCGCCTTGCTTCAGGTGCTTCCCGGCCAGAACAGCGGCGAGCACATCGCGGCGGCGATCCGGAACTCCGCCGGTGACGCACCCAACTGGCTGCGACACTTCGATACGAGCCTTGCGGGTGGTCTGCCGCACGGAATGGCGCTGGCAGTCGCGCTTGCTGTCATTCAGACGCTGATCGGCGTCGCGGTGCTGGTCTCGGGGTTTGCGCGTACGGCGGCCGTCACGGCGGGCCTCGGCCTTGCTGCCGGATACTGGGTGTCGGGTCAAGCCCTCGGCGGACTCTCCACCGGCCAGGCAACAGATCCGAACACAGCGCCGCTGATAATTGTTCTTGGCCTCGTCATCGCGGCCGGCGTGGGCTTGCGCGGGCAGATAGTTCCGACGGTCGCTTCATTCACCAAGCCTGTCGACGGCGTTGCGGTAAGCAGGTATGCGAGACTGACCAGGTAACAGCGCGTGTGAGCCTGCCCGGACGAATGCATCTCGCCGCTCCGCAATTACTGCTTTCAAGGCGGCGACAACATGGCCGAGACGCTTCCCGACTCCCCATCACATCTAGACCGACCATGTCATCAACCACGGTCGCGCTCCTATCGCGCGCCGTCTCAGCCGGGATCGCGCAGTATCCGCGTGTCCCCGTCGAATCGCGGCGGACACTGACTGACGACGTGCCCAGCCCGGCCGCGAGCGGCCATTCTGACCACGAGGCGGTGCGGGAGGAGGTGCCGGGGATAGGCCGTGCCGAGCGATTGTGCCAGGAGGCACTCGTCGCCGTCGGTGTCGACGGGGCCGGCCTTTCGTTGATGACTTCCGCAGGGCATCGCGGGACCGTCTGCGCCACGGACCAGGTAGCGCGGCGGGTCGAAGATCTGCAGTTCGCGTTCGGGGAAGGGCCGTGCGTTGATGCCTTCGCTGGCGGCGGGCCAGTGTTCATCGAGGACATGAGCCCCGCGCTCGCCGGCGCGGGAGGTCGCTGGCCGGCATTCACCGAGGCGATGGCGGCCACCGGGGTGGGGGCACTGTTTGCGTTTCCACTGTTGATAGGCGCCACCCGACTCGGCGCCCTCGATCTCTACCGCCGACGACCCGGAGCGTTGACCCCGTTGCAGCTACGTGCCGCGTGGAAGATCGCGGACGCCGCCGCGGACGCGTTGCTCGACGTGCGCTCCGCGCGGGCGATGGACCTTCCCGCTGCCACTGCGCCGACAGGCGCGTCTTACCGGCTTGAGGTCCACCAGGCCACCGGCATGGTTTCCGTGCAGCTAGGGGTCGCCATGGACGAGGCCTTCTTGCGGCTGAGGGGGTATGCGTACGCCAGGGATCTCGACATCAACGATGTGGCGCGCGCCGTCGTCACTGCAGGCCTACAGTTATCACCAGAAGAGGACTGACAGATGACCGAGCCCCGCACGACACCGCCACCGGCAGCAATCGCTCAGCAGGCTCGGCTGGCCGAGGCCTTCGTCATGCTTGCGGACACGCTCGTGACGGACTTCGATGTCGCCGACCTGCTGGATGTGCTGGTCCAGACCAGTGTCGACGTGCTCGGGGCCACGGCAGCCGGGCTGCTGATCATTGACCATCAGGGTCTTCTCCGGGTGGCAGCGTCGTCGAGTGAGGCAACCGGACTACTGGAGGCTTTCCAGCTCCAGGCCGAGGAAGGCCCCTGCCTCGATGCGTTCCACACGAAGCGGGCGGTGACGGCCGATCTCACTGACGTCGCGACGCTATGGCCGACATTTGCCGCGGTTGCTGTCTCCGTCGGGCTTCGCAGCGTTCACGCCCTCCCGATGAGGTTGCGCGATCAATCAATCGGCGCGCTCAACCTGTTCCACAGTCAAAGCGAGCCGCAAGACGTCGACCTTCGCGTCGCTCAGGCCCTCGCGGACGCCGCCACCATAGGAATCCTGCACCAGCAAAGTGCCCGGGCAGGGAACCTGGTCAACGAGCAACTGCAAGCGGCGCTCAACAGCCGAGTTGTTATCGAACAAGCCAAAGGCGTGCTCGCCGCCACCGGGCATGTCGACATGGACACCGCGTTCCAGCAACTACGCCGCTACTCCCGCGACCACAACGCGAAGCTCGGCGAGCTCGCCAGCCAGATCGCCAACGGCTCTGTCGAACCCTCACTGATAGTGCAGTGGCGGAAGCCGGCGCAACCGTGAGGCGCGTCGACGACGCAACCCGCGGCTATTCATGAAGCCATCCGTTACTGGTCCCATCGCGGGGTAGGCTAGACACTGGAGCCGGACCCCACTCGGGCAGCACTCCACGCAGTTGGAAGGCACGCCCATGCGCCTTAGGCACGCGGCCCTTCGCATCGTTGACCAGCGCAGCCGGGGACTCGTCCAGAGGCCCCGGACAGGTGTCGGTTTGCCACCTAGGGCATAACCGAACGCGAGCAGCCCACGCCTCGCGGTGAGCAGGTGACGACGCAGCACCCGGCCCGTTCGCCGCGTCATGACGCCGGCCCCACGATGCCGTCGGCGGATTTCGTCGTTGAACCTCACCCGCAAGGAGCGCAATGCTGACCGTCACCGAGGACGCCGCGACACTCATCAGATCGCTTATCCCCCAGGCAGATCGCGACGGGGGAACAGGGCTTCGTATCGTCGTCGATCCCGATCATCACAGCCTGTCGATGAGCCTCGTCGACAAGCCGTCGTCGACGGACGACATCGTGCACAGTGACGTCGCGCGCGTGTTCTTGTCGCCGACAGCCTCACGGCGGCTGGAGAAGCGCACCCTGCGGGCGGCAACCTCCGCAACCCGTTCGTCGTTCTTTCTCGACTGACCGAGGCTCATCCGGCGTTGGCAGTGCTGGACCGGTCGCGGACAGCAGCCGGTGCGCGTGGTGGCGCGCGGCTTTGACGCGCTCGGCGCTAGCGACTTGTCCCGCCACGACACCACGCCCAAGACGGCGCCTGCAGGGGAGTCTTCGAATCCGATCAACGACGGCGTCTTCCGACGACGACGAACCAACAGGGCGAACCCCCGTCGAAGCCAGACCAGTTGCCAGCGCTTCGCGGTACCACCCGCGCTCACGGTCCGGCGGGCGAGGAGCTGGCCGACGGCGATGAGCGAGCGGATAGGAGGTGGGCGGGCCCTGCGCTAACGAGTTCGTGCTCGGAGTTGCGTTGCGGGATTCCGAGCAACTCGGCGAGTTCCGAGCCGTCGATGGTCTCGCGAATCAAGAGAAGGTCGACGACACGGTCGAGCAGGCCGCGGTTGTCAGTCAGCAAGCTAGTGGCTCTGATTTCAGCCTCACGGAGCAACCGTGCGACTTCCTGGTCGATGGCGCGTTGGGTGTCTTCGGCGTACGGGCGGGCGGCGAACGGATTGTCCCGGTCGGGGCCTTCTGGTCCGTATCCGATCGGTCCCACCAAAGGCGAAAAGCCCCATTCCCGCACCATCCGGGTCGCGAGGTCGGTTGCCGACGCGAGGTCGTTAGCGGCTCCGGTCGATGGCTGGCCGAGCATGACGATCTCGGCTGCCCGGCCGCCGAGCCGCACTGCGAGGGTGTCGGTCAGGTAATTCTCCGGATACAGGTGTCGCTCTGCCTCAGGCAGCTGCTCGGTGACTCCTAGCGCTGCCCCGCGAGGCAGGATTGTGACCTTCGCGACTGGATCGGTATGGTCGGACAACACGGCGACGAGTGCGTGACCCGCCTCGTGCACCGCCACGGCGTTCTTCTCATCCGGCAGAAGAGCGTTCGACGCGTCACGCCGACCGATGAGCAGCCGGTCCCGAGCGGAATCGAAATCGCCGGCCATGAGGACGGTTCGGCGAGCCCGAACTGCTCTGATCGCTGCCTCGTTGACCAGGTTGGCGAGGTCCGCACCGGAGAACCCCGGCGTGCCCCGCGACACGGCGTCGAGGTTGACGTCGGGGTCCAGCTGCTTGCTCTTGCTGTGGATCGCGAGGATCGCGGCGCGTTCGCGTTGGTTCGGCAGCGGGATCTCGACCGTGCGGTCGAACCGGCCTGGGCGCAGCAGTGCCTGGTCGAGGATCTCGGGGCGGTTGGTCGCGGCCATCACCACCACGCTGGCACCAGGCTCGAAGCCGTCCATGTCCGAGAGCAGCTGGTTGAGAGTCTGCTCGCGTTCGTCGTTCGACCCGAACCCGCCAGGCCCCCGTCGCCCACCGATCGCGTCGATCTCGTCGATGAAGATGATCGACGGTGATCGCTTTCGCGCGTCGACGAAAAGCCCGCGCACCCTGGACGCGCCGACCCCGACGAACATCTCCACGAAGCTGGACGCGCTGAGCGCGAAGAACGGTACGCCTGCCTCGCCCGCCACTGCCCGGGCCAACAAGGTCTTCCCGGTGCCCGGCGGTCCCACCATGAGCACGCCCTTGGGGCCGACCGCGCCAGCCTTCGCATATCGTTGCGGGTTCTTCAGGAAGTCCACGACCTCCATGACCTCGGCCTTGGATCCCTCGTAGCCGGCGATATCCGCGAACCGCGTCGTCGGCTTTTCCTCGTCGTAGACCTTCGCCCGTGACTTGCCGATCCCCATCAGCCCGCCGAGTTGCTGCTTGCTGCGCCGCCCGATCCAGATGAAGACACCAACGATGAACAGCAACGGCAGCAGCGAGAACAGCACCGTCACGGCCGAGGTGCCGCCGGGCTTCGTCGCTGTCACCTGAACCGAATGCGACAGCAGCAGGTTCGACAATGAGTCGGTGTTGAGGGCGGTGGGCAGCTGCGAGGTGTAGCTCCCGCCGCCGCGCAACGTGCCGCTCACGCCACCCGTGACCGTAATCGTTGCCGTCGCCACCTTGTTGGTAGCGACATCGTGGACGAACGACGTGTAGTTGACGGTGTGGCTCGCCGACTTGTGCGCTCCGGAGTAGAACAAGAGCACGGTCGCGACCAGTCCGAAGGGCAACAACCACATCCGCCAACGCGGCGGCGGAGCCGCGACCGGTGCGGTCGGCCGCTGACCCGGCGTGACCTCAGGCGGGCTCGGGGGTCGGTGCCAGGTGCTCACGATCGGCCAGGCCTCGCCGGCAGCCGTGATCCACAGCCCGGCCGCGATCGACGAGTGCCGGAAGCGAGCAACGTCGTACCCATCTGTTGAGAAGAGACGGGCCGAGGAGTGCGAGCGGGCCTGACAGGCCACGGCAGGTCAAGAGTGCACCTTCACCGTACTCCTCACCAGGCCGCACTAGGTCGCCGGCGGAGGTCCGCCACAGGTGCCCACAGCGCCCGCTCGGAACGTTCGGCTTCGACCGACGTCCTGCCGGCTGGTCAGCCGACGTCTAGACCGTCGGGATCCGATCACGAGAGGGCGGCAGGCGTGCCGTCAACGCCGCAGTGCAGGAGCTGGTCGGGTTCGGCCGGCCAGACCGCCCGGTCGCGGAGCGAACGAAAGAGCTCTCCGGCGGCGGTCGCAGTCCACATGGGCGGTACGACGCACAGCGTGACGCGTTCCAACGCCGTGGCACCGATCTCCACAATGGCCGGATTCATCGAGTCGAACCAAGCAACTCTGATCACCCTGCTGCCGGCGTACAACCGGCGCGGGTAATGATCCCAAGCCTGCGGATTCAGCGATACCCGAATCATCGGCGCGTCCAGATAGCCATCCGCAGCCGGAAGCAGCGCGGCCAGTTCGACGGTGATGTTGCGGCCGCGCGGCCACCACACGCCCCGGATCCGCTGCGCCTTCCGCGCCGCCCAGAGCAACCGCACCTCGTCCTCCGGCACGGTGAGGGTGGGACCACCGTCGTCGGCGAACCGACCAGCGAAGTCATCCACATCTTGCGCTGCGGGAAGCTGTCCCGACGTGAGACCTACCGAGACCGACATGACATCGCCGCCTTTGAGAATGAGCGGCGAGGGAGAGCAGCGGGTCCGGACAGACCCTAGTCGCTAGGTGACCTCAGTGTTGCACGTCACGATCTGTCGACGAGCGCGCTCGGGTCGGAGGCTGCCGAGGTAGCGCAACACCATCCGGTAGGACTCGAGCGGACCGGTCTCGGCGTAGGCGATGGTGTGCTCGGCGCAGAAGCGTCGCACCAGCGGCCGGCAGCGACGCAGGTTCGCACTAGGCATACTCGGGAACAGGTGGTGCTCGATCTGGAAGTTGAGCCCGCCGAACGCGAGAGCCGTCAGCCGACCGCCAACGAGGTTCCTCGACGCGAGGACCTGCCGACGAAGGAAGTCCGGACGCTCTGCGGCGTCGAACATGGCCATCCCCTTGTGGTTGGGCGCGAACGTCGAACCGAGGTAGAGCCCGAACACGGACTGCTGGACGAGAACGAACAACAGCGCCTTGACCGGTGAGAGGAACACCAGCAGCAGCGCGAAGCCACCCGCCACATGCGTCAAGAGCAGCAGCAGTTCCGTTCGCCGGGGCTTCCGCCGCAGGAGGGTGCGCAAGCTCCCGACGTGCAGGTTCCACCCCTCTAGCAGCAGCAACGGAAAGAACATCGCGTCCTGGTGCCGCGCGATGAGCCGGAGCAGTCCCCGCTGCTCGTCGGCTTGCTCCACGGTCCAGGCGAGGATGTTGCGATCGACGTCCGGATCCCGGCCGACCTCGTTGGGATTACGGTGGTGCCTGTTGTGCTTCTCGACCCACCATCGGTAGCTCAGGCCGACACCCAGGGTGGATACGACGACACCGAACCTGTCGTTCCACCGCTTGTTGCGAAACACCTGCTGGTGGCCAGCATCGTGCCCGAGGAAACCGAGCTGCCCCATGACGACACCGAGGTACACGGCTGCCCCAAGCGTCCACCAAGAGTCACCCACCCCGACGATGGCTAGGACCCCGATGCCGCTCAATGCAGCTAGCGTCAACAACCGGGGAAGATAACGCCAGCCCGATCGTTCGAGCAGGCCCGCGCGCTGCACCTCTGCCATGAGCCGGGCGTAATCCGAGCCCGGCCGAACGGTCGGCGGAACGGTCAGAGTCATTGTTAGCCCGTCGTCAGCAGTGACGGGCCGAGGACTGCGGGGACCGGACAAGCCAAGGCACCAGGAAACCCCACAGTACGCCGTGTTCGCCCGCAATGGCGCAGCACAGGGCTCTGAGTGGCAGGCCGCGGCTTCCACCCGGCGTCGCAGGTCGTGGGCCTCTTCCGGTCGGGGCCGGTCACCAGCGGATCGCTGCGGATTCCGGCGAACTCGCAATAGAAATGAGACCAAAACTGAGACCACGCCAGCCCGGCTACCGGTCGCCGAGACGGTTACGTGGCGTCACAATCTCGGTCCTCGATCACTCCGAGTGCATATCATCGAACCGAGTCCGGCCACCGATGTCGCATCCAGTCCTGCCACGTGGGGAATGCAGTTGGCGGAGGATCGATCGGCTCAGTGCCGTCGAGCTCACCAGGCGTCGGCTCCTCGAAGGCACTCGCCCAGCTGATCAGCTCCGTGTTTGACATTGGCCATGTGGTCTCCGGTTCCGTTGCGAGCCGGATGTCATGGCCTCGCCGCTGTTCCTCGATCGAGATCGGCTGGTACCACATGACGACGGTCGCGCCCGACTGCTCACCGGCCTGCCGCAAGGCCGAGCGTTCGTTGCGGCTCCACAACCCGAAGTCGAGCACGACGTTGGTGCCGAGGGTCAGCGCCCGGAGCGCGATCGTGACGAGCCTTCCTTCGATGACGTCGCTCGCGGACGATGGGTTTTCAGCGCCGTAGAGCGCCTTCATCCACTCGTCTTTGGTCAGTCGAAGCGCGGCGTTCTCCGCCTCGAATCGGCGGGCTGCGGTCGTTTTGCCGCAGCCGGGCAATCCGATCGGCAAGAACAGAACGGGCCGCGGCATGACAATCAGTTTGCTGCTCGGGCGATGATCAGCATCTCATTGCCGCCCTTCTGGAACTCGTACGGCGAGGGCCTCACGACGGTGGTGAAGCTGCGTGCCGACACCGCTTCCCGAATCGCGACGAGGAGTTGGCTCGTGTCGGTGTCCGAATCGCTGATGAGAGGGAAGATCCGGACCTCGCGCCGCGCCAACCTTGCCAGTTCGCAGGCTGCCGCGACATGAAAGGCCTCGTCAAGGCGGTCGGCGTACATGAACAGCAGGTGCGAGCTCAGCACGAGGTCGAACGACGCATCCCGGAACGGCAGACGCGGCAGACTGCCGGCAACGTACGTCGCCGGGTCGGTCTCCAGGTGTTGCCCGAAGCGGCGCGCGGCGGCCGTTCGTCGGTTGAGGTGGTCGGTGATGTCGCTAAAGAAGGTCCAGACAAACGAGTCGATTGACGATCCGGTGTGGCGGTTGCCTCGCACCGCTTCTTCCAGTGCGTGCTCGGCGAGCCAGGCTGCGGCGGCGGCGTAGACCGGATCGACCGCCACGATCTGGGTGCCTCGACTGCGAGCTTCGGCAGCGAAACTGGCAGCCCCACCAGGACAGTCGAGGATCGAGTGCCCCAGGTCGTCTTCGGTTAGCGCGAACATCGCGACGTACTCGTCAAACGAACGAGCGCTGATGAGCGTTCGCCCGATGTTGGGCAACCCGCTCAGGTTCGGTCCCACCGTCAACCAGGCGCATGGAGGTGGCCGGTCGTCGTCGGCCAGTCGTATCGCAGACGCTCGCCGGGTTTTAGTGTGCTGAACATTGCAGCCGCTCCTTCGAGCGCCTGGGTGACGGGCGTGGAGCGGCCAGACCTCCAGTCCGCCAGATGTCGGGCCGCTAGATGCTCTGCAGCGCGCAGCCCCTCCCGGTGGGCAGCGATTAGCGCTCGCCCTTGAACCGTGCGTTTGCGCCCGATGCTCTTGAACGTCGCGCCTTTTGCGAGGAGACCCCAGAAGCCGTCTCGGGTGTTGGTGGCCGCCTCAACGATGTACTGCGCAAGGTCATGGCTGATGTCGCCGCGTCCCAACGCCATGACCGTCCCCGGAATCCATGTTCTCTGGCCGCGTACGGCATGCCAGCCAGCGACCCGGGCTTCGTCATCGCGGTAGAAGTCCACATGCACGACTGTCATTGGAACAGCAGTAGACGTTCCTTGCACCTGGGTTTCGGCTGAGGGTGTCGCGCAACGGTCGTGTAGAGCGTGACTTACACAACGTGTGACGTGGTTGGTGTGCGGTCTTCTGCCAGCCGAACGGAAGGCCGGTCGACCCCCGCGCCGACCTGCGCGACTGGGAGACGCTTCTCACCTGGGCGGGCGTCCGAGACGCGCGGCTGCACGACGCGCGCCACACCGCCGCGACGATGCTGCTGGTTCAGGGCGTCGACCCGCACCGTGATGGATCTGTTGGGCTGGTCGATGATCGCGATGACCCGGCGCTACCAACACGTCGTCGACGAGCTGCGGACCGAAGCGGCCCGCCGCATTGGCACGTTGTTGTGGGGAGGCGACGCCAGGGACACGGCGCCTACCATGGGCTCATGAGCACCACGCCTGCCGAGACCGACCTGCCGCTGGCGGACGAGTCGTTGGTGCGTGCACACTCCGTGGAGCTACGGACGCTCGGGCAGTCGTACGGAGTCAGCCAGCTGCGCTACGCCTCACCCGGCCGACTGGTCGGCCACGTCGCTGAAGACAAGGACATGCTCGATGTGGTCGAGTTCGACATCGCGGCGACGGACCTTCTCGCGGCGCGGGTGAGCCTGTTCTCGGATGCGGTCCTCGACCATCCGCACGTCAGCGTGGATCTGGTCGACGCCAGCCCGCTGTGACGCCCCCGATTCGCCCCGAACGCCGCGCACTGCTCGAACTCGACTCCCTGCTGACTGAACTGGAACGTCTGGTCGGCGAGGGTGACGCGGCATGGTTCGGCGCAGACGACCGGTACCGGTGGGTGATCGAACGGCTGTGGATCGCGATGGCAACGAGGCATTCGCCTACGCCACCCACTTGGGTGACCCGCACCGTCAGCCGTGGCGCGCATTGGTCGAGTTGCGTAACGAACTCGCGCATCGGCGGCTGCCGGATATCGACCGGGACAAGATTTGGCGCATGACCGTTCTCCGGCCAGCACGGCTTCGCGAACAAGTCCAAAGCGCGCTGGCCTGACGGCGTCGGCGGGTGGACTGCGCAGCAGAAGGATGGCGTAGCGATGAGGGGATGGCTCGCGGTTCAGGACGACCTGACAGCCGCGTTCCCTGAGCTGGCCCCGTGGCAGGTGGTTGCCGAGCTCAGTGGTGGAAGCCAGGGAGCCTTTCTGGTGCGCGATGCTGCCGGCGTCGAGGCGGTCGCCAAGCTGCACGTCGGTTCGACGGTCGGCTGGTTCGAGCCGGTCGCTCGGCGGGTTGAGGTGCTCCGGAGGCGAGGCGTGCCGGCACCGACCATGCGAATCGGTACGACGCCGCGAGGAGTCCTGCTCTTGCAGAGCGTGCTGCCCGGCAAGACCAACCCTCCGCTGTCTGACGCTCTCGTTCGGGAACTGCTGCGGATCAACGCGCTTCAAGCTGGCGCCGCGGACGCCGCTCCGGGTCAGTGGCGGCAACTGATGCGCAGCAGCCTCGTGGAGGGGCTCGCCGGGTATTGCGAACACCACCCGCTCGCGGCCTTCTCAGACGAGACGAGGGCGCAACTGCAACGGATCCAGAGTGTCGGCAGAGCCGTCGACTGGAACAGGCTGCCTGCCGACGACCTCGTCCACTACGACTTCCATCCCGCCAACGTCATGAGCGAGGACGGCGAGACCGTTTCGGGCATCGTCGACTGGGACGGAGTCATGGTCGGTGATCGGCTGATCGATGTTGCGATGCTCAGCTTCACGTCGATGTGGCGGGCAACCGAGGTGATCCTCGACTGTCTGTGGCAGGCCTTCTTCGCGATGGGCGACGAGGATCGACGGAATGTCGCCATGCACCACACGGTTCTTCGGCTGGTCGACTGGACGATCCGACACGACACTCGTGACGTCGCGATGCGCACGATCCGGGCCGGCCAGCGCGCCTTCGCCAGCCTCGACGAAGGTCGTCTTGTCTCGTCGGCGCGCTGAGTCCGGAGGGCTGCGGCCGATCGAAGCCCGCCGACCACCCCCGGATGGCGTCCGGGTATCCGCGCGGTCAGGCGCCGGTGCCGGTGTTGGCGTCGAGCACCCGAGTGATGAAGTCCGTTTTCGCGTCTGTGTAGCCGAGCCGGTCCCACCGGTGATGCTCCGCGAGTTCACGCTTGAGAGCCGCGTAGTCGTCCGCGACCGAGGGATGGGATCGCAGATGGTCGCGGAAGCGGATGTGCTGGCGATACTGTGCGTTGCCGTCGACGACGACGTACACATGATGGTGCGGCATCCCTGGAGGCCAAAGGAATGCCTCCCGGCCAGGGATGCCTTTGTCTCCCTGGTAGGTGTAGCCGAGGAGTCGAAGCTGCTCGATGGCTTGCGGAACAACGTCAACGTTGGGTACCACGACGTCGATGTCGATGATCGGCTTGGCAGCCAGACCTGGCACGCTCGTGCTCCCGACATGCTCGACTCGACCGCCGAGATCTCGTACGGCGTCACTGATTGGCGCCGCCAGCCGCTCGAACGACTCTGGCCAACTCGGGTCGTAGTCGGTCACGACGATGGGCTCCCGCTGTGACAACGTTGCGGCAAGGATCGCGTCGACCGTCTGCTCCGCGGTCATGTCCGACGTGTCCAGCCAAAGCCCGACGCGCGGTCCGGCCGCGAACATCGCATGCAGTTCGTCGATCTGCCACGACCAGTAGCCGGCGTTCGGCCGCCCGCCTTCACGTTCCTCGACAGCCTCGACCGATGGCATGAGCACGATCACGTGACATGGCCGATTGCGAATCGCCGTCCGAAACGCGCCAAGGTACGACGGTCCGATCACGTCTTCGACCACGACCGTGTAGCCGGCATCGGAATACCCGTCGGTGGCGGCAGCAGCGAGGCGGTAGCGAAGCTCCAACTGCCGCAAGGCTTCATCGTCTGCGTCAGGCGTGACCTCCCGGCGCCCGCTGACGATGCTCCGCCTGAATACGTCACCTTCGAGATGGACGCCCCGATCGAAGCGTTCCGCGAGCGCCTTCGCGACCGTCGATTTGCCGGCTGCCATCGGCCCGCTGATCACGAAGACCACGGGTACATCAGGCACCCGCGCAGCCTATTCGCCGCGTCGTCTTCGCGGAACGCTCTCGTCTGCACTACACAGCGTCACCGCGACCGCGTCGTCGTGGACGCCTGTGGCCACGTTCGACGGCAACAAATGAGACCAAAACTGAGACCACGCCTCCGCGGCTGCTTTCGCGATGATCTTGGCCGGAGCGAACCTGCAGGTCGTCAGACGGTGTTTCGATGGTGGGCAGGGGCGGGGTCGAACCGCCGACCTTCCGCTTTTCAGTCATTACGGTCTTGGTCTTGGATCGTTGAGAATCAACGACATCTTGGCCCTCGCCAGACTGCCGTGCAACTAGCGTGCAACCGCGACTTTTGACCGCCTCAGGCTGCTTTCGGCGGGGCGGTCAATCTTGACCTTCGTATAAACCGAAGATATCTTCGATCTATGCGAAGCGAACCGCCGCCGCTGCTGCCGATTATGCGCTCTCATCATCAGGCGCGGCTACTCGCCGACCTCCTCCTTCATCCAGAAGAGGAGACAACCCTTACCGACCTCGCCCGGCGGCTGGACATGGCGGTGTCGACGACGCATCTCGAGGTCGGTCGGCTCGTCGACGCCGGCATCCTGCTGGAACGACAGGTCGGGCGGTCCCGGCTGGTGAGGGCCAACCGGGCAAGCCGGCTCTTCCCGGCGCTGAGCCAGTTGCTGCTCCTCACCTATGGTCCCGCCGTGGTCGTCGGCGAGGAGTTCGCCGACGTAGCTCGGAAGGCCGAGGTGTTCATCTACGGCTCATGGGCCGCACGGTATGCGGGTGAAATCGGCATCGCGCCGAACGACATCGACATCCTCGTCGTCGGTGACAGGGTGAGCCGCCTTGAGGTCGACGCGGCGGCGCAGAGGTGCGAGGACCGGCTGCGTATCCCGGTGAACCCGGTCGTGATGAGCCGGACGCGGTGGCGCGATGACACCGACCCGCTGGCGGCGCAGATCCACACCGGCGCGATCTACCCTGCGACAGACAGGGCTTCGGCAACGGCGCGGGACAGCGCATGAGCCGATGGGGGATTGGTGAGGCCGTTGTCGACGAGTTAGTGAAGGGCGGCCATCTCCAACAAGTCGCAGGCAGCGCCGCGAACGGCGAGGGCTGGTTGGACAAGGCAGCCACCACACTCGACTCGGCGCGCTCGCTGGTAGACCTCGACCCCTCAAGTGCCTACGTCCTTGGGTACGACGCTGCTCGCCAGGCGTGCGTCGGATTGCTCGCCCAGCAGGGACTGCGACCCACGACCGCAGGCGGCCACTATGCCGTCGAGCAGGCCGTCGTCGCGCAGTTTCGTGACGCGTTCACGGTCTTCGGATCGCTCCGCCGCGGGCGCAACCGAATCGAGTACCCAACCAACCCGACCGACGAGACCACATCCGATGAGGTGACCGAGGCGCTTGATGCCGTCGCAGCGATGATCGACCAGGCGAGCAAACTTCTCCCCAACCTCGGGCTGTTCAGCGCTGGATGACGCTGCGCGGCCGGTCCGGGTCATCCGGTTGGTTGGCCGCGAGCTGACTCAAGGCATCGGCGATCTGCCGGTCCCGGCTGTCGGTGGCGTGCAAGTAGCGCTTCGCCGCGACCATCGACGAGTGACCGAGGCGGCGCATCAGATCGGCAAGGCTCGCGCCCGCCTCGGCGGCGAGGGTCTGCCCGGTGTGCCGCAGGTCGTGGAACCGCAGCTGCGGCAGCCCGACCTCGATCCGGGCGCGTTGGAACGCCAGCCGCAACGCGTCCCCCCGCATCGGCTCACCCGCACGCCCGACGAACACCCGCTGCGATCCGGCGTAGCACTCCAGGTGTTCAGCGAGCAGCGGAATGACGTGCGGTCTTTTGGAACAACCGGCTCAGTGGTCAGGTGATTTTCGGCGCCGACCTTGGCGTTGAGGCGGGGGCAGAACTCAGCGCTGCCGGAGGCGAGACCTATACCTGGGTTCACGTCTTTGGTAACTGGCTCACGTCTCACGCCGCTAAGGCCCTTTATGACTCCTTGAAAACTGGGGCTCGGCCCTGTGAACTACCTCGGGGCGCTTCACGACGCCGCAGAGTACGTAGCGAACGACGAAGAGCAGGAAGGATGTTTCAGCTAGCCGTGACGAACAAAGGGCGCAGCCACCGACGGAGAGAGGTCGACAGGCGGCTGCGGCAAGCGCTCGCTGGGGACCTGATCTTTACGGATCACGTCTTCGTACGACATCGCCGTCGCGGAGCAACTTGGCGGAACTGGAATGCGCAGCTAAACGGCGGACCGGTTGTTCGCGTCCGCGTGGGGTCGGTCGAACTCAAAGCACCGCAGGGCATGATGCTCGAAACCAGGCACATTGTCATGTGTAGCCGAGCGGTCACGATGACGCGAGACCGTATCGGCTTGTGGGGCCTGCCTCTGGCGAGACGGGACTGCATCATCCTTGCCGGCCACGATGTGTCCGGGTGGGCGCGGAGATTGGCTGTCTCGAACGATGACTTAACTGCGCTTTGGGACGCACTTGAGAGGGCGGGCGTATCCGCAGCTTGACTCGTGTTAGTTGCGGCCTTCGTGGGTCGCACCCCTATAAGCAAGCTGTCCGGCGGGAATCCCACCACCGCCGCGCTGACGCTCGGTCCGGACGCCCAGTAGTGGTGGGCTCGCCACTCGTTACGGTTACCAAGTGGACGGCGAGGGTTCTACGACCTGGGTCGTGATGTTTCGAGACGTGTCGGAGCGGGTGCGGGTTCAAGGCGAACACACCACGGCTCTTGCCATGGTGCTCGACGCCGCGACTGGACTGGTCGTCAGCAAGCTCGTTCGGGGTGTCGCGGCAGAGCGTGGTGGACCGTGCGTTGAAGGACGCGGTAATCCGGCCGGTCGCCCCCTCCCCGAAAGTGGTACCCGCCCGGATCGTGTGCCCGCCGGAGTCGATTGATGCGGTCGCGGCCGCTGCCGCGAAGCTGTCGAAGCTAGCAAGGACCTCTGTCGAGCCCGGCGTCGAGATGTGGGACGCGGAGGAGATCGTGGATTCCCTTGTCGGTCACCTCGAGGGGCGACGCCAGCCGCAGGATCCGCCCGATGTCGCTGACTGGCAGATGCTGTACGTGGCGCTGCAATCGTTCGTTGACGCCGCACCGTGGCAGCGGTGGTCGGACTCCGAACTGTTCACGATGCGCCTCGATCTTGAGGGGGACATAGTGGAGCGGACCGGAATCGTGCTCGGTGCCGCCGGGGTCCAGCACGGTTTCAGCCTCACCGCCGACCCGGATGCGTTGCATCGCGCCGCGACCGGGGAAAGCGATGCGCGGCAGGCGTTGGAGGGTGCGTTGATCGTGCACCTCGACTCCTGGAGAGAGGTCGGCGGCGTGTTCGCCGACAAGGCGCGGCGGTATGGCTGGTCGGCGGAGGCATCCCTTGTTCCGCAGATGTATACGGTGCGGGATGGTGAGCCTGCCGATCTGGACCTCGCCGGTGCCCGTCTGCTCAGCCTCGCCCTGCACGCGGTGGTGGCCTGCCACGGCAAACGACTGGTCGCGGTCGACGCGCCACCGATCACGGGCGACGTGACGTTCGACGACGGCACGGTCGGCCGCTACGACGTCTCGCGTCCGTAGCCACGGCGCACTGCCACCCATCAAGATCACCGTGCAACCTGCGTGCAACAACGGGCGGCCAGACACGGTAAATAGCGGTGCTGGGCGGCTACTGACCACTGGACCGACGACAAGATCACCAAGTGCTGGCAGGCCGCTGACCTGCGACAACGCCGAGAATCGGGGGTGGGCAGGGGCGGGATCGAACCGCCGACCTTCCGCTTTTCAGGCGGACGCTCGTACCAACTGAGCTACCTGCCCCGGATGGGACCGCACGAGTCTAATGTCAACGTCCTCGGCGCGCCCGGTCGGACGCGGTCGGTCTAGGAAAGCAGCCGCCGCTCGGTAGCCCATCGGGTCAGTTCACGCCGGTTCGACAGCTGCAGCTTGCGCAGGACCGACGACACATGGGTCTCCACGGTCTTGATCGACAGGAAGAGCTCCGATGCCACCTCACGGTAGGTGTACCCGCGGGCGATGAGCTGCAGCACCTCGCGCTCGCGCGGGGAGAGTACGTCGAGCTCGGAGAGCGGCTGGGGCGGGACGTCGCCGGTCGTGAACGCATCGAGCACGAAACCCGCGAGACGTGGCGAGAACACCGCGTCACCGGCCGCGACCCGCTCGATCGCATCGGCAAGCTCCTCGGCGCTGATCGACTTCGTCACGTAGCCACGGGCGCCAGCGCGGATCACCCGGATCACGTCGGTCGAAGCGTCGGACACCGACAACGCGAGGAACTTGGTGTCCGGCGCATCCGAGGCGACCGCGGCGATCACCTCGTCCCCGGTCCCGCTGGGTAGGTGGACGTCGAGCAGTACGACGTCCGGCTGCGCCGCCGCGATGCAGGCGATGGCGGAGGCTACGTCGTCGGCCTCGCCGACGATGTCGAGCCGGTCGGCCAACTCGGCGCGGACGCCGGCGCGCACCAGCGCGTGATCGTCCACCAGCACGACGCGCAACTGGCTCGTCTTGGTCATGGCGGCGCCGCGTTCATGGCGAGACCGTCGCGTTGAGCGGGAGCCGCAGCCTGACCTCGGTGCCGCTTCCGGCAGCGCTACGAATCGTCGCGTCGCCGCCGTGACGCACCATTCGCGCGACGACCGACTCACGGACGCCGAACCGGTCGACCGGCACCGCGTCGACGTCGAAGCCGTTGCCCCGGTCGCGAACGAAGGCACCGATTTCGCTCGCGGACACCTCGACGTACACGTCGATCCGACCGACACCGGAGTGCTTCGCGGCGTTCACGACTGCTTCTCTGGTCGCGCGGGCGACGGCCTCCACCGGCTCGGTTGCCTCGTGATCGCCGACCATCACGAGGTCGACCATGACGGCGTACTCGTCTTCGACGTCATTGCGGATCGCCACCATCGCAGCGCGCAGTGTCTCCGGTCGGTCCGAACCGTAGAGCCAGCCGCGAAGCTCGCGTTCGGAGTAGCGCACCAACCGCTGTACCTCGACCGGGTCGTCGGCATGCTTCTGGATCAGGGTGAGGGTCTGCAGCATCGAGTCGTGCACCCGGCCGGCCAGTTCGATCCGCTCCCGCTCCCGGATCCGGGCGGTCCGCTCGGCGCCCAGCTGCTGGAAGGTCTGCAGCATCCACGGTCCGATCACCAGCAGCAGCCCGACCACCACGATGAGAAGCGGAAGGAAGGCCCGCCGCGCTTGCGGAATCTGGCCGTGCAGCGCGAGGAATGCCGCCAGCCCGGCCAGGACCAGCACCGATCCGGCGACCCAGCGGAAGGCCGAACGGCGGCGCTCCGAGGTCGTGACGAACCGGGTCCCACGGGCCGTCGCCTCCCGCCATCGATCACGCTGCCCCTCGTCAGCCTGCCGCCAGAGAATGGCGGCACCTGTGAGCGCGGCTGTGGCCGGCCACAGCAACGAGGCCCCGAACCCCAGGATTTGTGCCACGAACAGGATGGACACTCCGAGCGCAGCGAAGCCGATCAGCTGAAGCCACTCGGCGTCGGTGCGTTCGCGGCGGGCTCGTTCTGGCATCGAGGGACCGAGCGGGACCAGCGCCCAGAACGCCGCATAGAGCAGTACGCCGAGGCCGGCCACGACGACCGCTAGGACGAAGCCGATTCGCAACACGATGACGCTGACCCCGAGGTGGTCGGCGAGGCCGGAGGCGACGCCCGCGACCAGCCGGTCGTCGCGCCGCCGGTACAGGCGGCGCCGTTCGCGGCTGGCTGTTGCTGGCACGTCGAAATCGTCACACGGCAAGCGGCTCTGGCGAAGGGTCCGCGGTGGGATTCAGGGTCGGGATCAGGGTCTTCCCCTGATGCCGGACCGCGCTGTGATCGTTGATTCTGACGACCATGACGACACCCACGGCCACCGCCGATGAGACCCACCGGCTGAGTCGACCGCACGAAGGTCGAATGATCGCCGGTGTCTGCGCCGGCGCCGGCCGCTACTTCGACGTCGACCCGGTGATCTTCCGGGTCATCCTCGGCGTACTCGTCTTCTTCGGTGGGGTCGGACTCGCGATCTATGGCGTGTGCTGGCTGCTGCTTCCCGAGGACGGTCGACCCACGACCCGGCTCGAGCGTTGGCTGACCTCGCGGAGCGACCGCCGACGCGATGTGCTGCTCATGGTCGTCGCGCTGGTGCTGGTCGTGTGGCTGTTGCACCTCGAGGGGCTGCCGCACCGGCTCACCGCCGTGTTCCTCGTCGTGGTGGCGATCCTCGCCGTCCTGACGCTGGCCAGCCGGCAACTGGCGTGGTGGCGTGGCACGTCGCTCGCGGCCAGCAGCCCACCGCCTTCCGGGCCGCTGACGGCGGAGTCGCTTGCGTGGGCCGACACCACAACGGTGATGACACCGCCGGTGCCGCGGGAACGTTCCCGGCCGCGGTCGTGGCTCGGTCTGCTCGTCCTCGCCGCGACCCTGCTCGTCGGCGGCGTGCTCGGACTTATCGCAGCGTCGCGTGCCGGCGGTCTGCAGCCTGCGGATGTCACCGCGGCCTGCGTCGGTGTGGTGGGGCTGGGCCTGCTCGTCGGTGCGGTCGCCGGGCGGGCGCGGGCCGTGATCCCGCTCGGGCTGGTCCTGGTGGCCGCGCTCGCCGCCACCGACGCGCTTCCGCGCGACCTGACCTGGACCGCCGGCAACCGGACCTGGGTGCCGATGACCGCGGTGCGGGCGCCCTACGTGCTGGGGGCCGGTGATGCCAGCCTGACGCTCGACAGCGTCGCGCCGGGCACCGCGACCGTGGCGACCCGGATCGGAGCCGGCCGCCTGCGGATCTACGTCCCGCCGACCCGAAGCGTGATCGTGCACGCGCATGTCGGTGCCGGTCACGTCGTCGTCCTCGGCGACCAGCACGACGGGCTCGGCCTCGACGTCAGGCAACTGGTCGCCGGCACTCGTCCCGGTCTGGGTGTCATCACGCTGAACGTTTCGATGGGGTATGGGGACATTGAGGTGATTAACGATGCAGCGGCATGAGCTCGACCCGGTGTCCTTGCTCTTCGGGCTGGTGTTCGTGGCGGTCTCCGTCGGCTACGGGCTGACCCACTCGACCGACCTCCGCCTCGACTGGGCGGTGGCGATCCCGGTGGGGATGCTGGCGCTCGGCACAGCCGTCCTTGCTCTCGTCGTCCGAGCAATGCGCCGCCCGGCGAGCGAGGACCCGCTCGACTCCTGAGCGCCCAAGCTCGGACCTCACTCGCCCGGGAAACAAACCGCGCCCCCACTTGCTCGGTTTTCGCACGATCTTGGAAAGTTCTCGGTACGTTCACTGGCACGTTGAGTACGTACACGGGGATCTCACAAATGCACCGGCAGCTGTTCAGCGCTGTCGTGGTGCCGCTTGTCGCTGTCGCGGTCATGATGGGCGCAACGAATTCGCCGGCATCGCCGCGCAGTCATGCGGCTGCCGCGGCCGAGGCGCCGTCGCGGGGCCACGCGTCGACGCAGAGCCGCGCGGCTGCGCGGCTTCGGACGGCAGAGCGGACCCAGGCAGCTCCGCTGATTCCTGCCGCTGCGCCCAGCCAGGCCGCTGCGTCGACGCCCGCCGCTCGGCGGGGGCGTGCCGTCGCGCGTACCCGGGCCTCGGCGCCGAAACGGGTGACGCCTCGTTCCGGCCGGACCACGTACACGGTTGGCTACGACGTGTCCTGGCCGCAATGCTCCGGACCGCTGGCCCGCCAGATGCCGTCGCGGCGGAGCAGGTACGTGATCCTCGGGCTGACCGATGGCAGCGGCCACACCCTCAACCCGTGCCTGGGTTCGCAGCTGCGTTGGGCGCGAGCGGCTCGGCTGCCGGTGGGCGCTTATCTGGTGCCGTCGTACCCGACGAGGTCGGAGCGCGGACGGGCCGGGCGCGGGTTGTTCGGGCGTTGCGGCGGCTCGCTGATGTGCCGGCTCCGCAATGACGGGGCCTCGCAGGTGGCGGACGCCGTCCGCACGATGCGCGGCGCCGGGATGCATGCACCGATGGTCTGGCTCGACGTCGAGTTCCGGAGCTACCTGCCGTGGTCGCGCAGCGCAGTGCGTAATGCTGCGGTCCTACAGGGGGCGGTCGCCGAGCTCCGCAAGCTGCACGAGAGCTACGGCGTGTACTCGACGGCGTACATGTGGCGCCACATCGTCGGGAGCTACCGGCTGAACGCGCCGAACTGGCTGCCGATCGGTTACCGCCACTCGCGGGCAGCCATGCGGCTATGCCGACACACCGCGAGCGGTGGCCAGACCTGGCTGGTGCAGTACACCCGCTCGCTGGACGTGGATCTGACCTGTCCGGTGCTCGACTCGGTGCCCGGTCGGCACAACGCGCTGTGGCCGTTCCGTGGGCTCACCTTGCACCTGCTCTCCGCCGGTCCCGCGGTCAAGGCGGTGCAAGCATTCCTCAAGCAGCCCCGGTCCGGGAGCTACGACGCCGGGACCACGCTTGCGGTGTCGAGCTGGCAGCTGCACCGGCGGTTGCCGGTCACCGGTGCGATCGCGCCGCTGGACTGGCGGGCGATGGGCGCCTACCGCACCCGAGGCGGTCATGGCTTCCTGCTCAACCGAATCGTCGGTCGGCCGTAGCGGCCGAGCGACGATTAGCGCTTCTTGAGCTGGATCGAGTAGGCCTCGGAGTAGGTGATCGATCCGTTCTTCGCCGTGACCTGGGCGGTGTTGCGGATCACGAACGGGTGGCTGCCGGTCTGGATCCAGTAGTCCTCGCGCGTCGTCCCGCCTTCGGCACCGCTGATCTTCGAGGTGGCAGTGAGGTGCAGGGTGCGGATCTGCGCCGAGCCGACAGCGATCGTCGAGAACGCGACCGCAGTCAGGTGCTGCGTCACCTTCGCGCCGCTGCCGCTGCAGGTGAACGACCAGCTGTGGCCCGGCCGCAGGGTCGGCGAGTAGATGAACGCGTTGCTCGCGCAGGTGAACTTCTGGGTGATCGTCTGGCCGAAGTAGCTGATGGTGGTGCTGTAGGAGGCCAAATGGACCTGGTTGTTCACGATGCACAGCTGCTCGGTCTCGCTGTGCTGCTTGATCGGTGTCCAGGTCTGATCGACGCCACAGCCGGCCTTCGCGATCGTGATTGTCGTGGTGGCGGGGTAGTGGCGGGCGGTGCCGGGAAAGCTGGTCTGCTCACCGCCGGTCGTCGCGTAGCTATAAGAGCCGATCGCCGGCGCGAAGACCGTCGGGCCGCTGCCGCCAGCAGGCGATGGGCTGGGGTTCGGTCGTGACGGGACTGACGATGCTGCCAGGCTGCCCACCGGTCTCGTCGTCCCGGCCGGCGACGCGGTCGATGCCGGCGTCGGCCGCGCGGCGCGGCTGGCAGTTGCCGAAGGTGACGGCGCGGGGGTTGGGGTCCGGCCGGCCGGCCGGCTCGGGGTGGGCGTCACCGCCGGGGTGGTGTTGCCGACGGCCGGTGCGGTCGACGGGGATGAGGACCCTGAGCCCTTCGTGAAGACCGCGATCACTCCTACCAGGACGACGACGATGCTGAGTCCTGCGATGGTTCGGACGAGGAGGGGGTTAGCAGTCGGACCGGTCGGTCTCGCGGACGCCACGGAAATCCCTTTCGGCTGGCTTCGACGGGTTCGCCGGGATCATGATCCCGTGCCGGTGCCGCAGCCCCGACACGCGGGGTCTGCAGCACCCAGACCGCAGCCCATCGGCGCGTCTTCGGATCTCAGGACCGTGGGCTTGCACCGACCCGTGGGTCGGGGCGTTTGCTGCTGCCATCAACGGCGCGAAGACCAGGGCCGTGGCCGTCGGCAGCTGGGGTGCGTCGGCCGGGTCACCGTCCGAGACCGGATCGCACCGATTCCCCAACGGTTGAGGCGTTACGGGTGTGGCGATAACGCCTCGAAGGCTGGGGGATACCCAATTGAGCGGTCCTGACGGGACTTGAACCCGCGACCTCCGCCTTGACAGGGCGGCGAGCACTCCAGCTGCTCCACAGGACCTCGAGCGAGGCCGTGCCCCCAACGGGATTCGAACCCGTGCTACCGCCTTGAAAGGGCGGCGTCCTAGGCCTCTAGACGATGAGGGCAAATCCACGCCTCGGCGTCTGCCGTCGGGGACCGCCCAAGTCTAGGGGAACATCTGTCCTACCGGGTGGGGCGAGCGCGATTAGTAGGAGGCGACGGCGATGGTCGGCGAGGTGGATGAGGTCCGGTACGAACGCCGCGGAGCGGCCGCGCTCGTCACCATCGACCGCCAGCATCGCCGCAACGCCATCGACGGCCGGACCGCTGATGCTCTGGTCGAGCATCTCGACGCTTTCGAGGCCGACGAGTCGGCGCGGGTGATGGTGCTGACCGGCGCGGGCGAAGCGTTCTGCGCTGGTGCCGACCTCACCGCGATCGAGACGCTGGAGCCGCGGCTACGACGCGGCGAAGGGCCGCTCGGGTTCACTCGCCGGGTCCCGACCAAGCCGGCGATCGCTGCGGTCGACGGGTGGGCGGTGGCCGGCGGCCTGGAGCTCGCGGTCTGGTGTGATCTGCGGATCGCCTCGCCGCGCGCGCGCTTCGGCTGCCTGGAACGCCGGTTCGGCGTACCCCTCATCGACGGCGGTACCTGGCGGCTGCCCCGGATCGTCGGTTTCGGCCGGGCGATGGACCTGGTGCTGACCGGCCGGACCGTCGAGGCCGAGGAGGCGCTCGCGATCGGGCTGGCGAACGAGCTGGTCGAGGACCCGCTCGGTCGGGCGCTGGAGCTGGCAGAGCGGCTCGCCGAGTTCCCGCAGGAGACGATGCTCTCGGACCGTCGGTCGATGTACGACGGCTACGGCCGACCGCGGGACGAGGCGCTCGCGCTCGAGGCGGACTACGGCCGGGAGGTGCTGCTCGTCGGTCGTGCCGGCGCCGCGCGCTTCGCCGGCGGGGAGGGACGCGGCGGTCAAGGGGTCTGACACCGCCGCCTGAGATGCCCGATCTGTTCGGTTCAGTGTTGCTGGACTGCGGCGTCGAGACTTGCCCGTATGCGCCGATTGGACCAAATCAGCAGCCACGCTGGGACCGATGTTCTAGGCATGACGACGATGCACGACCAGCCAACCGACGCGGCGGACCTGCACGCACCCGACCTGCTTCATGAGTTGACGCAGCTTCGAAGCATGCACTCGGAGCTTCGCGAGGAGCTGGCGTCGGTACGTCGGCAACGTGATGAGGCCATCAGCCAGTCGCAGTGGCTGATCACCCGCGTCACGAATGCTGAGAAGGCGATCGAGCGGCTGCAGTCCGAGGTCCTCGTCGAGCGGGCCAAGCGCTCGCTGATCCTCGGCCACCCGAACGAGGCGGAGGTCGAGGCCGTACCCGTGGCCGAGGAGCCGGCAGACCTCGTCGTCGTGGACACGCCCCCGCTCGAGCCGCTCGATGAGGCGGTCGGCGAGACGGTCGGCGAGACGGTCGGCGAGACGGTCGGCGAGGCCGTCGGCGAGGCCGTCGGCGAGGCCGTGGCGAGTGAATTCGACAGCAGTGATGGCGAGGTCGCGGTGGAGCGACATTCCGCCGATGGCGCTGAGGTCAGCGACGACGTCGTGCCAGTCGCAGCGACAACGGTGCAGGTGCCGCGACAGGCGTCGCCCGGCTCGTGGGCCGGCCATGCTGGTCCGTGGCTCCCGCCGGAGGAGCCCGCGGAGGGCTCGCTGGCGCACGAGTTCGCGGCGCTGACAGAGCGGGCGCTGGCCGTCGAGGCCGCGTCGACCGAGGAAGCCGCCGAGATCGTGCCGGTCGCGGTTGCCTCGATGGATGTGCTTCCCGAGGCGTCCGAGCCGAAGAAGAGTTCGCTTCTCCGTCGCCGCCGGTAACCTTCGGTCCTGACGGTGGAGACGGTCACCGTCCGGGCCGTTAGCTCAATTGGCAGAGCTGCGGACTTTTAATCCGTAGGTTGTGGGTTCGAGTCCCACACGGCCCACCGCTCTGACCTGGTCTTTCGCATCTCGCGTAGCTACTCGGCAGCTCCGCGTGGGGCCGCCGTGG
This sequence comes from Frankiales bacterium, assembly GCA_025980465.1. GTDB lineage: Bacteria > Actinomycetota > Actinomycetes > JAFAQI01 > JAFAQI01 > JAICXJ01. The sequence continues at coordinate 21,059 of JAICXJ010000006.1, read as the reverse complement.
GGCCCGGGTGTCGCGGGGATGTCACCCCTCGGCACCACAGATCAGATGTCACCTATCCGTGCAGCAGCCCGTGCGAGTCGCAGCGCGTCACCTGTCTCCGCCACCAATGTTTACGACGGTCCCGATGACAGCGTGGCGTGGGTGTCGTACAGCGACGGATCTTGGCGCCGGAATAGTACTGACCTCGTAGGCAATCTCGCAGAGACCGAAACGGTGCTCGATCCGGCCGATACCACGCTGCAGCTCGTCAACCTTGACCGGCCAGTGGTCATCCCGGTGACGTGTCGGTCGTCGACCAGGTGCTGCAGGCTGCCGGTGGTGAGCCGCAGCCGGCTCATGTCGTCCAGCCAGATCGACACGCCGGCGTCGACGAGGCGGTCCAGGGCGGTCGAGGGTTTCATGAGTGCCTCCGGTTGGTTCCGACGCGTCACGGCGATAGCCCCGTCCTATATGCGTTGCGCGGCTTCCGCAGGAATCGTTGGGACGGCTGCAGGCCTGCCGCCGAGCGGCGATGAGCGTCCAGCCGAGCCACCGGCGCCGGGTCAATCATCCTCGACGCGACGGGTGATCCGAGCCCGCCAGCGAGTCGGCCCTTCCTTCTCGTAAACCCAGACGTGAGCGTGCGGATCCCGACTGTGGTCGACAAGCCACAGCGGGTGCAGGTCGCGGCTGGATTCGAGTCGGAGCGTCTCGCCGGAGCGCATCCAGCCTAGGCGTTGGAGTAGGAGGTGTTCGCCGGTTTCGGCTGGGAGCGAGTCGAGGTCGATCTCCTCGGAAAGCACCAGCGGCAATGCCCAGCCCGCAGGGTTGCCGGGATCGGCGATGGCGGCGTCGCTGATGACCCAGGTCTCCTCGCGGCGGATGTGGCGGTCGAGCCGGTCCACGAGCCCGTCTGCGGCGAGTGCAACGAGCTGAGGAGTGCGGCCGGATTCGATGTTGTCGACGCCGTGACGGATCCGCCCGTGGTCCTCGAGCAGAAGTTGTGCAAGGTGGTCGTCGCGGAGCTCGCCGGCCGGCAGACGGCGTTCCTCGTCGGTCAGGTAGGGCAGCAGCCGGTAGTGCGCGAACTCGAGCATGGCGTCGTGGGCGCGGGTCGCGGGACGCCCCGATTGGGCGGCGTCGATGAGCTCGTCGGCGTAGCTGCAGGTCTGCCATAGCAGCACGTCGTGTTCGTCGGCGAGGGTGGGACGACAATCCGGTCGAATCGCGGTGACGGTCACGGCAGTCATGCCGCCTTCGCCGGGATGGTCGCGGCCGTCGCCGAAGCCGTTGCCCGATCGACTGGACCGCCGGGGCGGAGGGCACTGGTTGCGTCGAGGGTGGCGGCGAGGTCGATGCCGATTCGCGGTTCGCCGGCTGACTCCGCAGCTTGGTTGCCGAAATCGAGCCCGGCGATGTGCGGGCCCTTCGCGGCGTAGTTGGCGACCCGTACGGTCATCGGGAGATGGACCCCGGGATCATCGAGCGTGGTGCGTCGCAGCCACACTCCGATCTCGGCGAGCCGGACGAGTTCGGCCGACCAGGGCCGGACGGCGGGCGGGACCGAGCGGTCGGCCTTACGACGGCCGAGACGGTGTCGGGGTGGCGGCACCGCGAGGGCGGCCGCCTGCAGGTTGCGGCTGGCAAGGTCGGTAGCGGCGCGCAGCGCCGCTGTGAGCTCAGTGGCGGCGGCGCGAGCCTGGGCGGGGACATGCGAGATGGCGACGAGGTCGCGCATCTGTGAGTGAGCGGCATCGACCCGGGCGCGTAGCGTCTCGTAGCTATCGGTCGGGTCATGGTGCGTGATGTGCGCTCGGACGGAGTCCTGGTCATTCACGGTCCCCACCAGCCATATTAGAAACCAACATACTCGTTTATACATCGGGCACCGTCTGGGCGCAAGCGAAGCAGCGGCGACCCTTCGCACGATTGCGCGACGGGCCGAGCGTGCCCACTTGTGTTTTAACGAGATAGCCTGTAACAACTATCGGTATGACGGTGTTGACAGATGAGCCGATGCCGGTAGCTCCCGGAAGTCGCGGCGAAGAGGTGCTCGGGCTGCTGCGCGGGTCGCAGCGGGCGCTGTCTGCGGCGGAGGTGGCGGAGGCGACTGGGCTGCATCTGAACACTGCGCGGTTCCATCTGGACGGGCTGGTGGAGGACGGGTTGGTCGAACGGACGTCGGAGCCGCGTGAGCAGCCCGGTCGCCCGAGAATCCTCTACTCGGCGCAGGGCCCGGTGCCCGGCCCCCGCAGCTACGCCCTCCTGGCTGAGATGCTCACCGGCCTGGTGGCTTCGTTGGAAGATGCCGGTCCGGCTGCGGTAGAGGCGGGACGCGCTTGGGGTCGGCACCTCGTGGAGCGAGCTGCCCCGTCAGAGCCGGTCGACGAGACCGAGGCGATCGCCCGGTTGAACGGGCTGTTGACCTCGATCGGCTTTCAGCCGGAGGTCCGCAAGCCGAGGAAGGACACCGAGGTGTGTCTGCACCACTGCCCGTTCCGGGAGATCGCTGAGAGGCATACCGATGTCGTCTGCGCGATCCACCTTGGGCTGATGCAGGGTGCTCTGGAGGAGTTGCAGGCGCCCATTACCGCGACGTCTCTCGAGCCGTTCGTTGCACCCAACTTGTGCGTGGCGCGATTGACGCCGCGCGAGTCTGCCGGCAACCGCCGAGGACAGCGCGCCGGGACGTCGGCGAGATCTGCCGCACCTCGACGGTCCGGTCGGGCGCGAGCATGAAGGGAGTCGAGCCGTGACGTACGTGATCGCCGAACCGTGTGTGGACGTTCTCGACCGGGCGTGCGTCGAGGAGTGCCCAGTGGACTGCATCTACGAGGGTGGACGCGCGCTCTATATCCATCCCGACGAGTGCGTCGACTGCGGGGCGTGCGAACCGGTGTGCCCCGTCGAGGCGATCTACTACGAGGACGACCTGCCCGCCCAATGGTCCGCCTACACCGCGGATAACGCCGCGTTCTTCGCCGAAACACTGCCGGGACGGGAGGCGCCGCTCGGCTCACCCGGCGGCGCGGCCAAGGTCGGGGCCCTCGGTGTCGACGCTCCCCTCGTCGCGAGCGTGCCGCCGGCCAGCGAACGGAAGGAGTGATGACCACCGTGATCGAGGTCGTCGACGCGATCACGCGTCATCACGGCGAGCTCACTGATGCGCTGACCGACCGAGTCGAGGCGGTCGTAACCGCGGTCCGTACTGGCGCGCCGTACGACGAACCTGTCGCGCAGCTCCGGCGCCTGCTCGCCGACGACGTGGTCCCACATGCGCGCGCCGAGGAAGAAGTGCTGTACGCCGTTGCGGCCACCGCGGTCGCGATGAAGCGATGCTTCGCCGCCCACCGCGCGGCCTGAGCCGTCCCGGGCGGTCGCGTCTAATGCGAACCGGGAGCGCCGTCGCCGAGCGCGTCGATCGCGATCGCGGCGTGCGCATACGCGCCGCCGGCGCGCATCTCGGCGGCGACCCAGATCGCCTCCATGATCTCCTCGTCGCTCGCGCCGTGACGGCGGGCGAGCTTGGTGTGCCCGCGGATGCAGTACGGGCACTGGGTGGTGTGCGCGACCGCGACGGCAATCAGCTGTTTCGTCACCTCGGGCAGCGCGCCGGCGGCGAAGACCTGGTCGGTGAACGCGGTGAACGCGTCGTGGATGTCGGGAGCGAGCGCCTTGCGCCGCGCACTCATCGCCGCGGTGGCAGGGGGAAACACGTCATGAGGCATGCGGCCATCCTTCTCCCGGTCACGATGAAGTGTCCATGGGAGGTGAGCGCAGATGGGGACGATCTGGTTGTCGCGTGTCTACGACCGTGAGCCTTCCGGTCGCGGCAACGCGTTCCTGATCGAGCGGCTGCGGCCGCGGGGCATCCGCCGCGACGAGCTGGCGATGGCTGGTTGGCTCAAGGGTGCCGCGCCGAGCGCAGCGCCGGCCGGGTCCGGCTCGGGGCGGCCGGCGCGGAGTGGGAGGGACGGCGCGGCGACCTGACCGTGATTCCGGCTGCCCGGCACGACCTGCCCGCGATCGAGGACGCCGCGGTGCTCCTGACCGTTGGCAAGATCTAGGAAGATATTAACGATTTGACTTGTTTTTATAAGACCTCAGCGTGATAATGGCGGGGTGCAAGAGACCTCTCTGATCGACCTCCGGTATCGGCTGCATGAGCGTCGATGACGCCATCGTCGCCGGCATGTACCGGCTCAGCCCGGTCGGTGACAGTCACCTGCGGCGCGCACTCGGACCGGACGGAATCCCGGTGGTCGCGGTCAGCGACTACCTCAGCGCGCTGCCCGACACCCTCGCCCGGTTCATCGACGCGCTGCTCGAGGTCCCGGCCCGCGACGATCATGGACTTGGCGCGATGCCGACGCAGCGCACCACCCGCACTCCCCACCTGGTCGCATGACCACCGAGGAGCGGAACCCGCAGGAGCACACGGCGGAGGTCGTCATGGACCAGCGTCGTGACCGGACGTTGACCGAGCCGCTGAGCGCGTCGTTCGAGCGCGAGCACCGCGAGATCGACGACGGCATCCTGACCGGCGTTGACGGGGCCGCCGACCCGAGCCGGCGGGCGGCGCTCGTTGACGCCGTTTGCGCCCTGCGACGCCACATCTACGCGGAGGAAGAGCTCATGTTCCCCGCGCTGCGCGACGCCGGACTTGCCGGGCCGGTGCTGGTGATGCTGCGAGAGCACGCCCAGATGTGGCAGCTGCTCGACACGATCGACCAGCTGATCACCGCGGACGGCCCGGCCGAAGAGCTGCACGACGCATGTCACGGTTTGCTCGACCTGCTGGCGCGGCACAACCCGAAAGAAGAGGTCATCCTCTACCCGCAAGTCGACACCCTGCTCGATCTACGGGCGGCGTCCGTACTGCGCCGGCTTCTGCTCGAAGGTGAGCCGCCGGCTGGCTGGCGCTGCCAGCAGCTGCGCTGACCGGCCGCCGAATCGAGCTCACGTAAAGGAAAGGAGGCCACGATGCGTCTGCTGGCCTTCACGGGAATCCTCGCCGCGCTGGGCGCGCTCATGGCCACCCTGTTGTTCGCGCTCGGCTGGACGGGCATGGCAGGCGTGGCCTACCTCCTCGATGCCGTCGCCCTCACCAGCGGGCTCACCGTCGCCAGCGGGCCGGTCAGCACGATGGGCAGGCAACTCCGAGCGCTACCAGCTGCTGCGATGGGCACAACAGGCGTTCGACAACTTCCGGGTCGTGCCGCCGGACACCGGAATCTGTCATCAGGTCAACCTCGAGTACCTGTCCCGGGTCGTGTTCGACGACGATGGGATGGCCTATCCGGACACTCTCCTCGGCACCGACTCGCACACCCCGATGGTCAACGGGCTGGGTGTGCTCGGGTGGGGCGTCGGCGGCATCGAGGCCGAGGCCGCGATGCTCGGCCAGCCGATCAGCATGCTGGTGCCACCGGTCGTCGGGCTGAAACTGACTGGCGAGTTCCGCGAAGGGACGACCGCGACCGACCTGGTGCTCACCGTCGCCGAGCTGCTCTGGCGCACCGGCGTGGTCGGTGCGTTCGTGGAGTTCTACGGACTCGGGGTGGCGAACGTGCCGCTGGCGAACCGGGCGACGCTGGGCAACATGAGCCCGGAGTACGGCTCGACGGTCTCGATCTTCCCGATCGATGAGGTGACGCTGGGCTACCTGCGGCTCACCACCAACGAGCTGGCGACGATCCGTCTGAGCACGCGCCAGCATCCATCCACGACGAAAGGAAGATGTCATGGCGATCGCCGACCGCAGCGCCACCACCACCTGGTCCGGAGGTCTCGCCCGCGGCACCGGATTGATCCGGCCGGACAGCGGCGCCGTCGACGCACTCCCGGTGACCTGGGCATCGCGCACCGAACAACCCGACGGCAAGACCAGCCCGGAGGAACTCGCTGCCGCAGCCCACTCGTCCTGTTTTGCGATGGCGCTGAGTCTTCGGCTCGGCGAGCACGGCGCCGAGCCGCAGCAGCTCACGGTCAGCTGCACGGTCACCCTCGATGAGGTCGACGGCAAACCGACAGTGGTGAGCTCGGCGCTCACCGTTGGAGCGCAGGTGGCGGGTTTGGGCGCCGATGAGTTCCGGACCGCCGTCGATGAGGCGGCGGCGCTGTGCCCCATCTCACGCTTGTTCGCGGGTGCGACGATCACCGTAGACGCGAGGCTGGAGTAACCGGCGATGGGCGACACAACGACCACCGTCCTGGCCGGGCTGCTGATCTTCGGGACGAGCGTGTGGATCGGGGGGCTGATCGCGATCGCGGTGGTCGCGCGCGTTGCGTCTGCCACCTTGGAGCCGGCGGCCCGGGTCGCGTTCTTCCGCAGCCTCGGCCGCAGCTACGGCGTGGTCGGCACCGTCGCGCTCGTCCTCGCATACGGCACTGGTGCTGCGCTCGTGTCCGGCCGATCCTGGACCGGCGCGCCGATCGCCGCGGTGGTGCTTGCCGCCGTACTGGCCGCAACACTTGCCGTCGGCGTGGCGCAGGCCAGGCGGATGACTCGGCTGCGTAGCGGCCTGCTCGACACCAATGATGGGGCCGCCGCCGCCGAGGTACGTCGCGGCGCCGGCCGCGCCGGAGCGCTGCGCGCAACGATCGCCCTGCTCAGCCTCGCGCTGCTGGCTGTCGGCGTGGTGCTCGCCACCTGACACGACTGGAAGGACGCGGCAATGGGGCGCTGTATGAGCTGATCAAGATCCGGGCGTCGCAGCTGAACAACTGCGCGTACACCGCAGCAGATGCCGACACATCGCGGCGAACGTCAGAATCCAAGCGCCGAGTGCGACCCAGGTCTCGTCGTGGCCGATGTCGGAGACCACCGAAAGGTGGTCGGCGAGGCCGAGGTAGTGGCCGGCGACGCCGTACATGCCGAGGGGGAACACGACGCTCCACATTGTGGGGTCGTAACGCAGCGCGATCCGGTGGGTGACGTGCCGCCACCAACCGGCGGCGACGAGCGCGGGGATGAGCCAGGTGCCGAACACCCAGAAGACGACGGAGACTCCTGCGATCAGGCCGCGGGTCGCATCGACCATTGGGGCGTCGGCCATCGCGACGATCCGGGCGCCCGCGAGAACGCTGATCGCGGTCGCTCCCATTGCGACCCAGTAGGGCGGCGTGAGGTCGGCGGGGCGCAACGGATAGAGCAGCATCCGGGCGGCGACGAAGATCCCGGTGCCGGCGTAGAGCAGCACGCCGACCGACCAGCAGAACACGGCAAGCAGCGCCAAGCCCTGACGGCCGGAGTGGACGCTGGGTTCGAGCGCGGCGGCGAGAACGGCGACCGATTGGCTGGCGACGATCCAGATGAACCAGGTCCCGTTCGCGGCAGCGAGAACCGGCCGTTCGGCGCGTCCGAGCTGGGCAGTCCACGGGATGACATAGCCGAGGATGAGCCAGCTCAGCCAGCCGACCGCGAGAAAAGCGAGTGCGACATCGCGATGGCCTTGGAGCAGGAGTCGGGTTCCGAGCACGTCGGTGCCGGCAACGAAGGTGAAGAAGCCGAACCCACGGCTGGGATCGCTGAAGTCCATACGGAGCTCCGCGCGGAACGATACGACTCGCCAGCCGCTGAGCACGAGCAGTACGGCGTAGCTCGCGGCCGCGATCCACAGCAGCAGGTCGGAGACGATGTCGAGGTTGTGGTTACGCATCCCGACCGAGACGATGCCGGTGGCCATGACCAGCGCGAAGTAGCCGGGGTTGAGGGTCCGCACGCCGTCCCGAATGCGGCGGCTCATCGCGACATCCGGTGGCGCGGACCGCTCAGTAGGGGGCACCGATCTTCCGCCACTTGCGCCCACCGGTGCCGGGTTCGCTGGGACGACGGGAGGTATCGCGGCTGCGGTAGACGACGTAGGGCCGCCACAGGTACCACAGCGGGTAGCTCCATGCATGGACCAGCCTGCTGAACGGCCAAACGATCCAGATCATCCAGGCGGCGGTCGCGTGGACCTGGTAGATCACCGGCGCAGTGGAGATCGCAGTGACGTCGGGGCTGCCGATGAACAGACCCCGGAACCACGGAGCCACTGTGCTGCGGTAGTCGTAGCCGTGCCCGAACATGTTGACGCCGACGGTCGGGGCAACCCCGGTGAGGATGACGATCAGGAGCAGAACCAGCGCGAGGTAGTCGACCGATGCGGTGGTCGCGCGTACTCGCGGCACGGTCAATCGCCGAGTCGCGAGGACGATCACACCGCCGATGACCAGAACCGCAGCAAGGGTCCCGGCACCCGCGGAGAACCACCGGTAGACATTCTCGGGGATCCCAATCGCGCGGGTTACGGATTCAGGGATCAGCACGCCGATAACGTGTCCACCGATGGCGGCGAAGGTGCCGTAGTGGAAGATCGGCGACCCCCATTTCAGGAGCTTGCGTTCCTGTAGCTGGGTCGAGCGGCTGGTCCAGCCGAACTGGTCGTAACGCCAGCGCCAGATGTGCCCGACGACGAAGATCCCGAGGGCGAGGTAGGGCAGGCCGACCCACAAGAACAGCTCGCCGGTGCTCGCGTTGGTCATGGCGTCACTCGTCCAGCGTGCCGGCCGGGTAGCCGGCGAGATATTCAGGTGGTGCGAACGGCTCGATTCCGACCTCCTCGCTCGGCGGTCCGGACTCCCAGGCTTTGAGCACCTGGCCGATCTCGCGGCGTCCCAGTTTTGGCAGTTGGGTGGCGACGGCGGCCACGACCTCGGCGTATGGCGTTCCGGCTGTGGTGAGCGCGCGGTGGAGCAGTTCGAGGTCGGCGCGGTGGGCGCGGATGAGGCGCTCGCCGCGCGGGCACAGCGCGGCGAAGTCGAGCACCATGGGCAGGTAGTCAGGGAGCTCGTCGTCGTTCGGTGCGAAGCCCGCGCTGCGGTACGCGGCCTTGAACTCCACCATCGCCATTCCGCGCTTGCGGGTGTCGCCGTAGCGGTAGTAGGTCAGGTATAGCGCGCAGCGTCGGCGCAGGTCGAAGGTCTCTACGTAGTGCTGAGCTACTTCGGTCGGCGGCGTGGCGCGCAGCCAGTCGAGGAACCGCCCGAACGCTTCTCTTGCCGGCTTCGGCGAGGTGACCGCGTAGGCGTCGAGTTCGTCGATGCCCTCGAACAAGGAGCTGGTCGGGTACTGCAGCAGCACCGACGCCAACTTGTAGACGCTCACGACGGTCCCGGCTCGGGAAACAGGTTCGGCGCGCTTCCCCGTCCGTCCCAGCCGAGCAGGTTGAAATGGCTACGCCCGTCGTCGGCTCGAAACGTCTGGTCAGCGTGGCCGGTGTCGGGCTGGCTCGGCCGGTAGCTGGCGATGCCGTGCGGTCCGGCGCCGCCCATGCCGGGACCGCCGTCGGTGTCGAGGCTGCAGAACAGCTGCTCGTGCTGCCCCATGAGGCGGCCCGCGTCTTCGGCGTGGGCGGGTGGGATGACGTAGCGGTCCTCGTACTTCGCGATCGCGAGCAGGCGATAGAGGTCGTCGATGTCATCCGGCGTCGCTCCTACCGAGCCCGGTAGGTCCTCGTCGCGGTCGAGGCCGAGCTGTGCCGCGCGCATATACGCGCGGATCGCGGCGAGCTTGCGCAGCACTGCCCGCACGGTCTCGGCCGCACCGGCGGTGAACAGGTTGGCGAGGTAGTCGATCGGGATACGCAGCGAGTCGATGGTGGCGAAAACCTTGTCGGGGTCGTTCGGGTCGTAGCCGGCCGCATGAACGACGTCGGCGACCGGTGACAGGGGTGGGATGTACCAGACCATTGGCAGGGTGCGGTATTCCGGGTGCAGCGGTAGCGCGACTCGGTGCCGGACGGCCAGCTCATAGACCGGGGAGCGCTGCGCCGCGGCAATCCAGTCGTGTGGGATGCCCGCCGCGGCAGCCTCGGCCTGCACGGCCGGGTCGTGCGGGTCGAGAAAGACGCCGAGCTGCGCTTCATAGAGGTCCTGCTCATCGGGGGTGGCCGCGGCATCAAGCACCCGGTCGGCGTCGTAGAGCATCAGGCCGAGATAACGAAGCCGTCCGACGCAGGTTTCCGAGCAGACCGTCGGCTGGCCGGCCTCGATCCGAGGGAAGCAGAACGTGCACTTCTCCGCCTTGCCGGTGCGATGGTTGAAATACACCTTCTTATAGGGACATCCCGACACGCACATCCGCCAGCCTCGGCAGCGGTCCTGGTCGACCAGGACGATGCCGTCCTCTTCCCGCTTGTACATCGCACCCGACGGACACGACGCGACGCATGACGGGTTCAGGCAGTGCTCGCAGATCCGCGGCAGATAGAACATGAAGACCTGCTCGAACTCCATCCTCACTCGGTCCTCGAGTCCGATGAGGTCGGGATCGTCGACGGCGTGTTCAGGCGCGCCGGCGAGGTCGTCGTCGAAGTTGCTGCCCCACTTGACATCCATACCTTTGCCGGTCAGCGCCGAGATCGAGCGAGCACTCGGGTTGTGTGTGCCAAGCGGCGCCTGGATCAGGGTCTGGTAGTCATACGTCCACGGGTCGCCGTAGTCGTCGATCGACGGCAGGTCCGGGTTGTAAAACAGTTGCGCGAGCTTCTTGACCCGGCCACCGGCCCTGAGCTGCAACCGGCCCCTGCGATCCAGCGTCCACCCGCCGTGCCACTGCTCCTGGTCCTCATACCGCTTCGGGTAGCCGACTCCCGGCTTGGTCTCGACGTTGTTGAAATAGACGTACTCCGTGCCAGGACGGTTCGTCCAGACCTGCTTGCAGGTCACCGAACAGGTGTGGCAGCCGATGCACTTGTCGAGGTTCATCACCATCGCGACGTTGGCCATGACGCGCATCAGAACTCCACCTGCTGGGCGCGGCGGCGGATCACCGTGATCTCGTCACGCTGGTTGCCGGTCGGCCCGTAGTAGTTGAACCCGTAGGACAGCTGGGCGTAGCCGCCGATCATGTGCGTCGGCTTGATCACCAATCGGGTCAGCGAGTTGTCGCCGCCGCCATGCCAGCCGGAGACCTCCGACTTCGGCGTCATCAGGTGTCGATCCTTGGCGTGGTACATGAATACCGTCCCCTCGGGCATCCGGTGGGTGACCACCGCGCGGCAGGCGACGACACCGTTGCGGTTGTACGCCTCGATCCACTCGTTGTCGCGGACCTCGATCTTCGCGGCGTCGACCGGGCTCATCCAGATCACCGGCCCACCGCGGAAGAGCCGCAGCATGTGCAGGTTGTCCTGGTACTCAGAATGGATCGACCACTTCGAGTGTGGGGTCAGGTAGCGGACCGTGATCTCGGGCCGGCCCTGCTCACGCATTCCCTGCTCGCCGAAATGACGGACATAGTCCAGCGGCGGACGGTACGTCGGCAACCCCTCGCCGTACTCCGCGATCCAGTCGTGGTCGAGGAAGAAGTGCATCCGTCCGGTCAACGTGTGCCACGGTTTCTTGCGTTCGACATTGACCACGAACGGCGAGTAACGCCGGCCCCCGGTCTCGCTGCCCGACCACTCCGGAGAGGTGATCACTGCGCGGGGCTGGGTTTGGGTGTCGGCGAAGCTGATCCGCTCGCCGGAACGTTCCTCGGCGAGGTCGGCCAGGCGGACCCCGGTGCGCTCCTCCAGGTCCTGCCAGCCCTGTACGGCGACCTCACCGTTGGTCGTGCCGGACAGCGCGAGGATCGCCTCGGCCATGTGGACGTCACGTGCCAACGACGGCCGGCCGTCGCCGACACCGCCGCGCACGCGCCCGTTGACCCGGCCGAGCAGGTCCACGGCGCCGCTCGGAACCCAACTGACTCCCTTGACGCCGGTACCGAGCGTCTCAACGAGTGGCCCGAGTGCGGCCATCTTCGCCGCCACCGCCCCGTAGTCGCGTTCGATGAGGACTAGGCGCGGCATCGTTACCCCGGGCACGGGCTCGCACTCGCCGCGCTTCCAGTCCCGGACGACACCACCGGGCTGAGCGAACTCGTCGGCGGAGTCGTGCAAGAGGGGGGCGGCCATCACATCGGTGCGGGTACCGAGATGGGTGGCAGCCAGCCGAGAGAAGTCTTCCGCGATGGTCGCGAACACCTCGAAGTCGGTCCGGGTCTCCCAGGGCGGCGCGATCGCGGGGTTGAACGAGTGCACGAACGGATGCATGTCGGTGGTGGAGATGTCGTGCTTCTCGTACCACGTCGCGGCCGGCAGCACGATGTCGGAGTAGGTACACGTGCTCGTCATCCTGAAGTCGATCGTGGTGACCAGGTCGAGCTTGGCTCGGGGCGCCTCGTCATGCCAGCGCACCTCGACCGGTCGCAGCCGCTCGGGCGACTCCTCGGCACGGACCGCGTCGTCGACCCCGAGCAGGTGCCGCATGAAATACTCCATGCCCTTGCCGGACGAGCCGAGCAGGTTCGCCCGCCAGACCGTCATCACCCGCGGGAAGTTGCGCGGGTCGTCCGGGTCCTCACCGGCGAAGTGCAACCGGTCCGCCTTCAGTTCCTCCACGACGTAGTCGTTCACCGACACGCCGGCCCGGGCAGCGTCATCGGCGAGGTCGAGCGGGTTGCGGCCGAACGCCGGATGCGACGGGGTCCAGCCCATCCGTGAAGCCTGCGCCAAGGTGTCGACGAACGCCTGCCCGCGGAACAAGCCCCGGCCGAGCGGAGACGCGAGCTCGTCGGCGCCGAAGCTCTCGTAGCGCCACTGGTCGGTGTGCAGGTAGAAAAACGAGGTCCCTGTCATGTGCCGGGTCGGTCGCTGCCAGTCCAGCCCGAACGCGACCTGCTGGAATCCGGTGAGCGGACGGACCTTCTCCTGCCCGACGTAATGCGCCCAGCCTCCACCGTTCACCCCCTGGCAGCCGCACAGCATCGTGAGGGTGAAGAACGTGCGGTAGATCTGGTCGGAGTGGAACCAGTGGTTCGTGCCGGCGCCCATCGTGATCATCGACCGGCCCTTGGACAGCTCGGCATTGCGGGCGAACTCCCGCGCCACCCGCGCCGCCGCCGCCGCCGGGACCGAGGTGATCACCTCCTGCCACGCCGGGGTGTAGGGCTGCAGGTCGTCGTAGTCGGCCGGCCACTCGCCCGGCAGGCCGTCACGGCCGACCGCGTACTGCGCCATCAGCAGGTCGAACACCGTCGTGACCAGCCGCCCCCCGATGCGCCGGACCGGCACGCCACGGCGGATCACACCGCCACCCTCGGTCTCCCCGACGTCGAAGCGCGGCAGGTCCACCGCGACCGCGTCCTCGCGGCTGTCATACACCGTGAGCAGAGGATCCACCCCGCCGAGGTCGAGGTTCCACTTGCCCTTGCCCGCATCGCCGAAATGCGTGGACAGGGTGCCGTTGGGGAAAAACGGCTCGCCACTGGCGGCGTCGAGCAGGACGGTCTGGTGGGCCGAGCCGTCGGCACCAAGATCCGCAGCAGTAAGGAACCGGTCCGGGACATACCCGTCGCCGTGCTCGCGCAACGAGACCAGGAACGGCAGATCCGTGTAGGTCTTCACGTAGTCCGTGAAGTACCGCACCTGCCGGTCACGAAAGAACTCGGTGAGGATGACGTGACCCATCGACATCGCCAGGGCACCGTCGGTACCCGGAGCCGCGGGCAGCCAGTCGTCGGCGAACTTCGTGTGGTCGGAGTAGTCCGGGCTGACTACCACCACCTTCTGCCCGCGGTAGCGGGCCTCGGTCATGAAATGCGCGTCCGGCGTCCGCGTGATGGGAAGGTTCGTCCCCCACACCATCAGGTAGCTCGAGTTCCACCAGTCGCCGGACTCCGGGACGTCGGTCTGGTCGCCGAACACCTGCGGTGAGGCGATCGGCATGTCGGCGTACCAGTCGTAGAACGACAGGATCGTGCCGCCGATCATCGACAGGAACCGGGTGCCCGCCGAGTACGACACCTGCGACATCGCCGGGATCGGGGAGAACCCCACCACCCGGTCCGGCCCGTACGCCTTGACCGTGTGCACGTGCGCGGCCGCGATGAGCTCGCTGACCTCGTCCCAGGTGGAGCGCACCATCCCGCCTCTGCCGCGCGCGCCCTTGTAACGGGCGGTGCGGTCAGGATCACCGGTGATCTCCGCCCACGCCTCGACTGGATCGCGAAGCCGCGACCGGGCCTCGCGCCACATCTCCAGCAGCGGTCCCCGGACGTAGGGGTAGCGCACCCGCGACGGTGAGTAGGTGTACCAGGAAAACGACGCACCACGGGGGCAGCCGCGCGGCTCGTATTCCGGGGAGTCAGGCCCGACCGACGGGTAGTCGGTCTGCTGGGTCTCCCAGGTGATGATCCCGTCCTTGACGTAGATCTTCCACGAACACGACCCGGTGCAGTTCACCCCGTGGGTCGAGCGCACCTCCTTGTCGTGTCGCCACCGCTCCCGGTAGAACTCCTCCGCCCCCCGGCCGCCATCACGGTGCACCTCCCGGTAGTCCTTAGACGCGAGACCCGGCGTGAAGAACTGCGCACGACGTAGTAGCGCCTCCACCGGCTCGCCCGCCGGCAGCAGCGGCGCCAGCAGTGGCGGGCGCTCCGAATGCTTGGTCACTGCCGCACCTCGTCCGCGTCGGATCCCCCTATCGCGGCACGGTATCGACAAGGTTCGGTCATGGCCCAGCCGCGGTGACAGGGAACAAGGGGGCCGCGATGCGCCGTGTCGTGGGCGGCTGCGTCCGCTGGCCGGGCCACCCGGGCAACGTTCTACCGATAACTATTGTTTTTAACGACACACTGCTGAATAATGAGTTGGCGGCACCGACCGCGTTGATCGTGCCGCACTTCGCAGGGAGGCCATCATGACCATCACCCTGGTCGGCGACTTCGCCGATCCGCTGTCGTTTCTGGCCAGCCAGCGCGTCGAGCAGATCCGCTCCCTCGACCTTCACGACGTCCATTGGTTCGCGGTCGAAAGCGACCGCGAACGCCCGATGGGCGGCCGTCCTTTGCAGCGTGCATTGATCGAGCGCGCGCAACGCCTCGCGGCTCCTGGTGAGGCAGTCCCCGCACCCGAGCTGCGCGTACCGAACAGCCGCGCGGCGACCTCCGCCTACGCCGAGTCCTTCACCGACGGAGTCCCCGACGCCATGCGCTGTGCGCTGTACGACGCGTTGTGGGCGCACGGCCGAGACATCGGCGACCCCAACGTCATCCGACAGATCGTCGTCGACATCCTCAACCCACTGCGCCCCGCCGGCGACATCGACTGGCGGGTCCGCGCAAACCTGCCGATCGTCCCGCTGGGCGACGCCAACCTCATCGCCACCACACGCCGCCTCGGCTTGATCGTGTCCATGGGTCGCGG
Source organism: Frankiales bacterium (assembly GCA_025980465.1). Lineage (GTDB taxonomy): Bacteria > Actinomycetota > Actinomycetes > JAFAQI01 > JAFAQI01 > JAICXJ01. Next base: position 5,844 of record JAICXJ010000006.1, on the reverse strand, counting down.
CCCGCTGACCCTCGCCGGGCAACTGCGGATCGACAAGTGGAGACAGCTCTGGCTGCAGCAGGCAGCCCCGACGCTGCCGCTCCTGCTGACCGACGTCGGTGAATCGCTCGCTGGCGAGCCTGCCCTGGCCTGGCTCGCGGACCTGCTGCCGCACCGTCACCTCGTCGCGACAGCAGGCGGCGCAGCGAGGCAAAACCGGAGCCCCATCGAGATGCCGGGGCAACCGGCTGAGATACCCGTGCCATGACGGCACTCGACCCTGAAAGGTGTTGCGACCATGGCCAATCCGCTGCGCGTAGCGCCGCTCCTCGGACTCGGCCTCGCCCGGGCCGTCACCAGTCGAGCGCGGGGCAACGCCGCATCGGCAGCCGAGACCCTGCGCCGCCAGATCCGCGACCGAGCAACGTTGCAGCCGTCAGCTGACGACGGCGTTCCGCACGGCGCCGGCGAGATTTCCCGGCTATCGCGCGAAGAGTGCATGCGGCTACTCAGGACGCGCCACATCGGACGCTTCGCCTATGTAGCGCGGGCCGACACCCCGGACGTCGTCCCGGTCAACTACACCCTCGACGGGAAGGACCGCATTCTCGTGCGATCGGGGCCGGGCCCAAAGCTGTTAGCCGCGCAGCGGCACGCGCGAGTCGCGTTCGAAGTGGACCAGATCGACGAACCGGCCCGCCAAGGATGGAGCGTGGTCGTAACCGGGCAGGCCGAGACGGCGACGAGTAAGGACAACGCACGGATGAGCCAACAGATCCGGCCATGGGCGGCCGGACCGCGCCACCACATCATCCGCATTACCCCCTACCGCGTCGAGGGTCGCCGCCTCAACTGACTGCACGATGAGCAGCGTCGGGAACAGCCGCGTCGATACGACACCGACAACGAGGCAACGGCTTACGGACAACACGGAGACCGAGAACTCATGGGAGCGACCAGCGCCGGTGCGGGGGGTGTGCGTGAGGAACAGCCGCGCGAGGCGCAGGACATCGCGACGCGCGAGGACATCGCGGCGCTGGTCGCCGACTTCTACGACCGAGCGTTCGCAGATCCTCTCATCGGGCCGGTATTTACCGTCGTGGCACGCCTCGACCTACCGGCCCACCTGCCGATCATGTGCGACTTCTGGGACACGGTGCTGCTGGGCGCCGGCACCTACCGACGCAACGCCTTCATCGCACACCGCCGGCTCGCCGAGCGCCAGCCACTCACCCCGACGCATTTCGCGCGCTGGCTGACACTGTGGACAGCCACCGTTGATGACCGGCATGCCGGGCCCGTCGCTGAGCGCGCGAAGATTCAAGCGGGCCGGATCGCCCACAGCATGTCGCGGAGGCTTCACCCGTGCGGGTGCCAGCCACGGAAGAGATGACCTATCGCTGCGATCGGCGACCACTCTTCACAGACCCCGTCGCGGTCAGCGGCAGCCGACCCACTCATCGGTGCCGTCGGCGAAGTGCTGGAGCTTCCAGATCGGTACCGCTGATTTGATCGCATCGATCAGTTCGCTGACCGCGCGCAGTGCCTCGCCGCGATGCACCGCCGATACCGCGACGACGACCGACACGTCACCGACCGCGAGCGGTCCGGTTCGGTGCTCGGCCGCGACCGCGACGATCTCGCCGGCCGCCACTTGGTGACATAGGTCGCGCAGGCACTGCTCGGCGCTGGGATGGGCTTCGTACTCGAGTGAGGCGACCGCCCGGCCATGGTCGTGATCGCGGACCACACCTATGAAGCACCCGACGCCGCCCGCGGCAGGGTCGGCGACGGCAGCCAGGCAGCCGTCGGGGGACAGCGGTTCGGCATTGATCCGGGCCAGCGCGACGCGACCGCTAATGGTCGCCGCCTCTTAATTGGTCGACCGCGTGCGGCAATATCGGGACCAATGCGTCGAGGCCGTCACGAACCGCGCCCGGCGATCCGGCGAGGTTGACCACCAGGGTCCGTTCGATGATCCCGGCGATCCCGCGGGACAGCGCGGCGGTCGGAACCGAGCCGGAGCGCCGTACCAGTTCGGCGAGCCCCGCCGCGGGCCGCTCGATCACCGCCGCGGTCGCCTCTGGGGTGAAGTCGCGCGGGCCGAGGCCGGTGCCGCCGGTGGTGACGACGACGTCGACGTCGCTGCGCGCGGCGCCAACGATCGCCGCGCTGATGGTGGCCGTGTCGTCGGCGACCACCCGCGTTGTCACGGTGAATCCGGCCGATGCCAGCAGCTCCGCGCCGAGCGACCCGCTGGCGTCGTCTCGCTCGCCGGCGCTGACTCGGTCGGACACCGTGAGGACCAGCGCCCTCATGAGCGTCGCCAGTCACCGGAGCGCCCGCCGGTCTTGGCGATCAGCTGGACGTCGGTCAGTACTGCGGCCGGGTCTACCGCCTTGACCATGTCGTGCAGGGCGAGGCCCGCCACGGCTACCCCGGTCAGCGCCTCCATCTCGACGCCGGTGCGGTCATTCGTCCGGCAGGTGACCGTGATCTCGACACCGTCTTCGGTGACTTGCAGGTCGACCTCGACACCGTCAAGGCGGATCGGGTGGCACAGCGGGATCAGATCAGCGGTGCGCTTGGTCCCCGCGATCGCCGCGATCTGGGCGACCGCCAGTGCGTCGCCCTTCGGCAGGCCGTTGCCGCGGAGCAACTCGATCACCTCGGCGGAGACCTGCAATCGGCCGGCGGCGGTCGCGACTCGCGTGGTCACCGGCTTCGCGCCGACGTCGACCATCCGAGCATGCCCGGCCGGATCGAGGTGGGGCAGCGAGCTCATCTCAGCCGCCGATCGCCGACATCGGGCGGTCCGGTCGCCGAAACCCGGCTTGGCCCACGCTGTGACCGGCGGCCTTGCCTGCCATGGTCTGCTGCCAGCGCACGGCGAGCTCCTCGTCACTCGCGCCGCTTCGCATCGCGGACCGAAGATCGGTCTCGTCGCTGGCGAACAGGCAGCTGCGGACCTGCCCGTCCGCCGTGAGCCGGGTTCGGTCACAGGCCGCGCAGAACGGCCGGGTGATCGAGCCGATCACCCCGACCGTCGCCGGGCCGCCATCGACCAGCCAGGTCTCGGCCGGCGCGGCAGTTCGGCTCGCCCGATCCGGGGTCAGCTGCCAGCGGCGGCCGAGCGCCTCCAGGATCTCGGCGGCGGTCACCATCTGGCGGCGGTCCCATACGTGCATCGGGTCGAGTGGCATCTGCTCGATGAACCGCAGCTCGTAGTCGCGGGTCAGGCAGAACTCCAGCAGCTCGCAGACATCCTCGTCGTTCACGTCGCGCAGCAGGACCGCGTTGACCTTGACCGGCCGCAGGCCGGCGTCGTACGCCGCTGCCAACCCGTCGAGAACCTCGGGAAGCCGGTCGCGGCGGGCCAGCCGGGTGAAGGTCTCAGGCGACAGCGTGTCGAGTGACACGTTGACCCGCCGCAACCCGGCAGCCCGAAGCGCCGACGCTCGGGCCGTCAGTCCGATGCCGTTGGTGGTCAGCGAGGTGGCGGCACCGAGTCCCGCCGCGGTCGCGACGATCGACTCCAGGCCGGGGCGAAGCAGCGGCTCTCCGCCGGTGAACCGGACTTCCTTAATGCCGAGGCGGGTAACCGCAACGGTGATCAGGCGGCACACCTCGTCGTCGGTGAGCACTTCCTCACCGGGCAGCCACGGCAGTCCCTGCGCCGGCATGCAATAGGCGCAGCGCAAGTTGCACCGGTCGGTGAGCGAGACCCGTAGATCGGTGGCGACCCGGCCGAAGGAGTCAGCGAGCGGCAGCACCGGCACCGCGGACGCCCTCACTCGACGATGGTAGGTCTTGCGACAATCACGGCATGGCAACAGTGCGGTACTGGGCCGGCGCCCGGACCGCCGCCGGGACCGCCGAGCAGATCATCGAGGCGGCCACCCTCGGCGCGGTGCTCGGCGAGGTGCGCAAGGATCACGGTGCCGCGATGTCTCGACTGCTGGCCGTTAGCGTTGTCTTGGTCGACGGCGTCCAGGTCAGTGATGGTGACATCGTCCGGACGGTGAGCGCCGACAGCGTCATCGAGATCCTGCCGCCCTACGCCGGCGGTGCGCAGTGAAGTCCTTCGCCGAGCACCTCGCCGACTGCCGGTCGCTTCACCAGCGCCGCCCGGCGATCTCGGTCCCGATCCGGCAGGCACTCGGTCTGGAAGTTGCCGATCCGGTCCATGCCGTCGCGCCGTACCCATCGTTCGTCGCGAGTGCCATGGACGGGTACGCCGTACGGGTCGTTGACGTTCCCGGCCGGCTGCAGGTCATCGGCGATGTCCCGGCCGGAACGATCCCGGATGCACGCATCTCGCCAGGTACGGCGGTGCGGGTCATGACCGGGTCAGCCGTGCCGGCAGGCGCGGAGGCGGTCGTGCCGGTCGAGGACGTCCGGATCGACGGCACCGCGATCAACGTCGCCACAGCGACCAGCGTCGGCCGGCACATCCGGGGCATCGGCGAGGACGTCGCACCGGGCGACACTGTGCTCGACGCCAGGCGGCTAGTCGGCCCTGCGCAGCTCGCCGCGCTCGCCACGCACAACGTGACAGCGGTCAGCGTCCATCCCCGGCCTCGCGTCGCGATCCTGTCCACCGGTGACGAGCTCGTGGCGATCGGCACCGAGCCTGGGCCGGTCCAGCTGGTCGACTCCAACGGTCCAGGCCTCGCGGCGGCAGTCGAGGTTGCCGGTGGCGAGGTACTCCACGTCGGTCACGTCGGCGACGACCCGGATCGCTTCCGCGCGGCGATCGATGCCCTGCCCGAGGTCGACCTCGTCCTGACCAGCGGCGGGGTGAGCATGGGCGCCTACGACGTCGTCAAGGCGGTGCTCGATTCCGAGGGCATCCGGTTCGAGAACGTCGCGATGCAGCCAGGGCGGCCACAGGCATGGGGCCGGCTGGGCAGCGGGGTCCCGTTCCTCGGCCTGCCGGGCAATCCGGTCTCGGCGCTCGTGTCGTTCGAGTTGTTCGGCCGCGCCGCGCTCGGTCGGGAGCGAACAATCGCGCAGGCGACGCTCACCGAGGCGGTGCCCAGGTCACCAAGAGGTAAGCGCCAGTTCCTGCGCGGACTCCTCAGCGACGGCCGGGTCACGCTCGCCGGCGGACCGGAATCCCACCTCGTCGTCGGAATGGCCAGGGCCAACTGCCTCATCGTGGTCGAGGAGGATGCCGACAGCATTTCCCGCGGCGAGCAGGTTCAGGTGATCCCGCTCTGAGGCGGGTGGGTCGGATGAGCTTGCGGACCGGTCGCAGCTCAGCCGCGCGCGAGCGCGATGAGGCCGCCGAGACCCGCAATGTAGAGCAAGAGGACGCCCAAGGAGTCCAAGCCCATTCGCAGAATGTTCTTCGCGGGGCGGAACACGAGCCCGACGGCGTACACCGCAGTGAGGAGTGCGCCTAGGGCGGTCAGGTAGATATCCGTGTCTTGCGCCTGCGGCAGGACGGCGCGGCCGCTGAGCAAGTCGGCGAGAACGAACAACACCGGAAGGAAAGCGTTGCCGCCGAAGATGTCGCTCATGGCGAGTTGGTAGTCACCCATTTTGGTGCTCGTCAGTCCTGTAGATAGCTCAGGGAGTGAGGTGGCGGCGGCCAGAACGGTCGCTCCGAAAAGCACACCGTTGAGGTGGATGTGTCCGGCAATCGCATCACCGGAACGCTCCAACACCACACCCGCGACCAGCGTCACCAACGCCGCGACCCCAAACGTAGCTGCTGCTCGCCCGGTTGAGGTGCCCTTGTCGGTGGCGGCCTTCTCTTTCTGCGCTTGCGCGTGTCCCTTCGCGGGTCGTTGGTTGTCCGGCGCCTCGCCCGAGTCGTGCCAAGGCAACCCGCGTTGCGCCTTCGACACAAGCACCATT
>JAICXJ010000061.1 GCA_025980465.1 Frankiales bacterium | reverse complement strand
GCTTCGCTGACCGTGACCAAGGCAGTCACCGGCACCTCGCCGACGACGACCGGCTTCGTGGTCGACGTCAACTGCGGTACGGCGGGTGACTTCCCCGGCATCACGCTCAACGCCGGCGACAGCGACACCGTCACCAGCCTGCCGGGTGGCAGCGTCTGCACCGTGACCGAGACCAACACTCAGGGCGCCCAGTCGACGACGTACACCGTCGGCGCCTCGACCGGCACCACCCCGCCGAGGGTCCCGCTCGGAATCGGCGGCTCCGCCACGGTAACGATCACGAACAACTACCCGATCGTGATCGGACCGGGTGCCGGCGGCGGCGGTACGCCGCCAGGCTCGCTGACGGTCAACAAGATCGTCGACGGCACCGGCACCGGTAGCAGCGGCCCGTTCACCGTCACGGCGGACTGTGGCACCAACGGCACCTTCACCTTCAGCGGCCTGGTCGGCGGAGCCAGCCAGACCCAGTCGGTCCCGGCGGGTGCCACCTGCACGGTGACCGAGACCGACGCCAACGGCGCCACCTCGACCACCTACCAGGTCGGCAGCGCCACGCCGACGAGCACCGCCCCATCGGTCGGGATCGTCAGCGGGGCTACCACCACGGTGACCGTGACCAACGTCTTCGTCACCACGGCACCGTCTGGTTCGCTGGGCATCCAGAAATCGGTCGACAAGCACGTCGCGAACTACGGCGACAACCTCGTCTACACGCTCGACGTGACGGCAGGTGCGGCCGACGAACACAACGTCACGGTCACCGACGTCGTACCCACCAACACCACCTTTGTCTCGGCGAGCTGCCCGGCCCCGTGCACGGTCAGCGGGCCGACCAGCGGCGGTGTGGTGACCTGGGACGTCGGAACGCTGGCGGCCGGCACGTCGACCGAGCTCACGATGGTGGTCAACATCACCAAGAACGGTGTCGACACCTCGCAGCAGGAGCGGATCGTCAACGCTGCGGTCGCGAGCTCGAACGAGCACCCGAACGTGCCGTCCAACAAGGTCCACACCCGGGTGGGTGCGGTCCAGCCGGTGGCCGTCGTTCGACACCACCACAAGCAGGCCGTGCAGGCTGAGACGCTGCCGTTCACCGGCTTCGACGCTCAGCAGTACGGCATGCTGGCAGTGCTCTTGGTCGGCATCGGCGCAGCGATGAGCATCGTCGCTCGCCGGCGCACACCGATCGCCCCGGTGCAGGGCGCTCGCTTCACGCAGAGCCAGCTCGAGCGGCTTCACCGCCGCCAGGCGGGCCGGCACCGCCGGTAAGCACTACCGGTAAGCACTAGGGGGCACCCAACCCGTGAGCCGCTACTGACATCCCAGCGTCGGTAGCGGCTCACGGCTTGTCTGGACCGGATCGGCTGGGACACTGGACCTGTGACGATGACGGATCCGGCGTTCACCGACGTACCTGCGGCTGACGAGACCGCTGAGGTCGACCCGCACTGGCTCGAGCTCCGCGCGGCGAACACCCTGCTGCCGCTGTTCTACATGCCACCGACGATGGGCGGCCGGCGCTCGCTGCCGATGCGGATCGTCGCCACGGTCGTGATCAGCGTGTTCATGCTGGCGACGACGCTCGGGATCTGTCTCACCTACGGCGGTCCCAGCTAGCCGATCTGTCGAGCCGGGTTAGGGCGAGTGCTGCAGGGAACCCCGCAGACACATCCGGTAGGTGGTCGCGACCTTCTGCCGGGTGAGGGTCGGCGAGCTGAAAAGCCAACTCGTCGGCCCGTCTGCACCGCCCTGCCGGGTACTCGCGGCTACCCGTAGTCGCGGAGCTTGGGCCAGATCTGCGACCACGGTTCGGTGCGGCCGCTGCACAGCCAGACCGGCTGGTTCTGCTCGTCGTCGTCGACGTTGAGGTGGTTGTCCAGCCGGGTCCGCAGGGTCACGGTCCGGAAGTACGGCGTGAGCTGCGACCGGTCGAAGCCGATCGCGATCGCCTGCCGGTCGGTCTCGGGCGGCGGCCCCCAGACCCAGTTGGCGTTCTGCACGCCGTACACCTGGCCCAGCCCGTACGGCATGCCATAGCGCGTCAGCGCGCCGGCCTCGCCGTAGTTGCTCGCGAGGACCGGGAACCGGCCACCGACCGCGACCGTTCCGGGCGTGACCGCGCCGATCTCGGCGACGTACGTCGGCCAGGCGATGGTCTCGCCGGCGTCGTAGTTGAGCGCGACGACCGGAGACGAGTGCACTGCCGACAGCGACAGGATGGGCAGCACGATCGGCAGGCCGACGAGCTCCAGCACGAGCGCGGCGGGGAGCCACCGCCAACGCCCGGGGCTGCGGCGACACCAGGCCAGCACTGCCGGCGCACCCGCCGCGAACAGCGCCGGCAGCAAGCCGAGGATGTAGTAGGGCTTGCCGCCGGTCGCGATGAAGATGACGGCCAGCGCGATCCACGCAACGCCGACGGCTCGGGCCCAGCGCAGCGAGTCCTCCCGGAGCAGCCGCACCAGGCCGGTGATCCACAGCGGCGTCACCCAGATCCCGGTGATGACGATCTGGAACGGCAGGAACGCCCAGCGCGGCTGCGAGGTGCCGGAGCTGCCGTTGGCGATGGCCCGGGCGATCGTGAGCTGCGGCCAGTGATGGTGGGCTTGCCAGATCAGGTACGGCGACCAGATCGCCACCATGAGGACTGCGCCCAGGTAGATCCAGGGCGAGCGGAAGATCCGACGAGGGCCGACCGCGAGCACGCCGATGACCAGACCCAGCACGATGAAACCGACCAGGTCGTTGGCCATCAGTCCGATGCCGGCGAGGGCGCCGACGGCGAGCCACAGCCGGTCGGTGCCGGTGCGGACTGCTCGAAGCGACAGCCAGATCACCGCCGCCTCGAACGGCAGGTCGATCGTCGTCGTACTCAGCAGGTGACCGGAGCCGAGCACGAAGTAGCTGACGCCGGTGGCCGTGGCGGCGAGCAGCTGAGCCTGCCGCTCCCCGCCGAGCTCGCGGGCGGTGAGACCGGTCAGCCAGATCGTCACCGCGACCGCCAGCGCCGATGGCAGCCGCAGCACGATCAGCGAGCTGGCCGAGATGTCGGTCATGATCCGGGCGATCAGCGGGACCAGCGGCGGCTGGTCGGGGTAGCCCCAGGCCAGGTGGTGGCCGCAGTCGATGAAGTAGAGCTCGTCACGGTGGTAGCCGTAGCGGGCCGAGAACGCGATCAGCACCAGCGCGACGACGGCGGCGACGCCGTACACCTCGCGCCGCGCAAGCGGCGGCAACGTCCCCTGCCCCCGAGGCTGCGCCACCCGGCGAGCCTAGGGGCTTCCAGCGACAGGTTTGCCTACCTGGGTGTGGAGCGAGAGCGGTGCTCTGACGCCGCTACCGCTCCACACCCTCGTCAAAGGGTTGACTACCCGGGCGATCGCGCTAATGTAACGCCGTTACAGAGTGGCTGAGGGGTGGCACGGCTTGAGCAACACAGACGGCGAGCGGTATCTGGTCATTTCGGCGGACTGCCATGGCGGCGGTGGCCTGCTCGACTACCGGCCGTACCTGGCCAGCAAGTGGCACGCCGACTTCGATGCCTGGGCCGCGGCCTACGAGATCCCCTACCCGGACCTCACCGGACCGGACGCCGACCGCAACTGGGACTCCGACCGCCGGCTGAAGGAGCTCGAGGCCGACGGCATCGTCGCCGAGGTGATCTTCCCCAACACGATCCCGCCGTTCTTCCCGAAGGCAAGCCTCACCGAGCAGCCACCCGCCGCCAACGAGGGCGACCTCGCCGCGCGCTGGGCCGGGCTGCAGGCGCACAACCGCTGGCTGGCCGACTTCTGCGCCCAGGCGCCGGGCCGGCGCGCCGGCATCGCGCAGATCATGCTGCACGACATCCCTACGGCATGCGAGGAGATCCGCTGGGCGAAGGAACACGGCCTGACCGGCGGCGTCCTGCTTCCCGGCGCCCCGCCCGGCTCCGGCCTCCCGCCGCTCTACGACAAGACCTACTACGAGCCGCTGTGGGCGACCTGCGCCGAGCTCGGCATGCCGGTCAACCACCACAGCGGCAGCGCCGTACCGCCCGCCGGCGAGGAGGCCGAGGACAAGATCATCCTCATCCTCGAGGTGACCTGGTGGGCGCATCGCGCGTTCACCCACCTGCTGGTCTCCGGCGCGTTCGAGCGTCACCCCGATCTGCGGCTGGTGCTGACCGAGCAGGGCACCGCATGGATCCCGGAAGAACTGATGCGCCTGGACTACTTCTTCGACCGCTTCTCCTCCGCGAAGGGCTCGCAGGAGATGGAGTGGGGCGCCGAGCTGATCGCCCGGATGTCGCTCAAGCCCAGCGAGTACTTCGCCCGGCAGGTGTCGGTCGGCTCGTCGTTCATCCGCCCCGACGAGGTCAAGATCCGGCACGCGGTCGGCATCGACAAGATCATGTGGGGCAGCGACTACCCGCACAAGGAGGGCTCGATGCCCTTCACGATGGAAGCGCTGCGAGCCAGCTTCGCCGGTGTCGACCACGACGAGGTGCAGCGGATGCTCGCCTTCAACGCCGCCCGCACCTACGGCTTCGACCTCGACGCCCTCACACCGCTCGGCAACCAGATCGGCCCGCTGGTCAGCGAGGTCGACCAGCCACTCGCTGCCCAAAGCCTCCCCCCGGAGGCCGAGAAATGCCCCGCCCTCGTCGGCTTCGGAAGCGCGAACTAGGAGACCAAATGGCAAAGATCAGGTACGGCGCCCGCTCGCTCGACGAGATGCGCAACCGCGAGGTCGAGGCGACCAAGGTCGACACCTGGGCGACCACGCTGGTCGCGACGTACGAGACCGAGCCTGACGCGATCGCTGCGGTGCTGCCGCCGCCGCTGTCACCTCCCGCCGAGCCGCTGGTCCGGGTGACCGTCGCGACGGTCGACGTGGGGCGCGGCTACCCGATCTTCGGCGCCGGCACCTTCGCCGTGCACTGCCGCCACGAGGACGTCGACGGCGACTACGCCCTCGTCATGCCGATGACGACCGAGCAGGCGGTCATCGGCGGACGGGAGACCTTCGGTGAGCCGAAGAAGCTCGCCGAGATCTCACTCGACCGCAGCGTTGATTCCGGCGGCGAGAAGGTGCGCGGCCACTTCACCCGCATGGGTACGACGTTCCTCGAGATCACCGGCACCGTGACCGGCGAGATCGAGCCGACGCCCGACCGCACCCGCACCTCGTTCTACATCAAGCTGCTGCCGTCACCGACCGGCAAGGGCTTCGACGGTGAGCCGATGCTGGTCTACTGCCGCCGCGCCGAGAAGACCCGCACGTTGTGGAACGTCGACGGTGAGGTGATCCTGCGGGAGTCTCGGTTCGACCCGGTCGCCGACCTGCCGGTGGTGAAGCTGCGCTCGATCGAGCTCGCCGAGCGGTCGAGCATCCAGACCGGTGAGGTCGTCTCGACGCTGCCGGCGGACTGGATCGCGCCGTACGTGCATCAGCGCTACGACGACCTGTCCCCCGTCGGCTCCGACTGATCCAGGGACCGCAGGTCGGGTGGGTTGGATGATGAAATCAGTCGAAGGCAAGGTCGCGGTCGTCACCGGCGGCGCCGGCGGGATCGGCCGTGCGATGGGCGAGGTGTTCGGCAAGGCAGGCATGACGATCGTGCTCGCCGACGTCCAGCCGGAGCCCCTCGCGAAGACGGTCGCGGAACTGGCGGCGGACGGGGTCGAGGTCATCGGCGTACCGACCGACGTGGCGAACTACGACTCGGTCTGCGCACTCCGCGATGCGGCACTGGACCGGTACGGCGCGGTCCACGTGCTGTGCAACAACGCCGGCATCGGCGCCGGTGCGGAAGGCCCGATCTGGGAGCACGAGCTCCGCGACTGGGAATGGGCCATCGCGGTCAACATGTGGGGCGTCATCCACGGGATCAACGCGTTCCTGCCGACGATGCTCGCCAGTGGCGAGCCGGGCCATGTCGTCAACACCTCCAGTGGCAACGGCGGGATCTCGCCGCTGCCGTCGACACCGCAGTACGCCGCGACGAAGGCCGCCGTCGTCACGATCACCGAGTGTCTCTACGGCCAGCTCGCCGGCACCCGGGTGTCCGCGAGTGTGTTGTTCCCCGGGCCGCACATGCTGCGCACCGGGTTGTTCGAGTCGTGGCGCTCCCGACCGGAGCGGTTCGCGAAGACCCGGCCACGGGTCACGCCGTACACGACCGTCGAGGCGCTCGAGGAGCAGATGAAGGCGGCCGGCGTACCGATCGCCTACACCGAGCCGGTCGACGTCGCGCAGGCGGCGCTCGACGCGATCCTGGGCGACCGGTTCTGGATCCATCCGGAGAATCCGCGCACCGATGAGGCGCTCCGGCAGCGCACTCAGTCGATCCTCGACCGCAGCCAACCCGACAACTACTTACGTGCCGTCCCCGGCTAGACCACGACAGGAATTGCGATGAGCGACGTCTACACCGTCATCTCCTCCGACGCCCACGCCGGGCTGCCCACACCGCAGTACCGCGACTACCTCGAAAAGCGGTACTGGCCCGCCTTCGACGAGTTCCTCGCCGGTCGCGACCAGGCGGTCGAGGAGATCCACAAGATGGGAACGTCGGACAAGGCGTTCGCCGAGAAGTGGTACGCCGAGAACTCCGAAGGCCTCGAGGGCGGCTGGGATGCGCAGCGCCGCAACAAGGAGATGGACAACGACGGCATCACCGCCGAGGTGATCTTCCCGGACGCGGATGCGGTCGAGAGCCGCACCTGCGCACCGTTCGGAGTCGGTCTGGGGCTGTCCGGTGACACCGACCCGGAGCTGGGTCTCGCCGGCGCCAAGGCACACAACCGCTGGCTCGCTGAGCTGTGCTCGGACTCCCCCGAACGTCGCAAGGGCGTCGCGCTGGTGCAGATCACGGCGGAGCTGCCCGACGTACTCGCCGAAATTTCGCGCGCCCACGAGTCCGGCCTGCGTGCAGTGATGATCCCGGCGATGTGGATGCAGGCCGAGCCGTACCACTCGCGCCGCTACGACCCGGTGTGGGAGCTGTGCCAGGACCTGCAGATGCCGGTGTGCACCCATAGCGGACCGGCCGACAAGGAGTCCTACGACGACCACCTCGGCATCTACGTGACCGAAGTGGTGTGGTGGCCGGCCCGACCGATGTGGTTCATGTTGTGGTCGGGGGTCTTCGACCGCTTCCCCGGGCTGAAGTTCGGGGTGACCGAGGCCGGCTGCTGGTGGGTGCCGAACCTGCTGTGGTTCTGGGACCGGCTCTTCCTCGGCCAGAAAGGCGCCGAGAAGCTGTCGTCGATGGGGATCCAGACCCAGCCGTCGGAGTTGTTCGACCGCAACATCTTCATCGGGTCGTCCAACACGAAACGGCGCGAGATCGGGATGCGTTACGAGATCGGCATCGACAACATGCCGTGGGGCAACGACTTCCCTCATCCGGAGGGAACCTGGCCGCATTCACGTGAGTGGCTGGCGAAGACCTACCACGACGTACCGATCGCGGAGACCCGTCGGATGATCGGTGAGGCGGCGGCGGAGATCTACGGCTTCGATCTCGCCACGCTGCGCCCGCATGCGGAGCGGATCAACGTCACGCCGTCGTCGCTCAACCAGACCGACGATGCGGCCAACGTCGCGAAGTGGGCCGGCCACAAGCAGGTCGGCCGCCACTGGCTGACCGGCCACGACTTCCCCCTCGCCCCAGTCGGCTGACCAAGCAATGTCACATTGCATGGCTGCGGCGTTAGCAATGCCACATTGCTGTGCGAAATCGGCCCAGCAATCTCACATTGCCTATAGCAATGCCACATTGCTAGGCGCCGCAGATAGCAATGTGGCATTGCTTAGGGGCCGGCGTGAGTGAGGCGGCGCCGGCGCGGGTGGGGCGTGAGCACGGGATTAGCCGTGAGCTGGTGGTGTCCGCTGCGCTGCGGCTGGTCGAGGAGTACGACGTATCGGCGCTGACGATGCGGCGGCTGGCGACCGAACTCGGTACGGCGGTGACCGCCATCTACTGGCACGTCGGTAACCGCGACGCGCTTCTCGACTTGATGGTCGATCAACTCCTCGCCGACATGCGCGAGGTGTCGGTGAAGGGCCGCACTCCACGAACCCGGATCGAGTCGCTGTGTGTCCAGTGGCGGCAGGAACTGTGGGACCACCCGCATCTCATCGCGATCGCGCACGAGCGGGGCAAGACGGCAGCGATGTTCCAGCCCATGCAGGCAGCACTTGCCAAGGAACTGCATGCCGTAGGGATCACCGGCCGCGCCGCCGCCGCTTCGATCCGAATGCTTCAGCTGCACGTCGTCTCCTCGGTCGTGATCGCCCGTACGGCGGAACGCGGCCCGGTCACCGACGGCACCGATCCCAACGCGTGGCCGGTCCTGACCGACGACCCGGAGCTCATCGCGGCCTTGGGCGGTCCGGTGGACTACGTCGAAACCTTCCGCACCGCCCTCACTGCGCTCGTCGACCGAATCCTGCGCTAACCCCCGCCACCACGAGAGTTGTCGCCGCCCTCAGCCCGACTTTTCACCCACGCAATGTGGCATTGCTAGGCGAAAACCCCGCCCTCAGCCCGACTTCACCCACGCAATGTGGCATTGCTAGGCGAAAACCCCGCCCTCAGCCCGAGTTCACCCACGCAATGTGGCATTGCTAGGCGAAAACCCCGCCCTCGGCCCGACTTCACCCACGCAATGTGGCATTGCTAGGCGAAACGGCCGCCCCTGCTAGGGCGATGCCACATTGCTAGGCAGCAGGGCCGAGACCTGTGACATCGTTCGGTTGTGTCAGGTCGGTCACACGGGACGGCGTTGCTGTCGGTCCGTGGGCTGACTGCGGACTACGGGCACCGCCGGGCGCTGTCCGACATCAACCTGGACGTCTTCGCCGGTGAAGTCGTCGCACTCGCCGGTGAGAACGGCGCCGGAAAGTCGACCCTGGTCCGCTGTGTCGCGGGCGACCTCGCAGCGACCGCAGGCGAGATCCTCATCGACAACGAGCGGGTCCGCACCGACCCGGCCGCGGTCGCCCGCAGGGGGGTCTCGGTCGTCTGGCAGGACCTGGCACTGTGCGAGAACCTCGACGTGGCATCCAACCTGCTGCTGGGCCGCGAGCAACGCAGCGAGCTTCGCTCCGACGCCCGGTTTCACTCGACCGCCCGCAGCCTGCTCGCATCGCTGGACATCCCGCTGCCCGACACGACGGCATCAGTCTCGTCACTGTCCGGTGGCCAACGCCAGCTGCTCGCTGTCGCACGCGCGATGCGCGACCGGCCGCGGCTACTGATCCTCGACGAGCCGACCGCGTCCCTCGGCGTGTTCGAGTCGAGGCAGGTCGAGAGCCTGACCCGGCGACTCAGCGACGAGGGAACGACGATCCTGCTGATCTCGCACGACATCGACCAGATGTTCCGACTCGCCGATCGCATCGCCGTACTCCGCCACGGCCGGATCGTCGCCGCCGATGTCCCCACCGCGACCGGCCACCCCGACGAGGTCGTCGCCTTGATGTCGGGTCAGCCGGTGGACACCTCGCCTCGACGCCAGCTCGACCGACTGCACAGTCTGGTCGGGCGGCTCACGTCCGGTGACCCGGAGTCGAGCCTCGCCGTGATCCTCTCCGCGCTCGGCACCGCGCTCGCCGCCGACCGGCTCTCCATCCACCTGCTCGATGAGGGTCGGCTGCGGATGACCGCCTCGGTCGGGATGCCCGCCGCGTTGCACTCGGCATGGTTCGACCTGCCGTGCGCCGTCGACGGCGGGCCGCCTGGCGCAGCCGCGCTCACCCAATCGACCGTCATCGATGCCGACGTACGAGAGGCGCACGCCTGGCGGCCGTTCCGGGAGCTCGCCGAGCAGGCCGGCATCCGCAGCTCGTGGGCGGTGCCGGTGACCGCGGGCGGCGGTCTGCTCGGCGTCATCACCGTCTTCCGCCGCAACCGCGGTACGCCCCACCGTGACGAGATCGATCTGGTTACGCTCTACGCCGGGTACGCCGCGAGCGCCGCCGAGCGCGACCGGCTGCTCGGCGAGGTGACGGCACGCAACCGGGTGCTCGAAACGATCCGGGTGGTGCTCGAGGAGCTCGCGGTGTCGGTGCCGCTCGCCGAGGGGCTCGGGATCGCGGTCAACACGCTGCGCGGCGGCCTCGGCGCCGACACGGTCGCCTTGCTGGCGCGACACCCGGACGCCACGTTGTCCTGCCGCGGCTGGGCGAGCGCGACAGCCGCCGAGTTCTCGCCTCGAGCCGACCTGGTTGCCGCTGTCGACTCCGTCACAACGCGGCGCGACGGCGCGCCGGTGCTGGCACTCGAGGTGGACGGTGCCCGGCTGCTCGCCAGTCACGTGCCGGCTCCGGACGGGTCGCTGGCGCTGGTCGCGACGTGGCCCGCCGAGCCGGGCCGGGCCGCCGTACCGTTCGTCGACGCGCCGGCGTTGCTGGAGGACGCCGCCCGCTCGCTGCAGCTGGCGCTGGAGCGGGAGACCTCCGAGCGTGCCCACCGCGAGGCCGCCGCGCTCCGCCGGTCGCAGGACCTTCAGCGCGCCTTCTTGTCCCGCCTCAGCCACGAGCTGCGGACGCCGCTGACGGCGATCCACGGGTACGCCGACAGCCTGCTGCAGACCGATGTCGAATGGGACGACGAGTCGACCAGCCGGTTCCTGTCACGGATCGCCTCCGAGTCGGCGCGGTTGAGCCGGCTGGTCGCGGACCTGCTCGACCTGTCCGCGATCGAGTCCAACATCCTGCGGCTGCATCGCGACTGGTGCGACATCGGCCTCGTGATCGATGCCGCCCGTGACTGCGCGCCGATGTCGGAGATCGACCGCATCAAGCTCGACTGCGAACCGCTGCCGGCGGTATGGGCGGACCACGACCGGATCGAGCAGGTCCTCGTCAACCTCATCGACAACGCGATCCGGCACAACCCGCCGACGACGATGGTCATCGTGGCGGCGCGGGCAGTCGGCTCTGACCACGTGGTCATCACGGTGTCGGACGACGGCGTCGGCATGGCCGGCGCAACGTCGGACCCGAGCCGCGCCGTGGACGAGCCGCCGCGCTCGGCAACCTCCGGCGCCGGCCTCGGGCTGTCGATCAGCCGGGCGATCGTGGTCGCCCACGGCGGATCCCTCCTGCTCGACGCGAGCGAGCTGGGCCCGGCGCAGCGCGGCACCTGCTGGCGCATCGAGCTGCCGGTGTCCGGCGGCGACCCGGCACTCACGCCGGCGGTCGTGGCGGCAGCGGATGGCTGAGAACACTCGGGTCCTCATCGTCGAGGACGACCCGAACATCGTCGACCTGATCCGGTCGAACCTCACGGTCCGCGGCTTCGACACCTTGGTGTCCGCTGACGGGATACGAGCGCTGTCGCTGCTGGAAAGCGGCGAGCCCGACGTCGTACTGCTCGACCTGATGCTTCCCGAGATCGACGGCATGGAGCTGTGCCGTGCCATGCGCGAGCGTTCCTCGGTCGGGATCATCGTCGTGTCGGCTCGACGCGGCGAACGCGACAAGGTCAGCGCACTCAACATGGGTGCCGACGACTACATGACCAAGCCATTCAGCATCGAAGAGCTGCTGGCTCGGATCACGGCAACGCTGCGCCGCACCCGCCCGGTCGCGGCGGAGCCGGCGGCAGACACGATGATCACCATCGGCGACATCGTGCTCGACCTCGCGCGACGTCGCGTCACCCGCAACGGAGACGACATCCATCTCACCCCGACCGAGTTCGCGCTGTTGCGCGAGCTGGCCGCCGACCGCGGCAAGCTGCTCAGCCATGCCGACCTGCTGCGACGCGTATGGGGTGCCGGCTACCAGACCGAGACCGAGTACGTGCGGGTCTACGTACGACGCTTGCGCGCCAAGCTCGAAGTCGACGGCGCACCGCCGCTGATCATCAACCAGCCGCGGGCGGGCTACCGGCTGGTGGACGGTTGAGCCCGCTCGTTACGCATCCGTGACCTTGTTTACAGTTTGTTTCTTGTTTTCCGCCGATGTTCATGGGGCGTTCATGCGATTCGGCACTAGGGTCCGCCCCACGTAGAGGTTTGCCGTGTGGCCGGTCTGACGAGACCTGCGTCAGACCGCAACCAGCTTCCGGCCTAGGAGGACTTCTTAATGATCACCAACAAGCGCGCGTTCGCCGTCGCGCTGCTCGGCGCCGGGCTCGTCGCCTCGGCGTGCGGAAGCAGCTCGTCCGGCGGCACGCCACCCGCGGCGAGCTCGACCGGCTCCACGGGCGGCACCCCGACCATCACGGCCAGTTCGTTCACCCGCGACTTCTCGGCGATGGCATCGCTGTCCTCGCTCGCGTCGCAGGGCAAGGGCTCGGTCGGCGTCATCCTGCCCGATACGACGTCGTCGGCCCGCTACCAGGAGTTCGATGCGCCGTACCTGAAGGAAGCCTTCCAGAAGGCCGGGCTGTCCACCAGCCAGATCAGTATCAAGAACGCCCAGGGCAGCAACAGCCAGTTCATCACTGATGCCGAAGCCGACATCACGAACGGTGCGAGCGTGCTGCTCATCGACCCGGAGGACCCGGGCACCGGCGGCCGCGTCTACAACTACGCGAAGCAGCACGGCGTCGCGGTGATCGACTACGACCGGATCACCAAGGGCTCCTACTACATCAGCTTCAACAACGTGCAGGTCGGCAAGCTCATCGGCAACGGCTTCGCGCAGTGCGCCAGCCAGTGGGGCGTCTCCAAGCCCAACCTCATCGAGATGGCCGGCGATCCGACCGACAACAACGCGACACTGTTCAAGCAGGGCTACAACTCGGTGGTCCAGGCGAATTCCTCATGGACCGTCGCGCAGCAGCCGGCCGGCACCTGGACACCATCGACCGCTCTGACCGAGTTCGAGCAGGCCTACACGGCCCACCACAGCGTCAACTCGGCGATCATCCCGAACGACGAGAACGCCGCGCCGATCATCACGTACCTGAAGAACCACGGGATCAAGCCGAAGAGCTTCCCGATCACCGGCCAGGACGCGACGCTCATCGGACTGCAGAACATCCTGTCGGGTTACCAGTGCGGTACGGCGTACAAGCCGATCTACCTGGAGGCCCAGGCCGCCGCAGCCGTCGCGATGTACGTCCGCGCCGGCAAGACCCCGCCGTCGGCACTGGTCAACGGCTCGACCAACAACCCGAACGACAACAACAAGGCAATGCCGTCGGTGCTGCTGACCCCGGAGTGGGTGACGACAGCCAACATGAACAACACGGTCATCAAGGACCAGTTCGTGACGGCAAAGCAGCTGTGTACGGCGAAGTACAAGTCGGCCTGCACGGCAGCAGGAATCAGCTGACACCAGTGGTCGCTGAAGCAAGCACGGGAGCCCGGTCAACCGACCGGGCTCCCGTTCCACTGCTCCGGCTGACCGGCATCGGCAAGCACTTCGGACCGGTGCAGGCACTGCGCGACGTCAACCTCGAGATCTACCCGGGTGAAGTGCTGGCACTGGTCGGCGACAACGGCGCCGGCAAGTCGACGATGATCAAGACGATCTCCGGGATCTGGTCCCCTGACGGCGGCGAGATCTCCTGGGAGGGCAACCGGGTCCACATCCGCAGCCCGCGCGACGCCGCCGCGCTCGGCATCGCGACGATGTATCAGGACCTCGCGCTGTGCGACAACCTCGACATCGTCCAGAACATGTTCCTCGGTCGCGAGACCGTGCGGCACGGGTTCCTCAATGAGGAATCCATGGAGACCGCGGCCCGCAAGACGCTGACCGACCTCTCCGTCACGACGGTGCGGTCGATCCGGCAACCGGTGGGCTCGCTGTCCGGTGGTCAGCGACAGGCCGTGGCTGTCGCTCGCGCGGTGCTCGAGGACGCGAAGCTCGTGATCATGGACGAGCCGACCGCGGCACTCGGGGTTTCGCAGACGGCAATGGTGCTCAACCTGGTGAAAAGCCTGGCGGAGCGCGGTGTCGCCGTACTGCTCATCTCGCACAACCTGGTCGACGTGTTCTCCGTCGCCGACCACATTGCCGCGCTCTACCTCGGACACGTCGCCGGGACCTATCTCGCCAGCGAGCTCGACACCCAGCGAGCGGTCGAGTTGATCACCACCGGTGCACTGGCAGGATCGGGTCAGCCAGGGGCGGGAAAGGACTGAGCGATGTCGACGACCGGGCCTGAGATCGAGCTGGATCCAACCGCTGCCGATCAGGTCACCGACCCCGCGGTGCTCGGCGGCAACGAGCTGGTCGCCGACACGCTCGGCGAGTACCTCACCGCTCAGTGGAAGCGGATCAAGGGCGGCGAGAGCGGCGCACTGCCGGTCATCATCGGCCTGATCATCATCGTCGCGATTTTCCAGACCCAGAACTCGCACTTCCTATCCTCCGGCAATCTGGTCAACCTCATCGAGCAGTCGGGCATCTTCGTCCTGCTCGGCATGGCTGAGGTGTTCGTGCTCCTGCTCGGTGAGATCGACCTGTCGGTCGGCTACGTCGCGGGTGTTGGGGCGGCCATCACCGGCGAGCTCGCTACCACCCCGCACAACGTGAACTGGTTCCTCGCCGTGCTTGCCGGCCTCGCTGCGTGCGCCGCGATCGGGTTGATCCAAGGGCTGCTGATCACCCGGCTCGGACTCCCCTCGTTCGTCGTCACGCTCGGCGGCCTGCTCGGCTGGCAAGGCTTCGTGCTCTGGCTCATCCAGAAGGACAAGAACGCCCCCGGCGGCAGCATCCCGGTAACGAGCAATGTGCTGAACGACATCGTCAACGGCTCGATGTCGGTGACCGCCGGCTGGATCGTGATGGTCCTCGCCGTGGCGGCCTTCGCGTTGCTCACCCTCAACCAGACTCGGCGACGCCGAGCAGCCGGGCTCGTCACCCCGCCGCTGTCACTGACCGCGATCAAGATCGCCTTGGTCGCGATAGCCGGCGTCGTGGTGATGCTCATCTGCAGCCGCAACCGGGGCCTCGGGCTGATCACGCTCAAGGGCGCGCCGTGGATCGCGCCGTTGCTGGTCGTGGTCCTGGTGATCTACTCC
Organism: Frankiales bacterium; assembly: GCA_025980465.1. Classification (GTDB taxonomy): domain Bacteria; phylum Actinomycetota; class Actinomycetes; order JAFAQI01; family JAFAQI01; genus JAICXJ01. Next base: position 3,095 of record JAICXJ010000061.1, on the reverse strand, counting down.
TTGCTCCTCGGCCGGATGCGATTCGGCCGCTACATCTATGCCATCGGCGGCAACGCCGAGGCCGCCCGACGGGCCGGCATCAGCCTCAACACGATCCGGCTGCTCGCGTTCGTGCTCTGCAGCTTCACCGCCGGGGTCGCGGGAATGGTCTACCTGTCGTTCCAGGGCTCGATGTCTGCCGACATCCCCGGGGGCGACTTCGTGCTGTACGCCGTCGCCGCGGCGGTCATCGGTGGCGTCAGCCTGTTCGGCGGCCGGGGCAGGATGAGCGGCGCGCTCATCGGAGGAGTCGTGCTCGCCACGATCTTCAACGGCATGGGCCTGATCCAGATCGGGGCCGCCGGCCAGGACATGGTCATCGCGCTCGTCCTGCTCGCTGCGGTGACGGTCGACGCCATCGCCCGCCGCGGCCGCAGCGCGACCTAGCCCTTTCGCGACTTGTCAGCGCCACCGGGGGCTAGAGCACCCGCTGCTGCTGACAACTCCGATCAGCTGGCCTGGGCGACCGGAGTTGCTGCGGGTGCCGGATTGCTGAACTCCATCGCGTCGTCCTCGATCGAGGCGTAGCGCAGTTCCAACACGTCGAGGGCGTAGTTCATCGCAAGCCGCCACGGCCGGGTCGCGCCCCGCTTCGGGAATTTGTCGAGCGCGCGCAGCACGTAGCCAGAGGTGAAGTCGAGGAACGGCAGTTCCTCGACCGATGGGTCGTAGCGCGCCATGCACTGACGCATGCCGGTTTCGTCGAGGTGCTTGATCAGCCGCCACATGTAGTCGTAGGTCAGGTCGACCTTCAACGTCCACGACGCGTTCGTGTAACCGATCGCGACCCAGAGGTTCGGGACGTCGCTGAGCATGATGCCCTTGTAGGCCATCGTCTGCGGCAGGTCGACGGTCTTGCCGTCAACGACGAGCTCCACGCCGCCGAAGGCAACCAGGTTGAGGCCGGTTGCGGTCACGATGATGTCGGCGTCGAGCTCTTCTCCGGACTTCAGCTTGATGCCGGTCTCGGTGAACGTCTCGATGTGATCAGTGACGATCGAGACGCTGTGCTTGTGCAGCGCCTTGAACAGGTCGCCGTCCGGCACCAGGCACATCCGTTGGTCCCACGGGTTGTACGGCGGGGCCATGTGCACGTCGTACTCGAAGTCCTTCGGCAGCAGCGGCACGGTCATCTTGCGAAGCAGCCGCTTCATCATCTCGGGACGGCGGCGGCTGAGCTGGAAGCTGAACAGGATCCGCAGCACGTTCTTCCACCGGGTGATGCCGTACGCCCATGTGATCGGCAGGTGCTTGCGCAGCCGGTTCGCGAGCTTGTCCTCGCCCGGCAGAGCGACGATGTACGTCGGAGTGCGCTGCAGCATCGTGACGTGACTGGCCTCGTCCGCCATCGCCGGCACCAGGGTGACCGCGGTAGCGCCGCTGCCGATGACGACGACCTTCTTGCCGGCGTAGTCCAGATCCTCGGGCCAGAGCTGCGGATGGACGATCTGGCCCTTGAATCGCTCTTCGCCCACGAACTCCGGACGGTAAGGGTGGTCGTAGTCGTAGTAGCCGGCGGCCATCAGCACGTAGCGGGCGGTGGTGAGGAGGTCCTCACCGGTCTCGGTGTGCCGTGAGGTCACGGTCCACAGCGCGTCCGCGGTCGACCATTCGGCGCGGATGACCTTCTGGTGGTAGACGATCTTGTCCTCGACATCGCCGTCGCGAGCCGTCTCCCGGACGTATTCGAGGATCGACGGGCCGTCCGCGATCGCCTTCGCCGCGGTCCAGGGCTTGAAGCGGTAGCCGAGGGTGTGCATGTCAGAGTCGGATCGGACCCCCGGGTATCTGAACAGGCTCCAGGTGCCGCCGAGTTCGCCGCGCTGCTCGAGGATCCGGTAGGTCTTGTCGGGGAACGTGGCGTGCATCTGATGACCCGCCCCGATGCCCGACAGCCCAGCGCCGACGATCAGCAGATCAACGTGGTCAGCCGACATTCCGTGACGATACCGTTCCGGCTGCGCCAGCGAACGCCGCCGAGGTCAGAGGAGTCGCCGCAATGGCTGCCGGAACCGCACTTGTCACCGGAGCGTCATCAGGAATCGGTGAGTCCGCCGCCCGCCGCCTCGCGACGCTCGGCTTCACCGTCTACGGCGCCGCGCGTCGGGTCGACCGGATGAAGGGCCTCGAGGCCGACGGCATCGGCATCCTCAAGATGGACGTCACCGACGACGCCTCGATGGAAGCGGGCATCGCGCAGATCATCGCCGACACCGGACGGATCGACGTACTGGTCAACAACGCCGGCTACGGCTCGTACGGCGCCGTCGAGGACGTGCCGATGTCGGAGGCGCGCTACCAGTTCGAGGTGAACGTGTTCGGTCTCGCTCGCCTGACCCAGCTGGTGCTGCCGCACATGAGACGGCAGGGCAGCGGCCGGATCATCAACATCTCCTCCGTCGGCGGCCGCATCTGGGAGCCACTGGGCGGGTGGTACCACGCCACGAAGTTCGCGGTGGAGGGCTTGAGCGACTCGTTACGGGTCGAGGTGAAGCCGTTCGGCATCGACGTCGTGGTGATCCAGCCCGGTGCGATCCGCACCGAGTGGAGCGATATCGCCGCCGAGAACGTCCTGAAGACCTCGGCGGCAGGCGCGTACGCCGACCAGGCGCGGCGCCACGCCGCCGTACTCAGCCTCGACTCCGATCCGCGCTTCACGTCGAGCCCGGACGCGATCGGCAGGGTGATCGGGCGGGCGGCCACTGCCCGGCGGCCGCGGACCCGCTACGCCGTCGGCAGCGGGGCGAAGCCGATCGTCTACGGCCAGCGTCTGCTCACCGACCGCGGCTTCGACCGCACGATCGTGGCCACCTACAACCTCGGCGCCAAACTCGCCGGCCGCCGTCACAACGCGAATCCCCCAGCAAACAAGGCGGAATAGCACTGGCTCGTCTAACGCCTCGGACGCTGAGGAAACAAGCGACACCGAAGGCGGCGCAATGCACAGCGCCGAACAGCGGGCCCGATGTCCACATCCGCCCGCTGAGTCTCGCCGAGTACCCACGGACCACCAACGCTGCGCCATTCGCTGCTCTCGAGCTTGTGCTGGGTGATCG
>JAICXJ010000012.1 GCA_025980465.1 Frankiales bacterium | reverse complement strand
TGGCGGTGGAGGTGGGATTTGAACCCACGGAGGAGTTGCCCCCTCACACGCTTTCGAGGCGTGCTCCTTCGACCGCTCGGACACTCCACCGGCGACGAGCCTAGCCCGACGCATCCACTCGGCGTTGCACGAACCAGTCGCGCAGCACCGCCCCACATTCATCGGCCAACACGCCGCTGATGACCTCCGGTCTGTGGTTGAGCCGGCGATCGCGTACCACGTCCCACAACGACCCGACCGCGCCCGCCTTCGGATCAGTGGCGCCGTACACCACCCTGGCCAACCGCGCCAGGACGATCGCCCCCGCGCACATCGTGCACGGCTCGAGGGTCACGACCATCGTGAGGTCGTCGAGACGCCAGGACCTGCGCCTAGCTGCGGCTGCCCGGATCGCCAGCACCTCGGCGTGTGCGGTCGGATCGCAGCCGGCCTCTCGCTCGTTGTGTCCGCGGGCAACGACGGTGCCGGCAGGATCGATCAGCACCGCACCGATCGGTACGTCGCCACCGGCCGAAGCGTGGTGGGCCTGTTCCAAGGCCAGCCGCATCGGTTCGGCGTACGGCGGGTTGCTGCTCACTCGCCGCGGAGCTTCTCCAGCACGTCGAGGCAGCCGGCTGCTTCGCAGATCGCACTGATCACGTCCGACGGCAGTTGGCCCTCCTCCGCGCACAACGCAAGAAGTCGCGCGGAAGACGTTCCGAGATCGGCCATCAGGCTGAAGTCTCCCGCCGGATCACCGTCGATGCTCGCTCCGTCATCTGGGTCGTCTTCGTCGTCGGCTTCCTCGGCCTCGTCTGCGTCGGCATCTTCGATCGCGGACACCTCGATCGCGGCTTCGGCGAACAGAACGGCGATGTCACTGGAGGTGACCACTCGGGCGTCTGACATGAACACCCGAGGATCCCCATCGGCGTCGAGCCGGAGGATTGCCAACCATTCGTCATCCTCCTCGACGAACAGCAGGCCAGTCTCGGCCTCGTCTCCGATGACCTCCCGGACCAGTTCGACCACGCCATCGAGGTCCTCGACGTCGTCGAGCGCAACGTCGTCTCCGAACCACGCAGAGTTGATGCGGGCCAGCGCGGACGCCACGTATGTCACCGGTCACCCCTCCTCTTTGTTCCACGTCCCATCAGTGAATCGCAGCCTCGAGCGCGCGGTCATAGACATCGGCAAAGCCAAGCCGATCCGCGACAGTGAGCAGCATTTCGTCGGCATAGGCGTCAAGGTCGCCGACCAGCGCTCCGAGCTCCATCTCGTCGAGTCCGAGGTCGGCGAAGATCGCGATGTCACCCGCCGGCCAGACCTCCTCCGCATCGTCATCGGTGGGTGCCTCGATGCCGAGCCGATCGACGACCTGTCGGGCGAGTTCCCACGCCACGGCCGCCGTCACGTCGGACAGCATCATCCGCACCTCGTCGCCGCGTACCCGCAGGGCGACGAAGAATTCATCGGCGACGTTAACCAATCCGATTGCGCCGTTCTCGGCCGGCTGTTGCCGCAGCACCTGGATCAAGCTGTCCAGGTCGCTAGCCACCCGCTCGGGCAGGACGCCGGACTGCCAGGCACCTTCGTCGCGATAGACGACGACTGCAACGCTGTCCTCAGCCTCGCCGGTCATCGCCACCTCGCCTTTACCCGATTTCGGCATGGTGGCAGATGTCGGTGGCCGCGCCAAGCGAAGCTCACGACTCGGCGGGAGGCTCGTCCTCGCCGAGGCTGCCGCCGAGTCGACTTGGGGTGCCGATACCGATCATGGACAGACTCCACGCGCGCCGGCACGACTGGCACCACCAGGCGCCGTGCTTGTCGGCGTAGGGCTGGAGGTCCTCATCGCCGCAGTACGGGCAGTAGAACGGCACCGCGCGCTGTGTCACTTCGCCATTTTCACTGCAGCAGGCTCTGGATCCGCTCAGCGCGGGCGCTGAACGTCAGTGGACGAGGTCCTCGTCGGCTCGGCGCACCCAGGCGGCGAACCGCTCCCCCTCCGCGCGATCGGTCAGGTAGTTGCGCAGGACCCGCTCGATGTAATCCGGCAATTCGGCCGACGTCACCTTCAGTCCCCGAAGCTTGCGGCCAAATCCGGAGTCCTCACCAATCGCCCCCCCGAGGTGGACCTGGAAGCCCTCCTGATCGTCGACGACCATGCCTTTCAGTCCGATGTCGGCCACTTGGAAGCGGGCGCAGGAGTTCGGGCAGCCGTTCACGTTGATCGTGATGGGGGTGTCGAAGTCAGGCAGCCGGCGCTCGAGCTCGGCGTACAGGTCCATTGCGCGAGCCTTGGTCTCGACGATCGCGAGCTTGCAGTACTCGAGCCCAGTGCACGCGAGCATGCCGCGACGGAACGCGGTGGGACGGACCGGAAGGTCGCGCGACTCGAGGGCAGCAACCAGAGTCTCGACGTTCGCTTCCGGTACGTCGAAGATGACCATCTTCTGCTCGACGGTGGCGGCGACCCGGCCGCTGCCGTGACGCGAGGCGAGGTCGGCGACCGCGGTCAGCTCCGTGCCACTGGTGCGGCCGGTGCGGAATGCGAACCCGACGAAGTTGTTGCCGTCCTGCTGTCGGTGAACGCCGAGGTGGTCGCGCTCGGTGCCTTCCTGGATCGGCGCCGGACCGTTCTCCAGCTTGTGGCCGAGGTACTCCTCACTCTCAAGCAGCTCTCGGAACCTCTCCGCCCCCCAGTCGTCGACCAGGAACTTCAGCCGGGCGCGGTTGCGCGAGCGCCGGTAACCGTAGTCACGGAAAATCCGAGAGACGGCGGCCCACACCTCGACCGCATCCTCCGGCTCGATGAACGCGCCGAGGCGCACGGCAAGCTTCGGGTTCGTCGACAGACCGCCACCGACCCAGACATCGAAACCGACCCGTCCGTCTTCGTGTCGCACCCCGACGAAGGAGATGTCGTTGATCTCGTGCGCGGTGCATTGCACCGGACACGCGCTGACCGCCGTCTTGTACTTGCGCGGCAGGTTCGAGAACTCCTTGTTGAGGTACCCGAACGCGTTGACGGCCATCAGATGAGGCGTCGCGTCGAAGATCTCCTCCGCGTCGACTCCCGCCACCGGGCAGCCGAGCATGTTGCGTGGAGTGTCGCCGCATGCCTCGCCGGTGGACAGGCCAACCTCCTCGAGCCGACGCCAGATTTCCGGCATGTCCTCGATGCGGATCCAATGCAGCTGGATGTTCTGCCGGTCGGTGACGTCGGCGACGTCGCGTCCGAACTCGGTCGCAATCCCGGCGATCACCCGTAGCTGGTCGTTGGTCAGCTGACCGCCGGGGATCCGGACCCGCAGCATGAAGTAGCTGTCGTCGAGGTCCTCCGGCTCGAGGATCGCGGTCTTGCCGCCGTCGATGCCGGGGCGGCGCTGGGTGTACAGGCCCCACCACCGCATCCGGCCGCGCAAGTCGGCCGGGTCGATCGAGTCGAAACCGGCCTTGGAATAGATGTTCTCGATCCGGGCACGGACGTTGAGTCCGTCGTCGTCCTTCTTCATGCGCTCCTGCGGAGTCAGCGGCTCGAGATGGCCGAGCGCCCACTGACCCTGTCCGAGGCTGCGACGAGCGGGAGGCATAGGGGAAACCGCTTCCAACTAGTGAAGGAGTGAGACGCCGATGTCTCAGATGTTGAGACGACATCAAGATCGCTGGAAGTGCTGCCGTCGGTGTGACAGACTACCTCTATGTCCTCGCGCGTGCTCTTGGTGGCGCGACTGCACGTAGACCTGCAGCGCGTCTCCAGTGCCGTGTGTCGCATGCGCTGAATTTCCGCGCCCGCGACCCTTCGATAGTTAAGAGGACATTCTCGTGACTTCGCCACAGTTGTCACATCTGCACGACGACGCCACCGACCTGCAGGACTTGTACGACGCGTCGGACGGCTGGCTCCATCTCGCCGCCCACGCCGGTGCCGCCCTCGAGGATGCGCATCCGATCGAGATCATCCGGTGGGCGGTCGACCGGTTCGGGCAGCGCTTCGTCATCACCTCGTCGATGAGCGACGGAGTGCTCGCCCACATGGCGTCGCAGGTCCAGCCCGGGATCCGGGTGATGTTCCTCGACACCGGCTACCACTTCGCCGAGACCCTCGGTACCGCCGATGCGATCGAGTCGACGCTGCCGATCGAGCTGGTACGGGTCACGCCACATCTGTCGGTCTGCGACCAGGACGCCGCGTTCGGCAACGACCTGTTCGCCCGGGATCCCGACCTGTGCTGTGCCATGCGGAAGGTCGCGCCGCTCGCAAAGGCGCTCTCGCCGTACGTGGCGTGGGCCTCGGGCATCCGTCGTGACGAGGCGGAGACCCGCCGTGACGTCAAGGTCGTCGAGTGGGACGACAAGCACGACATGGTGAAGGTCAACCCGCTCGCCGCATGGTCCCTCGACGACATCGAGCGCTACGTCGCCGACAACGACATCCTGATCAACCCGCTGCTGTCCGAGGGCTACGGCTCGATCGGTTGCGCGCCGTGCACCCGTCGCGGCGAGGGACGGTCCGGGCGTTGGCTCGGCATGCCGAAGGTGGAGTGCGGCCTTCACGGCTGAGTCCTCGTCGCCGCCGCTGATCCTCGCGGCGCACGGAAGTCGGGATCCCCGCCACGCCGACGTGGTTTCCGCCGTACTCCACCTGCTGCGCCGCGCTCGTCCGGGGCTCGAGATCCAGGTCGGCTACCTCGACCACGGGTCGCCCCTGCTCACCGACTGCGCCACCAGCGGGGCGGTGGTCGTGCCGCTCCTGCTGACCACCGGCTTCCATGTGAAGCACGACATTGCCGCGGCCGCCCCCGAAGCAACCGTCGCGCGACCGATCGGACCTGACCCGCGCCTCATGGCGATTGTCGCTGACCGGCTTCGAGCAGCCGGCTGGGATGGCGGGTCACCGGTTACCCTCGCGGCGACCGGATCCGCCGACCCGCAGTCGCTTGTCGATGCACGCGTCGCCGCGTTGCAGCTTGCCGAGGTCATCGGCACCGAGGTGACCGTGGGGTTCGTCAGTGCCGGCGAGCCCCGCCTCACCGATCTGGAGCCGACCGCCGTCGCGTCGTACCTGCTCGCACCCGGTCACTTCGCCGACGAGATCGCTCGGTCGCCCGCAGGGGTCGTGAGTCTGCCGATCGGGGCCGATCCGCGCGTCGCCGAGGTGATCCTCGATCGGTACGACGCTGCCCTCAGCACCCTGCCACCGGGCCGCGAGCTTCCCTAGGCGCAGTCGGGAGCAGCCGGAGGGCCTTGATCGGCCCTCATGCGGCGGTAACCAGGATGAACGCCCGGCGTCAGGTGCTGGGCAGCAGCCACCCGGCCGAGCAGCTCGTTCAACTGCTGTCGCTCGTTCTCATCGAGCGCGCCGAGGAGTGCCTCCTCGGCGTCCTGCCCGACGCCGGCCAGTTGCCGCATCATCTTCTCGCCCGCCTTCGTGAGATGCAGCAGGTGGACCCGTCGGTCCCGATCATGCCGCCGGCGCTCGACGAGGCCCTTCTCCTCCAGCTCATCGATGAACGCGACCATGCGGCTCGGCGGCATCCCGAACTCATCGGCGAGTGCCTGCTGGCTGCGGCCCGGACCGATCGCGATCGCCCGGAGCAGTCCGACGTGCGGCGGGGTCAGGCCGAGCGGCTGCACCCGGGCGGCGTACTGCGCGGAGGAGTGTGCGCCCAAAGCGGAGAGCAAAAACCCGGTGCCGATCACCTTCGGCGGCTGCCAGGCTGCTGGTGTCTCCTCCTCGCCAGGCGAGGGCCCGCGGGCCGCCATGTGACCAACAATACACTTTGCCTAATCGTTCTGAGTATGAAAGATTCATATCCTGCACCAGATCGACCGATGACATCGAGCCGGGTGGGGCGTCCTAGAAGAGCCGCGCCACGAGCGCGGACCGGAAGACGACAGGGGATTAGTGATGACTGACTCAACGGTGACGGCTCCCTCGTCACCGCTCGGCCGCATGGCAGCCTTCGTCCTGCACCACAGGCGTTGGGTGATGATCGGTTGGCTTGTGGTGTTCCTCGCGGGTGGTTTCGCAGCCAGCAAAGTGTCGAGCCGACTGTCGGTCGACTTCTCGCTGCCGGGTCAGCCCGGCTACGAGACGTCGAAGGAGCTCAGCCACATCTACGGTCCGAACGGTGCCCTGGGCTTCACCAGCATTGCCGTCCTGACCGCGCCGGAGGGCACGAAGGCGGCCGGGCAGACTGCCGCGATCAGTCGCGCCGCCACCTCGATCGAGAAGGCGTTCCCGACGGCGCGGGTGTTCGACTATGCCAACACCCACGACGCGCGCTTCATCGGGTCCAACGCACGGACCACGGTCGCCCTGGTATTCACCCCGGCACCGAAATCGTTCTCCTCGGATCCGACCCACCAGCTGGAATCCGCGGTGAAGACCGCACTACCGAGCTGGCAGACCGGCATCACCGGGCTCAACCAGCTGGCGTCGGGCGGCAACAACAGCGGTCCAGGCGTTTTCGCCGAGACGTTGATCGGCGGGCTCGGCGCGCTCGTCGTACTCGCTTTCGTCTTCGCGTCGTTCCTGGCGTTGCTACCGATCCTGGTCGCCGCAGTGTCGATCCTCACCACCTTCCTCGTCATCCTCGGCCTGACGACAATCACCGAGGTCTCGTTCATCGTCGAATTCCTCGTCGCACTCGTCGGCCTCGGCCTGGCGATCGACTACAGCTTGCTGATCGTGACGCGCTGGCGAGAAGAACGCGAGCACGGGCTCGACAACCACGCCGCGGTCGTTCGAGCTGTCGAGACAGCCGGCCGGACCGTCGCGGTCTCCGGCCTGACTGTCGCGATCGGCCTGTTCGCGCTGATCGTGCTCCCGGTTCCCGGCCTGCGCAGTGTCGGCATCGGGGGCGTCCTGATCCCGCTCATCTCGACCCTCGTCGTGATGACGCTGCTTCCCGCCGTGCTCGGCGGAATCGGCCCGCGGGTCGACTGGCCACGGGTGCGTCACGAGGCATCGGCAAGCCGCGCCTGGACCCGGTGGGCGAAGCTGGTCGTTAACCAACGCTGGGTCGGCGCTGGGATCGCGGTCGTGATCCTCGCGCTGATGCTGAGCCCGGTCTTCGGGCTCAAGGTCGGCGAGACCAGCGTGCAGGCACTCGCACGCACGGGCAACGCCCACGACTTCTATGCGCAGATGACCGACAACGGGATCAGCCCGGGCATCATGACGCCACTCGAGGTCCTCGCGAAGCCGAACAGCGCGTCCGGCGGCGATGCTGTGCTGTCAGCGGTCAAGGGAGCCAGCGGCATCTCGACGGCGGCGATCGCGACCGGAACCACGGCGCACAAGGACGGGTACGTCGACGTACTCGCCATCCCGAACGTCGTGACGGCCAACAGCCAAACGCTCGCCCCGGTTCGCGCTGTACAAGCGGCCGTTCATGACAATGCGAGCGTCATCGGCGTGACCGGTGACGGGCCGATCCAGCAGGACTACATCCACGCCGTCTACCACAACTTTCCGTTGATGTTCACGCTGATCGCGCTTGCCACCCTCATCCTGCTGATGCGCGCCTTCCGGTCGTTCGTCCTCGCGCTCAAGGCGGTCCTGCTCAACGTCATCTCGATGGCGGCAACGTTCGGGCTGCTCACCTACTTCTGGCAGGAGGGTCACGGCTCGCACGCGTTGTTCGGCGTGCCGGCGACCGGTGCCATCACCTTCTGGATTCCGTTGATGGTCTTCGCGTTCCTGTTCGGGCTGTCGATGGACTACGAGGTGTTCATCCTCAGCCGGATCAGGGAGGAGTACGACGCGGACGGCGACGCCGCCGGCACCAACAGTGCTGTGGTCCGCGGTCTGGGCCGCACCGGCCGCCTGGTGACCAGCGCTGCGCTCATCCTCTTCCTGGCCTTTGCCTCCCTCGCGTCCGGCCCGGAGACCGACATCAAGGTGCTGGCAACCGGGCTCGGCGTCGGCATCCTGCTCGACGCAACAATCGTCCGTGCCCTGCTGGTACCCGCCCTGATGTCGCTCCTGGGCCGCTTCAATTGGTGGCTTCCTCGTCCGATCGCCCGAATTCTGCGGGTAGAGCCGGCGCCCCTTTAGCTGAGCAGGGACGGCTAACTTCGACTGATGAACGACAGCTTGCTCCAGCGGTACGCCGACGTGGTGGTGCGGGTCGGCGCGAATGTGCGCCACGGGCAAGATGTGTACGTCCGCGCCGACCTCTCCCATGCCGAGGTTGCCCGCGCGGTCGCCGAGCGGGCCTACCTCGCCGGCGCGGCGCGGGTGGTCGTCGAGTACAGCGACGCGCACATCCAGCACTCGACGCTTCAGCACGCCCCGATGACCACCTTGACGTCGAGCCCGGAATGGGCGCTGGACCGACTCAAGCAATGGGGCCGGGACGAGGTCGCGATCATCGCGCTCACCGGCCAGCCAGACCCGCACCTGATGGACGACATCCCAGCGGAACGAGCTGCCGCCGTACCGGTCGACGCGGCACTGCTCAGTCGACAGATCATGCTCGGCGGTGACGTCGCGTGGACGATCGTCGCCGCGCCGAATCCGGGCTGGGCAACCCAGATCTACGGCGAGCCGGACGTCGAGCGACTCTGGGAGGCCGTGCGGGTAGCGATGCGACTGGACGAACCGGATGTGGTCGCGGCGTGGGAGGCCCACCGCGACCTGCTGATCTCCCGGGCCGCTCGCATCACCGACCTGAACCTCGACGCCGTCCGTTATCAAGGCGAGGGCACCGACCTCACCGTCGGCCTGCTGCCCGACTCGATCTGGACCGGCGGTCATCTCGTGACGAAGTCCGGCCGCGTCACGATGCCGAACCTGCCGACCGAGGAGGTCTTCACCAGTCCGGACCGCAACCGTGCCGATGGCCAGATTGCGCTGAGTCGGCCGCTGGTCATGCCTCGCAACGGCACCCTCGTCGAAGGCCTGCGAGCCACCTTCGAATCCGGGCGCATCGTCCAGGTCACCGCCGACACAGGGATTGACGCCGTCCGCGCCGAGCTCGACAGCGACGACGGCGCCCGCAGCCTGGGCGAGGTTGCGTTGCTCGACCGGTCGTCACGCGTGCGCGCGGCCGGTGTCGTCTTCCACGACACGCTGTACGACGAGAACGCCGGGTGTCACGTGGCCTGGGGGCAGAGCTTCCCGTTCGCGGTGTCCGGCGGCACTTCGATGAGCCAGGAGCAGCTGTTCGAGCGCGGCCTCAACCATTCGACCGTCCACACCGATGTCGTCGTCGGCGGCCCGGGCGTCAGCGTCGAGGGTGTCACCCGCGACGGCACCGTCGTACCGCTGATCACGGACGACACCTGGGTTCTCGACTAGGAGGGCGAGTAGAAGAACACCCCGTCGCGTTCACCCCGCTGCGCTCGGCCTTGCGCGACGAGCAAGTCGAGATGAGCGCCGGTCTCGCAAACTGCGAGGAACTGGTTGAAGACATCCAGCTCGGAGAAGCTGCGCGCACGGCGGGTCCAAGTCACTGCGGCAGCGACGCGAGCGGCGGTATCGGCGCGCCCGCCGAGCGCTCTCAGCATGCCGTCGAGACGCAGCCGATGGTGCTCCACCAGCTCATCGACCCGCGTGTGCACGCTGTCGGTCACCGGGCCGTGAGCCGGCAGCAGCATGGCATCCGGCCGCGCCCGCACGATCGCCAGCGATGTGAGGAACGAGCCGAGCGGATCAGCGGCGAGCGCGGGCTCGAAGCCGATGGATGGCGTGATCGTCGGCAGCACGTGATCGCCGGCGAACAGCAGCTTGCCGGGTGTGTCGTAGAAGACGACATGACCCCGGGTGTGGCCTGGCGTCTCGACGACCTCGAGCTGGCGGCCATTGGCGTCGATCAGCTCGTTGGGCGTGAACCAATCGGTCGGCAACTCCCAGTCGGCGGGATCCGGCCGGGCATGGCCGGCGGCCATGGCCGCCGCCATCCGGTCGGCGATGTCCTGCGCGCCGAGCTGCCTTAGCCTGACGATCTGACTGCGACGTTCCGGCTCCCGCGGCCGGCTCGCGATCTCGAGCGAGTGCCGCTCCTCGGCACCGAGCGAGACTCTGATGCCGAACTCACGGCGGAGGTGGATCGCCTGGCTGTAGTGGTCGCGATGCATGTGCGTGACGAGAAACCGCTGGACGTCACCCGGCTCGGATCCCAACTCGGCAAGTGCCGCGACAAGCAGGTCCTGTGCCTCTGGGATCGCCCAGCCGGAGTCAATGAGTACCGGACCGTCGGACCCGACGACGGCGTAGACGTTGACGGCCCGCAGTCCGTCATTCGGCAGCGGAAGCGGGATGCGGTATACGCCGGGTACCTCTTCGAAGACACCGGTCGCAGTCCAGTCGCCGTTGGTCACCCGTCTTGTCTACACGCCATGTTGAGCGCGGTGATCACGGCGCCCCCAGAACGCGCCGGGTGTAGTCGTTGACGAAGACTCCGTTCGGGTCAAGACGGCGTCGCACGTCTTGGAACCGGTCCCAGTCGGGATAGCGATCGCGAATCGTCGCCGCGTTCTGGTAGTGACGCTTGCCCCAGTGCGGGCGACCGCCGTAGGAGTCCATGATTGCCTCCACCGCGCGGAAGTAGGTTTCGAACTCCATCCCGCTGTACTGATGCACCGCGACGTAGCAGGTGTCGCGGCGATATGCCGTGGACAAGAACGCCTCGTCGCCGGCAGCGAACCTCACCTCGAGTGGAAACAGGATCGGCAGCTCCCGCTCGGCGACGAGCTGCATGACGCGCTCGACGGCCTCACGCCCGTTCTCTCGCGGTACGGCGTACTCCATCTCGGTGAAGCGCACCGCTCGATTGGTCGCATAGACCTTGTAGGGGCGGTCCTCCACCTCACTTGCCGACAGCGCGGAGCTGACCAGGCGATTGAGTCGTGGCGCCTGTGAGGGGAAGCGTCGGCCGGTGCGGCACACCAGGCCGAGCGCCTTGTTCTGTACCAGCTCCTCCTCGACCCACCGCTTCCATCGCGGCGGCGGCGACGGGATGTCGCTGCTGCGACGGGTACGACGGGTAAGAGCGCGGTCGGTATACGGAAAGACGAAGAACTCGAAGTGGTCATTGCCGTCGACATGCTCGTCCAGCCGTTCAAGAGTCTCGTCGAGCGGCCACGGCTCGTCGTGTCGATGCAGGGTGTACAGCGGCACGCATTGGATCGTGACCTGGCTGAACACACCGAGAGCGCCGAGCGACACCCGGGCTGCGAGATAGGTCTCATCGTCGATGTCGGGCGAGACCTCGATGATCTCGCCGGTCGCGGTCACCAGCCGCATCGCGACGATTTGGGCTGACAGGTTGCGCAGCTGTGCGCCCGTGCCGTGCGTTGCCGTGGAGATCGCGCCGGTGATCGACTGCCGGTCGATGTCGCCCTGGTTCTCCAGCGCCAGACCGTGCTCCGCGAGCACCGGGCCGAGCGCCCACAGCTTGGCGCCTGCCTCCACCGTGACCCGGCCGGTGACCGAGTCGATGTCGACGACCCGCTGCATCCCGGACATGTCCACCATGACGCCGTTCGTGCAGGCGCAGTCGGTAAACGAGTGTCCGGAGCCGACCGCCCGGACGGTCAAGCCGGCGTCGGCGGCCCGCCGGACAATGTGAGCGAGAGCCGCCTCATCCCTGGGCCTCTCGATCGCAAGAGGTGAGCATCGCTGCTCGCCTGCCCAGTTGGTCCAGACCGTCGACATCAGGGCGTCACAGCGAACGGCTTCGTCAGAGCCGAGAACTCAGCTAGGAAGCCGGAGGCATCGACAACATCCCCGAAGTAGGCGATCCGGTAGTCCCCCGGGGGCGTTCCGTCGGGAATGTCCCAGGTGATCGTCACGCGTGAGCCTGCCTTGCCCTGCTTGCGCCAGCTCAACTTCGTGGACCAGTCGCCATCATCGGCGACCCGAATCCAGCCGGTGCCCGCCGATCGCTGCACCTCGAGATAGGTCGCGCCACGACGGAGGTTGTTGTTGGGATTTGCGCCGACGAACGCGGACGTGACGGTCTGTCCGGCCCGGTACGCCGCACCGGGCGCGACCAGCACAGTGCCGAAGTCGCCGTCGTCACCGGGCTCGTCGGGTGGTCGTTGTCGCGCCGATCGCAGCTTGGCGGAAACGTCCGCAGGTCGATCGCCGCGGTCGACCGTTCTGCCGTCACGCATCGCCGTCGCAAGCTCCACCGCGACCTGGGTGAGCGCCGGCGCCTCCCACTTCCCGAACAGCGTGCTGCCGCCCTCGTAGCGCTGGTTCTCGTACTCCTCCGGAGTGGTGACGTAGTGGATGTAGGCGTTGCTGTAGCCCGCGACGAGGACGTCGTGGAGATCGGCGCCGACGACGTCAGCGACCGCGCGTCGCATCCGCAGGCCGGCCGTGATGGTCACCTCGCCAGGGATGCCGATCAGATACAGCCGGCCGATGCGCAGCAGCTGCACCGGGACCCGTTCCTGCACGAACGGCGCGACCCGATTCAGCAATCCGCCGGCGAGCACGATGCCCTTGGGCGATTGCGCGTCACGCAACCGCGGCGAAACTGCGTAGATGATCCGGCGTGAGAGGCCGTCCACGATCCGGTTGCGGCCTTGCTTGAAGCCCGGAAAGCCGCGGCCTTCGTCGGTGCCGGCCAGCGCTGCCGCCCCGCCCATGACGTGGCTGGTTCGATGAGTCTGCCCGTCGCCAGTGAACTCCGGCCGCACCGTGATGTCGGAGAGATCGACGTACGTCGTCCTCACATCGAGGCCGCCGGAAAGCTCCTCGGCGTCGAGCTCGGCGAGTGCGGCCGCGGCGCCCGCCTGCCGCTCGCCGATGATGCGGGTGTTGTCGAACTCGTCGTCCGTCGGGCCGCGCCCGGGACCGTAATGCAGGTTCGGTGACATGTCGCCGGTATTGGTCTGCGCGAATGCCGCGATGAAGTCCGGTTCGGTCTCGGCGAGGTAGTCGATCCCGGTGACAACCCGCTCCCAGTGGTAAGCCGCGTATCCCTTGTTGTCACCGCTGATCAGGCAGTTGCGGTTGGTCATGCTGGTGCCGTGAGTGGCAAACCAGTTGATCGCGCCGACCGTCGCACCGTCGCGCTCGACTCGCAGCAATGTCGTCTGCGGATCGATCCGATCCGGGAAGTGGGCGCGGTCCGACTCGGGATTGCGATCGAACGACGAGGGCGAGCGGTTGACGCTCGCGTCGCGTAGCTCGCCGCGGCTGAGCCGAAGCGTCGCCTCGGCGATGTCGGCGTGGGCGCGGTCGATCGACTCGACGATGCCGTCGACGATGGCGTTGAACGTGAGGGGGTGAAAGCCGTGAGTCGTCATGTTGTACAGCCGGTGGTGCGAGTAGCCGCCTGGGCCGCAGTGGGTGTGCGTGACGGTGAGCATCACGTTGTCGTCGGTGTAGATGTCGCCGTACGTCGCCGCGAGCCGCCGCAGCACTTCGCGGAAGACGCTGTCGAACATCAACGGCAGATCGCTGACCGAGATCAGCAGCCGCCTGCCGGTCGCCGCGTCGACGACGATGAACGCGCGAGTCCGCAACCGGGTATGGAGCCCGGCGCTGATCTGGTCAGCCTTGCCGTACCCGAGCATGCCGCAACCGGCGGGCTCGCCCGTCACGTCCGAGAGGCCGCGGCCGACGAGGTACCCGCTCTGCGTCATTGCGAGAACATACGAGTAAGTCCGGACATTTGTCCAGAGTCGGTGGTACGGTGCGGCGGTGAGCAGGCGCCCCGCCACCCATCGGCCGCCCGCGCTGGCCCGCCGCGAGGCTCTCCTTGGTGCGGCCGTCGAGGTGGTGGCCGAGCACGGCGTCGGCGGCGCCACACACCGTGCTATCGCGGCACGGGCCGGGGTGCCGCTGTCGACGACCAGTTACTTCTTCGGCTCGCTCGATGACCTGATCGTTGCGGCGCTACGCGGATTCGCGCGAACATCAATCGCTGAACTCGAAGCGACCGCTGCCGCCTTCGCCGAGTCTGAGCTGAGCCCAGCGCAGGCCGTGCAACTGCTGGTCGACGCACTTGTCGCCGAGCCCCGGTCAAGCACGATCGCGCAGTTCGAGATCTATCTCGAGGCGGCGCGGCGCGCTGAGCTTCGGTCGGAGGTGAGGAAGATCCTCGCCGGCTTCGAGCAGCTCGCCTACTCGGCGCTGGTGGCGGTCGGCGCCCAGCGACCGAAGGAGGGCGCCCGGGCCTTCGTCGCGATCGCCGACGGATTTGCGCTTCAACGGCTCGCCTCGCCTCGTGGTCGCTCCGACATGACCGCGCTTCGCGACGCGATGCTCGACCTCCTCATCGCCCATCTGATCTCCGGTGAGGATCACGATGCCTGGCTACAGCAGCTGACCCGACGATGAACGGGCAATCCGGCTATGACCGTTACGAGGCGGCGTTCGGCGATCTCGAGCCGCCGTTCGCCTTCGTCGACCTCGACGCGCTGTGGGCGAATGCCGAGGACATGCTGGGCCAGGCCGCGGGAAAACCGATTCGGGTCGCAACCAAGTCGGTGCGCTGCCGCCCGCTGACGCAGCGCGTTCTCGACCGCAGCCCCGGCTTTCATGGACTGCTCAATCTCACCCTTCCAGAGGCGATCTGGCTATGGCACAACGGCTTTCGTAACCTCGTCGTCGCCTACCCGTGGACCGGACGATCCGCACTCGGTGAGCTAGGCGCCATCACCTCGGAAGACCCGGTCGGCGCGCCGGCGGTGATGGTCGACTCACCGGAACACCTCGAGTTGATCGAGTCGGCGACGTCCGGCCCGGTACGGGTGTGCATGGACCTCGACGTCGGGTACTGGCCGCTGTCCGGCCGACTGAAGTTCGGACCGAAGCGATCGCCGATTCGTGACGCCCACGCCGCGGGCGCGCTTGCGCGCGACATCACCGGACGCAAGCAGCTTCGTCTGGTCGGGGTGATGGCCTACGAAGGTCAGATTGCCGGCGTCGCCGACCGCGTGCCGGGCCGAGCCTTTGAGAACCTGGCGATCCGCGTGATGCAGCGGGCATCGACCCGCGACGTGGCGGCCCGGCGGGCGGAAATGGTTGCGGCGGTGCGGGCGGTAGCCGATCTCGAGTTCGTCAACGGCGGCGGCACCGGCAGCATCCGATCCACCGTCGCCGAGCCGGCAGTGACCGAGGTCGCCGCCGGCTCCGGCTTCTACGCGCCGATGCTGTTCCAGTACTACCGCCGGCTCCAACTAGCGCCGGCCGCCGGCTATGCGCTTCCGGTGGCACGCAAGCCGTCGCGGACGATCGCCACCGCGCTCGGCGGAGGGTACGTCGCATCGGGCGCCGTTCGAGCCGACCGTCAGCCGGTCCCGGTGGCGCCCGAGGGGCTGTCGCTGGATCCACTCGAGGGGGCCGGTGAGGCGCAGACCCCGTTGTTGGGATCGGCCGCTGAGCACCTTCGGATCGGCGACCGGGTCTATCTGCGCCATGCCAAGGCCGGGGAGCTGTGCGAACGGTTCAACACCTTGCACCTCATCGCCGGCGGACGGGTCGTCGAGGAAGTGGCGACCTATCGCGGTGAGGGCAAATGTTTCTTGTAGGGGAATGGCTCGCCTCGAGTTCAGGCCGGCGGTGCTCGGAATCCGGCTGACCCGGCGGCGTGCGCCCTGGTCCGCTTGAGCAGGACTCGATACCCGGCAGCGCGTCGTTGCGGCGCCGGAACGGTGAAGGACCAGGTTCCGGTCGCGTCGAGCTGACCGCTGCGAACCCGCAACCACTGGCCGTGTCGGCGGATCAGCAGCACCACCGCATCCCCCGCGGTCGCGCCGTTGGTGCTGACGGTGACGTTGTCGCTGATCCCTGCCGGCGTGACGGCGATGGACAGCGTCGGCACCTCGACCACAGTGACGACGGGACTGTGCACCCGGCCGGCTCGCAGCACCAGCCGAACATTGTGGGTGAGCGCCGGTACGCCGAAGCTGACCTCGCCGTTCGTGTCGGTGTCGCCGGTTCCCAGCTTGCTGAATTGGCCGGCGCCGGTCGCGCGTTCGAAGACAACGACGCGATGGTGTGGCACCGGCGCACCCGTCGATGTCGTGAGACGACCCGAGAACGTCACGCCGGTGTTCGCGGGGACCCGGGTCGCACTGATCGACGCCGATAGCGCCACCGGCGACGGCGCGACCACGGTGGGAGTCGGCGTGGGTGTCGGCGCCTCGGTTGGGGTTGGGGTGGGTGTCGGGGTAGGGCTGGGCGACACGGCGGCAGACGGTGTCGGGCTGGCGTGCGGGCCGGTAGGGCCAACCCCGCCCGTACCGGCCCTGCCGCGGGGAGCGGGTGAACCCTTCGGTGCGGCGATGGGGTTCGGCGATGAGGTGGTGATTCCCGCCGTACCACCGATCGAGCCGGTCGCTACCGGCGTCGGCTTCTTCCTGGTCGTTGCGGAGACGGCGGAGCGCTGATGGTGAGGCGGTGGCGCCGGAACACCGGCCCAGCCGGCGACGTCATTCATGACCTGCTGCGCCGGCTCGGGCAACGCGCCGGTGTACGACGCTGCCGCTACGCCACCCGACAACGCGGCCGCAGCGATGAAGACCGAGCCACCGGCGCCGAGCCGGGCAGCAAGACGGCGGCGGGTTCGGTGCGGGACCGCAGCGCGAACCGCCGCGAGGAACTCCGCCTCACCGGCGAGTTCCGCTGCTGTCCCGGGGGCGGTCAGCGCTTGGTATACCGGCTCCTCAGCAAATGGGTGGAGGTCATCGGTCATGGCCGGGTCCTGTCCAACTGCTCGACGTGGTCCACTAGACGACCTCCGCCTCGTAGGCCTGTGGGTTGCGCGAGAGGGAGCGAAGCCCGCGGTGCACGGCCACCCGCACCGCACCGGGGGTCCTGCCCACGATCCGCGCGACGACCGCGACGTCGAGGCCGGCCACGACGCGGAGCATCACCATCTCGGCCTGCTCGGTCGGCAGCGTCGCGACAAGCTCGAGCGCGCGATCGGTCGACATCCGGTCGAGGGCTTCTGATTCAGCCGAGGCAACGGCGCCGACCGACCCGTCAGGTACTTCCGGGATGAGGACGTGAGGCCGCGCCGCCGCGGCACGAGCGGCATCGATCGCCCGGTGCCGCGCGATCGTGAACAGCCACGCGCGGAACCCATCGGCATCCCCGATGAAGTTCGACAGGTCACGCACGACCTGCAACCAGGTCTCGGCGGCCACGTCCTCGCATCCCTGACCGCTGTGGACGCGGAGATATCGGAGCAAACGGGGTTGCAGCGCCCGCCACAAATCGAGGAAACCGGCGTCCTCACCGGCGCGGGCCCGGTCGAGGGCGTCATCGAGTCCGTCAGCAGGAAACGGCTCATCGGCCTGACCGCCCCGTTCGAGGCCAGACCGACGAGCTCGCGAAGACGGATTCGATCTAATGACCGCCGCCCCTCCTCGGTTCCTAGATAGTTTCTGATCGTGCCCTCAGCAACTATCCGGAAACGGTGACAGTGGCGACCGGGCTCATGCAACCGTCGAAGTTTGGACCGCCGGCGAACACCAGCCGGTAGTCCTCGGACGCGGTGGGTCGGACCTCTTTGAACGCTACGCCGCCGTGACGGCCGGTGCGCTCGGTCCCCACCGTGGTCCAAGTGCCAGTGGTCGACGGGCTCTGTTGAAGCGAGACCGGGCGGTGCGCCAAGCCGCTTCCACCACCACGCAGGTCACCGCTGATGACCTCCATACCGGCGGCGTTGAGTAGCGCCCTGATCGACAGCGAGCTCGGTCGCCGGACGTGCACCGTCACGACTGCGCTACGCAGGTGGGGTGTGGTGGCCGTGCCGCGGTAGATCAGCACGTAGTGGGTGTTGACCGCGGGCGTCACCGGGAACGACACAGTGCCGTCGCTGGCAGTGTTCGACGTCGCAAACAGGTGGAAGTTGCGCTGGCCGGCCGGCCGGTCACGAAGCTCGACCGGGACCCCGCCCAGCGGTGCACCGTTGACGGTGAGCACACCGTGGATGGCGTCGGAGGAACCAGGCTCGATCGAGATCGCATCCTGGGAAATGGCAAGGGAGTTCGCCGAGGTCCGGACCCGGACACCGACGACGCCACTGAGCGTGGGTCGCTGCAACCCGTTGCCGAGGAACGCGAGCCGGTAACGCGTCGAGGTCGCGGGGCTGACCCGGAACGCGACCCGGCCGTGGCGGCCGGTGCGGTGCCGCGCCTCGCGGGTCCATCCCGTCGCTCCCTGAGGTTTGGCCTCGAGGTAGATGGCCCGACCGGCGACGCGATGATGCCGCGCGGCAAGATCGCCCATGACGACATCGGTACCGCCGGGATTGATTGCCGGCCGAGCGACCCGGATCGACAGCGAGGTGTGCGCGCGAGGCGCCACGTTGGCGGCAGCCGGGTAGGTGGCGGCGAGGGCGATCCCGCTCGAGACAGTCACCGCGAGCACCGCCAGTGCAGCGCCGCGACGGGTGCGGGTTGAGGTCATCGTGAGTCCTCTCGTAACGGCCCCGGCAGGGAGCCGGGGCACTACCTGCGTTACTGCAAAGAGCGGACCGACGATCGGATGCGTTACCGCGCTCGCTAGCGTCAGTGCGCAATGGCGGAACTGAGCTTTCGGATGGCGACCGCTGCCGACGTGGATGCGGTGGTCGCGCTGGTCGAATCGGCGTATCGCGGCGAGTCAAGCCGCGCCGGCTGGACCACCGAAGCCGATCTCCTCGACGGCCAGCGCACCGACCGCGATGCGGTGGCCGAGCTCATCAGCAGCGATGACCGGTTCGTGCTGCTCGGCTTTGACGATGACCGGCAACTGATCGCCTGCTGCGAGTTGAGAGGCGCGCCTGACGTTCCGGCGTACTTCGGAATGTTCGCGGTCGTGCCGACGAGACAAGGCAGTGGAGTCGGAGGCCGGGTGCTTGCGGAGGCCGAACGCCTCGCCCTCACGCGATGGTCGGCACCGCTGATGGAGATGACGGTGATCAGTCGGCGCTCCGAGCTGATCTCGTGGTACGAACGCCGCGGCTACCAGCTCACCGGCGAGACTCGGCCGTTTCCTCATGGTGACGAGCGGTTCGGACTCCCGCGTCGTAGCGACCTCGAGTTCGCCGTCCTCGCCAAGTCACTAGCGTGACGCGACCCGGGTAGCGTGCCGGCCATGGGCCGCCTCGACGAGCTCGACCTCTCGCTGAAGCTCACCTCGAAACAGGAGACGGCGCGGCTCGAAGCGGCGCAGCAACGACTCCTCGAGCTCCGACTCATCTGCGGTGGTCTGATCGGGAGCGGCGGTCGGTTCGGTCCACCGATATGTGTGGTCTTCGAGGGATGGGACGCATCGGGCAAGGGTGGCTGCATCAAGCGACTGGTTGCACCGCTCGACCCGCGCCATGTGCGCGTCGCCGAGTTCGCGGCGCCGACATTCGACGAGAAGCGCCACCACTTCCTCTGGCGGTTCTGGCCGAAGCTCCCCGGGTGGGGCGGGATGGCGGTCTTCGACCGCTCCTGGTACGGCCGAGTTCTCGTCGAGCGGGTCGAGAAGCTCGCGACGGCGGAGCAGTGGAAGCGTGCCTACCAGGAAATCGTCGACTTCGAGACCAGCCTCGCGGCCGAAGGCATGGTGCTCGTGAAGTTCTGGCTTCATCTCTCCGAAGCCGAACAGCTCGAACGCTTCAAGTCGCGGCAGAGCGACCCGCTACGGACCTGGAAGCTGACCGACGAGGACTGGCGCAACCGCAAGAAGCGCGCCGCCTACACCAAAGCTGTCGAAGAGATGCTGGAAAAGACCTCCACCGAGGTCAGCCCATGGAGGCTGGTCGAAGCCGAGAACAAGCGGTGGGCTCGGGTCAAAGTCATCGAGACGGTGATCGCCGCCATCGAAGCGGGAATGCGGGGAAGTGACCTCGAGGTGCCCCACTAGCAGGTGTTGCGCCGGGGGCTTGGGGCTGGTTCGCTTTGCGGATGCAGCAGCTGAGCGGAATGGACGCCGCGTTTCTGGCTCTTGAAACGCCCGCAGTCACCGGTCACGTGGGTGGGCTCGCCGTTCTCGATCCGAGCAACGCGCCCCAGCCGTTGACGCTGGAGCGGTTGACGGAGCTCATCGGGCAGCGGCTGCATCTGGTGCCGCTGCTGCGGCGCCGGCTGGTCGAGGTCCCGTTCGGTCTCGATCAGCCGTACTGGGCCGATGACCCGGACTTCGATCTGGAGTTCCACATCCGGGAGCTCGCGATCCCGTCACCAGGCAGCGACCAGCAGCTGTGTGAGCAGATCTCGCGCCTTCATTCGCGGGCTCTGGACCGGGCCCGGCCGCTGTGGGAGATGTACTTGATCTCCGGACTCGCTGGCGGCCGGATGGCCGTGTACACGAAGATCCATCACGCCGCGATTGACGGCGCCGCCGGTGCGGAGCTGATGACGACACTGCTCGACCTGACCCGTGAAGGTCGCGAGTTCACCGACATTCCCGCGTACGAGCCACAGTCACTCCCGAACCGGGCGGGCCTGTTGCTGCGCGCCGCGGCGACGGTAGGAAGCCATCCGCGCCGCGCGGTACGTGTCACGACTAACCTGCTTCGGTTCGCGCCGACGCTCGCGCAGATGGCAACCCCATTCGTGCGTGGCTTGATCAGCCGTGGCGAGCACGACGGCGGCATCATCGCCACAGCTGGCGCGGCGCCGGCCACGAGTCTCAACCGTCCGATCACAGCCCACCGTCGCTTCGCCATCCGCACCGTCAGCCTCGCCGACGTCAAGGAGATCAAGAACGCGGTCGGCGTGACCGTCAATGACGTCTTCGTCGCGGTGTCCGCAGCCGCGATCCGACGCTGGCTCGTCGATCACAACGAGCTGCCGGACGCACCGCTGGTCGCGATGCTTCCGGTCGCATTGAAGGTCCCGCGAGCCGGTGACACCCCGGGTAACCGGGTGTCGGCGATGTTCGCGGCAATCCCCACCCATCTTGAGGACCCGATCGATCGGCTCCGAATGGCGAACGAGGCGACGGTCGTCGCCAAGGCGCAGCAGGCAGCGATCCCTGACGGCCTGGTTGAGGACGTCGGCGAGTTCTTCGCACCCGCGCTCGCCGCCCGGGCGGCACGCCTGGCGAGCTCGATGAGCCTGACCAGCCGGATCCGGCCGGTCAACGTCGTACTGTCCAACGTCCCCGGCGCCAACATCCAGGCGTATCTGGCCGGCGCGGACGTGCTCGCCTACTACCCGGTCTCGGTCGTGGTCGAGGGTGTCGGTCTCAACATCACGGTGCAGAGCTACAACGGCGGCCTGCACTTCGGCCTGATCGCCTGTCGGGAGCTGGTGCCCGACGTAGAGAAGATCGCCGACTACATCGTTGACGAGACCGCGAGACTTCTTGAACTCCTCCGGGGAGCGGCACCGGCCGAGGACCCGTTTCCGGCCGGACCGACCGTCGTGACGCTTCCTGACGCGGCGCCGGCACCGACTCACCAGTAGAAGCGGCTACCTCGCGCCGGCGCACTCCGGCTGCGAGCCCAGCACCCGTTTCCTCGACACCGGATACATCTCGAGCAATGCCTGCGGCCGGGTCGGCCGGACACTGAAGTTACCGCCGCAGTTGGGGCATTGGTTGTCGAGCCGATGCTCGACGCACTCGGCGCAGAACGTGCACTCGAAGGTGCAGATACGCGCCTCGGCCGCGCCGTTGGGCAGGTCGCGGTCGCAGCACTCACAGTTCGGTCGTAGCTCGAGCATGGGTCATTCCCCTCCGACGATTTCTGCAACGCCGGCGATGTGGCGACGAGCCAGCTCCTGGTAGGCCGACGGGTTGATGTCGACCCACCGCATCGCTCCGTCCGACAGCGGACCGGCGGACGAGCCGGCAGTGCCGCGGAACAACGTGCCCGGCTCGACGACGGCGTTCGGCGGCACCAACGCATGCGCAGCCACCATCGCGCGGGCGCCGATCCGCGCACCGTCCTGAATCGTGGCGCCGTTACCGATGAGCGCCTCCGCCCCGACCACCGCGCCATGGACCACACAAAGATGTGCGACGGTTGCCCCTGGCCCGATCTCCACGAGTGGTCCGGCGCCGTGAACGAGCGACCCATCCTGAATGTTGGCGCCGGCGCGCACCACGATCGGCCCGTAGTCGGCGCGTAGCACCGCGCCGTACCAGACGGAGGCGCCGGCCTCGATGGTCACATCGCCGACCAGCGTCGCGGTCGGGGCGATGAACGCGTCGGGATGCACCGATGGGGCATGCCCTTCAAAGGAGAACATCGGCATCGCCGGAGCGTATCGACCACCCGGCTTAGTCACTGCGGGTCAGGGCAGGTAGCACGTCGGGACGGTTTCGCCGGATTTGCTCGATCTGGCCCACTTCGCGATGACAGCGTCGAGGAATGCGCAGACGGATCGACTTCTCGGTCTGGACCGTCGCCATCGCGGCGCTCGCTGTCGCGGTGGGGTCAGCGCTCTCCTGGGTCGATGCCCACTGGGCGCGTGGCTGGATTCACATCGACGGGCTCGCCGGTGACGGCAAGGTCACCGTGCTGTGTGCGGTGGCCGCGTCCGTCGCGGTAACTACCGCTTCGGTACGACGAAGCATCCACCTGCTGTTTCCTGCGATGACCGCGCTGGCCGGCGGCATGATCGCCGCCATCGCCTTCTACGACACCATCAACCTGCGCCACACCGTCGCGGCGTCCGGCCGGATCTCGGACGGGATCATCACGACGAACATCGGACCTGGGCTGTGGCTTGTCGATGGCGCGGCTTTGGTCCTTCTCGCGGGCGCGGTGCTCGCGATGAGGGAGTGCCGGCGGCGCCGTCTCGACAGCGACTTCGCAGCGCCGCTACCCCGGTCGAGCGTCGACCTGGCGGTCTCGCGCACCGTGGTCGTCGTCATGCCCTCGCAGCGGGAGGCACCGACACCGACGGCCGACCGAAGCGACGTCTGACTAACTCGCCCGGGCCGGACGTTCGAGCTCGGCGTACCTCGCATGCAGTCTGTCCCGCACCTGCCCCGGCGTCATCGTCCGGCGCTGCCGCTCGTGCCGTGCGATGACCACTCCCGTCGCCGCGACACCCGCCACGCCCGCGAGCCCGACGATCTTCCACCACTTCACCGATTCACCGTAGTCATCGCGCGTCGTCGGCCGATGCGATGCTGTGCCGGTGCCCGTGGTCGCGATGCCGCTCGATGCCGCGGTCGAGCTGACCCGCACCGGTGACCTCTGGTTGTTTCGGGGATCGAGTGCGGCCGATCGCGCGATCCGGCTCACCACCAACAGTCCGGTCAACCACGTCGGCATGGCCGTCGTCATCGACGATCTTCCGCCGTTGATGTGGCATGCCGAGCTCGGCAGGTCACTCGTCGACATGTGGTCGGGCAAGTACCAGCGCGGCGCCCAACTCCATGACCTGCGCGACTCGGCGCTGGTGTGGGCCAACAACTACGGTCAGGAAGGTTGGCTGCGGCAGCTCAACAAGCCGATCACGCGTGACGCGGAAGACGCCGTCCTGCGGACAATCGCGCGCCTTGACGGCACTCCCTTCCCCACAACCCGCGCCCTGGCCGCCGGCTGGTTCGGCGGCCGGATGCCGCTGCGCACCGCGACGCCCGGCGACGACGCACGTGACACGGCGTACTGCGCCGAGGTGGTGGCGATCACCTACCAGGACATGGGGTTGCTGCCTCGTACCAAGCGGGCGAGTTGGTACGACCCCGGTCGCTTCTGGAGCGGAGACTCGCTGGAGCTGAACGGCGGATATGGCCTGTCCGGAGAGATTCCGATCGACATTCCGCTGGAACTACCCGCCGGACTCCATGGCTGACCTCACGATCGAGGCACTGCGGGAGCGACTCGACGCGGCCGGACATCGGCCACGCGATTTCATCGCGATCGTTCCGGGTCCGCGCGAGCAGGTCGGTCTCGCCTGGGACGGCGGAAGCGCGGTCGTGTCGAAACCGCTCGCGGCCGTCGTGAGCTCGATCGAGCAGCTCGAACCGCGTTGGGTCTGGTGGAACGCCCGCGACATCGCGCCGGCTGCAATCGACGCCCGCGTCCGACCGGAGACCTGCTGGGACCTCGGCGCGGTCGGCATGCTGACTGAGGGCACCCGCCGGGACGACGCGGCATCGAGCTGGGCGGCAACCCACGGCCTGGAGCTGCCGACCCCGCGTGAGGAGTCGCTGGATCTGTTCGACATCGATCAGCGCGACGACGGGCCGCTGCGCGACGGACAACTGAGCCCGGAGTGGCTCGCCGGGGGCTGGCGTGACAGCCCGGACCGGATTCGGCGATGGGCCGAGCTCGCTCTCGAGCTGGCAACGAAGCAACGGGCAGCGATCAGTGTGCTGCCCGATCCACGTGCGGCAACACCTGGCGTGCCACTGCGCACCCTGATCGCCTACAGCGAGTCCGCGGCCGCACTGCTGTGCGTCGAACTGGAGTACGACGGCCTGCCGTTCGACCTCGGCGTGGCCGGGGCGCTGTTGCGCGAACTGATCGGTGATCGTCCCGCCGATGCTGCCGAGGAGGAGGCGCAGCTCGCCGAGCGCGAGCGTGAGGTCCTGCGACAGTTCCCCGGCGACCCGAGGTACGACCTCCGCAGTCCCGAGCAGGTGCGAGAGCTGCTCGGGACGATCGGCCTGAACCTGCCCGACACCCGCTCGTGGCGACTCAAGCCCCATCGGTCGTTGCCGGCGGTCGCCGCACTTCTCACCTGGCGCAAAGCCGACCGGCTGGCCACGACCTACGGCTGGCGCTGGCTCGACGCCAACGTCGGCGCAGACCAGCGGCTGCGGGGACGGTGGTACGCCGCGGACGGCGGAGCCGGCCGGATGACCGCCGGCGTGGGTCTGCACAACATGCCCGCCGAACTGCGGCCCGCGGTGCGCGCCGAACCCGGTCACGTGCTGGTCCGGGCGGACCTGGGCCAGATCGAGCCGCGGGTGCTCGCGACGGTATCCGGAGATGAGGCATTTGCTGCCGCGACCCGAGACCCCGACATGTATGCGCCGGTCGCGGCCCGACTCGGCTGCGACCGGCCAACCGCGAAGGTCGCGGTTCTCGCTGCGATGTACGGCCAGACCTCTGGTCCCGCCGGGGAGGCATTGCGCGCGATGGATCGCGAGTACGCAACCGCGATGGCGTTCCTTCGACAGGCGGAGGAGTCGGCGCGCGAAGGCGTTTCATTCCGAACCTACGGCGGTCGGCTGATTCGCTTCTCCGCTCCCGCCGAGCACGAGAACCGCGCTGTGACCGCCGCGCGTGGCCGTTACGGCCGCAACGCCGCGATCCAGGGTGCGGCGGCGGAGCTGTTCAAGGCGTGGGCTGCCACGGTTCGGCATGGGTTGAAGTCCATCGATGGCCACATCGTGTTGTGTCTGCACGACGAGCTCGTCATCCAGGCTTCGGTCGCCCGGCTTGAGGCGGCCCGCGATGTCCTCCGTGACTCGCTGGCCGCGACGACCCGCTGGTGGGCGGCCGGCAACGGGGTGCGCTTCGTCGCCGACATCGGTTCCGGCGAAAGCTGGGCCGGCGCCCACTGACCCGATAGCCGCGGGCTAACGTCGGCCGCGTGACCGACCAACGGCGCGACGATGACACCCGCGACGTCGTCGCGTTGTTTCGTCTGCAGTCGAGGTACGCCGACGTCGTGTCACGCCGCGCCTGGAACGAGCTCCACACGATCCTCGTGCCTGACGTCGACATCGAGATCGACACCGTGAGCAATCCGGTGCGGCGATGCTCGACCGCCGAGGAGTTCATTCAGTTCGTCAGCGAGGCAGTCGCGAGATTCGATCACTTCCAGTTCGTGATCCTCAACTCGGTGGTCGACGTTGAGGAGGGGCAGACCGCGCGCGGGCGAATCTTCATGTGCGAGCTCCGCCACCTCGCCGACTCCGATGAGTGGAGCACCGCGTACGGGCTCTATCAGGATCGGTACCGCAAGACCGACGGCGCCTGGTGGGTGGTTGACCGTCGCTACCGCTCACTTGCCCGGACGGGTGCGAACGCCGGCATCTTCGGAGTACCGCCGGACCTTCCGGCCTTCGGCGGTTAGTAGGACTAGCTCACATTCCGGCGGCGGGTGCGCTTGTCCGTGATGGACGGCGGGTCGTAGCCGTCATCGCTGGCGAGGATGGTGAGTCCCGGCGGCACGATCTCGTCGACCCGGTCGAGGATGTCGTCGGTCAGTACGACGTCTGCCGCACCCAGCTGGGTCTCGAGCTGGTCCATCGTCCGCGGGCCGATGATCGGCGCGGTCACCGCCGGGTGATTCATCACGAAGGCGACCGCTAGGTGCACCAGCGTCATGCCTGAGTCGTCGGCGAGCTGGCCGAGCGCATCGGCGGCCTCGAGCTTGCGCTGGTTTGCCGGCAACGACATGTCATAGCGCTCAGGCAGCAGCTGGGCTCGGCGGCTGCTGATCTCAGCACCTCTGCGGAATCGGCCCGACAGCCAGCCCTGGGCCAGCGGGCTCCATGGGATGACGCCCATCCCGTACTTCGCGCACACCGGCAAGATGTCGCGTTCGACGCTGCGGGTGATCATCGAGTACGGCGGCTGCTCGGTGATGAAGCGCTCTCGGCAGCGGTCACGCGCGACGTACTGCGCCTCGACGACTTCGTGTGAGGGGAACGTCGAACTGCCGATGTAACGGACCTTCCCGGCGCGGACCAGATCGGTCAACGCACCCAAGGTGTCGTCGATGTCGGTGTCGGGACTTGGCCGGTGGATTTGATACAGGTCGATGTAGTCGGTCTGCAGGCGGCGAAGGCTGTCTTCGACCTCGCGAATGATCCACCGCCGCGAGTTCCCCTGCTTGTTGGCATTGGTGAGGCTCATCGTGGAGTGCACTTTCGTGGCGAGCACGACGTCGTCCCGCTTGCCACCGGCCAGGGCCTTGCCGACGATCTCCTCGGACTCGCCATGCGAGTACACGTCCGCGGTGTCGATGAAGTTGATGCCCGCATCGAGTGCGCGGTGGATGATTCGGACGCACTCCTCGTGATCGGTTTCCCCCCAGGAGCCGAACATCATCGCGCCGAGACAGAGCGGGCTGACCTTCACACCGGTACGACCAAGCGTTCGCAGCTGCATGCGCTACATCATGTCGCTTCGCAGCGCAGCGAGATCAGGTGACGTAGAGGTCGCCGTCGCGTTCCGAGACCCTGCCACGGCCCAGCGGCAGGATCGCAGTGAGGCCTTTGAACATCGCACCGAGGCCGGGGACCTTCGCGAAGACCCCCTGAGGTCCGCGCACCATCCGCCCGGTCGTGACGTCGTACTTCGACTGGTGCCACGGGCAGACCAAGCAGCCGTCGGTATCAATCGAGCCACCGGCGAGATCCGCCCTGAGGTGCCGGCACCGCCGGGTCACGGCGAAGTAGTCGTCGCCGTGGCCGACGGCGTAACGTCCCGCGCCGGTCACCGAGCCCTTCGAGAGATCACTTGCCGCTCCGAGCTTCACCTCAGCAGCCATGAGCCACCTCCGGAGCCGGACGTTACGCGCTCGCCGGCACGGCCTCCACTGCTGGTTCGATTCCCAGCTCGGCCTCCGCGCTGCGCGGTGTCGCGATCACCCGCTCGAACAAGGCCAGGACCAGCACCCCGCCGACGAGGAGCATGACGAATGCGATGTGGTAGGCGAGCACGAATCCGTGGGTCGTCGCCAGCGCTGGTGACGTGCCGTGGCGCATCTGTCCGGCGGCGTGCCGCAACCCGAGAGTGACGAGGCACGACAGCCCGATCGCGCCACCGATCTGCTGTCCCGCGCTCTGCACGCCGGACGCCAGCGAGGAGTCCTGGCCGGTCACCTCATGCAGCGACGCATTGCCAATCGTCGGGAAGCACACCCCGGAGCAGAACCCGAGCACCACCATGCCAGGCACGATTCCGGACCAGTACGTCGTCGAGGTATCCATCATCGACGTGAGCAGGATGCCGACGGCACAGCCGAAGAAACCGAACGTCAGCAAGACCTTCACGCCGAGCTTGGGCATCAAGGCCGTGCCAATACCGATCCCGGCACCGATCGTGATGCCGAACGGCAGGTAGGACAGACCACCGCGAAGCGGCGACCAGCCGAGGATGTGCTGCTCGAACAACGTCAGCATGAAGAAGTAGCTGAAGAACGCTGACGAGAAGAACAGTGTGGTGACGTTCGTCGCGACCCGGGTCCGGTTGCGGAAGAACTCGAGCGGGATCAGCGGCGAGTCCGAACGGGCCTCGATCACGACCGTCGCCACCAACAGGCCCACTCCGGCGAGCAGCGGCAGCAGCACCTGCCATGCGCCCCACGCGTGGGTGGCGGCCTGGAGCAGGCCGTCGACCACCGCGATCAGACCAGCGGTCGCGGTCGCGGCGCCGAGGTAGTCGGGGTGCCCGCCCTCGCGCTCCATCTTGCTCTCGTTGACCAGTCGCGGAACGAGCGCGATCGCAGCGATCGCGACCGGGATGTTGATGTAGAAGATCCACCGCCACGACGCAAGGTCGACGAGGGCGCCGGAGATGACTGTCCCCGACGTACCGCCGAGGCCGGCGATGCCACCCCACATCCCGAGCGCCTTCACCCGCTCCGCCGGATCGGGGAACAGGACGGCGATCAGGCCGAGCGAGGCGGGGGCCGCGAATGCCTCGCCGGCGCCCTGGACGAACCGCGAGATCACGAGCATCGCCGGATCGACGGCGGCACCACAGGTGGCGGACGCCGCAGCGAACAGGCCGACCCCGAGCAGGAACAGCCGACGGCGCCCGACGATGTCGGCGAGCCGCCCGCCGAGCAGCAAGAGACCGCCGGCCATCAGGACATAGCCGTTCACCACCCAGGCCAGACCCGGGCGAGAGAACCCGAGATCGCCCTGGATCCTCGGCAGGGCCACGTTCACGACGGTGATGTCGAGCACCAGCATGAACTGGATCGCGCCCAGGACCGCGAGCGCTTTCCAGCGACGCGGATCAGCGACGGTCGATTGCGGGCCAGTCATCAGCGCGTTCCTCTCCTGGGGCGGCGTCACCGCCGGCATTTACCAGTACGACGACTGAGACTGGCAAATAAATCCGGCCATCTTATGGCCAGTTTTCATGAGAAGTTGTCGCCATGAAGGCGGACCGGCTGGTGGCAGCGCTGCTGCTGCTGCAGACCCGCGGGAGGCTGACCGCTGCCGAGCTGGCCGAGGAGCTCGAAGTCTCCGAGCGCACTGCCCGCCGCGACCTCGAGGCGCTGTCCGCGGCGGGGATCCCGGTGTATGCCCAGGCCGGCCGCAACGGCGGCTGGGCGCTTGTCGGCGGGGCTCGCACCGACCTCACCGGGCTCACCGCCGACGAGGCCCGGGCGATGTTCATGGTGGCCGGGCCGGCGGCCGCAGCCACGCCCGAGCTCAAGGCGGCGCTCCGCAAGCTGGTGCGAGCGCTGCCCGAGCCGTTCCGCGAGTCGGCACAGACCGCGGCGAACTCCATCGTCATCGATCCCGGCGGATGGGGCCGCACCGGCCGAGCCTTACGGCCCAAGCATCTCGACGCGCTGCAGACGGCGGTCGTCACCGCCGTACAGGTCCGGCTCGGCTACTCCGACCGCACCGGCAAGTCGAGCACCCGCCTGGTGCATCCGCTCGGCTTGGTGGTGAAGGGGTCGGTCTGGTATCTGGTCGCCGGCACCGAGGCCGGCCAGCGCACCTTCCGGGTGGGCCGGGTCAGCTCGGTGGAGCTCACGACGGACCCACGCGACCGACCGGCCGACTTCGACCTCAGCGAGGCATGGGAGCGGATCGCGGCGAACGTCGAGGAGCTTCGCTCCCCCCACTCGATCGAGGCGATGGTCGATCAGGAGATGGTCCCGGTCCTGCGCTGGCTGTTCGACCGGCAGGTGACGGTGCTCGACCCAGGCCCCGACTCGGGTACGCCGCAACGCGCCCGGGTTCGGATCGGCGGTCACACGGTCGAACGGATCGCCCAGCAAGTGGCCGGCTTCGCAAGCCACATCGAGGTCCTCGCCCCGGCCGAGGCGCGCGAGGTGCTCGCCGCGATCGGCGCTCAACTCGTTGCGACGTACAGCAAGCCGACACCGGCTCGGGGCAGGAGAGACTGAGGCGGTGGACCTCACCGATCACATCGACAGCATCGAGGCCAACGGCGCCCGGCTCGTCGACTGCGCAACGGCGGCCGGCCTCGACACCGCCGTACCCGGCTGCCCGGACTGGGTCGTCCGCGACCTGTTGACCCACATCGGCGGCGTCCACCACTGGGCGGCGGACCTGGTCGGCAACGCGCGCGACGGCTTCGACAGCCCGGCCGCGGCCGAGATCGGGAGCGGTCCGGACGATGGCGCGCTTGCCGGCTGGTGCCATGCCAACCGCGACGAGCTGGTCGCGGCGTTGCGCAAGGCACCTGCCGACCTGGTGTGCGCGACCTTCGTCGCTGCGCCCTCGGCGGTTGGCTTCTGGGCCCGCCGACAGGCGCACGAGACCGCGATCCACCGTGCCGATGCCGAAGCGGCGGCCGGGCATCCGCCGTCGTTCGACACCGGATTCGCGCTGGACGGGATCGATGAAGTGCTCACCGTCTTCGCATCGCGTCGGAAAGGCTTCGAGCCCGCCACCTTGCGCCTCGCGCCGAGCGACGGCCCGCCGCTGGGCGTCCGGCTCACCGAGACCGGTGCCCGAGTGGAGGCTGAGCACGGCGAGGCCGACGTCACGGTCCAGGGAACCGCGGCGGACATCTACCGATGGCTGTGGAACCGTCCTGCGGAGGTCTCGTTCAGCGGAGATCCCGCTGCAGCGGAGCGCTGGAAGAAGCTCCGAATCCGCTGGTCCTGACGTCCGGACCCGCCGACACGGTGAATGACCGCAGGGATAGCGGGCATACCTCTTAACGCCCTGCGTGCAGATGCGCGCTGGCGTGAGGAGTCGAAGAATGTCGACACATGGATCGCATGCAACCGTTCCCAGCCGAATGATCATGGCGCGCCGCCGCGGCGCCGTCGCCGGACCACTGCTGATGCTGCTCGGCGCGTGGGGGGCGATCGTGCCGTTCATCGGCCACTACTTCGGCTACGGCTACACCCCGAACAACACCTGGAGCTGGACCGCGGCACGCGGGTGGATGGAGGTCGCACCGGGCGCTGGCGCCTTCGTCGGCGGCGCCGTTGTCACATACACCTCACACCGCGCAGCGGCCTCACTCGGTGGCTGGCTCGCGGCGCTGAGCGGGGCCTGGTTCGTCCTCGGCACCGTGTTCAGCCCGTGGTGGAGTGCCGGCTTCCTCGGTCGGCCCATGGGTGACACGACCCACGTCATCCTCGAGCGAATCGGGATGTTCTCCGGCGTCGGAGTCGTGATCGTGTTCCTTGCCGGCGTTGCGCTGGGTGGGGTGAGCGTGATCGGTGTCCGCGACGTGGCTGTTGCGAAGCGGCGCCTCGACGCGTACCGGCAGATCGAGGAAGCTCCGGTCCTGCCGGATGAGACCAGCGGCGAAGCCCGCGATCGCGAGCTGCACGAAAGCAGCCACTGACCTCAGTCAGGATCGCGAACTTGCGGCGCCGGATCGCCGTCGGATCCGGAGCACGGCCACCCGATCACCCTGTCACGCGGGGCCTGACGCCGAGGTTTCACGCCGGGCGAAGCGGGGGACATTCCCAGTCGGCAAAGTGACTCTCAAGACGCGGGGGTCGGCCGCGACGCAGTTGATGGGGCCAGATGAGTGCCGGTTCGGGCGGCCACTTCGTCAAGTTCTATGACAGTGACTTCGACCTTGTCACTGCCGTCACAAACTTCGTGCTGCCTGCCCTTCGCACCGACGGCGTCGTCGTCATCGTCGCCACTCCTGAGCACACGGACGCGGTCGAGGCAGCGCTGCGGATCGCCGGAATCGACACCGACGCCGCCCAGTCCGAGCAGCGCCTCGCTTTCCAGGACGCCGGCGAACTGCTGACCCGGCTGTCTCGTGCCGGCAAGCCCAGCCGCGACCGGTTCGAGCAGACGGTCGGGAGCTGGATCGCCGGGTTGGGCCTATCAGGTCGCGAGCTGCGGGTGTACGGCGAAATGGTCGCCCTGCTGTGGGACGCCGGCGATGTCCCGGCAGCGATGGAGCTCGAAGAGATGTGGAACGACCTGAGGGCTCGGGTCCCGTTCAGCCTGCTCTGCGGATACCCCACTCATCGTCACTCCGCCTCAGCCGGAGATTCCGAGCCTGCGTCGGGTCTTGATTCGGACAGGGCGAAAGTCAGCAGGCTGCACTCGCACGTGTGGCACGGCGAGCCGCCGCGGACGGCGTCGCGCTCGTTCGGTGCCGACATCTCGGCACCCCATTTGGCCCGGGTGTTCGTCGCGGACACATTGCACGACTGGCGTTGCGAGGCGCAGCTCGACGATGCGCTCCTGATCGCCTCCGAACTCGCCACGAATGCCGTGATCCATGGCCGGGCCGACTTCACCATTCAATTGTTTGCCTCCGGCGACCGGGTGCGGATCTCGGTCTACGACACCGCGGACACCGCGCCGGTCCAAGTCGACGCGCCAGCGCTTGCGACTGGCGGTCGCGGTCTCGCCCTTGTCGCGTCGGTCTCCAGCAGGTGGGGCTGTGACCAGGCGGCGATTGGCAAGACGGTGTGGGCAGACCTCCCGTCGCTGCCGACCCCCTGACGACCTAGACAACCCCCTCCTGACCACCTAGACAACCCAAGCCCCTCGCTGTTCGGGACATGCCGGATCTGGTAGCCGTTACACGACCACGCTGCTTCAGCACATTTCCCGGACTCCTCGCACCGAGCGATCATGGTGCGGCACAGTGGCTGAATGACGGGTGGAGCGATGCATTCGGCAGCGCTCGCGCCGGCAGTATCGGCCACCTTCCAGGTAGTGCATGCCGGACTCGTCAGCGTCGGCGTGCTCGTGGTCATCGCGATGTTGTCGCCGCTCACCCTCCGGCGCCGACATCGCGACCTCACCGAACTTCGCGCTGGCGCGCGTGATGGCAGCCTCGTGTCGCGCGCCGACGGCACCCTTCGAACGAAGGCAGCCGCCCTCGACGACTCGGCTCAACGATGACGCATTCGCGGGCGACGGCTGCGAATCTCGCATCCGTGGTGGTCATCGACGACACCCCCGATCTTCGGCTGCTACTGCGCATGGTGCTCGAGCTCTCCGATCGATACCAGGTGGTCGGTGAGGCAGGCGATGGTGCGGCCGGCGTAGAAGTCGTCCGGCAGTGGCAGCCAGCGGTAGTACTCCTCGACCTCGCGATGCCGGTCATGGACGGCCTGGAAGCGCTGCCGTTGATCCGGCAGGTTTGCCCGCCCGCGGCGGTCGTCGTGCTCTCAGGATTCGACGCCGACCGGATGGCCGAGCAGGCGATCGAGCGCGGCGCCTTGGCGTACCTGCAGAAGGGCGCCCACCCCGACACGATCGTCGAGACTCTCGACGCCGTGCTGAACCGTCGTGCTGACCTGCGACCGGCACCGGAGGCGGCGTTGACCGCCGACGAGCCGATGAGTGAGGCAGATCGATTGCGGAACGCGGTGGCGACCGCGGCTCATGAGCTGCGCACGCCGGCCACGGTGCTGATCGGCCTGGCCCGAACGTTGACCCGCAACCGGTCCTCGCTCGACCAGCGGCGGATCGAGGAGATTCTTGACGCCATCGTGCGGCAGACGCAGGTGCTCGACCGGGTGACCGCCGACTTGCTCGCGTCCTCGGAATCAGGGCGCGCCGGCGTCACCGCCCAAGCCGAGGTCATGGACCTCGCGCCCGCGTTGCATGCGGCGGCGCTGGGCGTGGCTGAACTCACCGACGCACTCGTCGACTGTCCGACCTCGCTGCTGGTCCGCGCCGATCCGGCGCGGGTCCAGCAGATGCTCACCAACCTGCTCTCGAACGCGTTGAAGTACGCCGCGCCGCCGATCTCGCTGACCGCGACGGTTGCCGGACATCACGCCGTGATCCGGGTCGACGACTCCGGCGACGGGGTGCCCGCCGACTTCCGGCCGCATCTGTTCGAGCAGTACAGCCGGGCGGCCGGATCACGCGCTGCCGGCTCCGGCCTTGGCTTGTACGTGGTTCGAGTGCTCGCGGAGGCTCAGGGCGGACAGGCCTGGTACGAGCCTCGGCCGGGCATCGGATCGAGCTTCAACTTCACGCTGCCGCTCGGCTGAGTGACCCTAGGAAGCGGTGCAGCTCTGCGCCCGGCCGGTGAAGTCCGGATCAAAGCGCGCCGACAACGTGTACGTACCGGGGTGCGGCACCTTCACCTGGGTCCATGACTGCGCGTTGCGGATGCAGGTGTCGACAATGTGGTGGTTCGCCGACAGTCGCAGGTACGGCGACCAGCGCACCGTCACCCCGACCTCGCCGGCGCGGCTTGCCACAAACGTCACCGCACTCCCACCGGCTTTGACCAGCGAGGCGCCCTGGAGCAGCGGCTGAGCGTTGACGACGCGATAGAGCTGCCATGAGTTGTTGTGCCAGACCGGGCGCAGGTAGCTGGGAACCGACCTGACGATTGCCGCTTCCTTCACGGATGCGTAGTCGAGTGACACGTGAAGTGGCAGCGCGACCCAGCCGACCGACGTGTCGGTGAGCCAGGCTCGGTACGACGCCGTCGTCAGCGAGCCGTCGTAGAACAACGCGTTGTCGGCGCGATCCGTCGGGCGGTCCCAGCCGCGGGCGATCGGCGCCGCCGCCGCTACGTACGCCGCTCCCCACTGCGTTACCGGATCGACGACCTCGACCCGCTCACCTTGTGCCTGTGGTCCGGCGGTCGCCGACTGCGCGCGAAGCGCACCGACAAGCGGACCGTAGAAGCTCGGTCTCGCCGCCGAGCTGTCGGCCTTGTCGAGCTGGATCCCGAGGTCGATCGCGGGCCACACCGACAGCGCGAGGACCAGGGGCACCAGCAGCTTCTTGGGGAGCCGGCCAGCGGCAAGAACGATCGGCACCGGCATCAACCACACCAGCCGCACGATGTTGGTGCCGACCGGGCTCGGGATGAAGTAGAAGAAGAACGTCGCGCCGCCCGCGATCGCGCAACCGACCCGCACCGTGCGGTCGGGACAGACGATGCCGACCGCGGTCACGATCGTCAGTGCGATCAGCATGTGCCACCACGGATACGGCATCTCGCCGGCACCAGGCAGCAGCACCGTCTGGACGAGGGCGGCGAGGCCGAGGACGCCGGCAGCAACGACTGCCGCGCGCCGTCGGTGCGGCTGTGTCACGGCGATCGCGAGAGCAGCGACGCCGAGGAACAGCCCGGCAAGCGGGCTGAACAGGTAGGCAAGGAGCGCAGCAGCGCCGGCCGTCCACTTCGCATCACGCTTGATCAGGACGACTGCGCCGATCGCGGCAGCCGCGCCGAGCGCGAAGGTGACGCGTCCGGCGAGGATGTCGGCGAAGGCCGCGACGCTCAGTGCGAGTGATGCCGCGATCGGCCGACGCGACTGCCGGAACAGTGCAAGCCCGAACAGCGACGCGGCGGTGGCCGCGAACGCCGCCGCGACCGACACCCCGATCCACGACATGACCAGCGGGCTGAGGACTGAGTAGCTGGGAAGTTGCAGGCCGCCGAACCAGCCGCTCCACCAGAGCAAGGCACCGGACTTGGCAGCGTCAACCCGCGCCACCTGGGCGGCGAGATCGGGTACTGCGGGAGTGTGAACGACATACACGCCGGCGCAAGCCACGGCGAGCACCCCGATCACCAGATGCTCGGTGCGTGGCCGACTCAACGGCACAGTCAGGCTCACTCGAGCCATTCTTTCATGCCGGACAAGGCGGATTCCGGAGCCGGCGGAGCGGATCGGTCGTCACAATGACAGTTGTGCCGGGTTCACGCGTCGCGGTCATCGGTGCCGGCGTCATCGGATGCAGCATCGGGCTGTCGCTGGCTCGCGCCGGGCACGATGTCACCCTCATCGACCGCGCCCCCGGCCCGGGGCTGGGGTCGACGAGCGCGTCCTCGGCGATCGTTCGGTTCCACTACTCCACCTACGAAGGCGCCGCACTCGCGTGGGAGGCGAAGCATGAGTGGGAGAGGTGGCCCGAGTTCCTCGGTGTGACGGATGAGTCCGGCTACGCGCACTACCTGCAGACCGGAGTGCTCGTGCTCGACACGCCTGGCTATGACCTCACCGCGGTGATCGGCCACTACGACCGGCTGGGAATACCGTACGAGCGGTTGAGCGCGGCAGCGCTGCGGGCGCGGTTTCCGTACTTGTCGGCGGACGCCTACTACCCGCCACGGCAGGTGGCCGACCCCGAGTTCTGGGACGCCCCCACCTCGGAACTCGGCGCCATGTGGACCCCCGAAGGTGGGTTCGTGGACGATCCGTCGCTCGCGGCTCACAACCTCTGGACGGCCGCAACGGCCGCAGGCGTCCGGTCGGAGTTCCGCGCCGAGGTCGTCGAAATTCACCGTGATGCCTCGGGCGTCGGCGGGATCCGGCTCGCCGACGGCCGCGCGCTCGGCGCCGACCTGATCGTCAACGCCGCCGGCCCGCACTCCTCGCACCTCAACCGGTTGGCCGGCGTGCTCGAGGACTTCACCGTCTCCACCCGACCGATGCGGCAGGAAGTCCACAACCTCGGCGCTCCGGCGACGCTCGCGGGTGGGCTCGGGCCCACCGTCGGCGACGGCGATCTCGGCACCTACTTCCGGTTCGCCCCCGGCGGGCAGATCCTGGTGGGCAGTCAGGAACCGGACTGCGATCCGCTCGAGTGGCTCGACGATGCTGACTCCTTCGACGTCGCGCCGACCGGACCGGTCTTCGAACGGCAAAGCCTGCGACTCGCGCGCCGGGTGCCGGACGCGCACGTTCCGAACCGGCCGACCGGGATCGCCGGCGTGTACGACGTCAGCAGCGACTGGATCCCGATCTACGACCGGACCTCGCTACCGGGCTACTACGTCGCGATCGGTACCAGCGGCAACCAGTTCAAGACCGCGCCCTGCATCGGAGCGGTGATGTCGGCGTTGGTCGGCGACGGCCTCGCCGGTGGCGACCACGACTCGTCGCCGGTCCACTGGACCGCGCCTCACACCGGGGCGATCCTCGACCTCAGCCACTTCTCGCGGCGCCGGGCACCGAACCCGAGCAGCTCGAACTCCGTCCTCGGCTGAGGGTTGGTCAAAGTTACGGCTCCAGGACGACCTTGCCGGTCGCCCGACGATCGTTCAACAACTCGAGCGCCTCTGCTGCGCGCTCGAACGGGAACCGGGCCCCGACGACCGGGTTGACGTAACCAGCGTCGATCAGTGGGAGGAGGGCGGCGCCGACCTCGGCACCGTAGCCGAGTCCCCCACTGGACAAGACGTACTCACCCCAGCCGGCACCGATCACCTCGGTGTTGCGCAGCAGCAACCGGTTGACCTTCACCTCCGGGATCGCACCGCCGGTGAATCCGACCACGACGATCCGGCCGGTGCGCGCGAGCGAACGAAGACTGTCGGTGAAGCGATCACCACCCACCGGATCGACGACAACGTCGACACCCACGCCGCCGGTCAACGCGACGACCTCGTCCTTCCACGCGCCGTCGGACCGGACGACGTCATCCGCCCCGGCCTGCCGGGCCACGTCAGCCTTCTCCTCCGATGAGACGACCGCGATCGTCCGCGCCCCGAGGCCTTTCGCGACCTGGATCGTCGCCGTACCGACGCCGCCGGCCGCGCCATGAATCAGCACGGTCTCGCCCGCCACGAGCCGACCGCGGGTGACCAGCGCGAAGTACGCCGTGTGGTAGTTGAGGATCAGCCCGGCGCCCTGCCCGAAGTCGAGGGTGTCAGAGAGGGGGAAGGTCATCCCGGCGGGCGCGACCGCGAGCTCGGCGAAACCACCGAGCATGCAGAACGCCGCCACCCGGTTGCCGGGACGCAAGCCTGACCCGGCGGACGCGCTGCGCACGATCCCGGCGACCTCGCTGCCCGGGATGAACGGCAGGTCCGGCTTCATCTGGTACTCCCCCCGGGTCTGCAGCAGCTCGGGGAACGAGACACCGGCAGCCTTGACCTCGACCAGCACGCCCTCGCCCGGGGTCAGGAAGTGGGTGGGCTCGGGATCCGGGACGTCCACCACCCGAAGCGCGGTGCGGGGGCCGGTGAGCTCGGCGATCTGGACGGCTCTCACCGGCCGGACCTTACCGGCCGGAGGAGGTGGTGCCGCAGCGGGCTATCCCCGAATTGAGGTTGAGGTTGTACCGTCACGAGATCGGTTAAGCCGCAGCCGGTCCATTTTTGGACACCGACCACGGGGGCTCGTGATGGATGCGACAACCATTTCCCCACGGCTGGCCGCACCGCTATGCCTGCGAACCGACGGCGGGTGGCCATGAGGCGCCGGCTGAGCTGGGTCAGCCTCCTGGTACTCGTCGTTCTCCTCGGCGTCACCGCGGTCGCGACCTGGGGCACCCGCACCGCCGTTCACAACCAAGAGGGAAAGCTCCTCAACGAACGCGCGAACGAGGTCGGGCTGGTGCTGAACACCGCGACCAGCTCACTCGGCGATGAGCTCGACACGCTCGGCGGTCTGCTGCGGACCACCGGCAACTCCCAGGCC
The DNA here is from genome assembly GCA_025980465.1 of Frankiales bacterium. Classification (GTDB taxonomy): domain Bacteria; phylum Actinomycetota; class Actinomycetes; order JAFAQI01; family JAFAQI01; genus JAICXJ01. The sequence continues at coordinate 42,215 of JAICXJ010000012.1, read as the reverse complement.
GCCTTCGACCACGCCACTGCGTCGGTGGTGGGCGGCAAGTCGAAGACAGCTGTCGCGCTCCTCACGAAGACGACAGGTGGCTACCGGGTAGTGATGGCCAACGGCGTTGGTCTGCTCCCGGGACAGCTGATCGCCGACCAACGCGCGGTCGCGATGGACCGCGCGATGACCAGCGGCGAGATGGTGCCGACCCCGGTGGTTGGGTCCGGCGCCAACCGGTCGATCGGCTTCGCCGTCGGCCCGCCGGCCACCCCGCCGAACCTGATCGCCTACCGCCAGGTCGTACTCGGCCGGCTGGGCCCTCCTAAGGAGGCCAACACCGCCCCCTTCAGCGAGGTCCGGGTGGTGTTGTACTCCGGCCTGACGCCGCAGCCGGCGCAGGCACTGGTGAGTAGCTCGAAGACCGTGCCGCTGACCGGGCGGGTGGTCGACAAGCAACTGACGGTCGGTACGGCGAAGTGGCTGCTTCAGGTGCGGGCGGTACATCCGCTGGTCGGCTCGACGACGGCAGCCGCTCCCTGGCTGGTCGCCGGGGCTGGCCTGGTGGTGTGCGCGCTGGTCACCGCTACCGCCGAGATCGAGGCGCGGCGCCGAGCCAATGCGCTCGCGCTCTACCGCAGTGAGCATCGGCTCGCCGAAGGTCTGCAGCGCAGTCTGCTGCCTGAACTCCCGAACGTCGCCGGCCTCGAGATCGCCGCCCGCTACCTGCCGGGCACCGAGGGCCTGCAGGTGGGCGGCGACTGGTACGACGTGTTCGCGCTCGATCACGAGCGGACCGGCCTGGTGATCGGCGACGTGGTCGGTCACGACATCTCGGCGTCCGCGACGATGTCCCGGGTGCAGGCCGCACTTCGCGCGTACGCCTTCCGCAGCGAGGACCCGGCCCTCGTCCTGGATCGTCTCGACATGCTGATCGACTCGTTCCAGACCGAGCGGCTGGTGACGATGTTCTACGGCGTGCTCGGGCCGATCGAGGCCTCAGGCGCTCGACAGTTCTGGTACTCCAATGCCGGCCATCCGGCGCCACTGGTGTGCCGATCCGACGGCGGGATCGACGAACTCGACGAGGGGGCCTCCGTCCTGCTGGGCGTCGCCCCGGGAGCGGACGGAACCCGGCCCTCGGCGCGGACCGAGCTGGCCATCGGTTCGACGTTGATGCTGTTCACCGACGGGCTCATCGAGGTGCCCGGCGAGTCGATCACCGACTCGATCGCCCGGCTGAAGGCCGCCGCAGCCGCCTGCGGCGAGATCCCGCCGGACGAGTTGTGTGACCGGCTGACCGACGGGCTGCCGGACGGCCCGCTTCGCGACGATGTCGCCGTCGTTGCGGTGCGGCTGGGAGCCGTGGCGCCGCGCCAGGCCGACGTCGACGCCGGGCAGATCCATTCCGACCCTCGGCGGCCTGCGGCTCAGCAGGCAACTGCGCGAGACGTGTCGGGCTGGGAAGAAGACTGAGGTCAGGCGCCGGCCGGCGTGGCGCCATAACGCAGACCGTCCATGATCAATGAGGCGATCCGCCGGGCTTGATCCTGCCAAGCGGGGTCGGCCGCGTCGGCCATCAGGCACACGCCGCTGATGCCTCGCAGCACGTCCATCGGCTCCACGTCGGGACGGATCGAGCCATCGGCGATCGCGGCCTGGACCAGGCTCGTGATCGAGGTCGTCATCTGCTGGTGGCTGTAGGTGAAGATCTCCGAGTCGGCCGACAGCACCGACTTCAGGTGGGTGGCGAGCCCCTTCTTGGTCGCGACGTAGCTCACGAACTGCGACAAGAACTCATCGAGCGCCTCGACGGGCGGCTTGTTGGCGAGCAAATCCTCAGCGGTCACCACCAGCTGGTCGACGTTGCGCCGGAAAACCGCTTCGATCAGCGCGTCCCGATTGGGAAAATGGCGGTACAGGGTGCCGACTCCCACCCCGGCCTTGCGGGCGATGTCCTCCAACGAGGCGTCGACACCGTGGGCGGAGAAGGCTTCGGCGGCCACCTCGAGCAGCCGCTCACGGTTGCGGCGCGCGTCTGCGCGCTGCTCGCGAGTCATCCCGCCTCCAAAAAAGTTCAGGTCGCCGGGAATTCATTTGACTAACCGGAGGTTGCCTCCGGTATGGTAACGGAGGCAGCTTCCGCTTATGGAAAGCGTACGGCGCCCGGCGGTATTCCGCAACGCAGGCGCCCGCAGCCACAACGTACGACGCAAGGAGAACCACCTATGACCACGCTCGATTCCCGCCCGGCGCCACGGCCACTCCAGGTGTCGGCGCGCAATGCTGATTCGGCCCCGGACCGCCGGTGGCTGGTGCTGGCGGTCGTGGGCGTCGCCCAATTGATGATCATCCTCGACGCTTCGATCGTGAACATCGCCCTTCCCCATGCCCAGGTCGCGCTGCACATCTCGAACGCCGACCGGCAATGGGCGCTCACGGCGTACACCCTGACCTTCGGCGGGCTGTTGCTGCTCGGCGGCCGGATCGCTGACTACTTCGGGCGCAAGCGCACCTTCCTCATCGCGCTGATCGGCTTCGCCGCCGCATCCGCGTTCGGCGGCGCGGCGCAGTCCGGTACCTGGCTGTTCTCGGCCCGCGCGATCCAAGGCGTGTTCGCCGCGCTGCTGGCGCCGGCGGTGCTCTCACTCATCACCACCACCTTCACCGAGGCGCACGAGCGCGCCAAGGCGTTCGCGGTGTACGGCGCGATCTCCGGCACCGGTGGCGCGCTCGGCCTGATCGCCGGCGGCCTGCTGACCCAGTACCTCTCCTGGCGCTGGACGCTGCTGGTCAACACCCCGATCGCGATCGCGGTCTTCGTCGCCTCGCTGTTCCTGGTGAAGGAGAGCCGAGCCAGCGGTGACCGTCATCTCGACGTACCGGGTGCGATCGTGGCGACGGGCGGCCTGGCACTGCTCGTCTACGGCTTCACCGAGGCCTCGCTGCACGGCTGGTCGGCGCCGCTGACAGTGACCCTGCTGGTGAGCTCGGGCCTGCTGCTCGCCGGCTTTGGGTGGTGGGAGACCCGGGCCAAGAACCCGATGCTGCCACTGCGAATCGTGCTCGAACGCAACCGCGGCGCGAGCTACCTGGCATTCTTCTTCGCGACGCTCGCATTGTTCGGCACGTTCCTGTTCCTCACTTACTACTTCCAGGACGTGCTCGGCTACAGCGCGCTGAAGGCGGGCGTGGCGTTCCTGCCGTTCCCGTTGGGCGTCATCACCTCGTCGACGATCGCGTCCCGGACGCTGCCGAGGTTCGGCCCGCGGGTACTGGCGACGGTCGGCTTCTCCGCTGCGACCCTCGGCATGCTCTGGCTGACACAGCTGCCGGCCCACTCCTCCTACGGCGTGCACGTCGTGCCGGCGATGCTGCTGATCAGCCTCGGGATGGGACATGTCTTCGTGCCGCTGTCCTCGACGGCGCTGCTGGGAGTGCCCAACCACGACGCGGGTGCCGCCAGCGCCCTCGTCAACACCATGCAGCAGGTCGGCGGGTCGCTGGGTGTCGCGTTCCTCAACACGATCGCGACCAGTGCGACCGCGTCGTACGCCGCAACCCACGGCGGGTTCACCGCCGCGGCGTCGGTGCACGGATTCACCCACGCGTGGGCGTTCTCGGTCGGAATCCTGCTGCTCGCAGTGATTACGGTCGCCTCGCTGGTCCAGTCGCCGAAACGTGGCGACGGCGACAGTCGGGGCGAGCTCGCCGGAGACCTCGAACCGGAGCTGGTCCCAGTCGGCTGACCGGTAGCGAGGCTCAACCAGCAACGAAAGCGCCGCCCGGGCGAACCGGGCGGCGCTTTCGCGTCCTACGGCGTAGCTCGTTTCGGCGGCTACCCGTCGCTGCCGCTGTCGCCACCGTTGTCGCCGCCGTTGTCTCCACCGTCATCAACGTTGTCCTGGCCGGAGCCACCGCCGTCGGTGTCGTCGCCGGATCCGCCGTTGACGGTGTCGTTGCCCTCGTCGCCGTGACAGTCGTCGTTACCGGAGTTGCCGTCGACGACATCGTCGCCCTGGTCGCCGTTGAGGTCATCGCTTCCTGCGCCACCGTTGATGTCGTCGTTGCCGGAGTCGCCGTCGACGACGTCGTTGCCGCCACCGGCGAAGATCATGTCGGCGCCGGCGCCGCCGTTGATGCGGTCGTGGCCGCTCGAGCCGCAGATGACGTCATTGCCGCCGCCGGCATCGACCACGTGATTCGCGGCCAGGATCCGAATCACGTCGCCATGCGACGTGCCATGCACGACGTGCGATGAGTGTGACGTGACGGTCATCGTCACTGCGTGGCCGTCACAGCTCGCGCTGTGGTGCGCCGGCGCGGCAACGGCGTGCAGCGGGTTGTAGGCAAGGAGCGCCATCGGCGTGGCCATGACTAGAGCAAGCGTGCGGGTACGAGAAGAGACGTTCATCGCGGTTCTCCAGGACTCGATCCGGGTTCGGGCCGTTCTGCCTGGGTTATCGACTGGGCCACCGCCAGGGTTACGGCCTTCGCTGCGGAATCTTTGCCAGGCGCTCCTGGCGGAGTTGAGTTCGACGGACCTTCGCCGCCTCGTCGCGAAGGGCTGTCCTCACCCGTTCGAAGCTGCGCGGCACCTTGTACTTCGTGAGCCGCTCGGCGCACCACGCGCCGAGGTCGGCATCCGAGACCTCGGTTTCCAGCTGCACGATCGCGTGAAGGCGATTGCCTAGGTCCTCGTCGGGCAGCCCGATGACGCATGACGAGAGCACCGCCGGGTGCTCGTCCAGCGCCGCCTCCACCTCAGCGGGATAGACGTTGCTGCCACCGACCAGGACCATGTCGGTCATCCGGTCGGCCAGGTACAGGTAGCCGTCTTCGTCCATCCAGCCGAGGTCGCCGAGCGACTCCCAGCCCTCACCGCGTGACCGTGCGGTCGCGCCGAGATAGGTATACATCGGGCCGACCGGTGAACGCAGCCAGACCTCGCCGACCTCGCCGGGCGGCAACACCCGGCCGTCCTCATCCGCGATCTGCATCTCCCCGACGACCGGGCGGCCCACCGACCCCGGATGGGCCAGCCACTCGGTGCCGTTGATGAGGGTCGAGGCCTGCCCCTCGGTGCCGGCGTACAGCTCCCAGATGACATCGCCGCCGAGCCACTCGATCCACGCCTGCTTCACGTACGGCGGGCAGGGAGCAGCCATGTGCATCACGGTATGGAGGCTGCTCATATCGGTGCCTCGCCGCAGCTCGTCAGGCAGCTTCAGGATCCGCGACATCATCGTCGGCACCAGATAGACCCAGCCGACTCGATGCTGTTCGATCAGCCTCAGGGTCGATTCGGCGTCGAAGCGCCCAGGCAGGACCGCGTGACCTCCGACACCGAGCGCAGCGAAGGTGTTGAGAAACGGTCCGTTGTGGTGCATCGGGGCGGTGATCAGCGCGACGTTGCCCGACCTCATCTGGACGAACTTCGCGAGCCCGGTCAGCACGTCGTTCATCGCCGGCACCTTCGCGACGATCACCTTCGGGCGACCGGTCGAGCCGCCGGACATCAGCGCTTTCCAGTTCGGCGAGGCGACGTCGGGCAGCTCCTCGACCATGCCGGGATCGGCCGGCACGTCGGCGATTGATGGGATATCGCCGCCGTCGAGGCCGACGACAAGGCGTGGTTTTGCGACCTCGAGCGCGTTGGTGAGCTCCGCCGCCGGGATGCTCGCCGGGACCGGCGCTGGTGTGGCGCCGACCATCCAGGTGGCGAGCGTTGCGATCACGAAGCTGCGATCGCCGGGCAGGCCGATCGAGATCAGGTCGCCGACCTCGACGCCGTTCTCCTTATATATGTGCGCGAGCGCGGTGGCCCGTCGTACCAGCTCGCCGCGCGACATCGCACCAACGCGGTCGGTGACAGCCGGTCTGTCCGGGTCCTCGGCCGCGAACTTCCGGAGGGCAGCGGGGATCGAGGTCACTCGGGCATCATTCCGTGCGGCAGGGTCAGGTCGCCGTGACGAACCGCGTTGCCGGCGTACCTGGTGGATTGAATACGCCTGGCTCCCAGTCAGGGTTGGTCACGCACACCTCGAGCTCCAGACCGTCCGGGTCGGTGAAGAACATCGACAGGACCGGCCCGAAGTCGGTGACGAACTCGTCGGCGGCGCCACGCTCGATCAGACGGCGACGGATCTCCTCGAAGGCGTCGAGCGAAGCTGCCTGCAGGCCGAGGTGGTCGAGCGGACCACGGCCGAACATCGGGGCGTGCTCGGGAGTGGGCTTGCCGAAGTGCTCGAATACGTTCCAGTCGCGGCCGTCGCCCAGATTCACCATCGTCAGCACGCCCTCGTCGCCCATCCGCATCTCAGTGACGACCTCAGCCTCGAACACCCCCTGGTAGAACTCCAGGAATCGGGCGGTATCACCCGTGATCACGGCCACGTGGTTGAACCCATCGAGCAACATGGCGACCTCCGGTTCGGAATGCTATGTCGACGTCGCCGACCCCCGATAGTTTCAGCACTGATGCATCGAATCGGGATCGTCGCTGAGAGCTCGCCGGGCGAGACGCGGGTCGCGGCCACTCCGAACACGGTCCAGAAGCTGATCCGGCTCGGATACGACGTCGTCGTCGAGCAGGGCGCTGGCGCCGGGTCGAGCCACACCGACGGTGCGTACCTGGTGGCAGGGGCGCAGGTCGGCGACCAGGCGGAGGTCTGGAGCTGCGAGATCGTCGTCAAGATCAACCCGCCGACGCCCGAGGAGATCGATCGGCTCGCCGACGGCGCGACGCTGATCGGCATGATCTCGCCGGGCCTGAATCCTGAGCTGGTCGACCGGCTCGCCGCCCGACCGATCACCGTGCTCGCGATGGATGCCGTGCCGCGGATCTCCCGGGCGCAGTCCCTCGACGTGCTGTCGTCGATGGCCAACATCGCCGGCTACCGAGCCGTGATCGAGGCGGCGCATGCCTTCGGACGCCAGTTCGCCGGCCAGGTCACCGCAGCGGGCAAGATCCCGCCGGCCAAGGTGCTGGTCGTGGGTGCCGGGGTCGCCGGCCTCGCCGCGATCGGTGCGGCGCGCAGCCTCGGCGCGATCGTGCGGGCGACCGACCCGCGGCCCGAGGTGGCCGAGGAGGTGGCGTCGATGGGCGGCGAGTACCTCGCCGTCGACGTCACGCAGGAGGTCAGCGCCACCGGCTACGCCCGCGAGACTTCCGCGGCGTACGACACCCGGGCGGCAGAGATCTACGCCGAGCAGGCGGCGGACGTCGACATCATCATCACGACGGCACTGATCCCCGGGCGGCAAGCCCCGCGACTGATCACCGCCGACCATCTTCACTCGATGCGGCAGGGGAGCGTCGTCGTCGATATGGCGGCGGCCCAGGGCGGCAATGTCGAGGGCTCAAAGCCGGGAGAGGTCGTCGTCACGGACAACGCGGTGATGATCATCGGGTACACCGACCTGCCGGCCCGGCTGCCGTCGCAGGCGTCGCAGCTGTTCGGCACCAACGTCGTCAACCTGATGGAGTTGCTGACCCCGGCCCGGGACGGCGAGCTCGTCATCGACTTCGACGATGTGGTCCAACGGTCGATGACGGTGGTGAGGAACGGCGAGCTGACCTGGCCGCCACCTCCGGTAGCCGTCTCAGCGGCGCCCGCACCGACTGCACAGCCGCCGGTCGCGGAGGCACCAGGTACGGCGGAGAAGTCGCTTGCCTCCCCGCTCCGCCGCTACCGGCTGGTCGCGGCTGCCGCGGTCGTGCTGTTCCTGCTCACCGCATTCGCGCCGACTCAGCTGATCACGAACTTCACTGTGTTCGTCCTTGCGATCGTCATCGGCTACTACGTGATCGGCAACGTGCACCACGCGCTTCACACGCCGCTGATGTCGGTGACGAACGCGATCTCCGGAATCATTGTGGTCGGCGCACTGCTGCAGATCGGCCATCACGACACCACGATCACAATCCTGTCGTTCGTCGCGATCCTGCTCGCCAGCATCAACATCTTCGGTGGCTTCGCGGTGACCCGCCGGATGCTCAGCATGTTCACCCGATCGTGACGACGCCGAGGTGAGGCGGCGATGACCGCGCTGTCGGTGACTCAGTCCGCCGAAATCGTCGCAGCGGTCTTGTTCATCCTGTCGCTGGCCGGGTTGTCGCGGCACGAGACGTCGCGCTCCGGTGTCGTCTTCGGCATCGCCGGGATGGCGATCGCCCTCGCCGCCACGATCGGGCTGGCATCACGATCGATTGCCGCCACCGGCATCGGCCTGCTCGTGATCGGGATGGCGACCGGCGCCGGCATCGGGCTGTGGCGGGCCCGCGTCGTCGAGATGACCGGCATGCCCGAGCTGATCGCGATGCTGCACAGCTTCGTCGGCCTCGCCGCCGTACTGGTCGGCTGGGACGGCTACTACAGCGTCGAGGCAAAGGGGACGCGGCAGACCGAGATCGCACCCGACCTGGTGCACATCCACCACGCCGAGGTGTTCATCGGTGTGTTCATCGGTGCGGTGACATTCACCGGCTCGATTGTCGCCTTCGGCAAGCTGTCGGAGCAGATGAAGTCGCGGCCGCTGACGCTGCCCGGCAAGAACGTCTTGAATCTCGGCGCGCTGGTGGCCTTCTTCACGCTCACGATCGCGTTCGTTGCGTCGCCGAACCTCGGCTTGCTCGTCGCGGTCACGATCGTGGCGCTGCTGCTCGGCTGGCACCTCGTCATCTCGATCGGCGGTGGCGACATGCCGGTGGTCGTGTCGATGCTCAACAGTTACTCGGGTTGGGCCGCCGCGGCGTCGGGCTTCCTGCTCAACAACAACCTGCTGATCGTGACCGGCGCGCTGGTCGGATCCTCGGGCGCCTATCTGTCCTACATCATGTGCACGGCGATGAACCGCAGCTTCATCTCAGTCATCGCCGGCGGGTTCGGCATCGAGGTCGCACCACCAGGCGACGAGGACTACGGCGACTACACCGAGATCAACGTCTTCGACGCCGCCGAGCTGCTGCGCACCTCCCGGTCGGTCATCATCACCCCCGGCTATGGCATGGCCGTGGCACAGGCGCAGTACCCAGTCGCCGAGCTCGCCTCGAAACTGCGTGACCGTGGCATCGAGGTGCGGTTCGGAATTCACCCGGTGGCCGGTCGGCTGCCCGGCCACATGAACGTGTTGCTCGCTGAGGCCAAGGTTCCCTACGACATCGTTCTCGAGATGGACGAGATCAATGGTGACTTCCCGCAGACCTCCGTCGTCCTCGTCATCGGCGCGAACGACACCGTGAACCCGGCGGCGATGGACGATCCGCACTCGCCCATCGCTGGGATGCCGGTGCTGCACGTGTGGGAGGCGGAGACGGTGATCGTCTTCAAGCGCTCGATGAACACCGGGTACGCCGGGGTGCAGAACCCGCTGTTCTTCAAGGACAACACCCGAATGCTCTTCGGCGACGCCCGCGAACGGGTTGACGACATCCTCCGCACCCTTTGACGGATTTGCACCGGCAAAAGCGACTTCGCGGCCTCACCAAGACCGCTGATCGCAATCTCGATGATCATTAATGCGGCACAATCAGTCGGGGAAGTTCGATCAAGGGGGCCAGAAATGCCGTCGTGCAACCGATGCGGTACTCGGCTCGAGCCCAACGGTGAATATTGCTCGTTCTGCGGCACCGCTGTGGCGAGTGACGCGGCACCGCCACCGAATCCCTGGCAGCGCCGCCTGGCGCAGCCCCGCCCTGCACCCGACCTGCAGGAGGCCGGATCCGCGGCAGCGCCGCTAGCCGCGCCAACCGCCGTGGCGACCCCGCCGGAGGTACAGATACTCCCGCAGCAGGCGCACCCGGCTCCGCGCGTCGTCGTGCCGCAGCCGGCACCGCCCCGGCTGGAGCAGCCACGGCCGAGGTCGACCACTGCTCCCATAGACGCGCTACCCCTCATCCGGCTGCTCGCAGCGCTCGCCGTCCTTGCGATCAGCATCACGAGCTACATCGCCGCGAAGATGCACAACCCGCCGGCGTGGCTTGTGAAGTGGGGCTTGTTGGAGCTGCCGCCCAAGTCCGTGCCCGCGTATCAAGCCGAGATGATCATCCTGATCTTGTTGGCAGTCCTGGCGATAGCGATCTTCCTCGCGCGGTCGGATGCCTCGCAGGGGCTTGCGCTGCTGCTCGGCCTCGCCGTGATGGGAATCGTCACCGGCAACATCCTCAACCTGCCGTTCTCGCACCAGATCATCACCTACGGCATGGTCCAGACCGGCTTCATCACGACCTGGATCTGCCTCGGCTTGGCCTTCATCTCGGGAAGTTCGGTCATCTGGTCCGATGCCACACCGCGGCGGGTCGGTGCGCTAGTGGCTGCCGGCGCGGTGGTCACCGGAGGGACCGTCGCGATCATTAGTGCGATCGCGCCGACACTGCCCACCATTCCCGCGGGGTGAGACCGCGCCGTCATCAGCAGGGCCTCGCGTCGTACTCGTCAGTAACCGTCGACTCCAGCAGAAACCTCCATATGCTCGCGGGATGATCACGCGATCCGTCGCCGGCGTCTCGATCCAGGAGGCCGATCGCAACGGGCGGCAGTACGCCTACCCGATGGACTACCCGAACGTCGAGCGCATCGAGGCTTCCATCGAGCTATCCGCGCAGCACGACGACGGAGATGTCGAGGGACTGAAGGTCGATCCCGACAACTACCCGGCGCAGGACGCGTACTTCTCGACCGGCACCGCAAAAGGCCCGGACTTCGTGAACTCGATGGCGTGCCTGATCGATCCGCGCTTCGCACGTCTCGTCGAGCAGGTGCTGGCCGACCCGAAGGCCGTCGCCGTCTACGACCGAATCGGTGAACACCTGGAGTCCGGCGGCAACGCGTTCAACGCCGTACCGCACGGGCCACTGCTCGACATCGGCCTGCTGCATGCGACGGCGTACATCGTCCTGTCCGAGCTCGGCTACTCGCCGCGGATGGGGATCGTGATCAGCCATGGCATCAGTGGTCGCGGAAAGCGGTTCGGCGAGGATCTGGTGTGTCTTGCCGACGCCCTCGACTGGGCGTGCGACAAGGTCTGGTACGTCACGCCGCGGACCGCGAATGTGCGGGACTCCTCCTACGTGGAGCTGGTGTCGGGCGAGCGGATCACCCAGCACAACGCGATCGTGCGCACCGACATCGCCGAGACCCTCGACACGGGCGGGTTCGTCGTCACGGCCGCGCCGAGCGCGACCAGCAACCGGGTTACCGGCGACGGCACCCAGATGATCGAGCCGCCGACGCTCGGCACGTTGCGGCTCATGTCGCATCCGAAGACCGTGATCGCACTCGCGGCCGGCCGAGTGCTCGGTGCGACCATCCCCAGCTACTCGCTGATCCCGGACCTGCCGGTACTCGCCGGCACTGGCGCCGAGTTGACCGCGCAAGGCAATGCGCTGATCGATCGGCTGTGTGTCGAGATGAACGCGATCGACCCCGACACCACCTACTCCGTGCGTCGGTAGCGAGGCTGGTTTCTTCCTGACCGCGCGCCTACCCTGACCGCATGGTGGGGGGCAATCAGGATGTGGCCGTGACGACGGCGACCGTGACCGACCTACTCTCGCGGGCGACCTCCCGCGAAGTGCTGCAACCCGCTGACGGGAAGAGCTCGTCGACGTTCGAGCGGGTGGTCGTCGATGACGACTCCTACTTCGTCAAACGGCTGTCGCCTGCCGACGACTGGGTGATGCGGGTGACCGGCGACCACGTGCACCGGCCGTACCTGATCTGGCAGGCCGGGGTGATGGCCGAAGCGCCGAACTGCATCGATCACGCCGTCGTCGCGATGCAACTCGACGGCGCCGGCGACGAGGCGGTGCTCACCACCGTCATGCGCGATGTCACCGATTGCCTGGTGCCGGAAGGCGACGCCGTCATCCCCGAGATCCAGCACGCCAACTTCATCGACCACCTCGCGCAGCTCTCGGCGCGATTCTGGAATTGGGAGGACACCGTCGGCGGGCTGACGACGATGGCCGAGCGGCTGCGGTTCTTCAGCGGCGACAACGTCGGGCGGGAGCTCGCCGTCGCCGACCCACCCGGGCCGATCGTCGCCGCCGACCTCGGTTGGCGGTCGCTACCGACGCTCTCACCGCTGCTGTCCTCGATCGCCCAGGCGGTGTGGGAGCAGCCAGGGCTGATCGCCGAGCCGATCGCAGCGACACCTGCCACCTTCCTGCACGGCGACTGGAAGATGGGCAACCTCGGCAGCCACCCGGACGGCCGCACCATCCTGCTCGACTGGGCCTACCCGGGCAGCGGTCCCGCCTGCTGGGACCTGTGCTGGTATCTCGCCCTCAACCGGGCTCGGCTGCCGGAGTCGAAGGAAGCCACGATCGCGCGGCTCCAGGACGCGCTCGAACGAGCGGGCATCGACACCGGAAGCTGGTTCGACACCCAGCTGGACCTGTGCGTGATCGGGATCATGGTGACTTTCGGATGGGAGAAGGCGATCGGCGACGAGGCCGAGCTCCGCTGGTGGGAGCAGCGGGTCATCACCGCGATCGAACGCCAGCAGCTGGACCTGCCCGTGCCGTGACCGTCGACAACTACGCGGTAGCGGCGAGTGGCTGGGCCGGCGGGGCCGAGCTCGTCTACCGCCCGGTCGCGCGCGAACTCCTCGCCCTCGCCCCGCACTCCCTAGCGGGGCGCACCGTGCTCGACATCGGCGCCGGCACGGGCGCGGCGAGTACGGCGCTGGCCGAGCTCGGCGCCCAGACCCTGGCGGTCGACCTGTCGCACCCGATGCTGTCCTGGCACGCAGCAGATCGCCCGCCCGCCGCGGTCGGCGACGTCACCCGGCTTCCGGTGCAGACCAACACGGTCGACGACGCAGTGGCGGCATTCGTGTTCAACCATCTGCGGGATCCGGCAGCCGGCATCGCCGAAGCCATGCGAGTGGTGCGGCCAGCTGGTGCACTGCTCGCGAGCGCGTACTCGAACGACAGCCGCAGCGAGGTGCGCGATGCGCTCGACGACGCCGCTCGTAGCCACGGCTGGACGCCGCCGGATTGGTACGCCGAGCTCAAGCAGCATGCGACACCGTTGCTGGGGACGGCCAACCGCATGCGGCGGGTCGCCGCCGGCTGCGGCTTGATCGACGTAGCGGTAGGTGAGCGACCGGTCGAAGTCGGCGTCACCACCGCGCAGCAGCTCGTCGACTACCGGCTCGGTCAGGCCCAGTTCGCGCCCTGGCTGCGCCGGCTCGGCCCCGACGAAGCGGTGGAGGCCCGGAACCGGCTGATCGAGTCGATTGCGCCGATCATGACGCCGTACCGACCGATCGTGGTGTTTCTCGCGGCATTGGTCCCGCCGGCGCGATAGCGCGGCCGCGAAGAGCCCGGCGGGTCGGGACACGCCGCTGGCGCCCCCCAATCACCGTTTGAAATGGCCTGGTCGGGGAAACTGGCTCCTGATGGGCCGACACCGATCGCGAGCGCCTGTCGGCCGACTCCCCAGTCTCACCGTGTGCCGCGGCTTCGCCGCTCTGGCCGTCTTTTGGCGTCATTCCGCCGGCGGGCTTGCGATCGCCGGGACGGGGGCCACCGCGGTCTCGTTCTTCTTCATTCTCAGCGGCTTCGTCCTGGAGTGGTCGGCCACCCGAGCCCCGGCGGATCGACCGACCGCCTTCTACTGGCGGCGGTTCGCTCGGATCTACCCGGCGTACGCGCTGTCGATCCTCGTCGGCTACGCCTACTACTGGCACGTCTACGGATCCCCCACTCCGCTGCGGACCACCGCGACCAACCTGTTCCTGATCCAGTCCTGGGTCCCGAACAGCACCTACTACTACGCGCTCAATGGCGTCGCGTGGTCGCTGTCATGCGAGGCGTTCTTCTATCTGCTGTTCCCAATGCTTCGTCGCGCGTTCCGCTCCCTCACCGTGCGCGGCGCTGCTGTCCTCGCGGTGGCGTGCGTCGCCATCAACCTGACGGTGGTCACGATCGTCCACGATCCGGCACCGGGCGACACGTTCGGGTTCTGGCTGATTTACATCTTCCCGGGCTTCCGAATCCTCGAGTTCATCGCCGGCATGCTGCTCGCCCGGATGCTGATCCGCCGGCCCACCCTGAAGATCCCGCCGCTGCCCGCGCTCGGACTGGCGGTGGCCGCATTCGTCCTGTGCTCAAACGCACCGCAATGGGCGCAGTGGAGCACAGTCACCTTCGTCCCGTACGCCGTACTCATCCTCGCGCTCGCCAGCAGCGACGCCGCATCGCCTACCCGGTCACGGGCCTGGTTGCTGGTCAAGCTCGGCGAGTGGTCCTACGCCTTCTACCTGTTCCACCAGTTGGTGTTGAAGATCTCCAGCAGCATCGTCGGGCGGACCTCCTCGCACCTGGGCCTGAAGGTCGTGCTCATCGACCTGGCCATCGCGTTGGTCGTGTCGGCTTCCGTCTACGAGCTGTACGAGCGCCCGGCCGAGACCAAGCTCCGGTCGATGTGGCGCACCCGCTACCCGGCACCATCGGCGAGCGGTCCAAGACCACCGAGCAAGCGTCCTCGCGAGAAGGTCCCGGTAGGGGCGCCCGGCGGCTCCTGACCGGTACGTCGCAGCGGCACTCGACGGCGGAGACCATGATCGCGATACTCCGTGGGGCACGTTCCTCCTCGAGTCGCAAGGCGGTCAGCGCATGTACGACGTCGTCATCACTGGGGGCACCGTCGTCGACGGCACCGGCGCCGCGCCGTACCGCGCTGACGTCGCGGTCACCGACGGATGCATCGTCGAGGTCGGTGCGGTCACCGGCGAGGCTCGCGAGCGCATCGACGCCGACGGCGCGCTGATCACGCCGGGGTGGATCGACGTCCACACCCACTACGACGGCCAGGTGACCTGGGACGACGCGCTCGAGCCATCCGCCGCGAACGGCGTGACCACGGTCGTGATGGGTAACTGCGGCGTCGGCTTCGCGCCGGTGCGGCCGAGCGATCACGACGCGCTGATCGACCTGATGGAAGGCGTCGAAGACATCCCGGGGACGGCGCTGTCAGCGGGTATGCCGTGGGGCACCTGGGAGACGTTCGCCGACTATCTCGACGTACTCGACTCGCGCTCCTACGCGATCGACATCGCCGCACAGGTCGCGCACGGTGCGGTCCGGTTCTACGTGATGGGAGAGCGCGGCGCGGCAAACGAGGATGCGACTGCCGACGACCTCGACGCGATGGCCAAGGTCGTCGAGGAGGCCATGGCAGCCGGCGCGGTCGGCTTCACCACCTCACGCACCGTCGGCCACCGGGCCCGCTCCGGAAGGCCGGTGCCAGGCACCTTCGCCGCAGAGACCGAGCTCGTCGCGATCGCGGAAGCGATGGCATCGGCCGGTCATGGCGTGTTCGAGGCGATCGTGGCGGGCACCATCGGCAGCCTCGAGCAGCTCGGCGGCGAACGGTCGACGATGCTCGACGAGATGCCGCTGCTGCGTGCGGTTGCCGAGGTGAGCGGTCGGCCGGTGACGTTCACGGTGGCGCAGCTGTTCGACGACCCCGAGAACTGGCGCGCGATCCTCGACGTCGCGACTGCGGCCACCGCACAGGGCGCCGTGCTGCGACCGCAGATCATCCCGCGGTCGGTGACGGTGATGACCAACCTCGACGCCTATCACCTGTTCATGTTCCGACCGACATACCGCAAGCTTGCCGACCTGCCGCTCGCGGAGCGGGTCGTCGAACTGCGTCGGCCACAGGTCAAGGCCGCGATCCTGTCCGAGACCGACGACCTGGAAGGAATGCCGGCCGGCGCGGCCGCGCTGATGGCGTTGTTCACCGCCGGCCTGGCCGTGACGTTCCCGTTGACCGAGCCGGTCAACTACGAGCCGAGGTTTGAGGACTCGGTACTGATGCAGGCGATGTCCTCCAGCGTCGACGCGGCCGCGCTGATGTACGACCTGTTGCTCGCCGAGGACGGCCGCGCGTTCTATGCGCTGCTCGGATCGAACTTCGTCGCCGGCAACCTCGAGGTCTGCCGCGAGATGATGCTCGACCCCAACACCGTGACCGGCCTCTCCGACGCCGGCGCCCACGTGAACCTGATCTCGGACTGCTCGGCATCGACGTTCCATCTCACTCACTGGGGCCGGGACCGTACCGCGGGCCCGCAACTGCCGATCGAGCTGCTCGTGCACAAGATGACCGGTTCGAACGCGGAGCTGTATGGCTTCGCGGACCGCGGCGAGGTGGCGGTCGGCAAGCGCGCCGACCTCAACGTCATCGACTTCGATCGGTTGCGGATCAAGGCACCCGAGCTGCGCTACGACCTGCCGGCGGGTGCCAGTCGGATCGTGCAGGGGGCCGAGGGATACCTCGCGACGCTGGTCAACGGCGTCACGACTCGACGCGCCGACACCGACACCGGTGCCCGCCCCGGCCATCTCATCCGCGGCAAGGCTTCCGCGAGAAGGGGCCGGCCCCGCGGGCCGGTCCACAGATTCAGCTAGCCCAGGGCGGGGAGTCGTTGCGGCGTGATTGCCTGGGGTGATGCCACCATCGGATGTCGTTCTTGCTCGGATCCGCAAGTTGCTTGCGGTTGCCGAGCATCCGGCGACTCCGCCGAGCGAGGCTGAGAACGCCGCCGAGGCTGCCGAGCGGCTGATCCTCAAGCACGCCATCGACGCAGCGCTGCTCGAAGCAAAGTCCGACAGCCGCACCAAGCCCGAGCTCCGCACGATGGATATCGACCCGCCGTACGTGTCGGCGAAGCTGGTGCTGCTTGCTCACGTCGCCGCCGCACACAACGTCGAGGTCGTCACTCGCAGCGGCTCATCCCAGGCCTATCTGGTCGGCTTCGCCGGCGACCTGCAGCTGGTCGATCTGCTGTTCACCAGCCTGTTGCTCCAGGCGGCGGCGGCCATGCTTCGCCAGCCCAGCACCGGACGCGCGTTCCGTCGCGCCTTCTTGATCGGATTCGCCGCCGAGGTCGGGCGGCGACTCGATGAGATGCGCGCGGAAGCAGTCGCCGAGACCGGCGGCACCTCGACCGAGATCGCACTTCGCGGGCGCCACGATGAGGTTCAGGCCGCCATGCGCGAGCACTTCCCGCGGCTCGGCACCAAACGGACCTCGGTTTCCGATGGTGGCGGTCTGGCGGCCGGTCAGCGGTCCGGTGCTACCGCAAGCCTGTCGACCGGCGACAACGAGCTCGGCACTCGTCGTACCGCGATCGGCGGTTAGACCCGAGGCGTGATGCGCTCGAAGATGCGGACCAGCTGGTCGACAATCTGGTCTGCCGTGAGGTCGATGCGACCGTTGACCCAGGCCAACGCGACCTCGCCCGCTGCGCCCGCCATGGCGTGGGCAAGCAGCCGCTGCACCGGCAGATGTTCTGGTGACTTGTCGGCACCCGGGTCGCTCGCCAGCCAGGTGTCGACGGCAAGCTCCACCATCTCCTCGCGTCGGTTGGCCAGAGCGCCGTTGTGGGTCTCGACGACCAGCAGCCGCACCAGCCGAGGATCTTCGAGCAACGCACCGATGTAGGCCGAGAACACCGGCCGCGGATTGCGCCATCCGTCGGTCTCGATGACCGGAACGACGATGGCCGCGACATCGAGCAGCACCGCTTCCATGACCGCGGTCACGAGGTCGTCGAGGGACTCGAAGCTCTCGTAGAAGTAGCGCTTGGTGAGCCCGGCCTCGGCGCAGACATCGTCGACCCGGGTCGCGGCGATGCCCCGGGTGCCGAACAGCTCGAGCCCGGCCGAGACAAGCCGATCCCGGCGCTCGGCCTTGCGCTGCGAGGCGGGGACGCCGCGGTAGGTCCGCAGCTCGGCCGGCGGCTGCGCGACCGCTCCCATCGCGTCACCTCCTCCACCCGGACGTTCCGGTTTGACACTGCTGAGTTCCAGATCTTACGCTGCCGACGCAGAGTGACACGAAAGAGTGTCAGATTCCTCTAAGGAGCGGGCGTGGGCGGCGGATTCGGCGGCTCGTCGCGACGTGAGTTCCTCGCCCGCGCCGGGGTGACGGCAGGAGCCCTCGGCATCACCGGCGCCACGGGTTGGCACGACCGGGCCACCGCCTCGACGAAGCCAGGCCGCAAGGTCGCCGTACTCGGCGGCGGCGTCGGCGGACTCACCGCGGCACATGAACTCGCCGAGCGCGGCTTTGACGTAACGGTGGTCGAGCCGAAGACGCTCGGCGGTAAGGCGCGCAGCATCCCGGTGCCCGGCACCGGCCACGGCGGCCGCAAGGACCTGCCGGGCGAACATGGCTTCCGGTTCTTTCCAGGCTTCTACAAGAACATCCCCGACACGATGCGGCGGATCCCGGTCCCGGGGAACCCGAACGGTGCCTTCGACCACCTCGTCGACGCCAGCCAGGAGGTGCTGACCCTCCCGCACGGCGGGCAGCTGTGGGCATTCCCCAGCTTCGACGCCAACGGTTTCCAGGAGGGCGCGAAATCACTCGCGACCGCGGTCGGCATCGCCGCCGGCGTACCGGCGAACGAGATCGAATACTTCGTCCGCAAGCTGCTGGTTTACCTAACCAGCTCAGACGCCCGACGGGTCGGCGAGTGGGAGTACGTCAGCTGGACCACGTTCACCAACTCCGACAACTTCTCGCCCGAGTACCGGACCGTCTTCGGCACCGGCCTGACGAAGGACCTCGTCGCGGCGAAAGGAACCGCTGCCTCGACCCGGACCGTCGGACTGATGGCCGAGGCGTTCGTCTATGCCGCGATGGCACAGACCAGTCCCGAGATCCGGCGGGAGAGCGGGTACGGCGCCGCCGACCGGCTGCTCGACGCCCCCACCAGTGAGGCGTGGATCCACCCGTGGGTGTCGCACCTGAAGACACTCGGCGTGACGTTCATCAGCCGCTACCGAGTGACCGAACTGACGATGTCGCGCGGATCAATCTCGTCGGTGCGGCTAGAGCCCACCGATGCCAACGGCGATCCGGCAAACGGTGATCCGACGACGCTCGACGCGGATTGGTTCGTGTGTGCGATGCCGGTCGAGAAGATGGTGCCGCTCGTGTCACACCACCTGCGCAAGGCGGACCCGTCGCTGGCTCGGCTGTCGAAGCTGACCACCGACTGGATGAACGGCATCCAGTTCTTCCTCAACCGGCCGCCCGCCGTACCCATCAAGGGCCACGTCGCATTCCTCGACACGCCATGGGCACTCACCGCGATCGACCAGGGCCTGTTCTGGAAAGCGAACATCGCCCAGCGGTACGGCGACGGGCGAGTGCACGACATCTACTCCGTCGACATCTCCGACTGGTTCACCCCAGGAATCGTCTACCAGAAGCCGGCGTCGAACTGCACCGCGAAGCAGATCCGGCATGAGGTGTGGACGCAGATGAAGCGGTCGCTGAACTCCAAGCAGCAGACCGTGCTCGCCGACGACATGATCGTCGACTGGTTCCTCGACCCGGCGATCCACTGGCCCGACGGTCCGCACCGGCCGGCCGCGAGCCGCGAGCCGCTTCTCATCAACAGCACCGGTTCACTGGACGACCGTCCCGAGGCACACACCAAGATCCCGAACCTGTTCCTCGCCTCCGACTACGTGCGCACCAACGTCGACCTCGCAACGATGGAAGGCGCGAACGAGGCGGGCCGGCAAGCCTGCAATGCGATCCTCGCGGCGGCCGGGTCCCGGCACGCACCGGCGAGCCTCGGCAGGTTGTGGCAGCCGAGCCAACTGGCCGCGGTGCGCGCTCTCGACGCCGATCTCTATCGCGCCGGCCAGCCGAACGCGCTCGATGTCGTCCCTGCATCAGTCCCGATCTAACCGAGCCAGGAGGTCGCGATGTTTCCCGCCAACGTCATGCAGGACCGGGCGTTCGACCAGCTGATCCGCAGCCGGTTCTTCCGCGGCCTCGAGTTCGACGCGCCCGCGGGCGACCCGGGATGGTTCGGGCGCGACAGTGCGGTCTGGTACGTACACGAGCACGTGCCCGCGATGGTGCTCGGCCTGTTCGCCGCCGCACTCATCGAGACGCTGCATCCGGACTTTGCGTGGATGGGACGCGATCATTCGCGCGGGATCGAGCGGGTCGACGGCGTACCGACCGGTCGCATCGACGCGGAAGGTGCGATGGTGCGGGCCGGCCACTCGTACTCCTTCTTCATGGCGGTCGCCTACGGCTCGACGACCTCCGCGGAGCAAGTGACCCGGGCGGTGCGCGGGATGCATCACACCGTGCGCGGCGTCCGGCCGGACGGGCGACCGTACGACGCCGACGACGCGGAGACGCTGCGCTGGGCGTACGCGACGGTGGTGTGGGGAATCGCCGCGGCGCATTCCCGCTATCACCCGCGGCCGCTGCGGGGCGACGGCCTTGACCGGTACTTCCGCGAGTTCACGAAGGTCGGCGAGGCGCTCGGCGGCACCGCGCTGCCCGCCACCAAGGCCGACGTCGACGACTACTTGGCTGACAACGTCGGGCTCATGGGAGTGACGCTGCCGACGGTGGCGTTCCTGGACAGCGTCGGCGGCCGTGGCCAGCCACGCGCGCTCCGACCGATCTTCCGCGAGTTGCAGTGGGCGGCGATCGACCTTCAGCCGGACTGGGCGAAGCGGCTACTGAGAACGCCTCGCGTTGAGCGCACCGCGCCGCTACGACGGGCCGCGATCTGGGCCACCGTCAACAGCATCCGCTACGGCGCCGGCCCGCTACGCGAAGTAGCCGACGCTCGCTCCCGCGCCGCCGCTGCGGAACCAACGACGCCCAGGGCCCATCAATACGCGAGTTGATGGCATGGCGGCGCTGCGCCTCGACACCGCAGGCGGTGATGCGGCGTTAGGGTCCGGGTGTGGATGTCCCCGAGGTCCGCTACGCCGAACGGCGGGACGGGCGCAGCGTCGCGTACCAGACCTTCGGTCAGGGCGCGGTTGACCTGGTCTTCTGCTGGGGCTTCGTGTCTCACCTCGACCTGCAGTGGACCAATCCCGATCTGACCAGGTTCTTCGAGGGACTGTCGAGTTTCTGCCGGGTCACGGTCTACGACAAGGTCGGCACCGGGCTTTCCGACCCGATCGAGCACGGCCCGACCTTGGACGAGCGGGCCGAGGACATCCGCGCGGTCATGGATGCCGCGGGTCTCGATCGGGCGGCAATCTTCGCCGAGTCCGAAGCCGGCCCGACTGGAGTTCTCTTCGCGACCAAGTTTCCGGAGCGAGTGAGGTCACTGATCCTCTTCGGTTCCATCATCAAAGCTGTTCCCACGCCGGAGGAGGCGGCGAACATGGGGCTGTCGAGTGACGTGATGGAGCGCAAGTGGAAGGAAATGGACGCCGTCCTCAATGACTGGGGCAAGGCGCGCTCCCTCGAGCTGCTCGCGCCGAGTGTCGCGCAGAACGCGATCTGGAAGCGTGGCTTCAGCACCTTCGAGCGGGCGTCGGCGTCACCGTCGATGGCCAGAGCGCTGATCGAGATCTACCGCCAGATCGACGTCACCGGAATCCTCTCCGCGGTGAGCGCCCCGACCTTGATCCTCCATCGCACCGGAGATTGGGTGCCGGTCGAATGCGGCCGCTACATGAAGGACCGGATCCCGAACGCCAAGTACGTCGAGCTCGAAGGAAGCGACCACATCATCGCGCTCGGCGACTATCGCACGATCCTCGACGAGTGCCAGCGATTCCTCACCGGCGCCGTCATGCCCGCCCCGGCGGACCGGGCTCTGCTGACGCTGCTGTTCACCGACATCGTCGCCTCGACCGCCCGCGCCGCGCAGCTGGGCGACGCCGCCTGGCGACAGGTGCTCGAGCGACACCACGACACCGCACAATCGCGGATTGCCGACCTTGGTGGTCGGCTGGTGAAGTCCACCGGCGACGGCGTACTCGCCGTGTTCGACAGGCCGGCCCGCGCTATCGAGTGCGCGACGACGCTCGTCCGCCAGCTCGGTGACCTGGGGATCGAGATCCGGGCCGGAATCCACACCGGCGAATGCGAGGTGCTCGGCGACGACGTCGGCGGCCTCGCGGTGCACGTTGGCGCACGGGTGGGTTCCCTCGCTGCGGCCGGCGAGGTGCTGGTGTCGAGCACCGTGAAGGACCTGGTGATCGGCTCCGGCATCGGGTTCAGTGACCGCGGCCAACATGAGCTGAAAGGCGTGCCAGATCGCTGGCAGCTCTACGCAGTGGGCGACAAGCAACAGGTGGCCCGCGTCGAGCCACCCGCGCCACACATGACGCTCGGCGACCGCGTCACAGTCAGGCTGGCCCGATGGGCGCCCGGAGCGATGCGCACCGCCAACGCCTTCGCTACCCGCGGTTCCGGCTGACCTCATCCGATCGGCGCGGGTTTCCCCGCCTCGCTCGGGGCATGCCCTCCTCGACGCCAGGCGCAAGGGAGGCTCACACATGATCACGCTGACCGAGAACGCCCGAGAAGCGATCCAAGCCCTCACCGCAGATGAGCCCACCGGGGCCGGAGTCCGGCTTGCGACCGAGCCGACATCAGCGGACGGCGACTTCGGCGCTGTCAATCTGGCGCTGGTGGCCGCACCGGAGGTCGGCGACGAAGTCATCGAGGACGGTGGGGCACGGGTCTTCGTGCAACCTGCCGCCGCCAGCATCATGGGCGACCAGATGCTCGACGCCGCTGTCGACTACGACGCACAGGAAGTCAACTTCTTCGTCCGCTGAGCCGGGCGGCACCACCGCCATGCATCACGCAGTGGCGCTGGTGCGGCCTTTTCGCGGGCCGTGGTCGCGACATGATCGAAACCTGGTCACGCGAGATCTCACGGAATCCACAAAGACCGGTCGGATGCTGGGCACGACGCACTGCCAAGTTCTGAGGAGTTGTGATGAAACGAGCCATCGCCGCCGGAGTCGCGATTGCCGCACTTGTTGGAACGTTCGCGCTCGGCTGGGCCACCCACTCGGGCGGCGGTACGCCGGCCGCCTCCGCTAATCCGTCAGCACAGCTCGCCGCCGCCATCACCGGCAGCAACGGCCCAGCCCCGAACGCCGCCGCAGCGAAGCAGCGCTACGAGAGCTTCGTCTCCGATGTCGCCGCGAAGGCCGGAATCAGCTCGGCGACGCTCGACTCAGCGATCCGCTCCGTGATCGTTAGTCGCATTGAGGCCGCCGCGACGGCCGGTCACATCAAGCCGGCGGTCGCGGCAAAGATCGAGCAGGCGATCAAGGACGGTGACTTCTCGCAGCTCATCGCGCAACGCGTGCAGGCACTGCGCGCCCGGGGCGTCGCCCGTCCTGGCCTTCACATCCTGGCGCGGCTGCACCGCTGGCTGCTGCACTGATCGACCCGGCGCCAGCGAGACAATCCACTCGTGGCCGGCCCGCTCGTGCTGATCGTCGATGACGACGAAGCGATTCGCACTGCCTTGCAGCGCGGTCTCGAGCAGTCCGGATTCACCGCTGTCACGGCGCGGGACGGACTCGAGGGGTGGGAGCACGCCGAGGCCCAGCGGCCAGCGGCGATCGTGCTCGACGTCGGGATGCCCGGCATCAACGGCGTCGAGCTGACCCGGCGGCTGCGCGCCGCCGGCAGCGACGTACCGATCTGCATCCTCTCCGCCCGCGGCGAGGTCGACGACCGGGTGGCCGGGTTGCAAGCAGGCGCGGACGACTACGTGAGCAAGCCGTTCGCGACGAAGGAGGTCGCCGCGCGGTTGCACGCACTGCTGCGACGGCGGCCGCCCGACGCGCCCGACCGCGACGTCCGCAGTGTCGGCGACCTTCGGGTCGACCGCACCGCGCGGCGAGCGTGGCGCGACGAACGCGAGCTCGAGCTCACTCGGCGCGAGTGGGATCTGCTCGACACGCTCGTCACCAACTGCGACCTCGTGCTGACCCGCGAGCAGCTGCTACAGCAGGTCTGGGGCTACGACTTCGACGTCGACACCAATGTCGTCGACGTGTTCGTTGGCTACCTGCGGCGAAAGTCGGAGGCGTCAGGCGAGCCGCGGCTGATCCATACCGTGCGTGGGGTCGGCTTCATCCTGCGGCTGCCGTGACGCTGCGCACCCGGCTGGCTCTGGCCGCCGCGCTCATCGCCGCGATCGTGTTGGTGATCTCGGGCTTCCTCATCATCCGGCTGACCCAACGCGATCAGCGACAGCAGCTCGACTCCGATCTGGTCCAACAGGCACAGACGGTCGCCGGCCCGGTGTCCCGGCTGGCAACGAGTGGGATCGCGGGCGAGTTGCGCCGCAGCGCGGCGGGCGGCGTCGACGGCGACCGCACGATCCGGGTGATGGACCGCTCCTCCGGCGCAGTGACATTGACGATGGGCCTTCCGCTGCCCGGGCCACTCGGGCTGTTGTCCACCGGTCTGAGTACTCACACGATCGGTGGTCGGGCGTACCGGATCGAGACCATCAACGTGTTGCCGCGGCCTGGTGGTCCGAACCGCGTGTTCGGCCGGGTCGCGGCCCCCGCACAAGTGCAGCTGTTGGCGCCATTGGCGTCGACTCGCGCGGCCGCCCGGGCGATTCATCGACGGGTGCTGTTCATCGGTGCGGGAGCCTTCATCGCGATCGTGCTGGTCTCGCTCGTGGTGATCGGTAGCGAGCTGCGCCCGTTGCGCCAGCTGGCCGACGTTGCCCGCCGGATCGGCAGCGACGACGATCTCGCGGTACGGGCGCCGCCGCACGGACCGCCGGAGGTCCAGACCGTCAGCCAGGCGTTCAACGAGATGCTCGACCGGATCCAAGCCAGCGCCGCGACACGGCAGCAGGCACTCGAGGCAGCGAGATCGTTCGCCGCCGACGCCGCCCACGAGTTGCGCACGCCGTTGACCAGCATGAGTGCGAACCTCGAGCTGCTCGCCGCCGGCGGACCCGCGGATCGATCGGTCATCGATGCGTTGGCGAGCGACCATGCGCGGATCGCCGGCACGCTTGAGGCATTGCATGCGTTGACTGTCGGTGATCTCTCCGCGGCGAGTGAGGAGCCAGTCGATCTGGCCGACCTGATCGAGCTGGCGGCCCGTGACACCGGAAGACATCCACGACTGCGGCTCACCGTTGACGCACCGCAGGACCAGGTGCTGGTGCGCGGTGACCGCGAATCGCTACGCATGGTGATCGACAACCTGTTGACGAACGCCGAGCGGCACGCGCGGTTGGACGGGGACACCGCCGTAGCGCTCACCCTGGATCGCGAAGGCAACTCATGGCGACTGTCGGTCGATGACGACGGAGTCGGCTTTCCGGCCGAGGGCGTGGACCAACTGCTCGACCGGTTCGCCCGCGGCCCGACGTCGGCGGCCGGCAGTGGGCTCGGACTCGCGATCGTCGCGCAACAGGTGCGCCGCCACGGCGGCTCGATCGCACTCCGTCGCTCGCCGCTCGGCGGTGCCGGCATCGACATCCGGCTGCCAGCCGCACCGCCCGAACCGAAAGGATCATGAGGATTGCCGCGCGACACGCCGGCGCGTCGGCGGCCTACCTCATGATCGTTTCGACCTGACCTGCCACGCGAAGATCGAGTTCGAGGCGATATACCTCCTAGGTGTCCCTGCCTGGCTACCCGAGGCAGCGCACCGGGCGGCTGCGCGCTGCCGGGGCGCTCGCCGCCGTACTGATCGTCGCCGGCAGCGCGGTCGCCGCCGGCAGTCCGGCCTCGCATCACGGCTCGGCTGCAGCGCCGGCCACACAAACACCGACCGGTTGTGCGGCGCCGGTGGGCAATCCGAACCCGAAGACGCAGCGGTCGGCGTGGGTGAAACGCGACTTCGGCAACATGCTCTGCTCGACGCAGCGGCTGCTCGACGAGGTCGCCAACCCGGACTGGATCGCGCTGTCCGCAATGGAGTTCGCCGGCAGCAATCCGGGCGCGATCTTCGGAGCCGTGAGCGACCCGCGGCTGCGGTCGTGGGGCGCGGTGCTGCCAGCCGGCGGCGACCCGTTCCGGGTGCCCACCCGATGGGTCGCGATGGGACGAGGCCAGTTCGAGGAGTTCACCTTCCTGTCGATGACCGGCGCGAAGCTGTCCGCCGAGTTGTTCTCCCCCAACCCGCATCCCGGCGCGAACTATCCGGTCGTCACGTTCTCTCCCGGCCTGCAGGAAGCGAAGGAACAGGCCTGGTGGTACGGCGAGGGACTCGCCGAGGCGGGGTACGTCGTGCTGATGATCGACCCGCAGGACCAGGGCGACTCGGAGGTGCTCTCGCACCCGCCGAGCAGTCCATTGCGAAACGTTCCGACCACCGACAAGCCGGAGACGCAGTCGGCTGCGGAATTCGCGATCTCGACGCCTCGCCACCCCTATCGATGGGCGACGGGCAGCAACGCGAAGGGAACGCTGCACTACAACCCGCTCTGGCGAGAAGTCGACCAGCACGAGCTCGGGATCGCCGGCCACTCGCTCGGCGCCGCGGCCGCGACACCGATCGGGCAGGCGATGAAGCAGGTGAAGGCGGTGGTGTCGTACGACGATCTAGACCTGCCGATCCCGGCATCGCTGACCTCGAAGATCCACGCCCCGGCGCTGTACTTCGGCACTGACTACGCGTTCCCCACCTTCGCCACCCCGAAGCTGCCCGGCGATCCGCCGAACCCGAACCAGCACCTGACCGACTTCGACCAGATGGTGAAGGCGGGCATCGACTCGATGGTTGTCACGCCGCGGGCGAGCACGCACTACGAGTGGGATGAGCAGTCGGCGATCGGCTCGCTGCCGGCGTCGCGCTACGGCCAGGTGGTGTCCTTCTACTACACCCTGGCGTGGTTCGACCGCTACCTCAAACACGAGGAGTCCGGGCTGCGACGACTGATCGCGCTGCGGTTCAACGGATCGGCGGATCGCCATTCGATCGGTGTCGGCCGCTACTCCGCGACCCGCGCGCTCGCCGACCCGACGAACCCGTTCGCCGGCAACCTGCCGTACCGGATCAAGGGCAGGTGCGCGGCGAACCTGCTGTCGTTCTACTACGCCTCGGCGTACTGGCTCGATGGTGGCGACGTGCGCTCGTCCAACATGCGCAACCGCGGCTGCGCAGCGAAGGGGTAGCCGTACGCCGCTCAGTCGGTGAGCAGCAGGTCGATCGCCGCCTGTTCGAGCCATTGATGGATCTTCGGCCAGTCCCAGCCGCGGACGCGAAGCAGAAGGTCGAAGACCTCCGGGCTTGCCAGCGCCCACATCACGTCAACGCATTCCTCGACCGAGTGCCGCAGCCGATCGGCCGGAAGCATCTCCATCCCGATGACCATGGTCGCGAGCCGGCGATGGTGGGCGTCGGTGAGCCATTCGTGGACTAGCGGATCGACGGCGCCGGCTTCGATCTGGGCGCGCTGGATTCCTGCCGAGCGCTGGTGGATGTCGATGACGACAGCCACGAACCGCCGGATCTGCTCGACCGGATCGGCGACTTCGGCGATCCGGGTGAACGCCGGCCGCTCGTGAACCATTACCTCTTCCTCGTCACCGCCCACCGCCCGCTCGACCGCGGCGTGCAGCAGGTCGGCTTTGCTTCGACCCGCGCTGTACACCGACTGAAGCGCGACCCCGGCCTCCCTCGCGATGGCGGCCATCGTCGTACCGGTGTATCCGTTCGCCACGAACAGCTTCGTTGCCGCGGCGATCACCCGGCTGCGGGTCGCGCCACGCTCGACCTCGGCGCGCTCGCGTCGCCGGGTCGCGTCGTAGCCGCGCTTCTTGTCGAGCCCGCCACTTGACACTAGAACCTCATTATGGTCAGAATTTAGATCCACTCTATATGAAGGTGGTTGCGATGAGCCAGATCGACGCACTCGAACAGGCCTGGAAGTACGGCGCGGAACTGGTCGCCACGGTCGGCGACGAGGATCTGAGCGCACCGACGCCGTGCGCCGGTTGGGACGTCCGGGCGCTCCTCAACCATCTGCTCGGCGAGAGCAAGATGCAGTCCGAGGTCAACCGGGGGCTGCCCAGCGTCCACGACGAGAGCGATCGGTTCGGTGACGGCGACATCGCAGGAGTGTGGGCGACAGTCGCGGCTGACAACGTCGCGTCCTGGCGGGAGGCCGGCGTCGAGGGCGAGCGCACCTATTTCTATGGGACGTTCCCGGCAGCCGTCGCGCTGACGATCAACATCGGCGAGGTCCTCGTCCACACCTGGGACCTCGCGACCGCGCTCGGCCGGACGGTCACCACCGACCCCGACCACGTCGCGATGGCGTACGGCCTGTGGAGTGCCGTGCCGCTCGACGGCTTGCGCGCGGGGGGCCAACTCGGACCGGAGGTGCCGGTCCCGGCCGATGCGCCGCTGTTGGACCGGCTTCTCGGCCTGCTCGGCCGTCAACCGTGACCGCAGTCGCCGCTCCCCGGTACGGCGCCGTTGCCCGGGCAGCTGACGCCGAGACTCTGCCCGGGGCGGCTGGGATGATCCGGCTGCTGCTCGACGCGAGCCATACCGGCGGCGCGGTCAGCGTGCATCAGACCGTGTTGCGCAACGGCGTGGTCGGTGCGAACCCGCACCTACACACCGGATCCAGCGAGCTGTTCTACCTGATCAGCGGTACCGCCGAACTGCTGACCGGCGACGAGGTCGTCACCGCAACCATGGGTGACCTCGTCGTCGTCCCGCCGAAGACCGGCCATGCGTTCGCGGCTGCGCCGGGGTGTGACGCTGAACTACTCATCGTGATCACGCCCGGCATCGAGCGGTTCGAGTTCTTCCGCGATCTGGTCCGCGTCCAGACAGGTGAGCTGGAGCGCGCCGAGTTCATGGCCGGCCAGTCCGCCTACGACACCCACCCTGCATCGTCGCCGGCGTGGACCCGGGTGCGTTAGGGAGAACTCGACGCCGTGGCGGTCGCGCTTGTGGCGGACGGTGATGGCGTTGCTTGGGTGGCCGACGTCGTAGCGGTTGGCGACGGGCCCGCAGCGGATCCACCCGACGGCGACGGACTCGAGGTGACCTGAGCCGCCGCTGACGAAGTCGCGCCCGGCGATGCGGTGGCGAGTGCCTGCGACGACGCAGTGGGGCTCGGCGTGACCAGCAACCCGCTGGCGGCGAGCTCGGACACGACCTGGTCCTGCACCTTCTGGACCACCGCTTCGATGGCCTGCGGGGTGCCAGCGGCGCCGAGCAGCGGCAGCACGTTGAGCGTGCGCAGCGTTGCCATGAGCTCGTGCATGAGGTGTTGCGACGGCTGCGCATTCAAGGTGAGGACGAGCTGATCGGCCATCGCCGTCGTCATGCACGCCAGGCAGTTGTCGTTGAGGGCCTCGGCCTTGTCGATCGGAGCAATCTGGTTGCTCTGACCGATTACCAGCACCACCTGGAACGAGACGGCGACGGTTGTGCACGCGGTGCAGTTGGCGAGGGCGTACGCCGAGTTGGTGTTGGTGACCGGCGCACCGTTGCTGATCGTCACGATGCCGTAGTCGACGTTGTAGACAACGCCGTGGTTAGTCGTGTTGACCGCGAGCGCCTGCGAGTCGCCAGGTCCTGGCGCTGAGGGCAGCGTGAACGGAAGGCTGCCGCCCGACGATGGCCCCGACGAAACACCTCCGGACGACGGAGCGCTGCTCGGCGCGACCTGGGTCGGCAGTTGGAGCGGGAAGCCGGTGCCGGCCGTGGGCGTCGGAGCGCCGCTCGGCGCGCCGGTGAGTACTGCCACGGGCGGCGAGGAGCCCTGCCCAGGCAGCACGATCAACACCGGGTGCACAGCGGTCGGTCCACCGACCGGGACCATCACCAGTGCGAGGTGGCGGCCCGGGCTCAGCTGGACATCGCTGGGCACCACGGTCGGACGGACCGCCGCGCTCGGCGCGCTGAGATCTGCGACCAACGATCCGATGGTGCCGCGCTCACTCGGCCGCACCGGCTGGTACTGGCCGCTCGGCCACCAGGCCCAAACCAGCCCCGCCACCACAGCGGCGGCGGCGATCACCGCAACGATCTTGCGACCAGGACGCCCCCGACTCCAGGCCCGTCCGCGACGTACCGCCATGGTGGCAAGACGAACGGTGATGTAACTGCTGCCCAGTACTGGCAGCAGGAGCGCGAGGAGGCGGAGCAGCGAGGCGAGGACACCAGTAGTCGACTGATGCGGGATGTCGTCGACGATATGACGGCCGCTGTCCCACGCCGACGTCGCCACCCGGGGCAGCACGAGGACCGCGCCGACCATGAGGCTGAGCAGCACTGGCACGATGATCAGCACCCACAGCGTGACGAGCGCGCGGGCCCGGCCGGTGAGTGCCGATGGCTCGTGACGGTGTCCAGGAATAAGACGGCGCAGGGTCGGCCCAAGGTGGGCGAACAGGTCCGGTACGCCGGTCGCGTCGGCGAGGATGTGATACCCGTCGGCGCGGATCACCGGCGAGAGTTGCTTGACCATCTGCAGCAGCTGCAGACCGATCAGTAGCAGCAGCGCGTCGTTGCGGACGGCGAGCCAGACGCCGAACGTGACAACGGAGATCACCGCGTTGAAGTAGAGCCCACCGAGGTCGACCCGCAGACGGCTGCGGCGGTCCAGTCGATAGGCGTCGGTGACGTCGGTATAGAAGGCGGGCCAGACCAGGTACAGGCCGGCGCCCATACCACCCGGGGTTGCGCCGCCGTACCGGCACGCGGCGGCGTGACCGAACTCGTGGATACCGGCGGAGATCACTCCCAGCGCGAAGACGGTCAGCAACATGCCCGGGTTGTTGAAGGCTTTTGCCGTCGCCGCCGCCAGACCCTTCTCGAACAGCACGTACCAGAAGACGCCGACGAACGCGGCCAACGCAGGCCACATGATCCAGCTGTGGAACAGCCCAGCGAACGGCGCCGTGATGCGCCGGGTGATCTTCGGGTTGGTGAGGAGGAACTTCCACCGCAGCGCGAGCAGCGGGTTACGGCGTGGTGGTGCCGCGTGCTCGGTACCGGCCAGCAGGCCTTGCGCCGCAAGCTTCGCGGCCAACTGCTGAGCCTGGTCAGCCGTGAGTTGCCGTTGCAGCTTTTCGGAGACCTCATCGGCAAGCTGGGGCGCGCTGTGGCTGCCGTCGGCCGCCTCGAGGACGGCGTACATCAGCGGCCCGAGCTGGACCATCTGGCCGTCGGCGCGTCGTACCAGCCCGGTGCCGGCGCGGTAGCCAGAACCCTTGACCGGGCCGAGGAGTTCGACGCCCTCGGCCCGCCCCGGTCGCTCGGGGACGTCGACCGCGCCCCGTGCCGGCCCCGGCTTTGTCTGCGACGACGGCAGCGTCGTGGTCATCGCAGCGTGAGGTGAAGGCGCCGGCTACTGCTGGGAGACGCCGGCGTCCTGCTGCGCAGTGGCGTCGGCGCTGACGTTGTCCATGTTCTGTTCGATGACGACATCCTGGGGCGCCACCGCCTCGGCGACCGAGTCCGGCGAGCCGATGTTCGCGCCGACAGCTGCATCGATTGGCGCCGCCACGTTGGCGTTCGCCGCGATCGCACCGTCGACCGGTGCAGCAAGATTCGCGTTGGCGTCGATGGTGATGTTCGCGTCGAGCAGGCTGCCGCCGTTCAGCAGCGAGTCCGCGCCGCCGGTGACCGAGTTGGCCGCATCGGCCGCAGTGCCGGCTGCGGTGCCCGCAGCGTCGGTCGCAGTGCCGGTGGCATCGGCGACGGGTGCAGTGCCGGTGGCATCGGCGACGGGTGCGGTGCCGGTCGTCGGCGTACCGGTCTCGGTGCCGGTCGTGCCGGTCGTGCCGGACGTTGTGGGACTGCTGTCCTGGGTGACCGTCGCGTGCTGGGGAGCGGTCGCGGTGGCCGACCCGGTGATGTTCTGGTCGATCACGCCGTGTTGCTGCGCCTCGCCGACAACCTCGGCGCCGGGGCTGAGCACGTTCGCAGCGGCGGCGGCTTCGATCGGCGCGGCGACGTTGAGGTTGGCTGCAGCAGCGAGGTCGACCGGCGCGGCCAGGTCAAGGCCGAGGTCGACGTTGGCGTTCACATCGAGCAGCGAGAGCACTTCCTTGTTGGGCAGTGCCACGGCGCCTTCAGCTTCGATTTCTTCCGGGCCGATTGCATCCATTGCGTCCTCCTGATCCGTCCCCGTGACGGAGGAACCGAACAACTGGTTGGAACCGGGGTTCCCGGGCATCGGGGGGACAAAACGCCGATAGTGGCGAATGACAAGCGAGAGATCCGCGACGATCTCGCAACCGGCTCGACCGCTCACAGATATTCGAGAAGTTCCGGGGGCATGCTGATCATGGTCGTTCCGCATCGAACCCTGGGGCGCCCGACTCGTCGCAGCAGCGCGGCGCCACTCACGACGAAGGTGTCTGTTCCCCATGACGATGACTGCAATCCGACCGGCCGTCGAGCCGCAGCAGTACGAGTACCGCAGCAAGTGGGAGCACGTCGCGTTTTATGCCTTCGTCATCCTGCCGGCGCTTGCCGTCGTCGCGGGGATCGCGTTGGCGATCGTGGGCCGCGGCGTGAACTGGCTCGACGTCGGCCTCGCGATCGGTTTCTACGTCGTGACCGCACACGGCGTGACCGTCGGCTACCACCGACTTCTCACCCACCGCTCGTTCACGGCGAACCGGCCGGTGAAGATCGCGCTGGCGATCGCCGGGTCAATGGCGATCCAGGGCGGCGTGATCCGCTGGGTCGCCGACCATCGCAAGCACCACCAGCACTCCGACGCCGACGGCGATCCACACTCGCCGTGGCGGTACGGCGGCGGGTTCCGCGGGTTGACCCGGGGACTGTGGTGGGCGCACACCGGATGGCTGTTCGACCGCAAGCAGGCAGTCAAGCGCCGCTACGCACCCGACCTACTCGACGACCGTGACCTCGCCCGCATCCACGCGCTGTTCCCGTTGTGGGTGGCGCTGTCTGTCCTGGTGCCGCCGGCGATCGCGTGGGCGGTGTCAGGCTCGTTCGAGGTGGCCGCGGGCGCGCTGCTGTGGGCGTCGTTGGTGCGGATCTTCTTGCTGCATCATGTGACGTTCGCGATCAACTCGATTTGTCACGTCGCCGGGCGACGGCCGTACCGCACCCGCGACCGCTCCACCAACTTCTGGCCGCTCGCGATCCTCTCGATGGGCGAGAGCTGGCACAACTTCCATCACGCCGACCCGACAGCAGCACGACACGGAGTTGGCCGAGGCCAGCTCGACTCATCGGCCCGGCTGATCCGCTGGTTCGAGCTCCTCGGCTGGGCGCGCGACGTCCGCTGGCCCGACGCCGGCCGGGTCGCGCAGCGCCGTCTGGCATAACTGCCCCGCACCACACAAGGAAGTGGGCCCGGCGACGCCGGACCCACTTCTCGTGCAGTGCTTGATCAGCCGGTCTTGCGGGCTTGCTTGCTGCCCTCGATCGTCGCGTCGATGACGTCGGTCTTCTCCTCCGCCTCGAGCGCGTCCTTGACGATCTCGAGCGCCTTCGCCTCGGCGTCGAGAGCCTGCGTCCGACCGGTCCGCTCGCGACGTTCGATGAACTTCTCCTGCTTCGCCTTCTGCTGGCGGACCGCCGCGGCCTTCTTCGCAGCCTTGGCCCCAACGTTGCGCTCCTCGGCAGCGGCCTGCTGCTCGACGTTCTCCTTGCGCTGCTTCGCCTGCTGCATCGTCTGCTTGCGCTGCTCGGCGATCTCGGCCTTGCGCTGCTGTTCGACCTGGCGGGCCTGCTCCTTCTCGAACTCAGCCTCGGTGTTCAACGCATCGGCCTTGCGAAGCTTCGCGACCTTGGCCTGCCGCAGCCGGCCGTCCTCGATCATGTCCGGGTCGCGCAGCAGCGAACCGGCGACGGTCTCCACGGTGGCCTGGGCCGCCTCGAAGGCGAGCGCCGGCGGCCACGCCTCGTTGCCCTGCTGCTTCGCCACTCGCTCGGCCGCGGTCAGCGGCAGCCGCGCAGCGCGCAGGTAGCCGGTGACGACCGCCCGGGGGGCGATTCGAAGGATGTCGGTGATCATGAACGTGCCTCCACGTTGTCGGGGTCGAGCAGCTCGGCGTGCTGCTCTGCTTCGGCTGCCTGCGCCTTCAGCTCGGCTGCTTCCTGCTCCGCCTTCGCCCGCTCGATCGCGGCCTGCTTGTCCTGGCGGTTGAGCGCTTCTTGCTGGGCCTGCGCCTGTTGCTCCGCGGCAGCTTCACGGCGCCGGGCCTCGGCCTCGATCCGCTGCTCTTCGACGAGGCGCTCGCGCTCGATCTCGTCTTCACGGCGCTCGGCCGCGGCTTCGGCAGCGATCCGCTGGCGCTCGGCCTCGACCTCCTGCTCGCGGGCGACGAGCTCTGCCTTGTTCTCCTCGCGCTCCGCGTCGGCCTTCAGCTTCGCCGCCTCGGCGGCAGCCTCGGCCTTGTCATGGTGCATCTCGCCCTCACGCTTGAGGTCCTCATTGCCGGTGACGGCGCCGGCGACCTGCTTCGCCGTACCCTTCAGCCGCTCGGTGAGACCGCTGATGGGTCCCGAGTCGGTATTTGACACAAGATCTCCTTGGTAGGTCTGGGAAAGGTGATTCGCTCCCAGGTCTACCCGGTGCTAGCAGTAGCAAGCACGCAGAGCGCGGCGATCTGCGTCACGTCGCAGATTCAGAGGGTCGCGGCGGTCACGCTCACCGTCTGACGCCGGCCGGTCGAGTGCTGTCCGACCGCTACGTCGGTGAAGCCGTGGGCGCGGCAGCGCTCGGCGAATGCTTCTGCTTGCTCGTCGGTCCAGCCGTGGCTGGCGTGGCCGCGGGCGCCTGGTTGGGTCTGCTTCTCGATCGCCACGAACCGACCGCCCGGTGCAAGAACCCGACGGGCCTCGCTCAGCCCGGCATCGACCTCGGACCAGTGATGCACCGACGCGATCGTCCAGACCACCGAGGTGGCGCCGTCGGGCAGCGGCAGCTGCTCGGCCGAGCCCGCCAGGTAACGGACCGACCTGGACCTGGTCAGCAGCCGAGCGACCCGCAGCATCACCCGAGCCGGGTCGACCCCGGTGACCCTGGCGCCCAGCCGGGCAGCGTGCCGCGCCGCCGCGCCGGGACCGCAGCCGATGTCGACCACGGTGTCGCCCGGGTGCAGGCCACTGCGCTGCGCAGCCAGCCGGGCGTCGCTCTGACGGCCGAGCACCATGCTGGCGGCAGCGAGCAGCCCACCGAATCCGATGAAGTGCGGGTAGTGGGCGTGGTGATTGGGGACGCTGAGGTTGCGGGAGGTCATGCCGCGACGTTGACAGTTGAACCCGGGTTCAAGTCAATAGCTGGCGTGACGGACCTTTACCCGATCGGCGACGTGGCGAGGCAGGCCGGCGTCCCCACCTCCACCATCCGCTACTACGAACGGCGCGGCCTGCTGCCGGCTGACGCGCGCAGCTCGGGCCAGCGCCGCTATCGGATCGAGACGTTGCGCCGGCTGGTGTTCATCGGCCTGCTGCAGGATGCTGGACTGTCACTCGATGACATCGACGGCGTCCTCAGCGCCACGACCGCGGCGGAATGGAAGGCGATCGGCCGGCGCCGACTGACAGCGCTCGAAGCCGAGATCGCCATGCTGCAGCGATCCCGGGAGCTGCTGGCCGCCGCGCTGAACTGCCGGTACGACCACCCTGCGACTGACTGCAGGGTCATGGGCGCTGAGATCGACCGCCGCCTCTCCGATGCGCCGGAGGGTTGAGCCTCGGCTTGCCTTCTGCGCCCGTCAGGGCGAGGCTGGGACTGCCCGGAATCGGACGACTCGCGGACCCGATTCAAAGGAGGCAACGAATGCACGCAAAGCCTGGTGACCACTTCATCGTTCGATCGGCGCGCGTCGGAGAGCCGGACCGAGCCGGCGAGATCGTCGAGACGCACGGCCCCGACGGCACCCCGCCGTACGTGGTCCGATGGGACGCCACCGGAAAGACCGGCGTTTTTGTCCCGGGTGCCGACACGCTGCTGGAAGCGATGTCGACAGGTCGCCGGCGGTCCAGCGGCTGACTTAGCGCTGCTGCGGCGATTCGATAGCTGTCGCGACTCGTAAGACCTCCGCGCGGTCGGCGTTGCGACCGCGGTCAGCAGCAACCTCGAACTCCTCGGCCGTCAGCCGCGTCCGGGCTCCGGCGATGGTCCGTTCGAGGAGTTCGGCTTCCCACTTCTGCAACACCTCGTCGGTGCGGCTGAACACGACCTCGCTGGCGCCGATCAGGTACGCCGCGCGTTGCGGATCGCGTTCGACGTCGACCGCGGCCAGCATCACCAGCGACTCGGCCACCAGCACCATCGGGCCGACCTCATCGGCCAGCTCCAAGGAGGCGGCGAAGGCCCGACGGGCCTCGTCGTACTGCTCGAGTCCCATCGAGGCGAATCCCAAGTTGAGTTGACAGATCGCGCTGCCCCAGAGGTCGCCGCGGGGCCTGCGGAGCTCGAGGCTCTCGCCGCAGAGCTGGAGGGCGTCTTTAAAGTTCGACTCGGACAAGGCGAGGTCGCCGAGGTTGTTCAGGGCGATCGCGAGGTTCCAGTCGTCGCTCGCGCGGCGCGACAGGAGCGCAGCCTCCTCGAGCTGTGACCGGGCCAGCGCCTTCTCGCCGCGGTCGGAGGTCACCTTCGCCAGCTCGCGCAATGCGCGACCCAGCCCGCGATCGTTGCCGTGCTTGCGATGAAGCTCGGCGCAGGACTCCGCGTGGGCCGCGGCGCGGTCGGTCTGGCCGAGGAAGGTCGCAAGCCAGGCACCGAACTCACGGGTGTCGGCCCGTGCCGCATCCACCTCATCGCCAAGACCGGCGCAGGCGGCGAGCGCCTCCTCGATCCAGCCGAGCGCCTCGGCGGGATAGCCGGCGAGCCAGAAGAAGATGCCCAGCCGGCTGGTCAGCCCGAGCATGATCGTCGGCTCCGCATCACGCGACCAGGCGAGTGCGGCCCGGATGTTGCCGAGCTCAGCGGTGAGGATCGCGAGCCATCGCCGCTGCTCCATCGTTCCTTCGAGTGCCGGCTTCCCCTCAGCCGCGAGGTCGGCGTACCACTCGGCGTGCCGACGCGTGATCTCGGCCGCGGTCGGAAGTCGGTCGAAGCGCTCCCTCGCGAACTCCCGGATCGTCTCCAGCATCGCGAACCGGCCGGCGTCGGCGGTGACGAGGCTCTTGTCATGCAGCGACTGCAGAACGTCGAGGTCGGCGTCGCAGATCTCCTCGGCGGCGGGAAGTGTGAAGCCGCCGACGAACACGCCGAGTGCGGCGAACAGTGCTCGCTCCTCATCGGTGAGCAGGTCGTGGGACCACTCGATCGTCGCGCGCAGCGTCTGCTGCCGCGGGTCGGCGTCGCGCCGTCCTTTGAGCAGGTCGAGTCGTTGGCCGAGCCGGTCGAGCAGTTCCTCAGGGCGCAGGATTCGGGCCCTGGTCGCAGCGAGTTCGAGGGCCAGCGGGAGCCGGTCGAGCTTCTCGCACAGTTCGGCGATGACCGAGGTCGGCGCGATCCCGGCCCGGTCACAGAACAGCTCAACTGCCGGATCGATGGCGAGCGGTGGCAGCGGGAGCTCACTCTCGCCGACGACCCGCAACAGTTCACGGCTGGTGACGACGACGCGCAGGTGGGGGCAGGCCGCGACGAGCTGCGCGACAGCGGGTGCCGCGTCGACGACCTGCTCGAAGTTATCGAGGACGAGCAGGATCCGTTTGTCGCCGACGTGTTCCGCCGGCGGCACCTTCGCGCCCATCGTGTTAGCGATCGTGTCGCTCACTGCGGCGGAATCCGGTACGGCGTCGAGCGCCACCCACACGACACCGTCCGGGAACTGCCGCCGCGATCGAGTGGCGAGCTCGACCGCGAACCGGGTCTTGCCGGTTCCGCCCGGGCCGGTGATGGTGAGCAACCGGGTCGCGTCGAGCCGACGCGTTGCATCGTCGAGCTGCTCGTCGCGACCGAGCAGTGGTGTGACCGGCGTCGGCAGGTTCGACGCCGCGATCGACTTCGGAGGCGGGAAGGTGTCACTGCCGAGCTGGAAGAGGTGGACCGGGCCAGCAATGTCCTTGAGCCGGTGCTGCCCGAGGTCGGACACCGCGACCTCGGCGTTGAGAAGTTCGCGGGTCGCCCCCGACAGCAACACCTGGCCGCCGTGCGCAGCGCTCATGATCCGCGCAGTTTGGTGGACCGCCATCCCGACGTACTTCGGCGGGTCCAGCTGCGGGCTGCCGGTGTGGACACCCACCCGGATCGTCACCGGTCCGTCGGCGAGGCCTTGCTGCGCTTCAACGACCGCGGCGATGGCGTCGTCGGCGGTCTGGAAGGTGTAGAAGAAGGAGTCGCCTTCGTAGTCGACCTCGTAGCCGCCGTTGCGGGTGAAGGCGCTGCGGACGATCCTCCGGTGCTCGCCAAGCGCGGCCCGATACTGGCTCTCGCCGAGGGCGTGCATCAGCCGGGTCGAACCCTCGATGTCGGTGAACACAAGGGTGACCGTGCCGCTCGGCTGCTCTGCCACTCCACACCCTTATCGCGCGCCCGTCCCGACCATCATCCCTGGCCGAGCACGCTCAACGGATCCGATCTGGAGTGGTGTGGCTACATCTTCTCCTCGCGGAGCACGTCAAGGTTGCGGAATGTTGGCGGACCGTCGCAATACGAGCTGAGCGTGGCGGCAAAGTCGCTCGTCTCCGGCAGGTTGGAGTTGGCCATTGCTTCCTCATACGACGGGAACTCCACGATCTGCAGGTAGGTGTTGTCGGCGTCGCGGTCCTTCGTCTGCATGGCCCGGGTCCCAGCCCGCCGGCCTTGGGTCGTCGCTAGCCACTCGTCGAGCGCCGTGTTGAATTCATCGATCCGGCTGGTCCGGTACTCGATGATCTGGATGAACCCCATCGTGCCTCCCGTAGCAATCGGCCGAGCCACTCCTGGTGTTGCGGGCACCGTAGCCCGATAGCGACGGACCGACCAGGCTTGACCGGCCAATCCGCGGATGTTAACAACGACTAACGCAGCGGACGGCGGCGTCGAGTCGAGGACGGTCAGGCGATGGACGACCAACTGGTGGGGCGGACAGCCGCGGAGCTGGCCGAGCTGGTTCGCAACCGATCGGTGACCGCAGGGGCCGTCACCCGGGCCCACCTCGAGCGGATCTGCGCCGTCGACTCACAGCTCGGCGCGTTCCAGCTGGTGTGCGCCGACCGGGCGCTCGCCGACGCGGCCGCCATCGACGCCCGCGATGACCTCTCGCAACTGCCACTGGCTGGCGTCCCCATCGCGATCAAGGACCACGTTGACATCGCGGGTCTGCCTACCCGCAACGGATCACTGGCGACGGACCCGGGACCGCGAGCCGCCGATGCAACCCTCGTGACCCGGCTGCGCGACGCCGGAGCCGTCATCGTCGGCAAGACCCGGGTCCCGGAGATGTGCGGTTGAGCGACGACTGACAGCGCGTTCGGGGTGACTCGCAGCCCGTGGGACCCCACGCTCGCTTCGGGTGGCTCGAGCGGCGGCAGCGCCGCCGCCGTCGCCAGCGGGATGGTGGCGCTCGCCCACGGCAGCGATGGTGGCGGCTCGATCCGGATCCCGTCCGCAGCCTGTGGCCTGTTCGGCATCAAGCCCGGCCTCGACCTCGTGCCCAGCGTCAAGCCCGCCGAGTGGCACGGCCTCGCCGCCCACGGCCCGCTCGCCACCACCGTCGCGGACGCGGCACTCGGGCTGTCGGTGATGGCACAGCGCCCCGAACTCGCCATCGTCAGCCCACCGGCGTCGTCGCTGCGGATCGCGCTGTCCGTGAAGCCGGTCATGACCGGGAAGCTAGACCCGCGGTATCTCGCCGCGGTCGACACGATCGCCGGTGTCCTTCGCGACAGCGGGCACGAGGTCGTGCCCGCCGACCCGCCGTATGGCAACGACATCATGGCGATCGCGGGTGCCCGCGGCCTGGCCGGGATCGCGCAGGAGGCGACTGGGCTTTCGATCCGTCAGCTCGAGCATCGGACGGTGCCCGGCGTGCTGATCGGCCGGATGATCGAACGGTTCGGGTTGCTGCGTGAACAGCAATACCACGCCTTTTACCAGCGAATGGTCGACTTCTTCGGCCACTACGACCTACTGCTCACGCCGACGGTCGCGTACTGGCGGATCCCAGCGGAGGGCTGGTCACGCCGAAGCTGGATCGCCAACATGAGGGCGTCGATGTTCGCGGGCTTCACCCCGCAATGGAACGTCGCCGGAATGCCGGCCGCCGCGATCCCGGTCCGTGCCGAGCCCGACCGGGTCCCGCCGTCGGTGCAAGTCGTCGGGCCTCGCGGTGCCGAAGCCCTGATCCTCTCCGTCGCACGCCAGATCGAGCAGGCACACCCCTGGCCGCGACACCCACCGCGATTCGCCACCGAGCCCGATCTCGCCAATGCCTGACCGCGCTGGCGTCGACGCGGTCAAGGCTCGCGTCGCCCAGCTTGTTGCGGCGTACCCGCCGGCGACAACCCCACCCGAGGAATTCTGGGCAGCGCAGTACGACGCTGGCCTGGCCTGGGTCCAGTTTCCGGAGGGTCTCGGGGGTCTCGGCCTGGATCCGCGCCTTCAGATGCCAGTCGATGAGGCGCTGCGGGCAGCCGGCGCACCGAGCAACGTGCTGCGCAACTTCATGGGCGTCGGGATGGCGGGGCCGACGATCAACGCCTGGGCCTGCGCTGACCTCAAGCACCGGTTGCTACGGCCGCTGTTCAGCTGCGAGGAGATCTGGTGTCAGCTGTTCAGCGAGCCCGGCGCCGGAAGCGACGTCGCGAACCTGTCGACGATGGCGGTCCGGGACGGCGATGACTGGGTGGTCAACGGCCAGAAGGTCTGGACGACGCTCGCCCACATCGCGCGCTGGGGGTTACTGCTCGCTCGCACGGATCCGGACGCTCCGAAGCACGCCGGACTCAGCTACTTCATCGTCGACATGACGGCGCCCGGAGTCGAGGTCCGGCCACTGCGTCAGATCACCGGCGACGCCGAGTTCAACGAGGTGTTCTTCACCGACGTACGAATCCCCGACGCTCATCGCCTCGGCGAGGTCGGACAGGGCTGGCAGGTGGCCGTGACCACCCTCATGAACGAACGGCTCGCGCTGTCCGGGCTCACCATGACGAAACGCGGCAGCGGACCTATCAGCAATGCCGTCCGGCTGTGGCGCGAGACCGGCCGAAGCGACCCGGCGCTGCGCGACGCGCTTCTTCAGACCTGGATCGAGACCGAGGTCATCCGGCTCACCGCCACCCGGGCGAAGGCGAGTCTCGAACGTGGCACACCGGGGCCTGAGAACTCGACGACCAAGCTCGCGATGGCACTGAACCAGCAACGCATCTGGGAATTGTGCATGCAGCTCGCCGGCCCGTCCGCGCTGCTGATCGACAGCTACGAGATGACACAACCGACCTTGATGGGCGGCGACGGCGGAGCGCTTGACGACAGCGACGACGCGGAGATCACCTATTGCTACCTGGTGAGCCGCGGTACGTCGATCGGCGGCGGCACGACCGACGTCATGCGCAACATCCTCGGTGAGCGGGTGCTCGGGCTGCCTGGCGAGCCGCGTGTCGACAAGGAGTCGTCCTGGAGACTGTCGCCGCGATGACTGACACCACGACCGGCGGGGTCGCGCTGCGCACGAACGGCGGCCTCGCGCACGTCACGCTGGACCGGCCCGACAACCTGAACACGATCGACCTGCCGTTCGCCAAGCGACTGCTCGAGGTCGCGGTCGCGATCAGCCACGACCCGAACGTCCGCGCCGTACTCCTCAACGGCTCGGGCCGCGCGTTCTGCGGCGGTGGCGATCTCAAGTCATTCGCGGCGCACGGCAAGGACCTGCCGCAGCATCTTCGCGATGTGACCTCGCATCTTCACGCGGCGCTGTCAGTACTGGCCCGCCTTGACGCGCCCCTGGTCGTCGCCGCTCACGGTGCGGTGGCGGGTGCGGGGATCGGGTTGCTGGCCATCGGCGACATCGTCATTGCGAGTGAGTCCGCGAAGATCGTCTTCGCCTACAACGCGATCGGACTGTCTCCCGACGGCGGCGTGAGCTGGCTCCTTCCGCGGCTAATCGGGACCCGACGAACCATGGAGCTCGCACTGACCAACCGAGCGCTTTCCGCCGCCGAAGCGTTGCAGCTCGGCGTGGTCTCGCGAGTGGTGAGCGACGACGAGCTCGTGACTGAATCCAGGGCGCTGGCCGAACGGCTCGCTGCCGGCCCCACCCGGTCATTCGCCGCGACCAAGCGCCTAGTCCATGACAGCTGGTCACGGTCCTACCCTGATCACCTCGCGGCCGAGGGCGAGGCGCTGTCACACTCCGCTGCGACCGCCGACGGGATCGAAGGACTGGCGGCGTTCTTGGCCGGCCGCCCGCCGATCTTCACCGGCAAGTAGCGCGCGTCAGGGCTTCGGTTCGCGAGGGAGGCCCAGGACGTGCTCGGCGATCACGGTGCGCTGCACCTCGTCAGTCCCACCGCCGATGTGGAAGCTCGGCG
>JAICXJ010000050.1 GCA_025980465.1 Frankiales bacterium | reverse complement strand
TCATCGTCGCGGCCGGCTACCCCAGAACGCCGCCGCCACGCCGCCATTCATGCGACAGCCACTGACCTGCAGCTTTACCCGACGGGATGATCTTCGGTTGCTCCTTGGTTGCTCGGAGTTTGCGCAACGAGGGTGAGCGACCGGCATCGACCGGTACCGCGGGGGTCGGTCAGGCAAGATTCCAAGGGTCGACGACGGTCACGCCGAGCGGCTCGAAGTGTCGGGTGTTGCCGGTCGCGACCGCGGCGCGGCGGGCCAGGGCGATGCCCGCGATCTGCCCGTCGCGGATCTCGGTGGAGCGGCCATCTCGCTGGGTTTCGGCCAGAGCGATCCCGGCTGCGTTAGCGGCGGCTGTGTCGAACGCGAGGACGCGGCCGTCCAGGTCGTCTTGCAGGAGCTGGTCGAAGGACGTTTCCAGTCGGGTGCGGCGCCGGCCGGCGCGAAGGAGCTCGAGGCCCATCCGGACTTCGAGCACGGTGATGCTGGTGGTCCAGACCGACTCGGCGGGTTGGTCATCGAGCCAGTCGAGGACGGCGGGGTCAGGTCGGTCGCGCATCAGCGCCGACAGGACGTTGGTGTCCAGGATGATCACTTGTCGAACTGGGCAGGACGTGCCGGTTGTCCGCGCAACTCGGCGATGTCGTCACGCAGGCCGTGTCCCCGGAACCGGTCAGCGATCGCCGAGCCAAGTCTTACCGGGGCGGGCGACGACGCCCCGACGGCGGCGCGGAGGATCTCGCGCACCTCCTCTTCGGTCGAGCGGTCATGCGCTCGTGCTCGGCGTTGTAGGGCGAGCTTCACGTCCTCGTCGAGTTGACGGACGATCAGTTGGGCCATAAATCGATGATATCACGATATCAACTCGGTACGGCGGTTGCTCCGATCAGCTCGGAAGGGGCCGGTGAACGAAAACTTACAAGGCTTTCGCACGCTGGCTCGCCGTCGCGATTCCTCATCCGCTCGGTTGAGGAGCCGATCGAGAATGACGGTCCTGTTCACACAGTTCGCACGCGGCTGATCGACCAGTACCGGCGCTCCCGAACACTGCCTACGCAGAAACGATCATGAGGTAGGCAGCGCAGATCGGCCCGATTTCTGCTGCGTT
Organism: Frankiales bacterium; assembly: GCA_025980465.1. Classification (GTDB taxonomy): domain Bacteria; phylum Actinomycetota; class Actinomycetes; order JAFAQI01; family JAFAQI01; genus JAICXJ01. Next base: position 21,406 of record JAICXJ010000050.1, on the reverse strand, counting down.
CCTCATGATCGTTGGGCGATCTGTAAGTGCCGATCCAGATCGCTGCCGAGCGATTCGCCGAAGTGAACAAGTAGCCAGTTCTGCTCGAGAAAGGACGGGCAGTCTCCCGACCCCCGATGATGGTCCGATGGTGATCATCCACGGGACGCAACGGTTCCGGGACCGGGTGACGGCTACACCCGCAGCCGACGGTGACACCTCGACGACGATTCTCGGGGCCTGGTATGCGACCGTCTTGCGCTGGCGCCCGGCAGTCCCGCTGTTCGTGAATGCCTCGACGCTCCTGCCGGTGTTCATGTCGTTCGCTCCGACTCGGACTCTGCTCGACCGGTTCCCGGCCGCGGTCGCAGAGGTGCTTGCGGCCCACGGCGTACCGACTGCGGTGATCACAGAGGAGACCGCGGCGATGTCAACGTGCCGCGTCGCACCCACCGCGAACCGCAGTGTGGTCGGAACGATGAGCGACTTCAGCTTCCTCGCCGACCATCACCGTGGCGACTTCGCGAACGACCTGCTCGGCCTGTCGGTGCAGCTGGCCGAAACCCCCTGTAGCCCGCTGTACAAGAGGCACATCAGCCCTGACCGGGAACTGGCCGCAGTCATCGAGAGGTACCTCGCCAGTTAGAACCGCGCGCTCGGTTCAAGTCGTGATTCGAGCCGCTTGGCGAGTTCGAGCTATAGGCAGCGCTGGTTGCTCTCTGGTTGCTCGCAGAACAGAAGGCAGCCTCCGCTTCGCCGTGCCGCCGACGCCCTGATCAGCGTTTGCGCAGGTCAGGGCGTCGTCAGCCTCACCGCAGCGAGTGACGTTCGGTTGCTGCACATATGTGCGAACTGCGACCGCTGAGAACAGCATTTCCGCAGTTCAGAGCCTTGATCACGATCTTGGAAATCGGGACCTTAGATGTCGTAATACAGGGCGAACTCGTGGGGGTGGGGGCGCAACCGAATCGGGTCGACCTCGTTCTCTCGCTTGTACTCGACCCAGGTGTCGATGACGTCGGCAGTGAAGACGCCCCCGTCGAGCAGATAGTCATGGTCGGCTTCGAGCTCGTCGAGCACCTTCTCCAGTGATCCCGGCACCTGCGCGACCGACGCCAGCTCGTCAGGCGGCAGTTCGTACAGGTCCTTGTCGACCGGCTGCGGCGGCTCGATCTTGTTCTTCACGCCGTCGAGCCCGGCCATCAGCATCGCGGAGAACGCAAGGTAGGGGTTGCAGGACGGGTCCGGCACCCGGAACTCCAGCCGCTTCGCCTTCGGGTTCGAGCCGGTGATCGGGATGCGGCAGCAGGCCGAGCGGTTGCGCTGGGAGTAGACCAGGTTGACCGGCGCCTCGTAGCCAGGCACGAGCCGGCGGTAGGAGTTGGTCGTGGGGTTGGTGAAGGCCAGCAGTGACGGCGCGTGCTTGAGCAGCCCACCGATGTAGTGGCGAGCCATGTCAGACAGGCCGGCGTACCCGATCTCGTCGTAGAACAGCGGCTCGCCGTCTTTCCACAATGACTGGTGGCAGTGCATGCCCGAGCCGTTGTCCTGGAAGATCGGCTTCGGCATGAACGTCACGGTGCGGCCGTGCTGTCGCGCGACGTTCTTGATCACGTACTTGAAGTTCATCAGGTTGTCGGCGGTCTTCAGCAGCGTGCCGAACCGGAAGTCGATCTCGGCCTGTCCGGCCGTACCGACCTCGTGGTGCTGCATCTCGACGTCGATCCCGATCTCCAGCAGTTGTCGGACCATCTCCGAGCGAAGGTCGGTGAAGTGGTCCGTGGGCGGGACCGGGAAGTAGCCGCCCTTGTAGTTCGGCTTGTATCCCTTGTTGCCGCCCGGCTCCTCCTTGCCCGTGTTCCACGCCCCCTCGATCGAGTCGAGGTAGTGGTAGGAGGAGTTCGGAGTCGTGCCGTAGCGCACGTCGTCGAAGATGTAGAACTCGGCCTCAGGGCCGAAGTACGTCGTGTCAGCAATCCCCGAGCCCTTGAGGTAGTCCTCGGCCTTGCGGGCGATGTTGCGCGGGTCGCGGGTGTACGCCTCACCGGTCAGTGGGTCGTGGATGACGAAGTTCATGATCAGCGTGGGGTGCTGACGGAACGGATCCATGTACGCCGTCGTCGGATCGGGCAGCAGCAACATGTCCGACTCGTGGATCTGCTGGAAGCCGCGGATCGACGAGCCGTCGAACATCAGGCCGTCGGTGAAGACGCTCTCCCCGAAGTTCGAAGCCGGGAAGGTGAAGTGCTGCATGATTCCCGGAAGGTCGCAGAAACGAACGTCCACGAACTGCACGTCGTTCTTCTTGATGTACGAGAGGACCTCGTCGGCGCTGCTGAACATCTACGTCTGCTTCCTCCTCGGGCGCTGACTTCCCGCCCACCACGTCGCCTCCCGCCGGCGGGTGCCGACGCGGGGAAAACTATCGGTCCGGATGCCCGGCCTGCACGCCACAGTAGGAAATCGGGGTTGAGTGGCGGTCACGGGGGTGTTTCAGCCGCGTTACACCGGACTGCCGTAGTGGGTTAAGGCTGGCCGCGACACGGGGACAGTCACAGTGTGAAATCAGCCGGTCGGGCTCCAGGCGCCCCCTAGCCTGAGGTGATGAGCGTCCGGCTCCGACGTCGTCGCCTCTCAGGCGATACGACGGCGGAGTTCACGCTCGCAGCCAAACCTTCTGCTCCGGCGCAGGCCCGCGACCTGGTCCGCGGCGTGCTCAACAGCTGGGACCTCGGCGTGATCAGCGACAACGCGACCCTGCTCTGCAGCGAGCTCGTCACCAACGCCGTGCGCCACGCCGGCACCCGGGTGAAGATCGACCTCGAACGGCTGCCCGATGACGGGGTCCGGGTTTCGGTCAGCGACCGGGCACCGGGCGGCCATCCCCGGGTGGTCGCTCCCGGGGTCGACGACGAGGGTGGTCGGGGTCTGTGGCTCGTCGAGCGGCTGGCCAGCTCGTGGGGGACCACCCGCGCCCGTCGTGGCAAGACGATCTGGTTCGAGCTGCTGGCCCGCGCGGCGGTCGTCGACTAGCACCACGGCGAGGTTGTTAGCGTTCAGGCCGTGACACGGTCCGATTCGGCTGGCAGTGGGAAGGACCTGTACGCCGGCGAGACCTCGTCGTACCCGCTGACCGGACCGGGGAGCGTCGCCGGCTTCGGCCCCCGGCTGGGGGCGTTCCTCATCGACGGACTGCTGGCCGACCTGCTCGCCGTGATCGTCGACGGTGGATTCCACAACAGCGGCCGCCACACGCTCGCGTCGTACGTCGGCTTCTTGCTGATCGAGATCGTGTTCGTGGCCGTGGCGGCCCAGACACCTGGCATGAAACTGCTCGGCATTGCCGTCGTGCGGGCCGACGGTTCGGGCCGAGCCGCCTTGAGGTGGGTGCTGTTCCGCACGCTGCTGTTGGCGGTGATCGCGCCGGCGGTGATCGTCGACGCGAGCGGCCGCGCGATGCACGACCGCGCGGCCGGGACTGTGATGCTGCGCACCCGATGAGCTAGCCCACGGGGCTGCGTGCCCAGAACTTCTCGACGCGCTTAGGTGCCAGGTCGACCGTCCTCCGCGGCCGTGCCCTCGGCATCACCCCTCGCGGCTAGCGCATTTGACGACGGGGCATCCGGGTCGGCATCGGGCCCTTCGGCAGCGGGACGTTCGGACCGCCCAGCGCTTTCATCCTCGATTCGAGCGCGTTGACTTCCTTCTGCTTCAACGCGCGGGGCAGCCGCATCATCTTGGTCTGCAGCCGGCGGATCGACACTCGGTTCTCGTCGTCCTCGCCGACGATCAGCTCATGGATCGGGGTCTCCGGCGCGACGCGGCCGATGCGGCGCTTCTGGTCGGTAATGAGCTGGCGGATCGCGGCGATCGAAGCGCCTTCGCCGACCAGCACGACGCCGGGACGGCCGAGCACGCGATGGACCAGCTCCTGGTTGCGGGTGAAGCCGACCGCCGGCGTCACCCGCCAGTCGCCCCGCATCCCCTGCAGCACCGCCGCCGAAGCGCCAGGCCGCCCCTCGACCTGCGCGTACATCGTGCGGGTGGCTCGACGGCCGAAGATCGACGTACCGGTGATGACCGCCAGCAGCACCGCGAATATCGAGAGGATGATCACGTGGCCGGTGAGGATGCCGACCACGACGAGCACGGCGAGAACGAGCACCGCCGGTCCGAGCACCAGCGGCAGCATCCGCGGGTCGGCCTGGCGGGTCATCGACCAGACTGCCCGGAACTGGGCGACCCGACCTTGCTGCTCCGGCGCCGCGGCCGCAGCTTTGCCGCCACCCTTGGCGGCTGGCGGCGACTGTTTGGCGGGCGACTTGCGACTTCTGGCCATGCCAGCGAGTCTAGAAGTGCGACGCGCCGATGCGCGGCGCCTCGGGACTAGCCGCCGACGGCGGCAGGTGACCGGGTCACCGGGAAGCTCGCTCCGGCGACCTGCCGTCGGCCCGGATCGTCATCACGAGGCGTCGCGATATCTCCGGCATGCGACTCACGATCCTCGCCGCATGTGTCACGACGTGGCCTGCCGGTGAACGACGGCGGTCAGTTCTGCGGCATCCGGCTGGCGACGGCCTGCTCGTACAACCGACCTGCTCGGTACGACGAGCGGACGAGCGGACCGCTCATGACGCCGGCGAAGCCCAGCTCCTCCGCGAGCTCGCGCAGCTCCACGAACTCCTCCGGCCTCACCCACCGCTCCACGGCGTGGTGGCGTGGTGATGGCCGCAGGTACTGCGTGATCGTCACCAGGTCGCACCCAGCCCGGTGCAGGTCGGCGAGTGCCGCCTCGATCTCCTCGCGGGTCTCGCCCAGGCCGAGGATCAGGTTTGACTTCGTGACGAGGCCGGCCTCGCGACCCGCGGTGATGACGTCGAGCGATCGGGCATAGCTGAACGCAGGGCGGATGCGTTTGAAGATCCGCGGCACCGTCTCGACGTTGTGTGCGAACACCTCTGGCGCGGCGCCGAAGATTTGGGCAAGAAGTTCAGGCCGGCCGGAGAAATCCGGCACCAGGATCTCCACGCCGGTGTCGGGATTCAGCCGATGGATCTCGCGGATCGTCTCGGCGTACAGCCAGGCACCTTCATCGTCGAGGTCGTCGCGCGCGACCCCCGTCACGGTCGCGTACCGGAGGCCCATCGTCCTTACGCTCTCGGCGACCCGACGCGGTTCGTCGCGGTCGAGGGGCGCCGGCTTTCCGGTGTCGATCTGGCAGAAGTCGCAGCGTCGGGTGCAGGCTTCACCCCCGATGAGGAACGTCGCCTCGCGGTCCTCCCAGCACTCGTAGATGTTCGGGCAGCCGGCCTCCTCGCAGACCGTGTGCAGCCCTTCCCGGCGTACCAGCGACTTGAGCGCGGTGAACTCCGGACCGATTCGGGCCCGGGTCTTGATCCACGGCGGCTTCTTCTCGATCGGCACCTGTGAGTTGCGTTGCTCCAACCGCAGCAACCGCCGCCCGTCTGGCGAGGCAGTCACGCCGTCACCACCGCGAGGACCCGCTGCAGTTCGCGTTCGACGACCGGAAGGGTGTCGGCAACCGTCACATCCCGGCCGAGCTCGGCGCTCAGGGAGGTCACTCCGGCATCGCTGATTCCGCACGGCACGATCCGGCCGAATGCCGCGAGATCGCAGTCGCAGTTGAGGGCGAAGCCGTGCATCGTGACGCCGCGGGCGACCCGGACGCCGATCGCGCCGATCTTGCGGTCCGGCCCGTGTCGATCGGCGGCGACCCAGGCGCCGCTGCGGCCGTCGACCCGGCCGGCTGCCACGCCGTACCCGGCGCAGACCGCGATCAGCATGTCCTCGAGCCGCCGCACGTGCGCCACGACGTCGACCGGGTCGGGCAGGCCGACGATGGGATAGCCGGTCAGCTGACCCGGTCCGTGCCAGGTGATCTTGCCGCCGCGGTCGACGTCGATCACCGGCGTACCGTCCAGCGGCCGCTCCCACGGCTCGGTACGCCGCCCCGCCGTATAGACGCTCTCGTGTTCGAGCAACAGCACCGTGTCGGGGGCCTGACCGGCGGCCCGAGCGGCGTGCAGCACCCGCTGTCGCTCCCAGGCGACCTGGTAGTCGACCGTGCCGAGGCGCACCAGCTCCAGCCCCGGCATCGTCACGCATCCACGGTACGCCGTAAGGCGTCGGCAACCGACGACGTCAGCCCTGTGGATACGCGACGACACGTCGACTGAATCGCTGTTGAAATCCGGGGATGCCGGAGTTTGCGTTCGAGGGATTCGACATCGTCCAGCTGCTCGGGTTCGGCGTGACTGGCGAGGTCTATCGGGCCCGCGACCTGGCCTCCGGCGAGGTGGTGGCGCTCAAGCGATTGCGGCCGGAGGCGATGGCGGTCGTCGAGCGGCTTCGTCGTGACGCCGCGGTGACTGCCGAAGTGGGTGGTCGCCACGTTGCAGTCGTTCGCGAGGTTGTCGTCACCGACACCGAGGTCATCCTGGTGATGGCCTACGCGGCGGGCGGCAACCTTGCCGAGGTGTTGAGTAGCCGTGGCAGTCTCGATGCCGGCGAAGCCGTCACGATGTTGGCGCCGATCGCATCGGTGGTAGGGCGCGTCCACGCAGTCGGTGCAGTCCACGGCAACCTCACTCCGACAAACATCCTCATTGCGGCCGACGGCCGGCCCCTGCTCACCGATGCCGGGGTCGCTCTCGCGCTGGGCGTTGACCTCGCCGTCAACGACGCCACGGCCGACTTCCGAGAGCCGGCCTTGTTCCTCGGCGCCGCGCCGAGCGCGGCAAGCGATGTCTTCTCCCTCGGCGCAATCGGATTCACCGCGCTCGCCGGCCAGCCGCCGCGGATCGGCAACGACCGGCTGTCGCGGTTTCGTCCCGCGGCTCCCTCGCTGCTCGTCGCCGCCATCGAGGCCTCGATCGACCCGGACCCCGTGGCCCGCCCGACCGCAGCCGAACTAGGAGAGGCGCTGATGGCGGCCTGCCGTGCCGAGCCGCTCGCGCCGGCCGGGCCACCCCCGGGCGCCGGGCTGGCTGCCGCGACGGACTCGCCCGCCGCAACCCGAACGCTGCGGCTGACCGGTCCGCTTACCCCACCACCGCGGTCAGTCACCTCCGAAGCCAGTGCCCCACCTTCCCGGCCGCGGACGACCCGACTCTCGGCTGGCGGGTTGGCGGGGAGCGACCCACACGCGGGTCAGCGGATCGCGGATGGTCGACCGTCGCGGACCTCCCCGGCCCGACTCACGGTCGGTGGGATCTTCGCCTTCGGTCTGGTGCTACTCGGCACCGCCGGGTGGGGCCACCTGCACCGCGCCGCCTCGGCGCCTCCCGCTCCAGGTGTGGTGACCCGCCGGGAGCCGGCCCCGGCCACCACCACGCCGACACCGGCGACGTCGCCGTCGGGCCTCACCAGCGTGGCGGGGTGGCGGGGGATCGTGGGCTACCTCGATGCGACCCGGGCCCAAGCCTTCGCTGCCGCCCGACCGTCGCTGCTACGCAATGTGTATCTGACTGGCTCGCCTGCCCTGGCGGTCGACGAGGCATCGGTCCGTTCACTCGCCCGCCGCGGCCTGCGTGCCGCCGGCTTCACCGCGACGGTGCAGCGGATCAGCGTGACGACGGCGACCCAGTCGGCGGCCACCCTGAGAGTGGTCGACCGCCTCACCGCCTACCGGCTGGTCGATCGCGACGGTACGACGGTGAGCGCCGGCGCGGCACGTCCGGCCCGCGCCTACACGATGATGCTGGTGCGCACCCCGAACGGATGGCGAGTGAGCTCGATCCTGCCCTGATCTCTACGCTACGGCGCGGAGAGCGGCGTCGATGTCGCCGTACCCGAACTCGAAGCCGGCCTTGAACAACACGTCCGGCACCACCCGTTGGCTGACGAGCAGACCCTCATCGGCGAAGTCGGCGAACGCCGCCCTCAGCGCGAGCCGGGGGACGAACGCGACCGCTGGCCGGCGCAGCGCTCGGCCAAGCGCGGCGGTGAACTCAGCGTTGCGAACCGGGTCCGGCGCGCAGAGGTTGACCGGTCCGTCGATTGATTCGTGGTGGATGAGAAACCGGATCGCCGCCAGCTCATCGGACAATGCGATCCACGGCATCCACTGCCGACCTGAGCCGAGCCGGCCACCGAGGCCGGCCTTGAAGATCGGCCGCATCCGCCCGAGCGCACCGCCGGCCGCACTCAGGACGATGCCGGTCCGAATACACACCGTCCGCACCCCGGCGTCCGACGCGGCGACTGTCGCGGCTTCCCACTGCCGGACCACGTCGGCGAGGAAGCCGGTGCCGTGCGGTTCGGCCTCCGTGAGGAGGTCATCGCCGCGATCGCCGTACCAGCCGACCGCACTGGCCGAGACCAGCACCCGGATCCGGTCCTTCCGCTCGGCAACGGCTTCGGCGATCGTCGTGGTGCCGTCGACCCGGCTGGCGAGTACGGCGCGCTTGTGCTCCGGGCGCCAGCGCTTGTCGCCGATCCCGACACCGGCCAGGTGGACCACGACGTCGGTGTCATCGAGGGCACCGGGCTCGATCGTGTGCTCACCGGGATCCCACTGCATCTCATCGGCCGACCGTGGGGCCCGGCGGACCAGTCGCCTGACCTGGTGGCCGTCGGCATGCAGTGAATGGACAAGTGCAGCGCCGATCAGGCCGGAGGCACCGGTGATGGTGACGTTCACCTCGGCCGTCCTACCCGCAATGACCGCTAAAGCCCCAGATCGGCTTCGAACTCGCCGGCTTCGAGGCGTCCCTTGACCGTCGTCAGGAACCGCGCTGCGTCAGCGCCGTCCACCATTCGGTGGTCATAGGTCAACGCCAGGTACACGATGTGACGGACCGCGATCACCTCGCCGGCGATCGGGTCGTCGATGACGACCGGCCGCTTGACCACAGCGCCGGTGCCGAGGATTCCGACCTGAGGCTGGTTGATGATCGGGGTGTCGAACAGCGCGCCCCGGGAGCCGGTGTTCGTGAGGGTGAAGGTCCCGCCACCGAGCTCGTCCGGCGTGATGTGGTTGTCCCGGGTCCGGGTCGCGAGGTCGTCGACCTTGCGGGCGATGCCGGCGAGGTTGAGGTCGCTGGCGTCTTTCAGCACCGGTACCAGCAGGCCGCGATCGGTGTCGACCGCGATGCCGAGGTGGACGCTGTCGTGGTAGGTCACCGTTCCGGCCTCGACGTCGATCGAGGAGTTGACCGTCGGGTGGTCGCGCAGCGCCTCGCAGGTGGCGAGGACGAAGAACGGCGTGTACGTCAGCTTGACGCCCTCGCGCAGCTCGAAGTCAGCCTTCGCCCGCTGGCGAAGCCGCGCGATCTTGGTGATGTCGACCTCGACCACGGTCGTCAGTTGCGCGCTGATTCGAAGCGACTCGGTCATGCGTTCGGCGATGACGGTGCGCAGCCGCGACAGCTTCTCCACGCTGCCCCGCATCGGTGAATCCGGCGCGAGTCCCGGACGCGCGGCGGCGCCCGTCGAGGCTGCGGCCGGCTTGACCGACGCAGGAGCGGATGCCGCAGCCGGTACGGCCGCGCCCGAACTCACCACCGAGGCGGCAGCGCCGGTGCTCACAGGTGAGGCCAGCGGGGCGCCGCCGTCGTCGCCACGCGCCGCCGCGTCGAGGACGTCCTGCTTGCGGATCCGGCCGCCCACGCCGGTGCCCGTGACGTCGCCGAGGTCCACGCCGTGCTCTGCTGCGAGCCGGCGGACCAACGGGGTCACGTACGACGGGCCCTGGCCGCCGTCCTCGTCGTCCTCCTCGGCTGCGGACGGCGCCGCAGCCGAGGAGGGCGGGGGAGCGGGCGCCGGCTCAGGCTCGGCCGCAGCCGGCTCAGGCTCGGCCGCAGCCGGCACGGCCTCGGCCGCAGCCGGCACAGCCTCGGCCGCAGCCGGCTCAGCCTCGGCTGCCGGCTCAGCCTCGGCCGGCTCGGCAGGTGCCGCGGCGGCTGCCGCAGCGTCGTCGATCACGGCCAGCTCGGCGCCGACCTCGACCGTCTCGTCCTCGGCGACCTTGATGCTCGACAGCACTCCCGATGCCGGCGACGGGATCTCGGTGTCGACCTTGTCGGTGGACACCTCGAGCAGCGGCTCGTCGGCCTCGACCCGTTCTCCCTCGGCCTTCAGCCAGCGGGTGACAGTGCCCTCGGCGACGCTCTCGCCGAGGCGGGGCATCGTGACGGAGACGGACATCGCTAGGGGCTCCCTTGGTTGGACTGCGCTCAGCCGTGCATGTGGAGCGGTTTGCCGGCCAGTGCAAGGTGCGCTTCACCGACCGCTTCCGACAGGGTGGGGTGCGGGTGGATCAGCTGGGCGACCTCGACCGGCAGCGCCTCCCAGTTGGTGATCAGCTGCGCCTCGGCGATCAGGTCTCCGACCCGCGAGCCGACCATGTGGACGCCGAGCACCGCGCCATCGCGCGCCGCGACGACCTTCACCGCACCCGCGGTCTGCAGGATCTGCGCCCGGCCGTTGCCGGCCAGGTCGTAGGTCTGCTCGACGACGTCGTACCCGCGGTCCTTCGCGACCGCGGTCGTGATTCCGACGCTGGCGACCTCGGGCTCGGAGTAGGTCACCCGCGGGACGCCGTCGTAGTCGATCGCCGGCGGGTTGAGACCGGCGACCTCCTCAGCGACCATGATCCCCTCGGCGAAGCCGACGTGGGCGAGTTGCAGGCCCGGGCGCAGGTCGCCGATCGCGAAGACACCCGGCAGGTTGGTGCGGCAGTGGTCGTCGACGGTGACGAAGCCGCGGTCCATCGTCAGACCGGCTTCCTCGTAGCCGAGGCCCTCGGAGACCGGGCCGCGCCCGACCGCGACGAGCAGCACCTCACCATCGACGGTCTTGCCGTCCTCGAGCGTGATCGTGACGCCGTTGTCGGTCACCTTGGCTTCGGCGAACCGGACGCCGAGCGTGAAGTTGATCCCGCGCCGCCGGAACGCCCGCTCGATCAGCTTCGAGCTCGACTCCTCTTCGGTCGGGAGCAGGTGCGGCAGCGCCTCGACGATCGTGACGTCCGCGCCGAAGGACTTCCATACGCTCGCGAACTCGACGCCGATCACCCCGCCGCCCAGTACGACGACCGATGCCGGCACCCGATCGAGGGTGAGTGCGTGCTCGCTGGTGATGATCCGGGTGCCGTCGACCTCGAGGCCGGGCAGCGAGCGGGAGTACGAGCCGGTCGCCAGCACCACTGCCTTGGTGGCGGTGTACGACGTGCCGTCCACGTCCACTGTGGTCGCGCCGGTCAGCCGGCCCGATCCCTCGACCACCGTGATGTTGCGGCTTTTCACCAGTCCGCTGAGGCCCTTGTAGAGCCGGTCGACGACCCCGTCCTTGTAGCCATTGACGCCGGTCATGTCGATGCCGTCGACACTCGATCGCACCCCGACCTTCTCGCCTTCCCGCGCGGCGTCGGCAACTTCGGCGGCGTGCAGCAAGGCCTTGGTCGGAATGCAGCCCCGGTGCAGGCAGGTGCCGCCGACCTTGTCCCGCTCGATCATGATCACCGACAGGTCGAGCTCGGCCGCCCGCAGCGCGCAGGCGTAGCCCCCGCTGCCGCCGCCGAGAATGACGATGTCGGCGGTCGTGAGCTCTGCCACGGTGTCATCTCCTTGCGGACGGGTGCTCCCTCATTCTTACCCCCGCGGCAGGGAAGAAGATCAGCCTGCTCTCGCCGCCAGCCACTCGACCAACGTGCGCACCGGCACACCGGTCCCGCCCTTCGGCGTGTAGTCGTGCTCGTCGCCTTCGTTCCATGCCGGGCCGGCAACGTCGAGATGCGCCCAGGGGACCGAGTCGGGCACGAACTCCTTGAGGAAGATCGCGGCGACCAGCATCCCGCCGTATCGGTCACCGATGTTGGACAGGTCAGCGGTCTGCGAGTCGAGCGAGTCTCGCAGTTCCTCCGGAAGTGGCATCGGCCAGCTTCGTTCGCCGGACCGCTCGGCAGCCTCGACGATTTCGTCGCGAAGCTCGTCGTCGTTGGACATCACGCCGTACACCCGGGATCCCAAGGCGACCAGCGCCGCACCGGTCAGGGTGGCGATGTCAACGATTGCGGCGGGCTTCTCCTCCGAGGCGCGCACGATCGCATCGGCCATGACGAGCCGGCCCTCCGCGTCGGTGTTCATCACCTCGACCGTCTTGCCGCCGCGCATCGTCAGCACGTCGGACGGCCGGATCGCCGAGCCGCTCGGCATGTTCTCCGCGCACGCCAGCCACCCGACAACGTTGACCGGGAGCTTGAGCTGAGCGACTGCGCGGATGCTGGTCAGTACGGCGGCGGCGCCGCCCATGTCGGCCTTCATCCATTCCATCGCGGCGGCCGGCTTGATCGACAGGCCGCCGGAGTCGAACGTGATGCCCTTGCCGACGAGGTGGATCGCCGGCGCACCTGCGGCGCCGCCGGTGTAACCGATCCGCACCAGCCGGGGCGGGTTCGCGGCCCCCTTTCCGACGCCGACGATGCCGCCGTGCCCACCCTCGGCCAGACTCTTTTCATCTGACACCTCGACCGTGCATCCGACCTCGGTGCACAGCTGCTCGGCGGCGGCGGCGAGGTCGGCGGGGTGAAGGTCAGCGGCTGGGGTGTTGACCAGGTCGCGGCACGTGGTGACGGCGTCTGCGATGACCGTGGCGCGATCCACGGCCGCCTTCGCCGCGGTGTCTCGCGCGTCGGGAACCACGATTGCCGCGCTCGCCACCGCGGCGCGGTGGTCGGCCGTCGAGGCGCCGCTGCGGTACTTGCGGAAGGCGTAGCCGCCGATTGCGAGCCCCTCGGCGACGGCGCGGACGTCCTCGGGATCGCTGTCACCGTTGACCGCGGCGAGGCTCGTCGCGACCCGCCGGGTGCCGGCGAGCTCGCGGACGGCGGCGCCGGCGGCGCGCCGGATCGCCTCGTGGTCGTAGCGCTCGCCTCGGCCCGGAGCCGCGCCGAGTCCGACCGCGACGACGGCGGGCGCCTTGGCTGCGCCGAGTGTCGCCATCCGGATCACCTCGCCGGCCTTGCCGGTCGCGCCGACAGCCTTCAGAGCGTCCTCGAGGCGCTTCTTCAGCGCCCGGTCGAGCCGCTCGGCACCAGGTGCGACCACCATGGAGCGTCCGCGGCGGGCGACCCCGATGATCAAGGCATCCGCGGCTACTTCGGTCATCGACATCGTTGTCAGGCTCAGCCGGGTCATGGCCGCGCATCGTACGGCCTCTCGCCACCGCCGCGACAGAATTCATGCTTGTCCGCTTTGTGACGGGCGGGTCCGGTCATGCTCCGGCTCGTCCTGAACTCCGGCGACCGGATACCGTCGCCGCTCGTGACAGACGTTGCCGCAACCTCGACGGGAATCGCCGCCACGGTGATCGAAGGCCCGCTCGCCGATCGGCACCGCTCGCTCGGGGCCAAGCTGGCGGAATTCGGCGGCTGGTCGATGCCGCTGTCGTACTCCGGGGTCGTCGAGGAGCACCTCGCCACCCGGACTGCGGTGGGAATCTTCGACGTCAGCCACCTCGGCAAGGCGGTGGTCCGCGGCGACCGCGCGATCGACCTGGTCAACGCCGCGTTCACCAACGACCTCGACCGGATCGGCCCGGGCCAGGCGCAGTATTCGTTGTGCTGCGACGAGGAGACCGGCGGGGTGGTCGACGACGTGATCGTCTACCGGGGCACCTCGGACGTGTTCGTCGTACCGAACGCGGCAAACGCCGCGACGGTCATCGCAATGCTGCAGGACGCGGCGCCCCCGGGTGTGGACATCTCGGATCGGCACCGCGACATCGCGACGTTGGCGGTGCAGGGGCCGAAGTCGCAGGCAGTGCTGGAAGCCCTCGGGCTGCCGGCCGCCATGGACTACATGGCCTATCAGCGGCTCGACTGGCGCGGCCTGCCGGTCGCGGTCTGCCGTACCGGCTACACCGGCGAGCACGGTTACGAGCTGATGCCTCCGGCCGCCGAAGCCGGGGTGCTGTGGGACGCACTTCTCGAGGTCGCGACGCCGTTAGGCGGCCTGCCGTGCGGGCTGGGCGCCCGCGACACGCTGCGCACCGAGATGGGCTATCCGCTGCACGGCCAGGATTTGAGCATCGCGGTGACCCCGGTCCAGGCCCGGCTGGGCTGGGCGGTCGGCTGGGACAAGCCGGCGTTCTGGGGCCGCGACGTACTGATTCGCGAACGCGAAGTAGGCGCGCCGCGCCTGCTGTGGGGACTGCGCAGCGAAGACCGTGGGATTCCGCGCCCGCACATGGCGGTGCGCGGTGGGAACGACGGCGATCTCGGCGAGATCACCAGCGGTACCTTCTCGCCCTCGCTGAAGGTGGGTATCGGCCTCGCGCTGCTGGCCCGGTCGGTCGGTGACGGCGACGAGGTCAGGGTCGACGTCCGGGGCAAGCCTTCGGCGATGCGCGTGGTCAAGCCGCCGTTCGTCGAGCCGCACGTCCGGTGAGGCATGACCGGATTCTGCTCATCGGGATGATGGGTGCCGGCAAGACGACGATCGGCCAGTCGTTGTCGAACCTGCTCGGCTGGCCGTACTACGACAACGACGAGCTGCTGGCCCGCGCGGTCGGCAAGGACACCCGCCGGCTCCAGGAGGAGGACGGCATGGCAGCGCTTCGCCGCGCCGAGTCGCAGGCGCTGACGGTCGCGCTGGAGGAGGGCGGTCCGCTGATCGCGGGGGTGGCCGGCGGGATCGTCACCGACCCGCTCGACCTGGACCGGCTCCACGCCGGCGGCTTCGTCGTCTGGCTCCGGGCCGATCTTGCGATCTTGGCTGCACGGGTGCGGGGAACCGACCGGCCGTGGCTCGGGCAGTCGCCGACCGCCGCGATGAGGCTGCTCTACGCCGGCCGGGAGTGGCTCTACAGCGAGGCGAGCACCCTGATCGTCGACGAGGAGCAGTCGACCCCCGAACTCTGCGCCCGGCTGATAGCAGCGGCCTACTACCAGTCCTAGGGCTGGCGGGATCGGCGACGGCGGCTGGTCAGCACGGTTCCGCCGGCGATCGCCGCGACGATCACGGCGGCGACGATGGCACCGGTCAGCCCGCCGCTGCCGCCGCCCCCACCTCCGGCCAGGTGCAGTGTCGGCCGGACCCGCGGGCTGCCGCTGAAGCTCGGCACCGGCGCCGGCGTGGACGTGCGGTGGCGGTGGCGGTGGCTGTGGCGAGGCGTCCGAGGTCCGATCGGCGTCGGCCGGGCCGAGGACCGGGTCGGACGAGGCGAGCCGAGCGGGTGCGGCCGGTGGCTCGGCACCCGGCCTGGCAGTGCGGTGGGAGTCGGACGCGGCGACGATGGCGGCGCCTCAGGTGGGCAGATCGCGTCGTACCGGACCGACTTGGGCGTCAGCTTCGTGCCGTTGTCGTAGACCCAGCCTTCGGTGGAGTCGTTGACCGGCTGGTACGTCGAGGGCCCTTCGTTGCTGAACGACCAGCTCGTCGATCCGGGCGCGCGATGGAAGTAGGCCCAGAAATGGGTGTCGTCGACCGCACTGCAGCCCGTCGAGGGAACCCCGTCGATCGTGCAGAGCAAGCCGTCGGAGCGAAACGTCAGACGATGACCTTCGGCCTGCAGGACGTCGACGCCGGTCGCACCGGCGGTGACCTTGGCGCAGCCGGTGGTGACACCACCGCCGACCGACCGGGCGTCGAGGACGAGGGCCACGCAGATCGGGTGGCGCGCCGTGGGCGCGGCGAGCGCGGTGCTGCCGGCGGCCGATACCAGACCGGCCACCAGCAGCACCCCGACCGCTGTCGGCGGACTGCGCCTAACGATGCGCCGGGCACCCAAGGACGGGCGCCGCGCTGCCGGCGCCGGTGCGATCGACCCAGTTCAACGGCCGAAGCGCCAATGCTGCACCCGCCTGGGTGGTGGCCCGGAGCGCAGTCGTGGCAGCGAAGGTTCGGCCCTGGAACCGGACCGCGCCTCGGTTCGCGGGCGCCGCGCGGCAGCCTTCCTGGTGCTTCACCAGCCACGCCACGCCGCCTCCGGCGTGCCGGTGCGCCACTACCAGTGCTTCGACGGCGATGGCCGTCGAGTTGGCATCGGACCGGTTGGCGGGTTGCTCACCCCAACCGCCGTCGGCTCGTTCGTTCTTGAGCAGCCACCGCACCGCCGGCCCCACTGCGCTCTTCGCATCTGACGCGATCAGCGCCTGGATCGCGTACGACGTCGCATCGACGTCCTCCGACCCGCAGGCGGCGCCGGCCGTGCGGATGCTGACCTGGAAGCCACCGTCCGGGCAGGCCTGATCGCTCAGGAACGTCGTCGCGTTCGCGTCCGGCTGGTCGACCCCGGCCGATCCCGAAAGTGCCAGCACCGCGAGGGACTGGACGACGACACTCGAGCTGAACATCGTGTCGCCCGGGTTCTGAAACTGCCCGGGAGCTGCGCCGGTCGATCCCTCGGTGCCGACCAATGCTGCGATGAGGTCGATGCTGCCGAACTTCGCCGGATTGACGTGCTGCGCATTCGCGACGAGCAGCAGCTTGGCTGCCGAGCCCGGGTAGATGTCGGGCACCGCACCGCCGAGGTAGTTGCCGGCGTCCTTCTCGAGCCAGCCGGTGGCTCGTTTCGCGGCGGTCTGTGCGACACCGGCGGCATCCATCGAGAGCACGGCGTCCGCGGTCTCGCCGTCGTCGGCGAACTTCGACTTGCCGACGATGTCGACGTAGTGGTCGTGATGCCTGCCGACGAGATGGCGGGCAAGGAATCCGGCTGCAGCAGCGGCCGGCTGGCGGGTCGTGGGACTGGTGTGCGGCGCCGCGGCGGATGGCACTGCAAGCGACGCGACCGCGACGCCGCTCACAAGCGCGATCGCCGCGCTTCGATGGATCGGATTCACGAGATCCTCCTGGTCGGTGAGGACCACGCAGCCGACCCCGAGGCACACGTCGACGACAGGTGCGCCCGGGCTCCGCTCCGCACTCCTCGACGGTTGTCGTGGGAGCCCTCGCCGAGCGCAGGCATTCCGGCTCGCCCCGATGGACGGGGCCTACGGTTGCGGGTCAGCGCCGGACTTCGACCGGCTTCCCCCGCCCACGGCGATTGCCCGGCGATGCCACCACACCGCGTCACGGTCAGTCAACGCGGGGCGCCGCAACGGGTCTCAGGGAACCTAGGGTGAGCGGATGGCGTGGGTGTGGCGATACGAGAACTCCGACGGCGACGTGGTAAACCCCGACAGCGCTGCGGTGGGCGACGCCTTCCCGACCCAGGCCGACGCGGAGACCTGGATTGGTGAGACCTGGCGCGAGTTGCTCGATGCCGGCGTCGATGCGGTGACCCTGCTGGAGGACGGCCGGGAGGTCTACGGCCCGATGTCGCTTCACGCCTAGCGCGCCGACCGTCAGCCGGTGGTCGTGATCACCGCGGGAGCTCACCCCGCGCCACCTTCGGTGGCGGCCGGCGGAACCGTCTCGGCAGCAGCGCGCGCATGAACGCGTACGACGAGATGCCACGCGCGGCATCTGCGCCGTACTTCGCGGTGACTGCGAACCGCGCCTTGCGCCCATTTCTCGCACCGTCGAGCACCATCACGGTGAGGCTGATCAACGCCCCGAAGTTGCCGATCTCGCGCGCGATGGTGTTGTTGACGACCGCGATCGCGAAGGTCACGAAGATCAGCGCGAAGAACACCTGCCCGTAGGTGAATCGCGAGTCGACCACGTCGCGCGCGAGCCGCCGTTCCGGGCCGGCGTCACGCGCCGGCAGGTGCCGCTCGTCACCGCTGACGAGTGCCTGCCGCGCCATCGCCCGCTCGGACCGGCTCCTCTCCCGCCGCGCGGCCGCAGCTTCCTTGGCATTCCTGGGCCGGGCGCCCCGTCGGGCCTGCCGGGCCTCGGACCGCTTCGGAGTCGGGCGACCTTTCCCGGCCGCCGATTCAGGGTCAACCTTGCCGGCCGCAGCCGCCTGCGCTGTCGTCGACCGGCGCCCCAGGATCACGGCGTGCAGTTTAGGAGGGCAGGCTTTCACTGCGGGCGAAACTTCCGCTCAGGCGGTGTTCAGCCTGAGGACTAGCCTTGGAGCAGGCGGGAGCAGTACGCGACCGCGGCGACGGAAAGGTCGGGCCGGCATGGGTATGGGCAAGCGGTTGTCGCTGATCGTGAAGGCCAAGGCGAACAAGCTCTTGGACAAGCACGAGGACCCGCGAGAGACCCTCGACTACTCCTACGAAAAGCAGCTCGAGTTGCTCACGAAGGTTCGGCGGGGGGTCGCTGACGTCGCGACCAGCCGCAAGCGCATCGAGATCCAGATGCAGCAGCTGCAGGCCAGCGCCGACAAGCTGCAGACCCAGGCGCAGCAGGCCGTTACGGCCGGACGAGACGATCTGGCTCGCGAGGCGTTGACCCGACGAGCAACCGCTAACCAGCAGCTCGCCGATCTGCAGACCCAGCATGCTCAGTTGCAGGCGGAAGAGGAAAAGCTGACCCAGGCGTCGCAGCGGCTGCAGGTGAAGGTCGACGCATTCCGAACCCGCAAGGAGACGATCAAGGCGACGTACACCGCCGCTGAGGCCCAGACGAAGATCGGCGAGGCCGTTGCCGGCATCTCCGAGGAGATGGGCGACGTCGGCATGGCGATGCAGCGCGCCGAGGACAAGACCCAGCAGATGCAGGCCCGAGCCGGTGCGGTCGACGAGCTGCTTGCATCGGGCGCCCTCGACGACGCCACGATCATGGGCGGGAAGGACGACATCCAAACCGAGCTCGACCGGACGTCCGCGAGCTCGGACGTCGAGCTGGAGCTGGCCAAGCTCAAAGGTGCGCTGCCGGCCGGCGACGCGACCGCCGCCATCGGCGGTGCCGAGAGCCCGGCTGCGGCGGAGGCAGCCGCACCGGACGCCGGGGCGTCGTCATGATCGTTCGCATCCTGGGGGAGGGTCAGCTCGAGGTGCCGCAAAGTGCACTCGATGAGCTGAACAGCCTTGACTCCGCGGTCCAAACCGCTTGCGACTCCGACGATGCCGCTGCCTTCGATGATGCGCTTCGATCGCTGCTCGAGCGCGTTCGCGCTCTCGGTACGCCGCTGCCCGACGATTCGCTGGAAGTCTCTGAGCTCGTGCTTCCCTCGGCCGACGCCTCGTTGGCCGAGGTCAAGGAACTGTTGACAGAGGAGGGACTCATCCCCGGATGAGTACGACCAGGATTCGCCCCGATCGCAGCCTCACCGCCCGGATGACGCTGACGATCTTCCTGCTTGGGGCGCTGTACGTCGCGGTCATGGCGCTGCTCATCGCATATGGCGTCAACGCCGGCGCCGTCATCGTCATCGCGGTGATCGTGCTGTTCTGCCAGTACTGGTTCTCCGACCGGATCGCGCTGTACGCGATGCACGGCCACATCGTCACACCGGAACAGGCGCCCGAGCTGCACGGCATCGTCGACCGGCTGTGCGCCCTCGCTGACATGCCGAAGCCGCAGGTCGCGATCGCGGACACCGACATCCCGAATGCGTTCGCGACCGGTCGCAACCCGAATCGTGCCGTGGTCTGCGCGACGACCGGCATCCTGCGGCGGCTCGACAACGAGGAGCTCGAAGGCGTTCTCTCGCACGAGCTCTCGCACGTCGCCCACCGCGACGTCGCGGTGATGACGGTCGCCTCGTTTCTCGGCGTCGCGGCGGGTTTGATCACCCGGTTCGCGTTCTACAGCGAGATGTTCGGCGGCGGTGGCTGGGGAAACCGAAACGACAACAACAACCAGAACAACGCCGCCATCATGCTAGCGGTGATGACGGTGTCGATGGTGGTGTACGCCATCTCGTTCCTGCTGACCCGTGCCCTGTCGCGTTATCGCGAGCTGGCCGCTGACCGCTCCGGTGCGATTCTCACCGGTCGGCCCTCGTCGCTCGCTTCCGCGCTGCAGAAGGTGACCGGCGACATGGGTCGGATCCCGACCCACGACCTGCGCACCGCCGAGCCGTTCAACGCCTTCTTCTTCACCCCGGCGCTCGCGAACGGCTTTTCGATCTCGTCGCTGTTCTCGACGCATCCGTCGCTGGAGAAGCGGCTGGCGCAGCTCGCCAAGATCTCGGTCGAGCTCGGTCAGCCCGCCGCGTAGATGGGCCTTCTCGACACGTTTCTCGGGCGCTCCAAGCCGGTCAAGCCGGACCTCGACGACCTGTTCGCGCTTCCCAGTGCCGCGGTCACCCTGCAGGCGGCCGCCGACCTCAAACCGACCGGTGTCGGGTCGGTGTGCGTCAAGGCCGCCGAGGGCGGCGCGTTCGCGGGTCTGCGCGACGAGATCGACCAGTTGCTCGCGGTCGACGCGCCCGACGGCGCTCGCAAGTACGAGGAGACAACCGACAGCTTCGGCTTCACCTGGCTGACCCGTCGTACCTCCCCGGACGATCTGAGCGGGCTGGTCACCGACCTGCATGCGATCAACTCGACCCTCGACGAGGCCGGCTTCGGACCGGCGCTGCTGTGCACTCTGGTCGCGTTCATCGACGGCGAGAAGCCGGCCATCGGCTTGATCTACCTGTACAAGCGAGGAGCCTGGTACCCGTTCGCGCCGACCGGAAAGGACAAGCGTGACAACGCGCGCGAGCTGCAGGTGCGAGCGCAGATCGGCGACGATCTGAAGATCGAGTCGGACTTGTCACGCTGGTTTCCGGTGTGGGGCGCTCCGGGCCTGTAAGACTGCTCGGCGATGATCGACCTGCTGGCGGCCGTGACGGCAACGCCGTCGCCGAAGCCGCTCCCCGGCGTCTTCAACCACTTCGCCGGCACGCTTCGCCACTACGGCTACTTCGCGGTGGCCGTGTCGCTGGTGGTGGAGAACATGGGCATTCCGCTACCAGGCGAGTTGGTGCTCGTCGCCGCCGCGCTGTACGCCGCGACCGGGCAGCTCACCATCGTCGGAGTTGGCGTCGTCGCCGTACTGGCATCGATCGGAGGTGCCGCCGCCGGCTATGCGATCGGTCTGTACGGCGGCCGCCCGCTCGCCGAGCGGTATGGCAAATATGTGTTGATCACGCCGGACCGGCTTGACCGCTTCGAGCGGTTCTTCGAGCGGCGTGGCTGGTTGGTCGTGATCTTCGGCCGGTTCATCGACGGTGTCCGGCAGGCCGCGGCCATCATCGCGGGAATCTCCGACATGAGCTTCCGCCGTTTCATGACGCTGACCACCATCGGCGCGGTCGTGTGGGTCGCCGTGTGGTGCACGGTCGGCGAGGTCGCGGGCAGCCATGTCACGACGATCAGCAAGTACGCCGGATACGTCGCGGCGGCACTCGGCGTCGGGGTGGTCGTGGTCATCGCACATCACCTCCTACGAAGTCGGCGGCACCGCCGGACCACCGCTTCTGCCGAGTCGAACTGAACTCTGGCCACGCTTCGCGCGTGAGTTGTCGATGTGGGTCGGCACGGGGCGAACGACGACGGACTAGTTGCGGCAGCCCGGGCTGGCGAGTCCTGGGCGTTGACCGAGATCTGGCGGCGCTACAGCCCCGCGGTGGTGGGCTA
>JAICXJ010000060.1 GCA_025980465.1 Frankiales bacterium | reverse complement strand
CGCCCCTCGCGAGGGCCGCCGCGTCGCCGAGCACCGATGCGGCCAGCTGGAGAAGCGCGTCGGCCGGTGCCGGCGCGTGGCGGGCGAGGTGCACGAGCGGGTTCAGCGTCCGTGCCATGACGTGCGGGTGCCCGATGCCGGGCGAACGAAACCCGGTGACGTGTCGAGGCAGCGCCGACCAACCTGGTGTTAAGCGACCGGCTCCTTCTTGGGCGGCGTCCAGCAGGTGAGCAGTAGACCGGCGGCGCCGAGTACGCCGAGCAGCGAGATCAGCAAGCCGTACCCGCCGTACATGTGCGGGATGTTGAAGGCGTTGTCGAGGGATGCCTTGCCGCCGCCGAGGGCGGCGAGCCCGAACGCGGTCAGCGTGATGAACAGGACATATTCGTATCCCTCACCGGGACGGAAGATGAAGAAGCCGTTCTTCAGGTGGTTCGAGATCAGCGCTACCAACATCACGCCGATCACGCCGGCCGCCGCTAGCGGGGTGAGCAGACCGAGGAACAGCAGGGGGGCAACGCCCAGCTCGGTATAGGTCGCGAGCCGCGCGTGCAGCCAGCCCGGAGTGATGCCGATCGACTCGAACCAGCGCGCAGTGCCAGGCAGCTTGCCGCCGCCGAAGTGATGGTTGTAGCCATGGGCCAGCATCGTGATGCCCAGCCCCGCACGAAGAAACAGCGAGGCGTAGTCGACGCCGTGGATCGAGGCGTACTGCGTCATCCAGTTGCTCCTTCGGGTTCGGCGCCGTGCAGCGCCTCGGTGACCGCCGCCGCCGCGCTTCTGAGCCGGTCGACGGTGAAGGCAAGGTCGGCGGCGAGCGAGCGCCGGCCCGCGACAACTGCCGAGAGCACCATCACCACCACGCCACCGGGGCCGAACACCGGTGTCGAGATGGTGCGCTCATCACCGGAAGCTGCCTTCGGCGACTCGTAGTCGGGCGGCAGCATGCCGATGAGCTGATGGAGCTGCTCTGAGGTCTCGTCCTGGTGCAACGTCGGCTCCTCGTGTGAGAGCGCCTTTGCCGCCTCGGCATGCCAGCGGTGACCCCGGCCGACCGAGTAGCCCGCCTCCCGCACCTCGGCCATCGTCTGCCGGATCGCCTCGATCGTCTCGGGTGCTGCATTCTTGTCCAGCCGGTCCAGCCAGACCTGCTGAGCCGCGGCCGGAGCCCAGGCGACAAAGGCTGTCCCGACCGGAGGCTCGAACGGGATCCGCTGGCCCACTGCGGTCGGGAGCGCCGAGGACTCGAGCCTTCCGGCGCGCGCAAGCAGCACCATGTCACTCCCGACGATCGCACTTGCCACGCACTCGACCTCGAGCTCCTCGGCGAGCTGCTCCATATGCGGCCGCGCCAGATCGGCGGAGCGCATCTGCAGCGCCAGGTCGCTCTCCCACGCCGCGAGCGAGAGCGCGGAGAACCGGCCGTAGCCGCCCTGGAAGAACACCAGCGGAAGCGTGTTTCCACCGGCGTCGAGCTCACGGACCGTGCCGATGACGATGAAGTGGTCACCTGCCTCGTGCACGACGTCGACATCGCAGTCGATCCACGCGAGCACGCCATCGAGGACAGGAGAGCCGGAGCTCGCCGGCTTCCAGGCAAGGTCGGCGAACTTGTCACCACCGCTGACCGCGAAGCTTCGGCACACCGACTCCTGGTCGGAGCCGAGGATGTTGACGCAGAAGTGGCCCGAGTCGCGGAACTTCGGCCAGCTGCTCGAGTTCTTGTCCGGCATGAAGGCGACAAGCGGCGGATCGAGTGAGACCGAGCTGAACGACCCGATCGCCATTCCCTGCGGATTGCCCTCGGCGTCGATGCCGGTGATGACCGCGACGCCGGTCGGGAAGTGTCCGAGGACCTGGCGAAATCGCCGCCCGTCGATCCGATGGGGTTCGCTCATGCAGCACCCCCGGCGAGGGCCGACTGGCGAAGCTCGAACTTCAGCACCTTGCCCGAGGCGTTGCGAGGGAGCGCATCCACGATGTGCACGTTACGTGGCGCCTTGTAGTTGGCCATGTTGTCGCGGCACCAGGCCACGACCTCCGACGGATCGACCGTGGCTCCGGGGCGAGCGACGACGAACGCCAGCCCGACCTCCCCGAGGCGTTCGTCGGGTACGCCGACGACGGCGCACTCCGCGATTCCCGGATGCCGCGAGAGGATCTGCTCCACCTCGGCGGGGTAGGCGTTGAAGCCACCGACGACGTACATGTCCTTGAGCCGGTCGGTGATGCGCACGTTGCCGGCCTCGTCCATCACGCCGATGTCGCCCGTGTGCAGCCAGCCGTCGGTATCGATCGTCTCGGCCGTCGCGGCCGGATCCTCGAAGTAGCCCTGCATGACGTTGTAGCCACGCACGACGACCTCGCCGGACTCACCCGTTGCGGCCTCGTTGCCTTCGCGGTCGACGATTCGAACCTCGGTGTCCGGGATCGCACGGCCCGAGGTAGTCGCGATGGTGACCGGGTCATCGCCTCGCCGGCACATCGTCACGGTGCCGGTCGACTCAGTGAGCCCGTAGGCGGTGAGGATGGTCTCGATGCTCAGTTCGTCACGCATTCGCTCGATGAGGACGACGGGCACCACCGCAGCACCGGTGACCACGAGCCGCAGCGTCGAGATGTCGCGCGCTGCGCGGTCTGGCGAATCGAGGATCGACTGATAGAGCGTCGGCGGACCGGGAAGTACCGTGATCCGCTCCCGCTCGATCAGGTCGAGCACGGCGGGTACGTCGAACACCGGCTGCGGCACGATCGTCGCGCCCCGCAGGAGGCAGGCGATGATGCCGGCCTTGTATCCGAACGTGTGGAAGAACGGGTTGACCACGAGGTAACGGTCACCGGCTCGCAGCCCGACGATCTCCGACCAGGTGTCGAACACCCGAATCGTCTGCTGCTGCGTCGTCACGACACCCTTCGGCCGACCGGTCGTACCGGAGGTGAAGATCAGGTCACCCGTGTCGCCTGCAGCCACGGCCGCGATTCGCCGGTCGACGTCGGGAGTCGGCTCGCCGCTCCACAGGCCGGCGTCGAGGACCACGACGTTCTTGCGATCGCCCACCATCGCCGGGTAGTCGTTGTCGAGAAACGGCGGCGAGACGAAGGTCATCGTGGCGTGGCTGCGATCGAGGATGTACGACGCCTCCTCCGCCTTGAACCTCGTATTCAGCGGCACCAGCGCACCGCCGGCAGCGAGGACACCCAGTGCCGCCACGACCCAGTCGAGCGAGTTCGGTGCCCAGATGCCGACTCGGTCGCCGAGCTCAACACCGTGATCGATGCAGACCTGTGCCGCTACTTTCGACAGCCCGAGAAGCTCCATGAACGTCACGCGCCGATCGCCGTCGACGACCGCCTCGGCGTCGCCGTGCACCGCGGCGGCGGCAGCGACCAGCGCCGGGATCGTCGTCGGCAGATCGGCCATCAGCGCTGCGTCCTGATCAACCCAGTGCTCCGGCGTCCCGCAGCGAGGCGATGGTGTCGTCGTCGTAGCCGCAGATCTCCCGCAGCACTTCTGCGGTGTGCTGGCCGGGCGTCGGCGCCTTCTCGGGCACCGGCAGCTGCTCGCCGATCAACCGGACCGGGAAGGCCAGCTGGTCCGCACCGAGGCGGGAGGCCGGGATCCAGCCGAGCCGGTCGGCGAACTGCGGGTCGTCCGCCAATGTCTTCGGCGTGTTGACCGGCGCGATGGGCGTGTTGACCTTCCCACCGAAGGCCATCCACTCCGCCGAGGTCTTGGTCGCGAAGATGTCGCGCAGCTCCGCTTGCAGCTCGCGGTTGTTGCGGGCGTGGTCGGCGTAGGTCGAGCCGGGCCACCTCTCGAACAGGTCCATCCGGTCGACGCCTTCGCAGAAGTTCTTCCAGAACGCCTGCTCGCTCGCCATGAACAGCACATGGCCGTCGGAACTGGCGTAGATCTGGTAGCGCACGCCTTCGCGCATGCCCGCCGTACCGGGGGCGCGTCGCTCGAAGTCGTCGGAGGGATTCCCGGTGACCTCGGACTCCGGCCGCTCGTAAGCGCGATAGGTCTCACTGCGATACCAGTCGAACGCCGCCGCGCAGTCAGACTGCGCGAGCTCCAGCTCGGCACCCTCGCCGGTCTCTCGCGCCCGGATCACCGCCGCCAATATCGCGAGCGCGCCGTACAGCGGCGCGGCGTAGATCCCGATGCTGACGTGCTCCGGGATGTAGGTGAAGCCCTCGTCGTCGACCGCCGGGGAGACCACACCCGCCCACGTGTCGTAGGCGATGCCGTGGCTCGGATAGTCCTTGTACGGGCCGGTCGCGCCGTAACCCGAGATACTCGCGAACACCAGCTTGTTGTTGTCGCGCCGTAACGCCGACGGGCCGAGTCCCAGCCGCTCGAGCGCGCCCGGCCGCATCGCCTCCACGACGACGTCGGCGTCCTTCGCCAAGTCGCGGAACACCCGTTTGCCCTCGTCGCTGCGAAGGTCGAGGGTGATGCTCTTCTTGCCGCGGTTGACGTGCAAGTGCATCAGTGAGACGCCCTCGACGATCGGCCAGGTCATCTGCCGGATGTAGTCCCCCGCAGCCGGCTCGACCTTCACCACCTCGGCGCCCAGGTCGACGAGGGCACTGGTGATCGCAGCGGGTCCCAACATCGAGACCTCGATCACGCGCATGCCGTCGAGTGGCGCAGTCATCAGCCTTGCCCTTCCACCGATCCGTCGAGTACCGCCGCTGCGACGCGTTCACGATGCCAGGCCTGGCCACCCCACTGTGACGTGAGGCTCCAGGTCCGCTTCATCCACATGTGCAGGTCGTGCTCGAAGGTGTAGCCGATCCCGGCGTGCACCTGCAGCGCCGTACGGGCCGCCCGCCGCGCCGCCTGCCCTGCGGCGTACTTCGCGTGCGAGGCGTCTCGCCTGCGGGTCGACCAGCCGCTGGCAACCGAGAACGCGCCGCGGGCCACGACCGGCCTCGCGAACGAGTTGGCGACATAGGCGGTAGCGAGGTGGTGCTTGATCGCCTGGAACGAACCGATCGGTGCCCCGAACTGCTCGCGGGTCTTCGCGTACTCCACCGCCATCTCGAGCATCGCGTCGGCGAGGCCGGTGAGCTGCGCCGCGATCGCCACCGCGCCAAGATCGAACGCGGACTCGGCATCGGCGCCGTCGACAACGGTGCCGGCAGTCGGGTCATAGCTGATCTCGGCAAGCCTTCGGCCGGTGTCGACCGAGTTGTGGTCGATGCGAGCGACGTCCACTGCCGGCACCGCACGCACCCCGGCCGCGTCACGAACTACGAAGAGGTCCGCCCACGGCGCGGCGGTCACCAGCTGTCCGGGGCCGAATGCCACG
Organism: Frankiales bacterium; assembly: GCA_025980465.1. Classification (GTDB taxonomy): domain Bacteria; phylum Actinomycetota; class Actinomycetes; order JAFAQI01; family JAFAQI01; genus JAICXJ01. The sequence continues at coordinate 12,813 of JAICXJ010000060.1, read as the reverse complement.
GTCAGAACCGCGTCACCGGTGACCACCCGCGGCAGCCAGTGCGCGGCGAGCTCACCGCCCGCGGCTGCAAGTACGGCGGTGCCGACCAGGGTCTCCACGACCGGCTCAGGTGTGGCGGCGCGACCGGTCTCGACCAGGACCGGCAACGCGGAGGTGAGGTCCGCACCCGAGCCGCCGTACTCTTCCGGCACGGTGAGGCCGAGGACGCCGACCTCCGCGAGCTGCTTCCAAAGCCCAGGAATCAATCCGTTCTCGTTGTCCCACGCCCCGCGCAGAGCGGTTGAGCCGGCAGCGTCACTGAGAAGGTCGCGGACGCTGTCGGCGAAGTCGAGCGCGTCGGGATCCGGGAGAACCCTCATCGCGGAAGTCCCAGCACTCGCTCGGCGATGACGTTTCGCTGCACCTCGTTCGTACCGGCGTAGATCGGTCCGGCAAGGGCGAACTGGTAGCCGTCGAGCCACTGCGCGCTCGGCTCGTCCAGGTCGAGGGTGGCCCGGTCTCCGAGCAGCGCCAACGCGGTTTCGTGAATCGCGATGTCGAGCTCGGACCAGAACAACTTGTTTGCGCTCGATTCGGCACCGATCGGCTCGCCGTCGAGTGCTCGCAGCGCCGTATCGAGGACGTAGAGGCGATAGGCATCGGCGTCCATCCACGCCTGTACGACGTCGGCTCTCACCGCCGTGGCAGCCACCGAATCCGTCGCCGCGGTCGAACGGTAGAGGTCGACCAGGCGATTGGCCGACGCCATGAACCGGCCAGGCGAACGCAGCGTCAGACCGCGCTCGGAGGTGGTCGTCGACATCGCGACCTTCCACCCCTCGCCGACACCGCCGAGCACCATCGCGTCAGGCACGAACACGTCGTCGAGAAAAACCTCGGCGAAGCCAGGCTCACCGTCGAGCTGACGGATCGGGCGCACGGTCACACCGTCCTGCTTCAACGGGAACAGCAGATAGGTCAGACCGTGGTGGCGGGACGACTCGGGATCCGAACGGAACAATCCGAACATCCAGTCCGCGAACGCGCCGCGCGTCGACCAGGTCTTCTGCCCGCTGACCCGCCAGCCGCCGTCCACCTTTTCGGCCTTGGAGCGCAGCGAGGCCAGATCGCTTCCTGACCCTGGCTCTGACCAGCCCTGCGCCCAGACCTCTTCCGCGCGTGCCATCGGTGGCAGCAGCCGGTCCTTCTGCTCTTGCGTGCCGAACTCGAAGATCGTGGGCGCCAGCAGGAAGATGCCGTTCTGGCTGACCCGCACCGGTGCCCCGGCGGCCCAGTACTCCTCCTCGAACGCCAGCCACTCGAGCAAGCCCGCCGCACGTCCGCCGTACTCCTCGGGCCAGGTGACGACTGCCCAGCGGGCGTCGTACATCCGGGCTTCCCAGTCGCGATGCGCAGCGAAGCCGTCCGCGGTGTCGAGCGAAGGGAGCGGCGTCGTCGGCACGTTGGCCGCGAGCCATTCCCGGGCCTCGAGTCGGAAGGCGGCGACCTCAGCCGGCTCGGTCAGATCCACGCTCGGAACGATATCTGACGCCCCGTCAGAAACTCGGCGCGAGAGGCGCTACCCTCAATTCATGCCTGAGGCCTACATCGTCGAAGCGGTCCGCACCCCGGTCGGGAAGAAGAAGGGCGGGCTCGCTGACGTCCATCCGGCTGACCTCGGCGCGCACATCCTGACCGCGCTCGTCGAGCGGTCCGGCATCGACCCGGCCGCCGTCGAGGACGTCGTGTTCGGTTGCCTCGACACCATCGGGCCGCAGGCGGGCGACATCGCCCGAACCTGCTGGCTCGCCGCGGGCTACCCGGAGGAGGTGCCGGGTACGACGATCGACCGGCAGTGCGGCTCGTCGCAGCAGGCGCTTCATTTCGCCGCGCAGGGCGTGATGTCGGGCACCCAGGACGTGGTCATCGCCGGCGGCGTACAGAACATGTCGAAGATCCCGATCGGCTCTGCCTTCACCGCCGCGCGAGCGATCGGCGTCGAGGACTCCGACCCGTTCAGCGGCTCGACCGGATGGGTCAAGCGGTACGGCGAGGTGCCGGTGACGCAGTTCCACGGCGCCGAGATGATCGCCGAGAAGTGGAACCTTTCCCGGGAGGACCTCGAGGCGTTCGCACTGGAGTCGCACCGGCGCGCGATCCAGGCGATCGACGAGGGCCGGTTCGACCGCGAGATCATCGCGTATGACTCGGTGACGACGGACGAAGGCCCCCGCCGCGGCTCGACACCCGAGAAGCTTGCCGAGCTGCCGACGCTGATGCCGGGCGGCCGGATCACCGCGGCGGTCTCGTCGCAGATCTCCGACGGCGCCGCCGCGATTCTGGTTGTGTCGGAGAAGGCACTGAAGCAGTACGAACTGACGCCGCGTGCGCGGGTGCATCACATGTCGGTGCGCGGTGCCGACCCGATCATGATGCTGACCGGCCCGATCCCGGCGACGAAGTACGCGCTGGACAAGGCCGGCATGAGTCTCGATGACATCGACCTGATCGAGATCAACGAAGCATTCGCGCCCGTCGTACTTGCTTGGCAGAAGGAGACCGGTGCGGACCTGTCGAAGGTCAACGTCAACGGTGGCGCCATCGCGCTCGGTCACCCGCTCGGCGCGACGGGCGCCCGGCTGATGACGACGCTGCTGCACGAGCTCGAGCGCACCGGCGGCCGCTATGGCCTGCAGACGATGTGTGAAGGCGGTGGCCAGGCCAACGTCACAATCATCGAGCGCCTCTAGGCCCTAGGGCCCTAGGGCCACCAATGGCACATGCGTGGGCCCCTGGGCCCACCAATGGCACATGCGTGTCAACCGCGGGGTAGACCGAGCATGCGGCGGGCGATGATGTCGCGCTGGATCTCGTTCGACCCGCCGTAGATCGTGTCGGAGCGGGTGAACAAGTAGAGCCGTTGCAGTTCGTCGAGCCCACCGTCGGCGAGATCGACTGCGGCTTCGCCGCGCACGGCCATCGCCAGCTCGCCGAGCCGCTGATGCCAGGGCGCCCATAGGAGTTTCGAGATCGACGCTTCGGCACCGGGCGTCTCCTCCGACAGCATTCGAAGCGCGGTGTAGCGCATCACCTTCAGCTCGATCCACGACTGCGTGATGCGGTCGGCGATGATCGGGTCGTCGATCGCGCCGGTGTGCCGCGCCACCTTGATCACGCGATCAAGCTCTCGGGCGAAGCCGATCTGCTGCGCGAGGGTCGCTACCCCGCGCTCGAATCCGAGCGTCGCCATCGCGACCTTCCATCCCTCACCCGGCTCGCCTACGACGTTCTCGGCGGAGGTGCGGGCACCATCGAAGAACACCTCGTTGAACTCCGACGTACCGGTGATCTGAACGATCGGCCGGATCTCGATGCCGTCCTGCTTCATCGGCACCAGCAGGTAGGACAACCCGGCGTGCCGGGACGAGCCGGGATCGGTCCGCGCCACCACGAAGCACCAGTCGGCAAGATGGGCCAGCGAGGTCCACACCTTCTGGCCGGTGACCACCCACTCGTCGCCGTCGCGCACCGCTCGTGTCGCGACGTTCGCCAAGTCGGATCCGGCGTTCGGCTCCGAGTAGCCCTGGCACCACAGCTCGTCACCGCTGCGCACCTTCGGAAGAAAGCGTTCCTTCTGCGCTTCGCTCCCGCACGTGATGATGGTCGGTGCGAACAGGTTCTCGCCCATGTGGTTGACCCGATGCGGCGCGCCGGCGTGCGCGTACTCCTCGGCGAAGATGACCTGCTGCATCAACGTCGCGCCCCGACCGTACGGCGCCGGCCAACCGAGGCCGATCCAGCCGTGCTCGCCGAGCAACCGCTCCCAGGCGCGGCGAACCTCGAAGCCCTCGTGTTCCCGGCCGGGCCCGCCGGCGTCACCGAGCTCGGCGTACTCGCCGAGCAGATGAGTTGCGAGCCAGTCCCGCACCTCGGCACGAAACTCCTCGTCCTCGGGCGAGAAGCGCAGATCCACGCTCGCTACCGTACTGGGCGTCGGCACCCAGATCTGACTGCCCGTCAGAGACCCGGAGGGGCACCCCAACGTCGTGGACATTCGGCAAACCACTATCACTGCCAACGACTTGCGCTTCGGCGCGCTCACCTGCGGCGACGACGGCCCACTGGCCCTGTGTCTGCACGGCTTCCCGGACACCCCGCACACCTGGCGGCACCTGCTTCCGCAACTGGCCGCCGCCGGCTACCGAGCAGTCGCGCCGTGGACCCGCGGCTATGCCCCGACGGTCGTTCCTGGCGACGGCGACTACTCGGCTCTCGCTCTCGCCGCCGACGCCAACGCGCTCCACGAAGCACTCGGCGCCGATGCCGACGCCGTACTGATCGGTCATGACTGGGGTGCGCTGACGACCTACGCGGCTGGGGCGCTCGCGCCGGAACGCTGGCGTCGCCTGGTCGCGCTGGCAGTGCCGCCGATCACGGTCGCAACCAACGCGTTCTTCCGCTACGCCCAGCTCAAGCGTTCCTTCTACATCTTCGTGTTCCAGACTCCGCTCGCCGAGCTGGTCGTCGGTGGCGACGACATGGCGTTCCTCGACCGGCTGTGGGCTGATTGGTCGCCGGGGTACGACGCGAGCGACGACGTGCTGAAGGTGAAGGAGGCGCTGCGCGCGCCCAAGAACCTCGCGGCGGCGATCGGGTACTACCGGGCGATGTTCACCAGCGCCGGGGTGAGCAAGTCACCACCGCAGCCGACGCTGTACCTGCACGGCCGCAACGACGGGGCGTTCGGTGTCGACGGGGTGAGCGGCACTGCGGATCACCTCTCCGACGATAGCCGGGTCGAGCTGCTCGACGACGTCGGCCACTTCCTCCATCTCGAGCGGGCCGAGGCGGTGAACGGCAAGATCCTCGACTGGCTACGGTGACGCCGCTGCGAGGAGCTGTTCGGCGAGACCGGCCGGGTTGGACAGTGCGACGAGATGTCCACCCGGGATCGTGACCGGCTCGAGGTTGAGCCGATCTCTCGCGACCCGACGTCGGAAGTCGAGCGGGAAGAACGGGTCGTCGGCTCCGGCGATGACAGTGATCGGCACGTTCGGCCAGACAAACTCACAAGGCGAAGTGAAGATGGCGTCGGTCTCTGGCCGTTGTTCCTCGGCGCGCGATGCGAGCACCTCAGGCGGCACGTCGTGCAGGCGGACACCTTCGGCTCGCTCGACACAGGTGCTGCCGTGAAACCGTGGAACTAGCGATGTTGTCAGCATCCCCGGGTGTTATAGCCCCCGGTGCTGCTGACAGCTTCGCTAGCTCCAGCGGGTGACGAGCTGGTCGGTGGTGACGATGGTTGCGAGGAGCGACAGGGTGTTGTCGATGATGCTGTCGCCGTACTCGGGTGGTACGCCGGTGACGGCATCTCGCGGCAGCACCACCTGATAGCCGTTGTTCACGGCATCCATCACCAAATTGGTGATCGCGACGTTCACCGAGACACCGATCGCCACGATCGTCGTGATCCCGAGATTGCGAAGGACCGGATCGAGGTCGGTGCCGGCCATCGGGTTGAGACCGTGCAGCCGCGAGAGCACCAAGTCGCTGTCGGCTTGACCGAACTGCGGAACGACGTCAGCCGCCGGCGAGCCTTCGAGCAGCTTCACGGGTGACCGGGCGAGAGCGCCAAAGAGCCGCGCGTTGCGGTTTCCCCCTCGACCGTCCTGGCGATGGAGCGCGATGCAGTGCACGACTGCAACGCCCGCCGCTCTCGCCGCTGCGCACACCCGCGCGCCGTTCGGAACCACTCCCGCGCGCGCAGCCGTGGCGAGCTCCGGTAGCACGGACTGCTCACCGATGACGCCGTTCTGGCATTCGCTGGTGACGACGGCGCACGACGCCGGATCCAGCAGTTTCGCCAGTGAGACGGCCACTAGAAGGTCAGGACACCGCGGGCTGCGATGTCGCCGGCCTCCATGTCATGGATCGCCGACTTCATGTCGTCGAACGTGTACGTCGCCGAAACGAGCTCGTCGAGCTTGAGCCGGCCGCGCTGGTAGAGCTCGACATAGCGACGGACATCGAGTTGCGGAGCCGACGAGCCGTAGCGGCAGCCGAGGATCGCCTTGTCGAGGTACATAGACGCCACGTTGTACGACGCCTCGTCCGTAGCCGCGGGGACACCGAGCATCACGCAGGTGCCACCCCAGTCGAGCATCTCGATCGCCGCCCGGATCAATGCGATGTGCCCGACGCACTCGAAGGCGTAGTCGACACCGGCCTTGGTGATGTCCTTGACGGCCGCCGTGCTCTCGACGAAGTCAGTCGCGCCGAACTGCAGCGCAATGTCCTTCTTCCGGGCGTTGGTGTCCACCGCGATGATCCGACCGGCGCCAGCAAGCACGGCGCCTTGGATCACGTTGAGCCCGATGCCACCGACACCGATGACGCAGACCGAAGCCCCCTCGGGCAGCTTCGCCCGGTTGAGCACCGCGCCGATTCCAGTGAGGACCCCGCAGCCGACCAGCGACGCGGATTGCAACGGAACGTCGGACGGGATCGGCACGCACTGGTTGGCCTTGACGACAGTTCGCTCGGCGAAGACTGAAGCGTTCGCGAACGAATACGCCGGAGCGTCGCGCCAGGTGAACGGCTGCGGCCGCAACCCAAACGTCGACCGGCACATCGTCGGATGACCGGAGTCGCAGTACTGGCAGGCGCCGCAGTTGCCGAGGGTCGACAGGACGACGTGATCGCCTTCCTTCACCGTCGTCACGTTCGGGCCGACCGCCTCGACGACCCCGGCGCCTTCGTGGCCGAGCACGACCGGGGTCGGGAACGGGATCGTCCCGTTGATGACGGACAGATCGCTGTGGCACAGGCCGGCCGCCTCGATCCGTACGACGACCTCACCGGCAGCCGGATCCTTCACCGACAGGTCATCGACCAGCTGGTAGTCGGTGCCGTCGTACACAACGCCGCGCATGTGGTTCCTCTCGGCTGGGGCCAAGCTCTGTCTGCTGATTGTCTGGCCTTCTACGAAGGCCACACAATTGCCTGCATCTCGCTGTAAGCGTGCAACCCGAACGAGCCGCGGTCGCGTCCCACACCACTCTGCTTGAAGCCGCCGAACGGCGCCTCCATCTGCTGGGTGACGGTGTTGAGGTCGACCGTCCCGGACTGCAGCTGCCGGCCCACCCGGTAGCCGCGAGCCGCGTCCGCCGTCCAGACGTAGTTGATCAACCCGTAGTCCGAGTCGTTGGCAAGTGCGATCGCCTCGTCCTCCTCATCAAAGGGAATCACCGCGATGACCGGGCCGAAGATCTCCTCCCGCACGATCGTCATGTCGTTGCCGCAGTCGGTGAACAGCGTGGGCGCGACGTAGAAGCCGTTGTCGAGATCAGGCCGCTCGCCGCCGGCAACGAGGGTCGCGCCCTGCGACTTGCCATTCTCGATGTAGCTCTCGATCCGGTCGCGATGCGCCTCGGAGATCACCGGTCCAACAACGGTGTCCGGCGCGGTGGGATCGCCGACCTTGAGCGCCTTCGCGTACTGCTCGAGGCCGCCGACGACCTTGTCGTAAACGGATCGGTGGGCATACACGCGCGTCGGCGCGGTGCAGATCTGACCGGAGTAGAAGGAGAACGTCGTACCGATCGCGCCAATCGCCGCCTGAAGATTCGCGTCGTCGAAGACGATCGCGGCGCCCTTGCCGCCGAGCTCCATCAGCACGCGTTTCATCTGACCGCCGGCGACCGAGCCGATCGCGCGGCCAACCTGGGTGCTTCCGGTGAAGCTGACCATGTCGACCTCGGGCGCATCGACCGACGCCTGCCCGACCTCGAGGCTCTGGCCGTTGATGAGGTTGACAACGCCCGCCGGGACGCCGGCCTCCTCGAGCGCCTCCGTCATCAGGATCACCGACAGCGGATCCTGCGGCGCGGGTTTCACGAGGAGGGTGTTGCCCATCGCGAGGGCCGGCGCAATCTTGCCGGAGGGATTGGCCCAGGGGTTGTTGTACGACGTGATGCACGTGACGACACCGACAGGTTGCCGGATCACGAGTGCACCGGTCAGGCCACCCTTCGACAACGGCGTGCTTTCGCTGACCGTCGGCGGCAGCGGGATCTCGTTGGACTCCAGCGCGCCTTTCGCGTAGCGACGGAACCGCTGCACGGCCACGTTGATCTGCAATGCTTTGACGGTGGCCGAGGTGGCGCCGGTCTCGGCCTGCGCGATTTCGGCGTACTCATCCGCGTGCTTGCTGATCGCGTCGGCGACCCGGTGCAGGATCTCGGCTCGCTCCTCCGGCTTCGTTGCCGACCAGGCCGGTAGCGCTGCCTTCGCGGCCGCCGCGGCGTCGTAGACCTGCTGCTTCGACGCCTCCGGCGCCGAGCCGACGACCTGCTCCGTCGCCGGGTTGATCACGTCGTACTGGCCGGCCGCCGGCTCCACCCATTCGCCACCGATGTACAGGCGGTAATCGCGCTGGTTGCTCACACCGCGCAGCGTATCTGACGACCCGTCAGAAAACCGGCTACGGGTGTTGGCTGCTGGCCGAGATGACCTCGCCGGTCAGGTACGACGCATAATCACTGGCCAGGAAGATGATCACGTTGGCGATCTCCCATGGCTCCGCTGCCCGACCGAACGCCTCGCGCGACGTCAACTCCGCCAGCAACTCGTCAGTCGTCACCTTCGCGAGGTTCTCGTGCATCGCAAGCGACGGTGCGACCGCGTTGACCCGCACTCCGAACTGCGCCGCCTCGACGGCAGCGGTCCGGGTCAGCGCCATCACTCCTGCCTTCGCGGCCGCGTAGTGCGCCTGACCCGCCTGCGCCCGCCAACCGATGACCGACGCGTTGTTGACGATCGCACCGCCGCGTCCCGCTGACTGCATTCGTTTGAGCGCCTCGCGGGTGCACCGCATCGTGCCGTTAAGCGTGATGTCGAGGACCCGGTCCCACTGATCGTCGGTCATCTCGGTCAACTCCGCCGTACCCCCGAGACCGGCATTGTTGATCAGTACGTCGAGATCACCGACCGCATCGAACATTCGCTGTACCTCGTCCTCGGCCGTCACGTCGCACGGCACCGCGACCGGCTTGCTGCCCATCACTGTCGCGAGCTGCTCGGCCGACTCGGCCAACCGGCGTTCGTGCTTGTCGCTGATCGAGACGACCGCGCCTTCTTCCGCGCACCGCTTCGCAGTCGCATAACCGATCCCGGTGCCGGCCGCCGCGGTGACCAAGACCCGCTTGCCGGCCAGCAGCCCGTGCCCGGTCGGATACGGGGGCGGTTGCTTCCAATCCGTCACGAGGACGCAGTCTGCCCAGATTCGCCGGTTGCTGCGGCGCGCGCCTTCATCATGTCCATGTAGTCCAGCATCGGAAGCCGGTCGATGCCGACATCCGCAGGAATCCGCTCGGCCAGCTCCTGCGGCGTCCAGCGTCCATCCTTCGAGATCTCCTTGATTTCCCGCGGCTGGCTCCACAGCGCGATCCGGCCACCTACGACGGTGTAGGTCTGGCCGGTGATCGAGCGGGCGGCGTCGGAGAGCAGGTAGACCACCATCGGCGCGACGTCCTCCGGCTCGCCGGTTTCCGCCGTACCGCCCGGCACGTTCGCCTGCATCCGGGTGCTCGCCACCGGCGCAATGCAGTTCGCGTTGATGCCGTAACGCTCGAGACCCAAGGCGGCGCTTCGCATCAGCGCAACCACTCCGCCTTTCGCGGCGGCGTAATTGGCCTGCGCGACGCTGCCCCACATCCCCACCCCGGAGGTGAACGCGACCAGCGAGCCGCCGCCTTCCTGCTTTCGCATGTACGCCGAGGCGGCGCGGAAGACCGTGAACGTTCCCTTCAGATGCGTTTCGACGACCCCGTCCCACTCCTCCTCGGACATGTTGAACAACATGCGCTCGCGCAGGATGCCGGCCACGGTCACCACGCCGTCGAGCCGGCCCCAGGACGAGTGAGCCGTCGAGACGATCCGCTCACCGGCTTCCATCGTCGCGACGTTGTCCGCAATCGCAACCGCCTCGCCGCCGGAGTTCTCGATCTCCTTGACGACCTCATTGGCGACGTCACTGCTCGGCTCGGAACCGTCCATGCTGACGCCGTAGTCGTTGACGATCACTCGCGCACCCTCCGCCGCGCACGCAAGCGCGACCGCCCGGCCGATGCCGCGACCGGCCCCAGTGACCGCGATGACCTTCTCCTCGAGCATTCCTGGCATGCGCGGGAGCCTATCTGACGACCCGTCAGAAACTTCGGCGGCCGTCGGCGCCCTGGTCCGCGATTCGCAGTGGGACGCATTCCGCGGAACGCGTGAAAATGAGGCCGTGTCCGCCGAGGATCCCGACCGGATCGACTTGCCGCGTTGGACCGCACCGGTCTTCTCGCTGTTCCTTGCCGCCCTGGTCCCCTGGATCATCTGGCTGGGCGTCTCACTGCCCAGCAGCCACACCGACCACTTCTACGACGTGACCTGGGTGGGGTTCGACGTCGGCCTCTTCCTCGCACTGGCCTCGGTCGTTTGGCTCGCCCATCAGCGGTCGACGTACGTCGAGATCGCGGCGTCGATCGCCGGCACCATGCTCGTCGTCGACGCCTGGTTCGACATCACGACATCGACCCCGGGATGGGACCGATGGGAGGCGATCGGCGCGGCCGTCTTCGTCGAGCTTCCAATCGCAGCACTGTGCTGGTGGCTCTCTCGCAATGCCGAAGCAGTACGCCGGCGACGGGCCGCATCAATGCTGAGCCGGATCAGCCCCCCACGCTCGACAATTCCACCAGCAAGCCGTCGCCGCTGACTCTTCTTCGGAATGGCGACCGCAGGCGCGGCAGCTGCGGCATGACGATGAAGGCCTCGGCCTCGAGCGCGGCGATGGCGATGCGCGGCACGTCCCGCGCAGCCGGATAGCAGATGTAGCGCGGCTCCCACTCCGGCCGGAACTTCGCGTTGAAGCGGTACAGCGACTCAATCTGGAACCAGCGCGACGCCCACAGCAGGAGGCCGCGCCACACCCGAAGCACCGGCCCGGCGCCGAGCCGGCCGCCCCGCTCCAATGCCGACCGGAAGACCGAGAAGTTCAGCGAGAGCCTCGTCACGCCGAACTCCGGCGCGCTCCGCACTGCGGCGACGATCATCGCCTCGTTGAGCCCGGCGTCCGAGGAACGATCGCGACGCATCAAGTCGAGGGACAGACCGTCGTCGCCCCACGGGACGAAATGAAGAACGGCGGCGAGCCGATCGCCCTGACGTGCAGTGACCAGGACGCAGTCGCCGTCGGAGGGCTCGCCGAAGCGGCCGAGCGCCATCGAGAAGCCACGTTCGGTCTCGGTATCTCGCCATTGCGCGGCCTGCCGGCGAACTGCGACTACATCGTCGTGACTGAGGTCTCGGACCCGCCGTACCTCGGTGCAGTAACCGGCTCGCTCGGTGCGGGCAACCATCTGTCGGACGTTGCGCATCGCACGGCCGTCCAAGCTGAAGGTGTCGACCGGCAGGATCGCCTCGTCGCCCAGCTCCAGGGCCCGCAACCCGGCTTCTCGTACCCAGGCCTCGCCACCGAGCTCACTGCATCCGATGACCGCCGGGACCCAGGCGTGACGTTTGGCCTCGTCGGTGAAGGCGCGGATCGCGCCCGGCCATGCCTCCGGGTCGCCGATCGGATCCCCCGACGCCAGCATCACGCCTGATACGACGCGATAGGACACCGCCGCCTTGCCGGTCGGAGAAAAGATCGCTGCCTTGTCGCGCCGCACCGCGAAGTAGCCGAGCGAGTCTCGCTCGCCGTGGGCCGCGAGGAGCCCGCGAAGCCGCTGCTCGGCCTCAGGATCGAGCCGGGCCGGCGGCTCCGGCGGCCGCAACAGCAGGTACGCCGGCACCAGCACGGTCATGGCGCCGAGACCGATCAAGACGCTGTAGACCAGGTCGGACGTTCCGTCGCTGCGGAAGTGGAGCGGTCCGGTCACGCCGACCATGCCATCGAGGATCTCGACCCAGCGGGCTGACGCAGCGGGGTAGCCGACGATCGACCCCCCTCGTGCCACCAGCAGCAGCCAGCCGATCCCCAACGACGCGGTCGCAAGAAGGACAAACGCCGCCGGAGCCCGCCAGCGAGTCCGCGGGTCGCCGGCGGCGTAAAACTGCTTCGCGGTGCTGATGAGCGCAATCGCGAGCAACAGTGAGAGCACTGCCTCCTCGACGTCGATGCCCTTCGCGATGTGCAGGCCAGCGGTGACCAACGACAGATAGAGCGCAGCGCGCCAGGCCCGCCGTTTGCGGCGTCGCAGTCCGTTGCCGAGAAGAATCAGCAGCACGCCGGCAACCGCCGTCACTGCGCTGGCCTCGTGGGTCACGCCCAGCGGAAGGATGCGGGTGATCTCGTGAACCCGCCGGCTGCGTTCGGGTGCGAGCGCGCTGGCGACGTCGACGAGACCGAGCGCGACGGAGAACGCTGCTATCGCGGGCGGCACGCCACCAGCCCACCGATCGACCCGCCGCGTCACGTGGACCTCGCCCTTGGCCATCCCCGGACCCGCGACCATACCGGGCCATTCTCAGTGCCGGCTCGCCATCGCCGTCGCGCTCCGCAACGCCCCGCTCCCGCCCCTTCAAAGCAATGTGGCATTGCTATGCCTCGCGACCCAAGCAATGTGGCATTGCTATGCCTCGCGAGCCAGCGATGCCACATTGCTATGGCAAATGCACCCTTGGTAGGTCACATCGCTCAAGCAATGCCACATTGCTTGAGCCAGCCGAAGGTGACCGGATTGCTTGAGCCAGCCGAAGGTGACCGGATTGCTTGAGCCAGCCGAAGGTGACCGGATTGCTTGAGCCAGCCGAAGGTGACCGGATTGCTTGAGCCAGCCGAAGGTG
>JAICXJ010000046.1 GCA_025980465.1 Frankiales bacterium | reverse complement strand
CACTGCGCACCGCTGGTCCAGACCTTCTGACCATTGACGATCCACACCCCGCGCGAGTCGTCGTAGTCGGTGCGGGTCCGCAGCGACGCGACGTCCGAGCCGGCTTCCGGCTCGCTCCACAGCTGGCACCAGATCTCGCTGCCGTCGAGCATCGGCGGCAAGAATCGCGCCTTCTGCTCGGACGTGCCGCACCCGATGATCGTCGGCCCGATCATGCCGAGACCGATCGCATAGGTGTCCGGCGGCACGTCGTACGCCGACAGCTCTTGGCCGTAGATCCAGGACTGGGTGGGGGTCGCCCCGCGGCCGCCGTACTCGACCGGCCAGTTGATGGCGCCCCACCCGTCGCTCGCGAGCCGGCGCTGCCACTCGCGCGCCCGCTCGATCTGGTCGTCGTCGAAGCCGCCGCGCAGCACGAACGCCCCGAAGCCATGCATGTCACCGCCGAGCGGAGCAGCGTTCGCCGCCAACCATTCGCGCCACTCGGCGCGAAACGCGGCGTCCTCGGGGCTGTCGTTGAAGTCCACCGCTACTCGCCGGTGAACACTGCGGGTCGCTTCGCCATGAACGCCGCCGCCGCCTCGGCATGGTCGCGAGTCGCGAACAGCTTGGCAAGCCCGTTGCCGACGTACGCCGCCAGCTCCGGCAAGGCAGTTGCCGGCTGCCCGACACCGCGCCGAAGTCCTTCCTTGATATAGCGGACGGCGAGCGGCGGGTTGGCAGCGATCTTGCCCGCCAGCGCCTCGACCCGCGTCATCAGGTCTCCTGCAGGCACCACCTCGCTGACCAGGCCGTAGCGTTCGGCCGCCGCCGAATCGATGATCTCGCCGGTCATCAGCAACTGCGCCGCACGAGACGTTCCGATCAGTAGCGGCAGCCGCCAGTAGCCGAGAACGTCCGCCATCAGTCCCATCCGGACGTAGCCCTGACCGAACCGCGCGGTGTCCGACGCGATGATGATGTCGCAGGCCATGGCGAGATCCATACCGCTGCCGATGGCGACCCCGTTGACCGCAGCGATCAGCGGCTTGCTCAGCGAGAGCAGGACCTCGACCTCAGGGGTCATTGGCGGCCGCGCGGCGCTGAGACCCTTGAGGATCTCGGCCATCCGCGGGTCCTGCCACGCTGCCTCGACGTCATCACCCGCGCAGAACGCGTTGCCCGCACCGGTCAGTACGACGACCCGACATTCGGGATCGACATCGGCCGCCTTGACGAGCGACTGCAACCTCTCACCGAGGTCGATCGTCGCGGCATTCGCCCGGTCCGGCCGGTTGAGGGTGATCGTCGTGATGTGGCCGTCCCGATGGCAGAGAACGGGGTCCTCGGCGGTCGTCATCAGACCAGGCCCACCAGGGTCTCCAGCATCGGCACGGCGCGGGCCGGGTCGGGATCGCCGATCGTGACCAGGAGTGTGTCGACACCTGAAGCCGCGAACTGCCCGATCCGGTCCTTGACGAATCCCTCTGACCCGATCGCTGAGACCTCATCGATGATGTCGTCGGTGACGAGACGGATCGCCTCGCCCTGCCTACCGGACAGATAGAGCTCCTGAATCTGCTCGGCTTCGGCCTCGTACCCGTACTGACGAATCAGTCGATTGTAGAAGTTCTGGCTCCGAGATCCCATGCCGCCGATGTAGAGCGCGAGGCCCATCCGCGACAGGTCGCGGGCCGCGGAGACGTCCTCACCGATCGCAACGGCCACGGGCGCGACGACCTCGAGCGGACCGAGGTCGGCCGAGCGCTTCGCCTTTCCCTCGGCAAGCGCCGGGCCGAAGACCTCGGCGGCCTTCGCCGGCGAGTACAACGTGGGCAGCCAGGCGTCGGCAACCTCAGCGGTCATCGCGATGTTCTTCGGACCGAGGGCCGCGACGGCGATCGGTACCCGATCGCGCACCGGATGGTTGATGAGCTTCAGCCGACCGGTCAGGTTGAAGATGTCGCCCTCGAAGTTGAGCTTCTCGCGGCGCATGATCATCCGGACGATCTCGATCGTCTCGCGGGTGCGCTGCAGCGGCCGGTCGTAGTCCAGGCCGTGCCAGCCTTCGATGACCTGCGGACCGGATGCGCCGAGGCCGAGGATCGCGCGGCCGCCGGAAAGGGCGTCCAGAGTCGCGGTGCTCTGCGCGATCAGGGACGGCGTACGGGAGTAGACGTTGACGATTCCGGTCGCGAGCTTGATCTGTTGGGTGCTCTCGATCAGCGAGGTGAGGACCAGGAAGGCGTCATGGGACCAGGCTTCGGCGACCCACAACGAGTCGTACCCGAGCCGGTCTGCCGCCTGCACGATCTCGAGCATCTGCTCACGGGAGAGCGCACCTTCGGCGTAGGGCAGCGTGAGTGCGAGTTTCACTGTTCGGTCCTCTCGTTGCTAGCGGCACGAGTCATGGCTGGGAGGCGGCGGCGTCGAGCGCGGCCAACGACATGTCGACGAGAAGCTGCTCCAGCCGCGATCGGCCCAGCCCGCCGTCGGTGTCCGCGAGAGTGGCAATCAGGTTCTGCACGCACAGCACCGCCATCGTCGCGTCCGCTGGCGATAGCGACGGCGCGACCTCGACGAGAGTGTGCACCCACTCGTTGGTGAATTCCTTCTTCTTGCGGATGACCGAGCGGCGATCCTCGGGAGCCAGATGGCTCAGCTCGGTCGTGTACAGCGTCAGCGCGCGCCGGCGATCGAGCGTGTCGCACACGGTGTCGCGAATGATCAACTCGAGCTTCTCGTGCGGGCTCTCACCGCGCTCCATCGCCTCCCGGATCTGGTCGCGGCGGATCTCGAAGGAATGCGCGAACACCGCCGCGAGCAGTTCCTGCTTGCTGCTGAAATGGCGGTAGATTGCCGGGCCGGTGATGTCCAGCGCGGCGCCGATCTCGTCGATCCCGGTGGCCTGGTAGCCCTGTCGGGCGAACAGCTCCAGCGCGGCGGCGATGATCGCCTCGCGCCGGCCGCTCGGGCGTCGGGGTCCCGCATCGGTGCCGACGGCTGCGGCAGATCGCTGCGTCATCTGTCTCCTGCCGTCCCGGTCGGTTCAGCGAACATAGTGTCGATCACGACACCCCCATGAAGTCCTCGACAAGCGCCGGCCACAGCTCGGTTTCCAGCTGGAGCGACTCGACGTCGATCCGTTCGTTGTCGCCGTGACCCATCGTCGCCATCTCGTCCATGCCGATCCGTCCGCTGTAGATGCCGAAGCCATACGCGACGGTGCCAGTGGGACGGAAGACGCGGGCGTCGGTGCCGCCGATCATCAGCATCGGCAACAGGTCGGCCTCGGGGAAGAACCGCCGACCCACCCGCTGCAAGGTATGCCACAGCGGGGTGCCGGTCGGAGACGACGTTGCCGGAATCGAGTCGCCGAGGTCGATGTCGACCTGATCTATGAGGTCACCCAGGATCTCGCCGAGCATGTCGAGCACCTCCCGCTCGCCGATGCCGTTCATGGTCCGTACATCGAGGGTGACGCGCACCTCGTCCGGGATGACGTTGGCCATCGGCTCCGACGTCACCGCGGTAGGCGTGATCGTCGTACGTGTGCTGGAAAAGGCGACCTTGCCCATTCCCCCGAGCATGGGCAGCATCGCGTCCATGGCATCAGGCGTGGTGAGAGCGATGGCCGCCTCGTCGGGCAGGCCGAGCCCGGCGACGAACGCGGCCCATTCATCGGCGATGGTGACCGGCCCCTGCCAGGCCGCGATCCGGCGAATGACCTCAGCGGCTTTGATCAGCGCGTTGTCGGCGGCGTAGGGCAGCGAGCCGTGCGCGGGCGCACCGCGCACCGTCAGCCGAGGCCACATCACACCGCGTTCCGCGACAAGGACCGGGAGCGCGACGCCGTTGGGTCGGTGGAGGGGCATGCCGCCGGACTCGGTGATCAGGTAGTCGCAGTGCACCAGGTCGGGATGCGCATCCAGCAGGTAGCGCGCGCCGTGCGTCGCGCCCGCTTCCTCATCGGCGACAGCGGCGAAGATCAGGTCGCCGCTCGGCCGGAACCCGGCATCGGCAAGCGAGCGCATCGTGAGAGCCATCGAGGCCGTGAGGTTGAGCATGTCGATCGCGCCTCGCCCCCACACCTCACCGTCGACCAGCTCACCGCCGAACGGATCACGCTTCCACCCGTTCTCATTGACCGGTACGACGTCGGTGTGGCCGAGCAGGCACAGGCTCGGCGCCGCCGGATCGCTGCCCGCAATTCGCGCCACCAGGTTGGCACGCCCGTCAACGCAGCTGTGCCGCTCCAGGTCGAGGCCGGGGCCTTCCAGCAGGTCATGTAGCAGGTCGGCGTTTCGGGACTCGTTCCCGGAGCGCTCCGAGCCGTCGTTGACACAAGCATTGCGAATCATCTGCTGGAGCAGCGGAACGATCTCGCGGTGCGGGTCAATCGCCATCGCCGCTGCCTCCTACCGACGTCCTTGACGTGACGCGGGTGCGATGTTAACAACGCCTAACACGTGCCGCCAGCGCGGCCCGTCTGCATCACCCGCTGGAGTAGTCGACGAGCAGGAGCACCGGTGGCGACGTCCCGAACCGATCGCGAGACAGTCCTCGTCGAGGTCGATGACGTCGGAGTTGCGACTCTGACGCTGAATCGGCCCGATGCACTGAACTCGTTCACCCCGCAGATGGACCAGGAGTTCCACGAGGTGATGTGGGAGCTCGACGCCGACGAGGCGGTGCGGGTGATCGTGGTCACCGGTGCCGGCCGAGCCTTCTGCGGCGGGATGGATCTCAGTGCCGGCGCTGAGGCCGTCTTCGGCGAGCAAGCGCATGAGGCGCACGACGCGCAGTTCGGCATCGACAGCGACCGGATCGCCGAGCGCACCTCGTTCTGGCGGATGCGTACGCCGGTGATCGCGGCCATCAACGGCGCGGCCGTCGGCGCCGGCCTGACGATCGCGATGTTGTTCGACGTACGGTTCGTCGCCGAGGACGCGAAGCTGGGTTTCGTCTTCACCCGCCGCGGGATCATCCCGGATGCGAACGCGACCTGGCTCGTGTCGCGGCTGGTGGGGGTCGGGCGGGCCCTGGACCTGCTGATGTCGGGACGGATGTTCCGCGGATCTGACGCGGTTCGCTACGGGCTGGCGCAGGAGAGCGTGCCCACCGCCGATGTCCTCACCACCGCGCAGGCCTACGCCCGTGACCTGGCGATCAACGCCTCACCTGCTGCGGTCGCGGCGACCAAGGCGATGACTAACCGGTTCCTCGAGCACACCGATCGGGAGACTGCCTTCGCACTGGAGACGAAGCTGATCTGGTGGTCCGGCGAGCAGCCGGACGCGATGGAAGGCGTCATGTCGTTCATGGAGAAGCGGCCGCCGAAGTGGCAAGCCTCGAAGCACGCGGAGTTCCCCACGCCGGTGTGGCCGGACCGCCGGTGATCGAGCGCGAGCTGGTCCTGCCGCACGCGATCGCAGCGCGGGCGCGGGACATGGCGGACACACCGGCGATCGTCGATGTCGCCGGCAGCTCGCTGACCTGGGCGGGGCTACACGACGAGATCATGCGATGGTCGGGAGCCTGCCAAGCGATCGGGATCGGTAGTGGCGACACGGTGGTCACGATGCTGCCGAACTCGATCGACGCCTACCTGGTCTGGCTCGGAACGGCCTGGCTCAACGCGGTCGAGGTACCGGCCAACAACATGTACCTCGGCGAGACCTTGCTGCACATCCTCGAGGACTCGCAGGCCGAGACCCTCATCATCTCGGCGCGGTACGTCGAGCGGCTGACCGGAATCGCCGAACGCACGACCTGCCTGCGCACCGTAGTCGTCCCCGACACGACCGACGGCGTTCCGGCTCTGCCCTACCGGCTGATTCGCGGCGAGGAGTTTCTGTCGGCGCCGCCGACGAGCGGCCTCGTCGGTCCGGAGTACCACGACGTCTCGTCCCTGCTCTACACATCAGGCACCACCGGACCATCCAAGGGCGTGATGGTGCCGTGGGCCGAGCTGCACCAAGCACCGCAGGTGATGCCGCCCGACCTCATCGAGTCCGGCGACCCCTACTACTCCGTGTATCCGGCCTTTCACCTGTCCGGCAAGGTCGCGCTCTACGTCGCCGCGGTCAAGCGCGGCAGCCTGTTGCTGCGGGAGACGTTCAGCGTCGGCGAGTTCTGGAACGACATGCGAGCCCACAACGTGAAAGCTGTCGGGCTGCTCGGGCCGATGGCCTCGTTCTTGATGGCGGTTCCCGAGGCCGACAACGACTCCGACAATCCAGTCGAGAAGGCTGTGATGGGTCCGATCATCCCGAACGTCGACGAGTTCATGAAGCGGTTCGGGATCAATCGCGTCGCAACCGGCTACGGCATGACGGAGATCGGCTTCCCGCTGGTCTCGGGGTGGAACCCGCCGAACCCGCGCACCTGCGGGCAGCGGCGTGAGGGTCCGCCGTACTACGAGGTCCGCATCGTCGATGACGTCGACGAGCCGGTCCCCGTCGGTACGCCGGGTGAGCTCGTCGTACGGTCCGGCGATCCGTGGGTGCTCAACCGGGGTTACTGGCGACAGCCGGAAAGAACGGCTGAGTCATGGCGCAACGGCTGGTGGCACACCGGCGACGTGTTCACCGAGGATGAGGACGGCTGGCTCTTCTTCGTCGATCGCAAGAAGGACGCGTTGCGGCGTCGTGGCGAGAACATCTCCTCGTTCGAGGTTGAAGCCGGGATCTCGGCGCATCCCGACGTTCTTGAGGTGGGCGTGGTCGGCGTGCCGTCCGAGCACGGCGAGGACGAGGTGAAGGCGGTGATCGTTCGGCGCGAAGGCAGCAAGCTCACCGAGCCCGAGCTGATCGAGTGGCTGATTCCGCGGATGCCGCGATTCATGATCCCGAGATACGTCGAGTTCGCCGCGAACCTGCCGAAGACCGACGCGACCTTCCGCACCCAGAAGTTCATCCTGCGCGAGCAAGGCATCACCTCGGCAACCTGGGACCGCGAAAACCAACCCGCGACGTGAGAACCACACGCGATTGATGGGCGACGCAATGCGTCGATCGTCAAATCGGCCCGCGACAGCCAACCCCTAAGCCGACAGGTAAGCCTGCGCGTTCGCAATGACAGCCGAACCGTCCGGCCCGCCTCCGACCAGCCGCGCTCGTTCGCCGTTGCGGTCGCGAAGCGTCGCGATCCGGCACCAGTCAGCTGCCGAGCCGCTCACCCACGACGGCGCGTCGTCGGCGCCGAGCCGCCAGATCGAGCCGTCCGGCGCGATCAACTCGAGGCGCACCCGGCCAGGTGGCGGCAGGCCGCGGGCGCTGAACGCATACGGCAACGTGCGCAGCCCGAGGTGCGCAATGTGATGCAGCCGGTGGGTGTCGACCGGTGCGACACCCACTGCGGCGAAGCAGTCAAGCCCATGCGCCCAGGTTTCCATCAACCGCGCGGTGGTGAACGACGTCACGCTCATCTGGGTCGGCCCCCACGGGATCCGGATATCCGGATTAGCGGCCGCCAGGGCCGCGCCGAGCTCGACATTCGTCCGCAGCCACCACTCCCGCACGCGCGCGCCGGTGAGGGTCCTTCCCGGATCGAGGTGCTCCCGCTCGTAGGCATCGACCGAGCCGGATGCCAGCACCCGGTCGATCAGGTCGGACCTTCCGGTGAGCACGCACTCCAGCGCGAGCTCGTTGCTGACCGCGAGGTGGGTGATGCTGTCGCGGATGTCCCAACCGGCGGCTGGTGTGGGCGCCAACCACAGCTCGTCCGACAGCGTCTCCAGCAGCCCGTCGAGGGCCGCGACCTCGGCGTGGAAGTCGTTCAGAATCGCGACCACCAACGGATGTTAACAGCCGCTTACAAAAGCGCTACGCTGTCGCCGACCGCTGGACCGAACGTTGTGAGGTCGTCGTTGAAGCAGACACCGATCGCCGAACATTTGTTCACCTGGCCAACCGATCAGCCGCAGCTGATCGGCAGCCGCTGCAGTGACTGCGGCGTGGTCACCTTCCCCTCGCAGGGCAGCTGCCCGAAGTGCACCTCGCAATCGGTGACGGAGGCGCTACTACCGCGGCGAGGAACGTTGTGGACGTTCACGACGCAGGAGTTCCTGCCGAAGACCCCGCCGTACGCCGGCACCGAGTCGGCCGAGGACTTCACGCCGTACGGAGTCGGCTATGTCGAGCTGCCCGATCACGTGATGGTCGAGTCCCGGCTGACCGAGAGCGACCCGCATCGGTTGCGGATCGGAATGCCGATGGAGCTCGTCATCGAGCCATTCCGCTCCGACGCTGCCGGTGACGAGGTCATGAGCTTCGCGTTTCGACCGGTAGAGGCGAGGTGACAATGGACGTCGCGATTATCGGAATCGGGATCCATCCGTTCGGGCGGTTCGACGGGATGTCCGGGCTCGACCTCGGCGAGGTCGCCGCCCGACGGGCACTGAGCGATGCCGGGTTGGCCTGGTCGGACATGGAGTTCGCGTTCGGCGGCAGCATCGATGGCGGGTACGCCGACTCGCTCGTCTCGCGACTCGGCCTGACCGGGATCCCGTTCACCAACGTCTCCAACGGCTGCGCCACCGGTGGCAGCGCGCTGGCGATGGCGGTCAACCGGATCCAAGCCAATGAGTCTGACCTCGGTCTCGTCGTCGGCTTCGACAAACATCCGCGCGGCGCATTCGCGGCGGACCCGGCCTCACTCGGGCTGCCGCAGTGGTACGGCGAGACCGGCATGATGCTCACCACGCAGTTCTTCGCGATGAAGATCCAGCGTTACATGCACACCTACGGCATCTCCGAGTCCTCACTGACCAAGGTCGCGGCGAAGGCGTTCCGCAACGGTGCGATGAACCCGAACTCGTGGCGGCAGAAGCCGGTGAGCGAGGAGGAGATTGCCGGCTCCCGGCTGCTCAACCACCCGCTGACGCAGTACATGCTCTGCTCCCCCAACGAAGGAGCGGCCGCAGTCGTACTGTGCCGGGCCGACCAGGCCGCGCGCTACACGCAGAGGCCGGTGATCGTGAACGGCGTCGCACTGCGCACCCGGTTGTTCGGCTCGTTCGAGGTGATGGCGCCGTCGCTGCCTCTCGAGCAGGCGGCGTCACCGACCGCGCAGGCCGCCACGGCGTGCTTCGAGGCTGCCGGGATCGGGCCGGAGGACGTCGATGTCGCGCAGCTGCAGGACGGTGAGGTCGGCGCGGAGATCATGCACATGGCCGAGAACGGGCTGTGCGCTGACGGTGACCAGGAGGCGATGATCCAGGCCGGCGAGACCGAGATCACCGGCCGGCTTCCGATCAACACCGACGGCGGGCTGATCGCGAACGGCGAGCCGATCGGCGCCTCTGCGCTGCGGCAAGTCCATGAGCTGGTGCTGCAACTGCGCGGCGACGCCGGCGCGCGACAGGTGCCGGGCGAGCCGAGGGTGGGCTACGCCCAGGTCTACGGCGCCCCGGGGACCGGATGCTGCACGGTGTTGTCACGGTGAGGCTGCCACGATGAACTTCGGCTTCAGCGACGAGCAGGAACAGTTGCGCGCGACGGTGCGCCGCTTCCTCGCGGAGCGGTCACCGGAGTCGGAGGTTCGCCGCCTCATGGAGACCACCGAGGGATACGACCCGGTCGTCTGGTCGCAGCTCGCCGAGCTCGGGCTACCGGGACTCGCGATTCCCGAGGAGTACGGCGGGTCCGGGTTCGGATTCCTCGAGCTGGAGATCGTGTTCGAGGAGATGGGCCGGGCCCTGCTGTGCGCGCCGTACTTCGCAACCGTCGCGCTCGCAACCTCGCTGCTGCTCAACGCCAGCGACGAAGCTGCCTGCAAGGAGCGGCTGCCGGCGATCGCAGCCGGCACGTCGATCGCAACCGTCGCGGTGACCGAAGCAGACGGTGTGTGGGCCGAGCAGTCGATCGCCACCACCGCGACCCTCGCGGGTGATGACTGGCAGCTCGATGGCGTCAAGGACTTCGTGCTCGACGGACATGTTGCCGACACGATCCTGGTCGTCGCTCGAACCACTGCCGGACTGTCGATCTTCGCCGTGGCGGGCAACGGCCACGGGGTACGACGCGAGCCGCTGCCGACGATGGACCAGACCCGCAAGCTGGCACGGCTCACCCTCACCGGCGCTCGCGGCGTCCTCGTCGGCACCGAGGGCGAGGCATGGTCGGCGGTGTCACGGATGCTCGACCTGGCAGTCGTGGCGCTGGCTGCCGAGCAGGTCGGTGGATCGCAGCACTGCCTGGAGATGGCGGTGGAGTACGCGAAGAACCGGGTGCAGTTCGGCCGGCCGATCGGGTCGTTCCAGGCCGTGAAGCATCGCTGCGCCGACCTGCTCGTCGACATCGAAGGCGCCAAGTCCGCGGCGTACTACGCGGCGTGGTGCGCCAGCGAGCGCAACGACGAACTACCCGCGATGGCGAGCCTGGCCAAGGCCTACTGCTCCGAGGTCTACACCAAGGCGGCCGCCGACAACATCCAGGTCCACGGCGGCATTGGCTTCACCTGGGAGCACCCGGCGCACCTGTATCTCAAGCGCGCCAAATCCTCGGAGCTGATGTTCGGTGCGCCGGTCGTGCACCGGGCCCGACTCGGCGACCTGTTGGGGATCTGAGCAGTGAACTCGACGGTGCGGTCGCGGTCGCGACGACGATTCTCGGCAATCGCCATCTTGCTCGTCGTCACACTCTGCGCGGCCTGCGGATCGCGGCTGACCGATCAGCAGCTTCTCGCCGGCGAGCAGCGTACCGTGCTCCACGTGGCGGGCTCGAGCACCGGCCCGACCACTACCGGTAGCCAAGCACCGACCGTGCCGGACACACAGCCGACCGGCAGCGGTTCCGGCAAGACGTCGCCGGGGGCGGGTGGGGTCGGCAGCGCCACCGGTTCGACGACCGGCAGCGGCACGGGCACGGCTACCGGCTCCGGTTCCAGCACCGGATCAGGGAGCCCGAACGGGTCGACCACCGGCACCGGGTCGGCAGCGGCGAGCTGCACCCGATCGCTGGCACCGCTCAACATCGGGACGATCGGCGAGTACAGCGGGATCTTCGGCCCGATCTTCGCCCCGATGGCGCAGATGGTCCAAGCTTGGGCGACATCGGTGAACGCCACCGGTGGCATCAACTGTCACCCGGTGAAGTACTTCGTCGAGGACGACGGCGGTGACCCGTCGGTCGACCAGAGCGAGGCCCAGACCCTGGTCGAGCAGGACCACGTCATCGCATTGGTGCAGGAGTCGGCACCGCTGGCAGGCGCCGCGTCGGTCAACTACCTGGTCGCGCACCGGATCCCGGTGATCGGCTCCGAAGGCGGCAGCGACTGGTTCAACCACTACTCGACGTTCTTCCCGCAGTTCTCCAGCGGGCTGTATGTCTTCAAGGCGTTCGTCGCGGCGGATGCGACGTACGGTTTGCCGCTGCACAAGACCAAGTTCGCCACACTCAGCTGCATCGAGGCCGAGCTGTGTTCGAAGCTCTACTCGCTTGCACCGCAGCTGGCCAAAAGCGTCGGGCTGACTCTGGTCTACCGCGGCCAGGCCAGCCTGACCTCGCCGGACTACACCTCGAACTGCCAGGCAGCGAAGAAAGCCGGCGCGCAAATCTTCTTCATCGGGCTCGACACCAACAGCATCGAGCGGGTGATGACCAACTGCGCGAGCGTCGGCTATCACCCGACGTTCTCTACCGGCGGGTCACTCGCCACCCCGGCGCTGCTCAAGTTCCGGCTGGCTGAAGGCTCCGTCTTCACCTCCGGCACCATCCCGTTCGTCGACACCAACAACGCGCAGGTCCGGGCGATGGATCAGGTGTTGCGAAAGTACGCGCCAGGCGTTCAGCCGAGTGCCGCGTCGATGGCCGGGTGGATCTCGGCGCAGCTCTTCCAGATGGCCGCCCAGCACGTCTCGGCGATCCCGACGAACACCGACATCCTCAACGCCCTTTGGAAGATCCAGTCCAACGACATCGGCGGGACGACGTACCCGTTGACCTTCACCAAGGGTCAGCCCGTCAAGCCGCGGACCTGTTACTGGGTCGTGGCGGATCACAACGGGACGTACGTCAACGTCGGCAGCGGGAAGCTGCACTGCCTGTGAGCGCCGGTGCCGTGAGGAGCCGCGGCGGATTATCGGCGCGACTCGTCGCGGCCACGTTGATCGCCGTGCCGGCGGTCGCGCTCGGAGCGTTCGGCGGCTCGGCGCACGCCGCGCCAGTCGCGGCGTTCAGCGCCAGCGCGAGCGCCGATGGCGCAAGCATCGAAGGCACCTTCCCGGGCGCTCCGCTGTCCGACCAACTCGTCGACGTATCGGGCCCGACCGCATCGGTCGCGGTCAACACGATCGGTGCCAGCACCGGCTTCGCGGCCCTGCCCAACCCGGGAGACCTGGTCCTCAGCATCCCCGGGCTGGCATCGGGGCTGCTGTCCCTCGGCGTGGCCGGGCTACCGCCGATTCACATCGGAAGCCTGCCGAGCTATCCGTTCTCAATCTCGACCAACGCGCAGAACAAGCCGGACGCCTCAGAGGGCGCCGGGCCGTACGCGCTGAGCTCTCACAGCACTCCGACGTCGAGCGTCGCGTCGGCGAGCGGCGGGCTGTCGAACCTCGCGACCGGCAACGCCGCGTCGCTGCTGTCGACCGCATCGCTGAAGGCCACCGGCAGCGGCGTCGTCGCCACCGCGACGAGCACGATGGAGGGGCTCACCATCGGCCCGCTCGATCTGGGGAAGGTCAGCTCGACGGCGACCGAGACCCGTGATCCGGATGGCACGCTCACCCCCACGTCGCACCTGGAGATCTCCGGCGCCTCGATCGGCGGCATCGCAGTGTCGCTGACCCCGACAGGGTTGAGTGCCGCAGGTCGCCCGGTGAACCTTGCAGTCGAAAACGTCTTCACCAAGCTGCTGCGCGGCGCAGGCGTCACCGTCACCGTCGAGCCCGGACACATCTATCCTCACCGGGTCGTCTCGCCGGCACTGGTCATCACCTCGCCGGTGAAGGTCAAGCTCGGGACCGGCTATGGCTCGCTTCGGCTCACCACCGCCTCGGCGACCGCGTCGCTCTACGGATCTGCCGGCGGCGCGGGGCCGCTGATCCCGCCGGCTTCGACACCACCCACGTCGGTCACCCCAGGTGGCATCACGACCGTCGCGGGCGGCACCGGTACGCCGAGTGTGACCGGCCTCGGCTCGAGCACCTCGACGCTCGGATCGGGCGGTGGCATAAGCCCGCCGGCGATCGCCGGAGGATCGCCTGCCGTCACCAATACCGGATACAACGTCGCGCTGAGTGATCGCTTCGACCTGCGCAGCTTCTACCTGCTCCTGGCGCTAGTGATCGCCATCGTGATGGCCTGTGCCCCCGTCCACCGACTCCTAGGAGCGCGATCACGATGGACCTCTGGCGACTGATTCGTCATCAGTGGGACCGGGCCGCTGCCATCGCGGTGGCCATCCTCGGCCTGGTCGCGGTCCTGCTCGGCTGGATCGGGGTCAGCGGCAAGTCGCTGCCTGCCGCGCAGATCCCCTACCTTGCCTCCGGCGCCGTGCTGGGCGTCGTACTCGTCGGGATCGCGGCGACGCTGTGGATCTCCGCCGACCTGCGCGACGAGTGGGGCAAGCTCGACGAGATCCATCGCAGTGTCACCGACGCGGTCGCGGCGCAGGCCGCAACTCGCGTCGCTGAGAGCGCGGCGCCCTCGACCACCGCGAAGTCGAACGGCAGCCCGACCACTCCTACGACGTCGCGGCGTAGCACTGCACGGTCCGCATCGACCTCGGCCGCCAAGAAGTCGTGACCGGCTCCACCGGACTTCGGGCGGCAGTGGACCGCCGTGAAGCAGCAGCTCCCGCAGCGGTCCGCTCGTTCGACCCGTGGAGTGCCGACGCGCTGGTTCGGGTGGTCGCCGCGAACATCGCCGCGCTGATCCTGGTCGGGCTGGCGTGGTACCAGTCGTCGGGTGAGTCGGTCATCCGCACCCAGCTCAGCTGGCTCGAGCTGAGCGTTGCCGGTGCGGTGCTTGCCGGGGTGGTCAACGCCAACTGGCTGCTTCGAGGCCGACGCACCGTCGTCGCCGCATCGGCGGCCGCGCTCGAGCCGCTGCAAGAGCTGGACCTCGATCTCCCCCGCGGCGCAGCGGCGGCCACGACAGCCGCCGCGGCGGGTAAGGCCGAGCCGGTGCTCTGGGTTCCGGGCACCGAACGCTTTCACCGGGCCGACTGCAAGTTGGTCGCCGGCAAGGACGTTCGGGTCGTGACCGCGTCGCAGCGGTCGCAGCTGCACGGATGCGAGGTCTGCCGTGCTCGGTGACCTGCTGCCGTTCGTGGTTGCAGGCATCGTGTCGGGCTCGCTGTATGGACTGGCCGGCCTCGGGCTGGTGCTGACCTACCGCACGTCGGGCGTGTTCAACTTCGGCTACGGCGCGATCGCGGCGGCAGCCGCGTTCGCGTTCTACACGCTGCATGACAGCCACGGTCTGGCGTGGCCGCTCGCGGCGTTGATCGTCGTGGTCGGGTTCGCGGTGGTGGTCGGACCCCTGCTGGAGCTCGTCACGAGGATCCTCGTCGGTGCCCCCGATGCGCTGGTGATCGTCGCGACGGTCGGCATCCTGCTCGGCCTCGAGGGCTACCTCTACAAGCAGTACGGCGACTCGACGATCGCGTTCCCGCAGTTCCTGCCGACCAGCGGGTTCACCGTGTCGGGGGTACAGATCACCTGGGCACAGGTCATCTCGACCGGTGTCGCGGTCGTCGGCGCGGTCGGGATCAACATCTTCCTGCGGACCACCCGGTCCGGAGTGTCGATGCGCGCCGTCGTCGACAACCCGCGACTGGTCCGGCTCGGCGGCGAGCGACCGGAACGGATCCGGCTGCTCGGCTGGGCGCTCGGCGCCGGCGCCGCGGCGATCTCCGGAATTCTGCTCGCGCCGGTGCTCAACCTCGACGTCAACCTGTTGACACTGCTTGTCGTGCAGGCACTCGGGGCATGCGCGATCGGCTTGTTCCGCAGCCTGCCGCTGACCTTCGTCGGCGGTCTCGCGGTTGGCGTGTCGGCGGCACTGGCGACGAAATGGATCACCCGGCCCCCGCTGAACGGTCTGCCGGCCGCCATGCCGTTCGTGATCCTCGTCGTCGTACTGCTGGTGGTGCGGCGCTCGCAGTTGCCGGAGTCGCGTGCCTCGCTGGCCGGGCTGATCGCGCCGGTGCGATCGGGGTTGTCACGAGCGGCCAACACTGCGGTGGCGGCGGTGGGTGCCGCCGTACTCGTGATCGTGCCGTGGGTGGTCGGCACGAAGCTGCCCGTGTGGATCGCGGCAATGGGCTACTTCGTGCTGTTCGCGTCGCTGTCGCTGCTGGTGTGGGGGTCGGGGCAGATCTCGTTGTGCCATGCCGCGTTCGTCGGTCTCGGCGCGACGACGCTCGGGCACCTGACGCACGCCGGCGTGCCGTGGCCGGTTGCGCTCGTCCTCAGCGGCCTGCTGACGATGCCGGCCGGTGCGCTGGTCGCGATCCCGGCGATCAGGCTGTCGGGCATCTACCTCGCACTGGCGACGCTGGGATTCGGGATCGTGATGCAGGACATCGTCTTCGGCAGCTTCCTGATGTTCGGCAGCAACGCGGAGGTGACGGCGAGCCGGCCGTCGTTCGGATTCATCAGCCAGAGCGACCGGTCGCTGTATTACGTCGCGCTGGCGGTCGCGGTGCTGTGCGCAGCCGCGGTCATCGTGATCTACCGCAGCCGGTTCGGCCGGTTCCTGCGGGCGATGGCCGAGACGCCGCTGATGCTGCGCTCGCAGGGGCTGTCGGTGAACATGACCCGGCTGTGCGTGGTGTGCCTATCGGCATTCCTCGCCGGCATCTCAGGCGGGCTGCTGATCACCCAGGTCGGCACGGTGAGTGGAGTGACCTTCGGCTCGGTGCAGTCGCTGCTCTACGTCGTGGTACTCGGGATCTGCGGCACCCGGCTGATCCGCTCGCCCGTCATCGCGGCGCTGCTACTCGGCGTACTGCCGGGCTACGCCCACATCAACCTCGACACCCAGACGTTGACGTTCGGCATCGTAGCGATCGCGGCGGCGCTGATCCAGGCAAGGCGCGACGCGCTGTCGGTGGCGATCGGCCGACTGGCGGCGACGAGTGATCGCCGGCAACCGCCGGTGCGCCGAGCGGGCCCGGCGCCCCGACTTCGGACGCGGCGTGAAGTGGAGGTGAAGACATGAGCGATGGGTTGCGAATCTCCGATCTCACCGTCGCGTACGGCGGCAACGTCGTGGTGTCGAAGCTCAGCCTCGCGGCAGCGACCGGCGAGATCACCGGACTGATCGGTCCGAACGGCGCCGGCAAGACAACGATCTTCAACGTCTGCAGCGGCCTCGTCCGACCGCGGTCGGGCTCAGTGCGGCTGCTCGGCCGCGACGTGACCAGGACGAGCCCGGCGCGGCGGGCGCAGCTCGGGCTCGGGCGCAGCTTCCAGCGAATCGAGCTGTGCACGGCGATGACGGTGCGAGAGAACGTCGAGATCGGACTGGAGGCGCGGCAGGCCGGACTCAATCCGCTGCGCCACTTCGGCATGGCGAGAGGAAGTCGCGCCTCGGTCGCGACCCGGGTGTCGGATGCGATCGAGCGCTGCGGACTGTCAGCAAGCGCCGATCACGTTGTCGCGACGCTACCGACCGGACGGCGCCGGCTGGTGGAGCTCGCCCGGGTGCTCGCGTCGGACTTCTCGATGCTGCTCCTCGATGAACCCTCATCCGGGCTCGACGACGCGGAGACGGCCGTGTTCGCCGACATCCTCACATCGACCGTTGCAGATCTCGGGACCGGGATCCTGCTGGTCGAGCACGACATGAGCCTGGTCATGAAGGTCTGCCAGCAGATCCACGTCATCGACTTCGGCACCTTGATCTTCTCCGGGACCCCCGCGCAGGTGCAGAAGAGTGAGGCGGTACGGGCGGCGTACCTCGGAGCCGAATCAGTCGAGGCGGTGTCGTGAGGCTCGAGCTGTGCGGCGTCACCGCCGGCTATGGGACCTCGATGGTGGTACGCGATGTCGACCTGACCGTGCCGGGGGGTCAGGTCGTGGCCCTGCTCGGGCCAAACGGCGCGGGCAAGACCACGCTGCTCAACGTCGTTTCCGGCTTGCTGTCACCACGATCCGGCCGAGTGCTGCTCGACGACGTTGACCGCACGAAAGACGGCGTCGACGCCCGCGCTGCCGCTGGGCTGTGTCACATCACCGAGTCGGACAGCATCTACCCCGGCCTGACGGTCGGCGACAACCTGCGAATGTTTCGGACGCCGAAGCTCGCGGCCGAGTCGGTGGAGCGAGCGGTCTCCGCTTTTCCGAGGCTCGGTCAGCGGCTTGGTCAAGCCGCCGGGAGCCTGTCCGGCGGCGAGCAGCGAATGCTGTCGCTGGCACGGGCATATGTGCAGCAACCGTCGCTGGTGCTGGTCGACGAGATCTCACTGGGGCTGGCACCGATGATCGTGACCGAGATCTTCGGGTATCTGCGCACCCTGGTCCGCGAGGGTAGCGGGCTGCTGCTCGTCGAGCAGTACGTCACGAGGGCGTTGGACATGGCTGATCTGGTGTACGTCCTGGCCCGAGGTCAGGTGGTGTTCGCCGGCGAACCGAGCGAGCTCGGGAGCAGCGACCTGATCGCCCGCTACCTCGGTGAAGAGATGACGGCCCCGGCCAGCAAGCGCTCGCGGTCGTCGCGACGCTCACCGGCTCCGAGAGCCGGCTGACCTCAAATACGCCGCTGTGCCGTTCGTGCGTGAAGGACAGATCGTGGGGAACGACCGGTTCGTGAACGGGACCGGGTTGCCGCTGCCGGCCGCGCTGTGGTTGGTGCGTCACGGCGAGAGTGACGGCAACGTCGCCAATGCGCTCGCCCGCCAGAACCACGCCCTGCGGCTCGAGCTCGAGATCAACGACATCGACGTACCCCTGTCGCCACTCGGCCGCACGCAGGCGGCGGCGCTTGGCAAGTGGTTCAGCCGCCTCGATCGACCGCAGCGTCCGACTGTTGCGGTCGTGTCGCCGTACATCCGCGCCCGACAGACATCCGAGATCGTGCTCGATGCGGCGGGTATGGCGGGACTGCCGGTGGTGTACGACGAGCGGTTTCGTGACCGCGAGCAGGGTGTCATCGACCGCCTGACGGGCGCGGGGCTGCGCGACATCTATCCGCAGGAGGCGAAGCGTCGGGACTACCTCGGCAAGTTCTGGTACCGACCGATGGGGGGCGAGTCGTGGGCTGACGTGACCCTGCGGATACGCGCCGCGTTGCTCGAGCTTCGGCTGACGATGCCGGGCGAACGGGTGCTCGTCGTCAGCCATGACGTCCCGATCCTCATCGTCAGGTATGTGATCGAGCAGCTGAGTGCAGCCGAGGCCGTTGCCCTGTCGGGGCACCTGCCGAACTGCTCGGTGACCCGGTACGAGCGAGACGGCGGCAAGCTACGACTCGACGCATTCGCCGACGCGACGCCGCTGGAGGAGGACGACGAAGCCGTGGTGACGGCGCACGAGTACTCCGATGAGTGACGTCGAGACTGTCGACGGGGCGAGGCTCCGGCAGCACTGGCCGCTGCCGGATCCGACCGACGCGGAGAGCAAGCACGATCGCGGCTCGATCACGGTGATCGGTGGGGCCGCCGCCACTCCAGGTGCGGCTCTCCTCGCCGGACTGGCGGCATTGCGGGTCGGAGCGGGGCGACTCACGATCGCGACTGCGGCGTCCGCAGCTCCCGCGATGGCGGTCGCCGTGCCGGAGGCCGCAGTGATCGGCCTGCCGGAGTCAACGGCCGGCGCGCTTGGTGAGGCGGCCGTTGCTGCCGCCGCCGCCTCGGCGGCGGATGCTGCGGCGGTCTTGATCGGACCGGGGATGCAGGGCCCCGATGACGCGCGCCAGTTTCTCGACGCGCTGTTGGCCACCCTTCCGGGCAGCGCAACCGTGGTGGTCGATGCGCTGGCGATCACCTGCGGCTCGGATGCCGCGATCAAATCGCGGGGACGCCGCGGAACGGTCATCGTCACGCCAAACGACTCCGAAGCCGAACGGGTGCTCGGCGGCTCGGTGGCGGACCGCGACGACGCCGACGTGGCCGCAATGGTCGCCGCCCATTTCGGCGCACTGACCGTGCTGGGTCCGGCCGTGGCGTGCCCCGATGGCACCCGCTGGCAGATTTACAAGGGCAATAGCGGGCTGGGGACGTCGGGGTCTGGGGACGTCCTCGCCGGCTCCATCGCCGGGCTCGCGGCTCGTGGTGCCGACGCTGTGACCGCGTCGCTCTGGGGTTTGACGGCACACAAGTCAGCCGGCGACCGGTTGGCCCAGAAGGTCGGGCCGGTCGGCTATCTGGCTCGGGAGCTGCTCGACGAGCTGCCCGGCACGCTCACTGGCTGACGGCGTGGATTGACGGTCGCGGCACTTGCGGTCGCGTCATCGGTGCCGAGGTAGCTGGCCACCACTCGCGGGTCGGCGAGCACCTGCTCGGGCCGGCCGTCGGCGATGACCGCGCCGAGCTCGAGCGCGACCAGCCGATGCGACATCGCCTGCACCAGGCCCATGTCGTGGTCGATGAGCACCATCGCGCAGCGGGTCTCTTCGGCGACCTGGCGGAGCAGCGGCGCGAGCGCCTGCGTCTCCGCTTGGGCGATCCCGCCGGACGGCTCGTCCAACATGACGATCGCCGGGCGTTGCGCGACGACGCATGCCAGCTCGACGATGCGCCGGGTGCCGGTCGACAGCTCACCGATCGGTCGGTTGCGGTACGCCGAGAGACCGAGCAGGTCGATGACCTCGCGCACTCGGTCGACGATCGCCGCCTCGACGTCGGTCGACGCCGGCATCCGCAACGCCGCCGCCATCGGCCCGCGCCGCGGGATTCGTCGTTCGAGTGCGACCGCGACGGTCTCGGCGACGGTCATGCTCGGGAACAGCCGCGCATCCTGGAACGACCGGCCGAGGCCCGCGATCGCCCGCTCGTGGGGCGGGAAGTCGTTGACCAGCTCGTCGTACACCCAGATGTTTCCGTAGTCCGGGACGAGGAAGCCCGAGATCAGGTCGAACAACGTGGTCTTGCCGGCGCCGTTGTGACCGATGAGTCCGACGATCTCACCTTCGTGGACGGTGAGGGTAACGTCGTGGACCGCGCGGATGCCACCGAAGCTCTTCGCCACGTTGCTGCACTCGAGAACGGTCGCGGCGTCGTCCGCGGGCTGTCGGCCGTTGCCCGCCGCCGCTGCCTTGGTACGACGTCGCGCCGGCTTGGGTGCGCCGTTGGCGGTTGAGGCGTGATCACCGAGGAACACCGCGCGCAGCAGGTCCGGTCGCGCGAGCAGGTCGGCGGTCGGCCCGGTGAACCGCACCTGACCCTTCTCCAAAAACGTCGCGTTCTCGGCGAGCTGCAACGCGACGCTGACCGACTGCTCGACGATGACGATGGTCGTGCCTTGCGCGTGCAGGTTGCGGACGGCGTCGAGCAGCCGCGCGACGACGGTCGGCGCAAGCCCGAGGGACAGCTCGTCGATGCAGAGCAGCTTCGGTTTGATCAGCAGCGCCATCGCCAGCGACAGCATCTGCTGCTGACCACCGGACATGTCACCGGCCGGCTGCCCGAGCCGCTCACGCAACGTCGGGAACACCTCCAGCGCCTCCTCGCGTGCGCGCTTCGCCGCGCCGCGGTCCTTGCGCAGCGACCACGACGCGAGCCGCAAATTGTCCTCGACCGACAGCGACGGGAAGACGCCACGGCCGCCAGGCATCATCGTCAGCCCGCGCGCGACGATGCTCTCGGTGCTGGCGTTGGTGATGTCATGATCGGCGAAATGTACTGAGCCACTCGCGGCCGGCAGCAGACCGGTGATCGCGCGCAGCAGGCTCGACTTGCCCGCGCCGTTGGTGCCGAGCAGTGCGACGAGATCGCCCTCGCGGACGGTGAGGTCGACACCGAAGAGCACCTGCATCTGCCCGTACGCCGCGTTCACTCCCACGCAGGACAGCAGCGCGTCGCGATCCGTCGTACCGGTCGCAGCAGGTTCGCTGTAGACGACGAGCGGCACCTCGGCGTCCGCCTCGATCGGCCGGAGATCGGTGTCGTCGCCCCAGACCGAGGTGTCGATGCCGCGGCGACGCGCCCACCGCAGCACGACCGCGTCCCGCAACCAGGTGAAGACGCCGATTAGGCCGCTCGGGAAGAAGGTGAGAACGACCAGTACGCCGACGCCGGTGAGGATCAACTGCGCCTGCGGGAAGGCGATCCCGAGCCAGACGATCAGCGCCACTCCAGCAAGCGACCCACCGATCGAGGACAGCCCGCCGATCACGACCATCGCGAAGACGGTGAGACTGTCGGCAGCCGGGAAGCTTTCGTATCCGATCGAGCCGAGCAGGACGGCGTTGAGCGCGCCGGCGATACCGGCCACCGCGCCGGAGAGCATGAACGCCGTCATCCGGCTGGTCGTGGTGGCAACCGCAGCGGCTTGCGCGGCGCGCAGGTTGTCGCGGCTGGCGATGATCGAGCGGCCGGTGCGAGCGCCGCGGACGCCGATTGCGAGTACGACCGTGAGCGCGAGGAGCCCAACCGCCAGGTAGTACAGGTGCGTGGGGTCGTCGAGCCCGAAGCGCTTCCACAGCACCGGCGGCTGGACCGACGACGGCATCAGGCTCGGGAAGTTGGTGGGGTTGTAGAGGTAGTCCTCGGCGGCGACCGCGAACGCCAGCGTGGTGACGGTGAGGTAGATCCCGCGGACCCGCAACGCGGGCAGCCCGAGGATCGCTGCGACCACCGCCCCGACTCCGGCCGCCGCGACCATCGACAGGAAGAAGTCGAGGTTGAGGTGCATCATCAGGTCGCCTGCGGTGATCGCGCCGGCGCCGACGATCGCGACCTGACCGAGGCTGACCACGCCGCCCCAGCCGGACAGGACGACGAGCGAGAGAGCGGTCAACCCGAAGATCACTCCGGTCGTCACGTGATCGAGCGGACCGACGGCGATCGCATGCGGAAGGGCCACCGCGAGAGCAACCACCGCTGCGAGGGCGACGACCTGTGCGGTGCGCATCGCGGGCAGCGATCGGATCGACGCGGGCAGCGGGCGGCCGGCGCCGGCGGCGGACCACGACGACTCGTCGGCTGCCTCGACGCGGCTCTCCGAGCGCCGCTGCAGCAGCAGCGCGACGACGATGATCACCAGGAAGACGACGGTCTCGACCGCCTGCTTGTTGATGTTGAGCCGGACGACCTCGTCGACGACGCCGAGCCCGATCGACGTCGCGAACGCGATAGGCAATGACTCCATCCGGGCCGCGACGGCGGCCGCCAGCGGCGCGAGTAGCAAGGTCGGACCGACTGCAGCGGTGAGCGGAATGCCGTGTGACGGCGCGGCCAGGATGGTGCTCGCCGCCGCGACGACGCCACTGACCGCCCAGACGCCGAGCATCAGCCGGCGGGCCGGGATCCCGACCAGTCGGGCCCGGTCGGAGTTGTCGGCGATCGCGCGCACGGCGCGGCCGGCGTCGGTGCCGAGCAGGAACCAGCTGACCGCGACCACCACCAGTGGGACGACGATTACGATCAGCCCGTCGTTGCCGCTGAAGACGACCGGCTTGAGCTGGAAGTGCCATTTGCTGAGCCCGGTGGTGAGACTCGGGATGATTGCGGGCGCGTTGAGATGCTTCGGCACCAACAGCGCGATGCCGCCGAGCAGTTGTGCGAGCCCGATGGTCGCGACCGTGAGCACCATCCGCGGGCTGCGGGAGAACCGCCAGTTGATCAGCGCCCCGACAGCGGTGCCGATAACCCCGCCGATCAGCAACGAGATCGCGATCGCGGCCCACCACGGCCAGCCCTCGCCGAGGTAGAGGCTGACGCCGATGCCGGCCGCCAGCCCGCCCATCGCGCCGTAGGCGAAGTTGATCGCCCGGGTCACCCGGTAGAGCAGCACCAGGCCGAGCGCGAGCAGCCCGTTGAGCCCTCCGAACAACACGCCCTGCAACACCACCCCGAGCGGGATGCGATGCGGCGAGCTCGCCATCGCGACAAGCAGCACGACGACGGCGACACCGACAGCGGTTGCCGCGCGGCGCGCCTTGAGCTGCTCGAGAGGGGCGGTCATTGCACCCCGTGCGGGAAGACCGGCGGCGGCCCCGTCGGCACACTGGCGGCGGTGTACCACTTGTGGCCGCCGACCCAGGTGCCCGGCTGGTCGTCGTACGCCGAGGTCGCGGTCGGATCCCACCACTCGTAGCGGAACTCATGCTGAGTGGTGAACGAGTCGTGCCCGCCGGGATGGAAGGTCCACGGACCGAACTCACCATCACCGCCGGGGTAGTTGAACATCCCGCGTTCGAAGTTCTGCGGGGTGAGGTCCGGGCCGGCCAGCTGGATGCCAAGCGCCAAGACGTACAAGTCCTCGTAGAGCTGGTCGACGACGTGCGACGGGGCGAAGCCGGGATCGACCGACTTGACCGCGAAGTAACCAAGCGAGGATCCGTACGGCGGCTCGGTGCCGTTGTTGGTGATCCCGGCGGCGTGCGCCCAGACCTCCTGCTGGAACAGCTGCCCGACGATGTCGAGGTCGGTGAAGCCGACGCCCATGTTGAGGAACTCCGGCTCGTAGCCGGCGTTGTGCATGTCGCCGGTGAGATACACCAGAGTGATCGGATCGCCGGCGAACCCGACCGAGGTGATGTTGTCGCTGACCAGACGCTGCTCCATGCTGTTCGCCTCCGACGACAGCTGGGACAGGTCGAGGGTGTAGCTGAGCTGGTCGGTGAACGGGTGGCCGGCGCGCTTCAGCTCGTCGGCCGCAACCTTCGCGCACTGTTGATACACCGGGTTGTCCGGCACGATGAGCGCGATCCGCCGGGACTGCCCGTTCTTCACACCGCTGCCGGCCCACGTCACCGGCTGATGGATGATCTGGCGGATCGCGACGTTGCCCCCTTCGGCGGCGAGGTCGCTGCAGTTCGGCTCGAAGCTCCACGAGTAGGGCGCGTTGTTGGTGAACCACTGGTTCGACATGTACGGCGCGCCGATGTTGACCACGTGCCGGTTGGTCAGCGCCTGCGCGTAGGGCTGGCTGATCGCCGAGACGTCGGCGAACGCGTGATCAGTGCGTGCTGCGGTCAACGCGTCGGCGTTGGCGGCAGCCTGACCGGCGCCGAGAATCTCCTGCAGGATCTGGCCGGACCCCTTGAACGACTTGAGCGCGATCTTGCGACCGTAGAACTGGAAGTGCTTGTTGAAGTACGTCGCGAGGTCCTGCAGGGTGCGTTCGATCTGCGCCGGCGTGTCGTTAAAGTTCGCGGCGTTGTATTTGCTGGCGATCTGCTGCACCGCCTGCGCGGCGTCCTCGGCGTCCGGCGGGATGCGGTACGTGACGTTGATCGTCGTACCGGTCACGCCGGGCGAGGTCGCGCCACCGTTGCTGCCGCTGAACGTCACACACGGCGGGGAGTAGGGA
The DNA here is from genome assembly GCA_025980465.1 of Frankiales bacterium. GTDB lineage: Bacteria > Actinomycetota > Actinomycetes > JAFAQI01 > JAFAQI01 > JAICXJ01. The sequence goes on along the minus strand of JAICXJ010000046.1, from coordinate 1,492 downwards.
TCGCCGCTGACCTGCGGGCCGTGACAGCCGGCGACCTTCCCGGCGGCCGGCTTGCTCGCGATGCCGCCCGGACCGGTGCTGCTGGTGCCGCCGATGTTCGACGTACCGCCGCGCTTGCCCCGGATCAGACCGCCGGGGTTGACGTTGCTGCCACCGCTCGGTGGCGCGGAGCCCGACGATGTCACCGACTGGCCGCTGTTGCTGGCCGTGATGACCTGCGGCGCGACGGTGGGCACGAGCACCGCCATCAGCAGGAAGACGACCGCGAGGAAGATCCCGGGGCCGTAGCCCTTCAGCAGCCGGCGGTCGCTGGGCGATACGTCGAAGTCGGTCTTCATGCCCGCGCCCTTCGTGTGGTACGACGGCTGCGGCGCCGGCCTTGGACGATGTCGGCCACCCAGAGTGCGCCGCCGAGTGCGATCGCGGTGAGCGCGACCGGCGTCGCGTAGCCGGACGAGCAGCTCCCGCCGGTGGTCTGGTTGAGCGATCGACAGACGAACGAGGTGTTGCCGGCGACGACCGGGGGCGGCCCGGCGAAGGCCGATCCCCTTGGGCTACCGGCTGCGGCCGGGTTCCGCAGCGGCTTCGCGCCGAGGTCGTTGGGTGGCGTCGAGGACGGCGCCGCGACACCGGTCGAGGAGCCGATGCCTGGTGGTGGCGTCCCGCCGAACGGGTTGGTGAAGTCGCTCGGCGGACCGGCGCTGGCCGTCGCGCCGCCGACGTCGAGTGCGAACCCGCCGGAGCCCTCGATGCCACCTGAGATGACGGCGAAGACCGAGTCGAACGGGCCTTGGATGCCGTGAACGATGCCGGCGAGCTGGGCACAGGAGGTGGTGCTGGCGAGGTGGCCGGTGAGGGCCTGCTCGAGCTGGTGGAACGCGCGGAACACCGGCATCGCCAGCGCCCGGTCGAGGCTGCTGCCGGATAGATAGACCTCCAACGGGGTGATCGACACTGCGTGCGAACGAGTAGCGACCTGCTTCGTGGGAAGCGACAGCGTCACGCCGATCAGGGCCAGCGCCTTGTTCACCACTTTGAGTGCCGCGGCGGCGCCGTTGGTGGCCGCGATGGTGAGCGGCTTCAGTGGCAGGCCGGGCAGCGCCTTGATCGATATCGCGCCGAAGCTGAACCCCGCCTGCGAATGACGAGCCGTGTCGTACTGCTGCGACGCCGTCCATTGGGCACCGGTAATCGTGACGATGCCGCCGAGCAACTCGATCCGGTCGGTCGCGGTAGCAGTAGCCGATCCGGTGCCACCCGCGAAACTCACCGTCGTACTGGTCGAGCCTGTGATGTCGGCGACGCCGGGAAGCGCCAGCGCCACCGGTTTCGTGGTCGCGGTGCCGCGAATCGGGTTGGAGGTGACGGCCACGTCCTCGGTGCCGGGCCCGATCGTGGTGTGGGCGCGGGCCGATGGTTTGGCGGTGGTGTCGGCTTGCACGCCGGGAGGCAGTGCCGAGAGCGGGAGCGATCGACCGCAGATCTTCGACGT
>JAICXJ010000016.1 GCA_025980465.1 Frankiales bacterium | reverse complement strand
GGCGGACAGAGCCCAGCCGACTCGCCAGCCGCCACGGCGCGGCTGCGATCGGTGGTCAAGTCGCCGGCCGGCCGGCCCTTCATCTACACCCGGCGCGACGGGGGCGCCCAGGAGTCGCTGCGGCAGCGCAACCGGCAGGCCGGCTGCGGCAAACCGAAGTACGCCTCGACGTTGAAGGTCGCTTTCATCCATCACACCGACACTCCGAACGGCTACTCGCGGGCGGCAGTGCCCGCGATCATCCGGTCGATGTACCGCTACCACGTCCTGGTCCACGGCTGGTGCGACATCGGCTACAACTTCCTGGTCGACCGGTTCGGCCGGGTCTGGGAGGGCCGGTACGGCGGGATGAACCGTCCGGTCATCGGCGCCCAGGCAGGCGGCTTCAATGTCGGCAGCCTCGGCGTCGGGATGATCGGCACGTTCAACTCGGTCGCTCCGGACCGCGCGATGCGCAACGCCGTGGTCCGCCTGCTCGCCTGGCGGCTCGCCATCAGCTATCGCGATCCGACCGGCCGGGAGACGTTGAAGGCGACCCACTTCAACCAAGCCCGGTACCGCGCCGGGCGCCAGGTGCCGTTCCAGGTGGTCTCCGGCCATCGCAACGCCGACTTCACCGACTGTCCCGGCACCCGCGGTTACGCCGCGCTGCCGGGGATCCGACGCGCTGTGATGGCTCGGATCCGGGCCGGCCTGGTCGACCCCTCGGTGCGGGGCTCGTCGTGGCGTTTCGGAGAGCCCGGGTCGGTGACAGTCCACAGCACTGCGCTGAAGTCGGAGGCCTGGCGGCTTGCCGTCGTGTCCTCCACCGGCACGGTCGTCGACACCGTCAGCGGGCAGGCCGCGGCCGGCCAGTCGATCAACGCCCACTGGGACGGTCACTCCGCCTCACTCGCTGCCCTCCCGGCACCGCCCGGCCGGTACTCACTGGTGCTCACCCCGATCCGCGGGACAGCGAGCGGTATCGCCTACGCCACTGCCGCGACGGTCGCGCCGGAGGTAACCATCACCGGGCCGGCGACGACGGCGTACGGCGGGACCGTCACGTTGCGCGGTGAGGCGATCCCGGGTGCCGCGGTCACGGTGGCGGTCAGCGGTCAGCCGACCCAGATCGTCACCGCATCAGCGGGAGGGACCTGGTCCGCGAGCTATCAGGCAACGGCCTCCGCCACGTGGACTGCGACGGCCGGATCAGGCGCGAGCACCTACACCACGCCGCCGGGGCACACCGAGGTCGTACCGGTTGTCACCAACCCGGGGCCAGTCGGGGGAGTGATCAAGGTGCCGGCGACGACGTTCACCCTGTCGGGAACGGCGATGCCGCTATCGCTGCAGGTCTCCGTCGAACACGACGGCGTCGTACTCGCCAGCTCCGGCGTTGCTCTCGACGGAACCTGGTCGGCGACGATCACCGTGCCGGGACGCACCACGATCACCGTCGTCGCCGCGGGCGGCGCGACGTCGCCCACCTACACGGTGGTGCCGTAGCTGCGCTGTCCCTACGGGCGCTGCATCGTGGCGGCATGGCGGGCGAGCAGCGAGTACGGCGGAAGCAGGTCGACCCCATCGGGGTTGTGAAGGAATCCCGGCGCCGAGCCCGGCACTCCCGGGTGGCGCGACGCCACATCCGGCCCTGCGGATCGACGACGAGCAGTCGACTGTTCGCCCGGTCGGCGATCAGGATGGGCCCAGCAGGGCAGCCGGGTCCGAGCCCGGGGCGAGGGGACTGTGCCCCCGCGGCGGCGGCAACGCGAAGCCGGACGCCGTCGGGTCGGGTGCCGTCCCGCGGTTCGCGATCGAAGGATGCCGCGAGTCACTCACCGGCGTGGGCCGCGGCGGTGCGCTGATGTCGATGTCGAGGCCCGCCGGCGCCGGTGAGGCCCCGAGTTCATCCTGTGAAGGGATGCGTGGGAGTTGTCCCCCCGGGCTCCAGCAGGTCGAATCCGTCCGGAATGTAGAGGTAGCCGGGACGGGTTCCGCGGTGGTCGGTGTGGCCGTACTGCCAGACGATCCGCTTGGTCTTCGGGTCGATGATCACGACTCGGTTGCGGTAATCGTCGTTGGTGCAGATGAAGCCGCCCGGCAGGACCTCGGCGAGACTCGGATGGTTGAGCATCGCTGTCCCGTGACGTGCCTCGTACCGCCAGAGGATGTGGCCGGCGCGATCGAACTCCACGAGACCCCCGGGCGTGGAGTAGTCCGCGACGAGGTAGCGGTCCGACCCGATCTGCTGCGGGTCCGACGGATATCGCACGGATGGCAGCTGCACGGTCCACACCAGTCGGCCGGTGAGCGTGTACTCGCTGATCCAGGATCCGTTGACCTCGGAGATCAGGATGTTGCCGTCGGCGAGCGGTGTGTCACCGTTGGGGTAGCCGAGATCGGTCGGCGGGTTGTGGGTGCAGTTCCCGGGCTGGCCGATCTGACCGACCTGTCGTCGGTTGGCGCTGACCACCACGACCCGGCAGTTGTTCGCGTCAGCAACCACGACCCGGCCGTCGCGAAGCAGGTAGGCGTCGTCGGGTTCGTGCAGGTAACCGGGTTTCGCCTTCGCCACTCGGGGGTGCCCGTAGGCCCAGAGCGGCTGTCCCGACGGGTACCCGATCTCGACGACGGTGTCGTTGCCTTCCTGGTTGGAGATGATGCCGGTCCCGTGATGGATGAAGAACCCGTCGTCCGGAAAGTAGAAGCCGGTAGGAGGCGCCGGCATGGCGGCGGTCGGGAACCGCCAGAGGATCCGCTTCGCCGAATTGACGACCAGCATCCGGTTGTTGCCTCGGTCGGCGATCAACAGCTGGCCGTTGAACGGATGCTGATCGGACAGCGGCTGGCTCGCACCTGACGTCGAGGTCGCCGTGGGGGTCGGTGTGGGTGGCGCGATGGTGACGGTACGCACGTTGATCGTCTGAACCGTGGCGACCGGGACACCGCTGGCCCGGGAGCCCACTTCACCGCCGACCAGATAGGCAGTCGAGCCGATCACGGCGGCTGCCGGGTCGGCGACCGCCTTGGGCAATGCAGCGACTGGATGGAGGCGTCCCGTCGACGGGGTGAGTTCAGCCACGCTGGCGACCGGTTGGCCGGCGGCATTGCGGCCGCCGGCGATCAGGATGTGCCCCCGAACGGTCACGGCGGCCGCATCGGACAGGGCCGTAGGCAGTGCTCCCACAACCGTCGCGCGTCCGGTGCGGGTGTCGATGCGCTGAATGGTGCGGACCGGCACGGTGCCCCGGATCCCGCCGAAGACCCAGATATCGGATCCGACAGCGGCAACGCCGGCGTACCTGACCGGGTCGGGCAGGTTGGCGACGGTCGTGAAGGTCCTGCCGTCGGTGGTGGCGAGCACGGCCGCCGACGGTGCTGTGCCGGTATAGCCGCCGACGATGAAGGTGCGGGTGCCGATCGTCACCGCGGACAGATCTGATCGCGGCGTCGGAAGGTGGCCGATGACGTGACCCTTCGGGCCGCCGGCGTAGCCCTGCACAACGTTGAACGACGCGGCGGACCCGCCGCCGAAGACGACGTCGCTGCCCGCGACGACCGCGCCTGCGGCGTCGTGAAAGGCATCGGGCATGGCGCCGAGGAAGTGCAGCGAGCCGGTCCCGACGTTGAGTCGGTACACCCCGGTCGACGAGCTGTTGTTCGCGGCGAGGCCACCGGCGAGCACAAGATTGTTGCCGTCGGGGAAGGCGACCAGGCGTGACACCGGTGCGGCGAGCTTCCAGCCCTCCCGGCTGGTGGTGATGACCGTCCGGGTGTGGCCGGCGGAGGAGCCGGGCGCCGTCGTCGGCGATCCCGATGAGCAGGCTGTGACGAGGCCGCCGACAACGGCTGCGGCTGCGACCAGCCGGCCGACGTCAGTGCGAGGCATGAGGCACGAGGTTGACTCCGAAGTTGCCGAACTCGGCATGGTTGATGCGGTGGTGAATCCAATCACCTGACCAATGCACGACTACCAGCCCCACCGCCAGCCCGATCAGCATCGTCGCCATGAGCGCGACCGATCGCGCAGCGACGCCTGGAACGGGTCCCGTTACGGTCGTCCCGCTTGCCAACCGCAGGGCCGGGATGGTGCGGGTCACGACGTGAACCCCGGTGACAGCGAGCCAGATGATGAAGGCCGCCTGGTGGAGTGTGAGCGCGCTGATGCCGAACCCGGCGACCGACATGAAGGCAGTGAAGCTCTGACTGCCGAGCGGGATCAGCGCGAGCCCGGTGCCCACAACCGCGAGTGTGGTGAGGACGACGAGCGGCCCGAACAGCCGCAGCAACATCGGTGGAGGTCCGGCCTCCCGGTAGTCGGGCGACCCCAGGTAGTAGCGCGCGATTCGCCAACCGGTGGTCGCGGTCTTGGCGAGGGCGAGGGCGACCAACAGTCCACCGATCAGGACGTGCCAGGTCATGAGCTGTCCTACCGCGATCAAGGTGATGCCCTCAGCGCCGAAGAGGACCAGGAGCGCGAGGCCGAGCCAGGCGGTGAGGCGGGCGTTGCCCGCCGGCCCGCCGTGACGGGGTCGAACCGGGTCGGCGCGGTGGCTGCGTCCGAGTGCTGTGTCGACGACCTCGGTGATCGCATCGAACGGCTGATGAACGGTGGGGGAGGACGCCACGGTCAGTCGACCCGGATCGTGCCGTTGACGATGTGCACCGGGATTGACGGTAACGGCGTCGGCGGCGGACCCCCGGTGACCTGTCCGGTCCGCGCGTCGTAGCTCCCGCCGTGACACGGGCAGACGAACTCCAGGTTCGACGGGTCGAATCCGACAACGCAACCGGCATGGGTGCAGACCGCGGAGAACGCGACGAACCTGGTGGCCGACGGGTGCACCACATACGCCGGTTGGCCGGACGAGGGATCGGTGAAGCGCCCGGCCTGCCCCACCGGAACCTGCGACGTGGAGCCGATCGCGACTCCAGGCGCGGGCGAGCTGGCGGCCTGGGTCGGATGGTGGGACGGCGGCCGTCGGGCGTGGTGGCTCGTAGTCCCTTGACCAGCTCGCGGTGCCCGCAGGGCCGTGCCAGCGCCGCCGGATGCCTTCCTACCACCGGCTAACCGGCCCACGATCGCAGTGAGTCCGCCGAGGGCGACGGCGCCGACGCCGACCACCATCGCCGATCGTGCGGCGAGCACGATCTGGCGGCGGTCGACCTCCGCACCGACATCGGACCGGCGTCGACCGTCGGAGCCGAACACCGGACAGTCGACGGCATTCACGCACCCTCTTTCAGGGTGGAGGTCACACCCCTCGCCCCGTGCGCACATGCTGCGCAGCCGGTGGCCGTCGACCGTGTAGGTCGGCCCGGTCGGCGGCAGCCCGGACCGTTGCCGAGCTCTGGAATGGAACAGCGAGTCCAGGCTCATCACCCCCGCCGCGCCGAATGCTGCGATCACCATCCAGGCGAAGAAGAACACGATGTCTGACCCGTAGTAGTACGGCGTCGTCGACCAGCTGACGGTGAGGAAGAAGGTGAGCGAGAGTGCCATCCCGCCGACCGCTGCGAGCCGGGTCCACAGTCCCAGCAGCACGCCGATCGCCACCGCCAGCTCGCCGAACGCGATCAGCAAGCCGACCAACGTCGGTGCGTGCAGTGACAGCCCAAGGAGCGGACCGATCGGACTGGTGTGGCGCAGCGACCTCATCTGCCCGACGACCGACGCCGGATCGGACGGCCGCAGGTACGCCGGGTTGGACAGCTTCTGTAGCGCGGCGTACAGGAAGGTGACCCCGAGGAAACCTCGCAGTGGAATGAGCAACCAGCCAGGCTGCCGAAGACCGAGTTGGGCCCATTGCGGCCCGACGGCCCACGTCGGCGGAGGCTGAGCAGATGCGGTCGATCGCCCGGGCGCGGCAAACTGGGAGGTGCTGGCGCGCATGCGATCGAGGGTGCGGCGAGGGCTTCTGAGCCGCTTCTGAGCCGCTGACCCCGCCGCGATCATCGCCCCTCAGTACTCGCATCGCCGGAGGTCGGCGCGGCGCGAACACTCATACCCGTTACGTAACGAACGAATGACGTCGCAGCTGTGTTCACGGCAGCTCCGACAAATTCGTGTCGTGGGATCGGCAGACGTCGGCGGCAGGAGTTCGCGAGGGATACGCTGAACACGAAGGACAAAAGAACTCGATCAGACGGGGAGGGAGCCGCTCGTGGCCCCCCGAGTGCTGGTCGACGCAACGGCTGTTCCTGCCGACCGCGGTGGGGTGGGGCGCTACGTCGACGGGCTACTGGGCGCACTTGGCGCCGCCGGTGCCGACCTTGCCATCGTGTGCCAGCGTGCTGATGCCGAGCGCTACTCGCAGCTCGCTGGGCACGCCACCATCGTTCCCGGACCGGCGGCGATCGCCCACCGGCCGGCCCGGTTGGCGTGGGAGCAGACCGGTTTGCCGCTGGTGGCGCAGCAGCTGGCGGCCGAGGTCGTGCACTCCCCGCACTACACGATGCCGCTACGGGTCGGCCGCCCGGTGGTCGTGACGATCCACGACGCAACGTTCTTCACCGCGCCTGAGGCGATCACTGCGGTCAAGGGCACCTTCTTTCGCTCTGCAACGCGCACTGCGCTGCGTCGGGCGACGCGCGTGATCGTTCCGTCGAAGGCCACCCGCGACGAGCTCGTCAGGGTCCTCGACGCCGACCCGACCCTGCTCGATGTCGCCTATCACGGCGTCGACCCGCAGCTGTTCCACGTCCCGACCGACGCGGACAAGGCGCGCGTGGCGGCGCGGCTCGGGCTGCGCGGTTCGTACGTCGCGTTCCTGGGCGTGCTCGAGCCCCGCAAGAACGTGCCCGCGCTGATCCGTGGGTGGGTCGAGGCCGTCAGCTGGCGCGATGATCCGCCGGCTCTGGTGCTCGCCGGCGGTACCGGTTGGGACGAGGACGTCGACGCCGCCGTGGCCGAGGTGCCGAGTCATCTTCGAGTGGTGCGGCCTGGCTACTTGCGCTTCGCGGACCTGCCTGGCTATCTGGGCGGCGCGACTGTCGTCGCCTTCCCGAGCCACGGCGAGGGCTTCGGCCTGCCGGTGCTCGAGGCGATGGCGTGCGGCACGCCGGTCCTCACCACCCAGCGGCTGTCGCTTCCCGAGGTGGGCGGCGACGCGGTCGCCTACACCGAGCCCGACGCGGCCTCGATCGGCGCGTCACTGTCGGCGCTGCTCGATGACGCTGCCCGCCGCCGGGTTCTCGCCGACGCCGCTCTGGCGCGGGCGCGGGAGTTCACCTGGGCGGCCAGTGCAGAGGCACACATGGCGTCGTACGCCCGCGCGCTGTCGCAGGCCTGAGGCGTTTCTCGCGTCAGCATCACTAGGGTTGGCCTGATGGAAGCGGTCGTCCTCGTCGGAGGACAGGGCACCCGGCTGCAGCCGCTCACGCTGCGAACACCCAAACCGATGTTGCCCTTCGCGGGAGTGCCGTTCCTCACTCATCAGATCACCCGCCTGCACGCGGCCGGCGTCGAGCACATCGTGATGGCGACGTCGTACCGGGCCGAGGTCTTCCACGAGTACTTCGGAAATGGCCGTGACCTCGGCGTGCGCATCGACTACGTGACCGAGGTCGAGCCGATGGGCACCGCCGGTGCCATTCGCAATGTCGCGAAGCGGCTCGAGTCGGGCCCTGAAGATCCGGTGCTGATCGTCAACGGCGACATCCTCTCGGGACACGACATTCGCGCCCAGCTCGAGGTGCATCGCCGCCGCGGCGCCGCGGTCACCCTGCATCTGGTCGAAGTCGAGGACGCTCGCGCATTCGGGTGCGTGCCGACCGACTCCCACTCGCGGGTGACCGGCTTCATCGAAAAGTCCGACAAGCCGGTGACCAACCGGATCAACGCCGGCTGCTACGTCTTCACCCGTGACGTCATCGATCGAATCCCCGCCGACCGGCCGGTGTCGGTGGAGCGGGAGACCTTTCCTGAGCTACTCGAGGCCGGCGCGATCATCCTCGGGTACGTCGACACGTCGTACTGGCTAGACGTGGGGACGCCGGCGGCGTTCGTCAAGGGGAGTGCTGACGTCGTGACCGGGGTCGTGGAGACCTACGCGCTGCCCGGCCCGGTCGGTGAGGCGCTGATCCTCGATGGCGCCGTTGTCCACGCCGGCGCCCGCATCAGCGGCGGTTCGGTGATCGAGCCGCGGGTCAAGATCGATGCCGGGGCGCAGGTGACCAGGTCGGTCATCGCGGACGGGGCACACGTTGCCGCAGGCGCAGTCGTCGAGGACTCGATCGTCGGACGCCGTGCCGAGATCGGTCCGAAGGCGCGGCTGTACGGGGTCGTGGTCGGCGAAGGTGCTCAGGTCGGCGCCGGCAACGAGCTCGCCAACGGGATCCGGATCTGGACCGACGCCACAATCCCCGACGCCTCGATCCGCTTCACCCCACTCCCGTAGCAATGTCACATTGCTTGGGCTCGCGGCCTAGCGATGTCACATCACCTAGCCGATTACGGCTGAAGACACCCACATTGCCCTAGCAATGTCACATTGCTACGGGTACGACGGTCACGGTTGCGCCGCGAGCGGTCGGGATTGGTTCGCTCGCCCGGAGGCCTTCGGCGGCCAACGACGCCATCAGGCGACCGAGGGTGTAGCCGACGGCCAGTGGCGATCCGGTCGCAGCGACCGAGCCACCATCAGGCGCAATCACCAGTTCGACCGCGACCGGCCGGATCGACTCGACCGCGCGCTCGACTACTTCCCGGTCAATGCTGCTCTTGCTCGCGACCGAATCCGACACCGGGGCCGACCGGGAAACAACCTCAGCCATCGCATCCCGAGTTCCGAGTCGGAACATGTCGTCGGAAGCATTGCGAATCAACGGCTTTGCGCCCTGATCTGAGTTCGTGGTGGTGTAGGGGAAGCCGCGAATCACCGCGATCGGTGTTGCCGCGAGCTTGCCCTTCACGAGGTCGGCGGCGGCGGCGAGCTCGTCGCCGACTGCGACGACCGTCGCCTCCAGGACGTGGCCCTCGGAGTCCTGCTCGCCGCGCAGATCCCAGATGACGTCCAGACCTGCCGCGCCGATTGCGGTATCGGTCAGGCCATCCCGCCACGGTCTGCCCATGGTGTCGCTGACAACCACCGCGACCTCGACGCCGGCGTGCCGCCGGAGCGAGTCACGGATCGCCGCCGCCGACCTGTCCGGATCGACCGGAAGCAGCGCGACCATCCCCGCCGGAACGTTGCTCGCGTCGATTCCGGCCGCCGCCATCACGAGGCCGTGATGGGTTTCGACGATCTGGGTGTCGCCTCGGCGGGCGACGATCCGCGCGGTCTCGGACGCGAGGTGGTCATCGCGACTGCCCGGCACCAGCCGGCCCTCCGCTTTCGACACGATCTTGCTCGTTACCACGACGACATCGCCGTCCTGCAGTCCTGCGTCGCGCAGGAGCGCCCCGATGTCAGTCCCAGCGGCGACCTCCGGCAATCCGCGGACACCCCAGATCTCGAGCTTCGCCGTGGTCATCGGCGTACCTCATCGGCGAGCCCGATCGCTGCGGATGCCATCGCCGCGGTGGCCGCAAGGTCGGTCATCATGAGCGGCACCGCGAGGCAACGGATCCCACCGCCGGTCACCGCAGCGACCGCCTCGGCATCGGCCTCGTCGACCAGCCAGCCGTCGATCAGCCCGCCCGCCGATCGAGACCCGTAATGGTGGGCGACTGCCGCCGCGCTGGTCGGCACGCCGATCGCGGACAGGCAGGCATCGGCCATCCCACGCACCGGCGCGCCGCCGACGATCGGTGACAGCCCGATCACCGGCGCAGCTGCGTTCCGCACCGCGGTGGCGATGCCGGGGACGGCGAGGATCACGCCGACCGACACCACCGGGTTGCTCGGCGGCAGCACGATGAGGTCGGCATCGTTCAGTGCCTCGACCACTCCAGGCGCCGGCGCCGATGAGGAGGCCCCCACCACCTCGAATCCGGTCGCGGCGACCTCGGCCTGAAGCCGCACCCACCATTCCTGGAAGTGGACCCTCCGTCCGTCTACCAGATCGACATGGGTCTCGACCGGACTGTCGGTCGCCGGCAGCAGCCGGACCCCTGGCCGCCACCGTTCGCACAGGCGCTCGGTGACCTCGGACAGCGGGACACCGCGGCGCAGCCACTCAGCGCGTAGGAGATGTGTCGCGAGATCGAGATCGCCCAGGCCGAACCAGGACGGCACCAGATCGGCAGCCGACGTGATCGATTCGGCGTACCCGGTCAGCTCCTCGCGGACCCGGAACGACTCGGCCTCGCGACCCCAGCCTCGCTCCGCCGAGATCCCCCCACCGAGGGTGTACATGACGGTGTCGAGGTCGGGACAGATCCGAAGGCCCAGGATCGTCAGGTCGTCGCCGGTGTTGCCGATCACCGTGACCTCGTGGCCGAGCTCGCGAAGCCCCAACAGAAACCGGGCCCCGCCGATCCCGCCGGACAGCACAGTCACCCTCACCTGATGAAGTCTGCCGACACCCGGGTTCGCGGCTACCGCGTAGGGTCGGCAGCATGCAGCGGCCCGAGTCGAGCGCGCTACGCCGGGCGTTGCGCCGGGCCGCTGACGGCAAGCCGCTCGACCCGACCGAGGCCGAGGTCCTGCTACATGCCCGCGGCGCCGATCTCGAGGCGGTGTGCGAGGTCGCCGGCCGGGTCCGCGACTTCGGACTCGCCTCGATCGGCCGGCCGGGGACGGTGACCTACAGCCGCAAGGTCTTCATCCCGCTGACCCGGCTGTGCCGCGATCGTTGCCACTACTGCACCTTCGCCACGACGCCGGGCCGGCTGCCGGCGGCCTACCTCGCGCCGGACGAGGTGCTCGACGTCGCCCGACGGGGCGCGGCGCTCGGTTGCAAGGAGGCGCTGTTCACCCTCGGTGACCGGCCCGAGACCCGCTGGACTGCCGCCCGCGAGTGGCTGGACGCGCACGGGTTCGACTCCACTCTCGGTTACCTGCGCGCGATGGCGATCCGGGTCCTCGAGGAGACCGGGGTGTTGCCGCACCTCAATCCCGGTGTCCTGTCGTGGGAGGAGCTGCAGCGGCTCAAGCCGGTCGCGCCGTCGATGGGGTTGATGCTCGAGACCACCGCGGCGATCCCGGCTCATCACGGCTCACCCGACAAGGTGCCGGCGGTCCGGTTGCGGACGATCGAGGACGCCGGACGCAGCAACATCGCGTTCACGACCGGAATCCTCGCCGGAATCGGCGAGAGCCACACCGACCGCGTCGAGTCGATGTTCGCGCTGCGCGCGCTGGCGCGACAGTACGGCCACATCCAGGAAGTGATCATTCAGAACTTCCGGGCCAAGCCGGACACCGCGATGCGCACCGCCGCCGACCTCGATCTCGATGAGTACGTCGCGACCGTCGCGGTCGCCCGCCTCGTGCTGGGCCCGCAGGTGCGGCTGCAGGCGCCGCCGAACCTCGTCGACCTCGAGGAGTGCCGGCGGCTGCTCGCGGCCGGTATCGACGACTGGGGCGGCGTTTCCCCGCTAACGCCGGACCACGTGAATCCGGAGCGGCCCTGGCCGCATCTCGACGATCTCGCCGCCGTCAGCCGCGAGTGCGGCTACGAACTGACCGAACGGCTCACCGCGCATCCGCCGTACCTCGGTGATCCCTGGCTTGACCCACGGCTGCGGGGTCATGTCAACGCGCTGCGTGATGATCGCGGGCTGGCGCGCGCGGACGCGTTGGTGACCGGGCTGCCCTGGCAGGAGCCCGACGGCGGTTGGTCCGACGCCGGCCGCACCGACCTGTTCCTCGCCATCGACACCGAGGGCAGACGCGAGCAGACGCGGTCGGATGTCGACACCGCGTACGGCGCGTGGGACGCGGTGGTCGTCACCGACGAGGCGCGCCGGCGGGGGAGCGCCGTGCCGGAGCCGGCGCCGGTGCAGCGGCTGCGCCCGGCGTTCGCGTCGGCACTTCGCAGCGCCGAGCGCGACCCCGCCGGACTGTCCGACGACGACGCGCTCATGTTGTTCGAGGCGCTGCCGGGTGCCGAGATCGACGCACTCGCCGCGCTCGCCGATGCGGTGCGACGTGACACCGTCGGCGACGAGGTGACTTACGTCGTCAACCGCAACATCAATTTCACGAATGTCTGTTACACCGGCTGTCGGTTCTGCGCGTTCGCGCAGCGGCGAACCGACGCCGACGCGTACACGCTCTCCCTCGATGAGGTCGGCAGTCGTGCCGACGCCGCGGTCGCGGTCGGCGCGACGGAGATCTGCATGCAGGGCGGCATCTCACCTGAGCTGCCGGCCTCGGCCTACTTCGACTTGGCCCGCGAGATCAAGCGGCGACAGCCGGCACTGCACCTTCACGCGTTCAGTCCGATGGAGGTCGTCAACGGCGCGGCACGCACCGCGATGTCGATCGAGGAGTGGCTGATCGCCGCCAAGGAGGCGGGGGTCGACTCACTGCCGGGGACGGCCGCCGAGATTCTCGACGACGAAGTCCGATGGGTGCTCACGAAAGGAAAGCTGCCGGCCGCGAGTTGGGTCGAGGTCGTCACCACGGCACACCGCCTCGGCATCCCGACGACCTCGACGATGATGTACGGCCACGTCGACACGCCGCGTCACTGGGTTGGGCATCTCAAGCTGCTCGCCCGGATCCAGTCGGAGACGGCCGGTTTCACCGAGTTCGTCCCGCTGCCCTTCGTGCATCACAACGCACCGATCTACCTCGCCGGACTGGCCCGGCCGGGCTCGACCCGCCGGGAGGATCGCGCCGTCCACGCGATGGCGCGGTTGCTCCTGCATGGCCGCATCGACAACATCCAGACCTCGTGGGTGAAGCTCGGCACCGACGGCTGCGTCCAGATGCTTCGCGGCGGCGTGAACGATCTCGGTGGCACCCTGATGGAGGAGACCATCAGCCGGATGGCCGGCTCTCAGCACGGCTCGCGGCGCACTCCGGCGGAGCTCGCGGACATCGCCACGGCCGCCGGGCGACCGGCCCGTCAGCGCACCACGCTGTACGGCGAGGTCGCGCCGGTCGGGCGACACGTCGCCGAGGTCGTCGGCGCCGGCGGCGCTTAGGGCCGATACTGCACGTAGGGTTCCGCCCAGGAATCCGTAGGGAGTCAGGGTGGAAAGCGAGCCGTTCGACGGGCCCGAGGGCGACAACGCAGCGCTGAGCAGCCGGCTGGAAGCGCTGCTCGAGCAGGCGGCAACTGCAGACGGACCCGAGCTTCCGGTCGGTCCGGTCGTTGCAGCGTCGCTGACTGGGCTGCGCTCCGACCTCGCCGGCCTTCGCAGCGATGTCTCCCGGCTGCTGGAGGACCGGCAAGGTGGTGTCGACTCGGCCGAGGAGCGGCTCGCCGCGATCGAAGACACCCTCGACGGACTCGCCGAACGTCTCGAAGCACTCGCTCGCGATAGCGCGACGGACGCCGGTGAGCGGATCGCCTCACTCGATGACCGGCTGGCTGCCCTGTCACAATCGGTGTCGGCTGAGCGCACCGCGGCCGCCCAACACCGGGAACGCAGCGCAGTCGCGATGCAGGACCAGGCGGCCGCCCTGGACGAATGGGCAGAGGCGGTCCGGGCTGGGCTGGAAGAGCTCGGCGAAGCAGTCACCAGCAGCCTGGGCTCACTCGGCTCGACGCTGCAGAACCCCGGCGCCCGCGACCACGAACGTCGCCATCTCGAGGCGCTGCTCACTGAGTTGACCACGACCGTCGACGAGGCGTTCGTCGCGATGAGCGAGCAACTCGTTGCCACGCAGTTGCCGATCGAAGCCAAGCTCGCCAGCGTCCATGAGGACGTCCTCGACGGATTCGGCGGGGCACGCGCCAGGCTCATCGAGGAGCTGTCGGGTGTGATCGGCCGCCTCGAGCAGGCCAACCATTCGACCCGGCAGACCGTGGAGACCGAGCTCGTCGTACTTCGCGGTGACCTGGCCGACGCGCTCGAGGAGGTGCGCGAGCGGGTCGAGGCAACGGTCAACGATGCCGACGAATCGATCTCGGCAGCCCTGGCGGATCACCGGGCCTCGTCCGAGGAGCTGCGCGACTCCTTCTCGACGGCGGCGTCGCACGCGCAGGACTCGAACAAGCGGGTTCGCGGCCTTCAGGACGCCGTCAGCCGGATGGATACGACGGTCGCGGACCTGCAGGGCGAGTGGCGCCCGCGCGTCGACGCGGTGGTCGCCGAGGGGCGCGCTTCGGCACAGAGCGTTCTCGCCGAGGTGCGCGCCGAGATCGACAAGGCAATGTCGGAGATGTCGGAGATGCTCGCCGCCCAGGCGACGGCCCTCCGCGACGTCACCGGCCTGCTTGGTGGTGGCACCGAACGGCTGGTCGGCGCTGGACAAGCGCTGCTCGCCTACCTTGCCGACCGTGACCGCTGGCTCGAGGCGGAACGCGACCGGGTGCTCCACGAGGTGCTCGACGAGTTCGCCGAGGGTCTGTCGGCAAAGGAGCGCAAGGCCGTCTCTAGTCGGGTCGCCGAGGCGCTCGACCGGCGCCGGGACGCTCGGGATGCCCATCGCTACCGCCGCACCCAGCAGGGTCAGCCGGCGGTAGAGATCCCCGCTGTTCCGGAGGAGATCGCGGAGCTTGACGAGCCGGTCGTCCCGGTCGTGCCGTCGGCCCGGCGGACCCGGCCGGCCCCCACCGGGGCCTCCTCGCCACCTGTTTCGCGGTCGGCCACCCGCCGTTCGACTTCAGCGCGACCGGTGAAAACCGCGGCCAAGAAGGCCACCCCATCGGCATCGAAATCAACCGCCAAATCGACGCCCCGCAAAGCCGTGAGCAAGACCACCAGCAGGGGCGCCTCAACCGCGAAAAGTGCTTCAAAATCAACGAAAAAGGCGGCATCGAAGAGCACGACCCCGCCGCCCGGTACCGACTCCTAGCGCCCCCGTAGCCGGTCCTCTCACGGGGGTCAATACCACCGAACCGCTTGACTTTCTGGGTACGACGCGCGTGTAATTCCAGGCGTGTCATTTCCCTCGGCCCGCACCCACAGTGCTGACCCGGACACGCCGCGCACCGTGACCGCCCTGTCGGTTGCGGGCAAGTGACGTGGAGGCGCCATGACCGAGCAGCCGTTCATCATGCTCGAGCCCGACGACGAATCCCTCCCGCTGCCCTGGCAGGTGGAGGCGCTGTGTGCGCAGACCGATCCGGAGGCCTTCTTCCCGGAGAAGGGTGGCTCGACCCGCGAGGCGAAGCGGGTGTGCGGAAGGTGTGACGTGCGTGGCGAGTGTCTGTCCTACGCGTTGGCCCACGACGAGCGCTTCGGCATCTGGGGCGGGCTCTCCGAACGCGAACGCCGCCGCCTCAAGCGCCGTGTCGTGTGACTGAGTCGCCTCGGGGGCGGGTGCTTTAGGCTCGGGCGGCGCCTGTAGCGGGCGCCCGATTCCTATGCCGCCTTCCTCGTCGAATCCCCGTCATCCGGGCCACCTCGTCACCACTGTGCTGGTCTGCCGCAACGGTGCGCGGTGGCTGCCGGAGGTTCTCGACGCGCTCGCCGATCAGCGACGCCAGCCGGACCGGCTCGTCGCCGTCGACCTCGGCAGTAGCGACGACACGGCCTCGATCCTGATCGCCCGGCATGGTCGGGACACCCTGATCTCCCTCGACGCCGAGACCGCTTTCGGCGATGCCGTGCAGGCCGGTCTTGACGCTTTCGGCCCGCCCGGGCAGCGGACTGCCGATCCCGCGGACGCCGAAGACGAGGGCGTCGTGGATGAGGAACCCAGGCCGAGTGAGTGGGTCTGGATTCTTCATGACGACAGCGCACCGGATCACGATGCACTCGACGAGCTGCTGGTGCGGGTGACCCTCTCACCGTCGGTGTGGCTGGTCGGTCCCAAGATTCGCGACTGGAGTGGCGAACGGCTCCTTCAAGCCGGCCTGACGATCGACGGGAGCGGTCACATCGACGTCGGTGTCGACGTGGGTGATCTCGATCAGGGTCAGCGCGATGATGTCGACGACGTCCTCGCCGTCAGCGCGGTCGGCGCGCTGATCCGGCGCGATGTCTGGGATCGGCTCGGCGGGATGGATCCGGCCTGGTCGGCGTACGGCGACGAGGTCGACCTCGGCTGGCGGGTCAACTCCGCGAGCGGTCGAGTAGTGGTCGCGCCGCGCGCAGTACTGCGACACGTCGGCGGCGGCTGTGCCGGACGCTCCGCGGCGGAGACGGTCACCGCGCAGGCGATCCGACGCAGCAACGGGATGCAGGTTGTGCTGAGCAACACCGCGCGCTGGCTCGTGCCGGTGTTGCTCGTGCGCTACCTGCTCGGCGGGCCGCTGCGCGCGCTCGGCCTGCTCGTGGTCTCGCGGCAGCCAAGCGCCGCTGGCGCTGAGCTGGTGGCGACCGGTCGCGTCCTTGCAATGCCACAGGTCATCACCACCGGTCGCCGCGAGCGGGCCGGCAATCGCGAGGTCAGCCACGGCGATCTGCGCCGGCTGTTCCCTCCCGCCGGAAGCCGATGGCGCAGCTCGGCAGTGTTGTCGGGGCTGTCCACCGAGCTGGCTCCGTCGCGGCGGCGGGTTGCCGTCGAGAGCGGTCCGGTGTCCGAGGAAGCCGAATCGCTCACCAACGACATCAGCGTCCTCGGCGGCTTAATCCGTCGCCCGGCCTCGGTGTTGTTCATCGTCATGAGCCTGCTGGCGTTGATCGCGGACCGTCACATCCTCAGCGGGTCGCTGCACGGCGGCCGATTGCTTCCGGCGCCGGCCGGCGCGAGCGATCTGTGGTCGACCTACACCGCGTCCTGGCATCCCGCGGCCGTCGGGTCGACGACTCCCACGCCGCCGTCGTTGGGGCTGCTCGCGATTCTCGCCACGATTCTGCTCGGAAAGGCGTGGCTCGCGGTCGACGTGTTGCTGCTCGGTGCCATCCCCCTTGCCGCGTTGAGCGCCTTCACCGCGCTACGCGTGCTGACACCGGCAGTGCGGATCCGGGTGTGGGTTGCGGTGGTGTACGCGCTGCTTCCATCCGTGACCGGGGCGGTGGCGGGCGGTCGTCTCGATGTCATCGTCGCGGCGATCGTGCTCCCCCGGATCGCGCGTGCCCTCGCGCTGACCCTGATCCCGCGCGCCCCCGGTACCGCCCGCGGTCGGTGCGTCCGGGCCGGGCTCTGGCTAACGGTGGGTGCGGCGTTCACCCCGTTGCTGTGGGTAGCCGCGGTCCTCGGCTTCGTCGTTGCGATCCCACTTCTGCCAACCGGTGCGACCGAGTCGGGGTCGTCTGACGACGGACCTGTCGACGGGCTGGCCCGACCTCGGATGCCGGCAGCGCTAGCGGTGATCTCGATACCGCTGGCGCTGCTGATCCCGTGGACCTGGCACGTCATCGCGCATCCGAGCCTTCTGATCGCCGGCAGCGGACTTCCGGAGTTCTACACCGCGCACTCGGCGCCGTCCGGTATCGGACTTGCGCTGCTACGCGCCGGCGGCTCGGCGCAGCCGCCGATCTGGATCGGGGCGCCGATCCTCGCCGCTGCCCTGCTGGGATTGCAGCGCGACAGCCGGAAAGTGGCATCGCGAGTCGCGGCGGTGTTCATGGTGGCGGGTATCGCGCTGGCCGTCGCCGAGACCCGTTCGGCTGCCGTCACGGCCGGAATCCCCTCGAGCCGGCATTGGCCCGGACTGCCGCTGCTGATTGCGGCGGCGGGCGCATTACTCGCGGCGATGGTGGCCGCTGTCGGCGCGCGTCCGGCATTGCGGGATCGCAGTTTCGGTTGGCGGCAACCCGCCGCCGTCGGCGTCGTCGTGCTCGCGCTGGTGGCGACCGCGACACTCGGCATCGGCTGGGTGATCCGCGGGTCCGGGGCTCCGGTGGTCGGGAGTGATCCGACCTTGCTGCCCCTGTTCACCCAAGCCGAGATGGCGGTTCCGACGACGCCTCGGGCACTGGTCATCAAGACCAACGGATCAGTGGTCAGCTATGCCCTGGTGCGCCGGCCGACCGGGCCGAAGCTCGGAGACGCTGACACCGCCCCCACCGGCGCCGGGACAACCAGCACGGCCCGTGCCCATCTTGCCGCCGCGGTCCGCGACCTGGTCGCGGGCCGTCCCGGAGCCGGCGCCGAGCTGGTCCCGTTCGGGATCGTCTACGTCGTGGCGCCGGCCGGCAGCGCCCACCACCTCACCTCCGCCCTCGGTCGCTCGAGCACCCTCACGGTGGCGCCGGCTCCCGGAGCGACGGTCTGGCAATCCTCGCTGCCGACCGGCGAGCTCACCGTCCTCACCGGCGGCAGCGTCGCGACGGCGACCGCGGGAAAGGTGCCGGCGCGAGCGCCCGCCGCGGTGCTCGCCGCGAGGCCGGGTCGCGCCGATGCGGCCGTGCCGGCGGGAAGCGGACCGCGAATCGTCGTACTGGCCGAGCCCGCGAGCTCGCTGTGGCACGCGACGTACAACGGGTCCACGCTCAAGGCGGTGACCGCCTACGGCTGGGCCCAAGCCTTCGAGCTCCCCACTGCAGCCGGCATCTTGCACATCAGCGCCAGTCACGGCGTCCGCCAGTTCTGGATCTGGCTCGAGTTGCTCCTTCTCATCGCGATCGTGGGGGTAGGCGCCGCCGCCGCCCCCACGCCATTCCCACGTCGGGACGTTCTATGAGGCGCGGACCGTACGCCGCTGTCGCCACCGTGATCGCGGTGGTGATCCTCGTGGTGATGGCGTCCGTCACCGGTGCCTCGGCACCGAAGCGGAACACTGCGCCGGTCGCAACCGCGGCCGTCACGGCCGCGACGCTGGTGTGCCCGGCGGTGAATGCGACGCCGTCGACGACCACGGCGACGGCGATCTTCGCCGATGTGGGGAAGTCCCTGGTACCGGCCGCCCCCGGTGGCGGCTCGGTACGGGTCAGCTCGCTGATCGGCGCCACGACCACGTCCCACCTGGTTCGTCCAGCGCCGGTCGTCGCAATCGGGGCCAAGAGCCTGTCGGTCAACGCCTACGCGGCCGAGGCCCAGGGAGCGGTAGCCGCCACGCTCGTCGGCGACGAGCTGACGGAGACCGCGGGAGCCGGCCGCTACCGCGGGCTACTCGGGTCGAGCTGCCTGGCACCCGCCACCAACTGGTGGTTCGCCGGCGCCGATGGCCGGGTCGGCTACACCGATGCGCTGTTCCTCGCCAACCCGGCCCCCACCCCGGCCGAGGTAGGGGTCACTCTCTGGACCGCCAAGGGACTGGACTCACCGCCGCACCTCGACGCGATCCCGGTTCCGGCAAGGTCGCGGGTCGTGATCTACCTCGCCAGCGTCGCCCCCGACGTACCGACCATCGCGATGCGCGTCCATGCCGAAAGCGGGGCGGTGGTTGCGGCGCTGAGCGACCGTCGCACCTCGGCGCTGCAATCCGACGGTGGTGACTACATCCCGCCGACCGCCTCGCCCGATCGGGCCGGTCTGATTCCCGGCTTCCCCGGCGGCGCCGGTTCCCGCAAGCTCGTGTTGGCCGACCCGGGCCCGGTCGACGCGACCGTCAGCCTGAAGCTGGTCACGACCGCCGGCACATTCGCTCCCGCCGGTGCCAACCAAGTGGTGGTCCACGCGCAGCACACCCAGATCGTCGATCTGTCGACGGTCTTCGCGAACTCGACCGGAGCGGTTGAGTTCCACAGCGACCAGCCGGTCGTCGCCGAGGGCCTCGCGATCGCGACGGTGTCGCGGCTGCGACCCGACTTCATGTGGCTCGCCGCCGTACGGCCGCTGTCGGGACCGGCCGCCGTCGCTGACGGCGCCGAGCCAGACGGCGGATCGTGCTACCTGCTACTGACCGCGCCCGCTGCGGCAGCGACGGTGCGGGTGGCAACGCCCGCCGGGCGCCACCTCACGATCGCGGTGCCGGCAGGCAAGAGTGTGGCGACCAACGTCACATCGACGATCTCCTCCGGCAAGGGACCGTGGCCGTTCTCGGTCACCCCCATCGCAACCGCACCCGTGTACGGCGTGCGGGTGTTGTACTTCGCCGGCGCGCATGGCGCGCTGATCACCGGGGAGCCGTTGTCCTCGTTGCCTCATCCGATCCCACTGCCACCGGTCCGCGACGATCCGCGGGCAGCACTTCGCTAGTCCGACGACGGGTCGGCCTCGCCGAAGCCGGGGTCGACGACGTCCGGCTCGAGGCCGAGATAGTTCGCGATCACGTGGACAACGATGTCGTGGACCAGGTCCTCGAGGTCGTCGAGGTCGCGGGCCCGCAGCTCGATCGGCTTTCGGTACAGCACGATGTGCGCCTTGCGGGTCCCGTGCGCCGGGACGATCTGGGCCAACAGCACACCGCCCGACTCGATCGCTCCCTCGGTGGCGGCGTGACTCGCATCGATCTCGGCTGACGGGACCAGGTCGACCGCGAACTCGACAGTGGCGAGCTGTTCGCGCCAGCGGTGCTCCACGTGCTCGACCGCGTCACTGGCGATCCGGTCGAACCGGTCGGCGGGCGAGGCGGCGAGCGGCATGCCGGGCGGCGCCAGCGGTCCCCGGGCGCCGCGCCCGTGGCGATCTCGCCTCACGCGCGAAAAGGATACGAGGACGGCGCGACACGGGCCGTGATGATGGCCCTGGAGGCGTCCGGGCGGGTACGGTCGCGAGCGTGAGCCCTCTGCGCCGTTGCTCGAAGACGGCCTGCGGCAGGCCGGCGGTGGCCACGCTCACCTACGTGTACTCGGACTCGACCGCGGTCGTTGGCCCGCTGGCGACGTACGCCGAGCCCCACTCCTACGACCTCTGCGACGCCCATGCCGATCGGCTCACGGCTCCCCGCGGCTGGGAAGTGGTTCGGCTGGATGTCGACGCCCAGACCTCCGGACCGGTCGGCGACGACCTCGCGGCGCTTGCAGACGCGGTCCGCGAGGCGGCGCGTCCCGCCACCGGTCCGCAGCCACCACCCCCGCCGCTGGAGTCGGATCCGGGCCACGACATCGGCCGCCGCGGTCACCTGAGAGTGTTGCCCCCCGCAACGCAGTAGCGATCCAGGATCCGACGACGGAATCGCCGGTTTGCCCGATTTGCCCCCGACACGCCGGGTTCTCAAGCGGTTCACCCAGTCGGCCGATGGTGTTGCTGATTCCCCGACACGACAAGCCGTCCTTCGGCTCGCCCACCACCCCTGGAGATCCCACGCCATGAAGTCCACCCACTCGATTCCGGACCAGCGCCCCGCCCAGCCCTCGTCGCTCACCCGCCGAGGCGCCCGTACCGGCGCCACCTGTCCGTCGTGCGGAAGCGAGCGGTTGACCACCTTGGCGATGACCCTCACGGACGGCACCCCGGTGCAGTTCTTCTCCTGCCACAACTGCGAGCACCGCGTCTGGGCCGATGAGACCGGGCGGATGGACTTCGCCGACGTGCTGACCAGGGCCACGAAGAGCAAGGCGTCCTGACCGCCCGATTCGGCGCCAGCTACGGCGGGTAGCGTCGCCGGGTGACCTCACGGCTCAGCGAGATCGTCAAGGCTTACGACATCCGCGGTCTGGTCCCCGATCAGCTCGATGATGCCGTCGCCGAGTCTCTCGGCGCGGCGTTCGTCCACTACCTCGGCGCTGATCGGATCGTGACTGCCTACGACATGCGGGAGTCATCGCCGGGCCTTGCCGCGGCATTCGCGGCCGGTGCGACCGCGCAGGGTGCCGATGTCGTCGAGGCCGGGCTCGGCTCGACCGACCTGCTCTACTTCGCCGCCGGCACGCTTGGTGTCCCCGGCGCAATGTTCACCGCGAGTCACAACCCGGCTCGCTACAACGGGATCAAGCTCTGCCGCGCAGGCGCGGCGCCGGTCGGCCAGGAGAGCGGGCTCGTCGAGATCCGCGACCTGGCCGAGAGGGGTGTGCCGCCGGCACCGGGACGTCAGGGCACCGTCAGCAAGTCCGAACTGCTGGGCGACTATGCGGCGTACCTCAAGGAGCTGGTTCCTGGGATCCGCGACATCCGTCCGATGTCGGTGGTCGTGGACGCCGGCAACGGCATGGCCGGCCTCACCGTTCCGGAGGTGTTCGCCGATCTCCCGCTGACCCTGACGGCCATGTACTTCGAGCTCGATGGCAGCTTCCCCCACCACGAGGCCAACCCGATCGACCCCGCGAACCTCCGCGACCTGCAGGCGAAGGTGCGCGAGGTCGGCGCGGACATCGGACTGGCCTTCGACGGTGACGCCGATCGATGCTTCGTCGTGGATGAGAAGGGCGATCTGGTGTCACCTTCCGTGCTCACCGCCCTCATCGCGGCACGTGAGCTCGACCGGGAACCCGGCGCGACGATCATTCACAACCTCATCACCTCGCACGCCGTCGCGGAGGTGGTCCGCGAGCGAGGCGGTACGCCGGTGCGCAGCCGGGTCGGTCACTCCTACATCAAGGCGACGATGGCGGAGACCGGCGCGGTGTTCGGTGGCGAGCACTCCGGCCACTTCTACTTCCGCGACTTCTGGCGTGCCGACTCCGGGATGCTGGCTGCGCTGCATACCCTCGCCGCGCTCGGTGAGCCGGGGCAGGACCGGCCGCTGTCGGCGCTGCTGCGCCAGTTCAGCCGGTACGCCGACTCGGGAGAGGTCAACAGCGAGGTCGCCGACGTCGCCGCGGCGACGGAAGCCGTCCGGTCGGCCTTCGCCTCGCGCGACGGCGTTACGCTCGACGAGCTCGATGGGCTGACCGTGGATCTGGCCGATGGCTCATGGTTCAACCTGCGTCCGTCGAACACCGAGCCGCTGCTCCGGCTCAACGTCGAGGCCGCCGACGGCTCCGCCGTCGCCAAGCTGCGGGACGAGGTCCTCGCCATCGTCAGAGCGTGACCGCGGCGCCGTCCCCTAGGGTTGGTCACGTGAATCTGGACCCTGCCCTGCTCGAGATCCTCGCCTGCCCCAACTGCCGCGCCGACCTGCGCGTGGACGAGGAAGCATCCGAGCTGGTGTGCACCGGATGCCGCTACGCCTACCCGGTCCGCGATGACATCCCGGTACTGCTCGTCGACGAGGCACGCATCCCGAATGACTGATCAACGAACGACGTGAGCGACATCGCGCTTGATCGGCTCGATGATCCGACTGCCCTGATCGAGTTCGATCCCTCGGAGATGTTGCGCGCGGTCGCCACATCCGGCTCGCAGGTCCGCGCCTCACTCACCGCCGCGCGGGAGACATCGCTGACCGCCCTGGCTCTCGACACCCGGCCGCGGGCGATCGTCGTCACGGGCATGGGTGGCTCTGGCATCTCGGGCGATGTGCTGGCCGCGGTGACTGCGGCGACCGGTTCGATCCCGATGATCGTCCACCGCGGCTACGGACTGCCCGGATGGGTCGGCGCCGCCGACCTGGTGATGGCGGTGTCGTGCTCGGGAAGCACCGCCGAAACCCTCAGCGCCGCTGTCGAGGCAGCGCGCCGGGGGGCGCGGTTGGTCGGCGTCGGGACCGCTGACACACCGCTCGATTTGCACTGCCGGTCGCAGAACGGGGTGTTCGTCCCGATCACGAAGCAACTAGCACCGCGGTCGTCGTTGTGGGCGCTCGTCGTACCACTGCTGGTCGTTACGGCGCGCGCTGGTCTGCTCGAGCTGGGTCCGGACGATGGCGATCTCGACGAGACCGCGGCACGCCTCGACACCATCGCCTCGGTCTGCCGGCCGGACCGGGAGTCCTACGTCAATCCGGCGAAGTCGCTGGCCGCTGAGCTGGTCGGCTCGCTTCCGGTGTTCTGGGGCAGCGGCGAGGTCGGACCGGTCGCTGCGCTTCGCGCCAGTTGCCAACTCGCCGAGAACGCGAAGATGCCGGCGTTGTGGGGAGCGCTGCCCGAGGCGCATCACAACCAGTCCGTGACCTTCGATGGCGCGCTCGCTGCATCGGCAGCCGACGACGACCTGTTCCGGGACCGGGTGGACGATCCAGAGCCGTTCGGGCTGCACCTTGCCCTGATTCGCGACGATGCCGCCGACGAGCTCGCCGCCCAGCGGGCGGACGCCTCGGCCGAGGTCGCCCGCAACCGCGGAATCGCGGTCTCCGTCATCGTCTCCGAGGGCCGGTCGGCGATCGAACGGCTGGCCTCGCTCATCGGTCTGCTCGACTACACGAGCGTGTACCTCGGCCTGGTGCAGGGCGTGGATCCGACGCCGATCGCGCCGATCGACGAGCTCAAGGCGCGATTGCAGGATTGAACTCGGGCCGCCGCGAATTGAGTGTGACGGCCCGATGCGCCGTACCCTTTTGATCGATCCCTGCTGTGCACCCTGCTTCACCCGCGGTTCATCGCGCACCGCGCCACCCCGACCGAGGAGCTGTCATGGACTACCGCGTCGCCGACCTGGCGCTCGCCGACTTCGGCCGCAAGGAGATCACGCTGGCCGAGCACGAGATGCCAGGACTGATGTCGATGCGCGCGGAGTACGGCGAGTCGCAGCCGCTGGCCGGCGCGAAGGTCACCGGCTCGCTTCACATGACGGTGCAGACCGCCGTGCTGATCGAGACCCTGGTCGCGCTCGGCGCTGAGGTCCGTTGGGCCTCCTGCAACATCTTCTCGACCCAGGACCACGCCGCGGCCGCGGTTGTCGTCGGGCCGAACGGGACGGTCGAGAACCCGAGCGGTGTGCCGGTCTTCGCCTGGAAGGGCGAGACCCTCGAGGAGTACTGGGAATGCACCGACGCGGCGCTGCGCTGGCCCGACTCTGGCGATGGAAAGAGTGCTGGTCCCAACATGCTGCTCGACGATGGTGGTGACGCGACGCTGCTGGTCCACAAGGGTGTCGAGTTCGAGAAGGCCGGTGCGGTGCCGGACCCGTCGACCGCGGAGTCGGAGGAGTTCGGTGTCATCCTGGCGCTGCTCCAGAAGTCGCTGACCGAGGACGCGACCCGCTGGACCAGCATCGCGAACAGCATCAAGGGAGTCACCGAGGAGACCACCACGGGCGTACACCGGCTCTACCAGATGCACGAGCGCGGCGAACTGCTGTTCCCGGCGATCAATGTCAACGACTCGGTGACCAAGTCGAAGTTCGACAACAAGTACGGCTGCCGACACTCACTGGTCGACGGCATCAACCGCGGCACCGACGTCCTCATCGGGGGCAAGGTCGCTGTGGTCTGCGGATACGGAGATGTCGGCAAGGGGTGTGCCGAGTCGCTTCGCGGCCAGGGCGCCCGGGTGATCATCACCGAGATCGACCCGATTTGTGCGCTTCAGGCGGCGATGGACGGCTATCAGGTCCTCACTCTCGAGGATGTCGTCGAGACCGCGGACATCTTCGTGACCGCGACCGGCAACTTCAACATCATCACGGCCGCCGACATGGCCCGGATGAAGCAGGGCGCGATCGTCGGCAACATCGGTCACTTCGACAACGAGATCGACATGGCCGGGCTCGCGGCGCTGCCGGGCGTGCGCAAGGAGAACGTCAAGCCACAGGTCGACGAGTGGTTCTTCGCCGACGGCCATTCCATCCTGGTGCTGTCGGAGGGCCGGCTGCTCAACCTCGGCAACGCCACCGGCCACCCGTCGTTCGTGATGAGCAACTCCTTCACCAACCAGACCATCGCGCAGGTGGAACTGTTCACGAAGACCGACGAGTACCCGATTGGCGTGCACGTCCTCCCAAAGCATCTCGATGAGAAGGTCGCCCGGCTGCACCTGGACGCGCTCGGTGTGAAGCTGACGACGCTCACCTCGGAGCAGGCGGACTACATCGGCGTCTCGGTCGCGGGTCCGTACAAGTCGGACGCCTACCGGTACTGATCGGCCGGTAGTCGCCCAGGACGCGCCCGAACGGGTGACGATCGATCGTGGAACACCCCATGACGGTGCGACGATGGTCGCGTGAAGGCGCGCGTGCTCGTTGTCGACGACGATCCGGCACTCGCCGAGATGCTCGGCATCGTGCTGCGCAACGAGGGCTTCGAGCCGTCGTTCGTCGGCGACGGCGACCAGGCGATGTCGGCTTTCCGAGCCACCAAACCGGATCTGGTCCTTCTCGACCTGATGCTCCCCGGCACCGACGGCGTCGACGTGTGCCGGGCAATCCGCGCCGAGAGCGGTACGCCGATCGTGATGCTCACGGCGCGCACCGACACCGTCGACGTGGTCATCGGGCTCGAGTCGGGTGCTGACGACTACATCGTCAAGCCATTCAAGCCCAAGGAACTAGTCGCCCGGATGCGGGCGAGGTTGCGACGAAACGAGGACGTCGCCGCCGAGGTGTTGCGGATCGGCGATCTCGTGATCGACGTCGCGGGACACGTCGTCAGTCGCGACGACGTGCCGATCCCGTTGACGCCGTTGGAGTTCGACCTGGTCGCGGCGCTGGCCCGCAAGCCGCGGCATGTTTTCAGCCGGGACCAGCTGCTCGAGCAGGTCTGGGGTTATCGCCATGTCGCGGACACCCGCTTGGTCAACGTGCATGTCCAGCGGCTGCGGGCCAAGGTTGAACGCGACCCCGAGCACCCCGAGATCGTGGTGACGGTGCGCGGGGTGGGATACAAGGCCGGTCCATCCTGACCATGGTCACGCCGTGAAGCGCCGGGTGCTCGCCGTCGGGAGCGCGATCCGGCATCGCTGGCGAGGCTCGCTCCAGACTCGCGTCGTCACCACGACGCTGCTGCTCTCAGCGACCGTCAGCGTGCTGATCGGGGTGACCATCCTCCATCAGGTGCGCGGGGGTCTGCTCGGCTCCGCGACGCGGTCGGCCCAAAGCCAGCTGGGGATCGGTGTCGACCGGGCCCAGGACCAGTTCTTGGCCCTGCCCCGGGCCAATCGCAACACGGTCGACCGCACCGCTTACAACGTGGTCGGCGAGCTGTCAGGAGCATCCGACCAGGGGGACTACGACGTCGTGATGCTCCCGCTGACTCCGGGCCTGTCGTCGTACGGCCCGGAGGACGTCGCCAGGGACATTCCGGCGTCGCTGCAGAGCTTGGTGCGGCAGCAGGGCCGGGAAGCCTGGACGTACACCTCGATCGCCGGTGCGAACGGCGGACGCGCCGGTGCCCTCGTCATCGGCGCTCCGGTGCAGGCCGGCCCGGTCCGGTTCGGGCTGTACTACGTCTTTGCGCTGTCGCGGGAGGCCTCGACCCTGCACCTGGTCGAGCGGACGATGGTCGCGGCGGGAGCCGCACTCGTCCTGCTGCTGGTCGGCATCGCTGCCGTCGTCACCCGAGAGGTGGTGCGTCCGGTGCGGCAGGCCGCGGCCACCGCCGAGCGACTCGCGGCCGGCCGGCTGAAAGAGCGGATGACGGTGCGCGGCGAGGACGACCTCGCCACCCTGGCCGAGTCGTTCAACCGGATGGCCGACACCGTGCAACGGCAGATCTCGCAGCTGCGCGAGATGTCCCGGCTGCAACGGCGCTTCGTCGCCGACGTCTCCCACGAGCTCCGCACGCCGATCACCACGATCCGGATGGCAGCCGATGTGCTGCACGACTCGAGCGCTGCCCTTCCACCGGAGCTGACGCGCTCCTCCGAGCTGCTTCAGGCGCAGCTCGACAGGTTCGAGTCGTTGCTCGCCGATCTGCTCGAGATCAGCCGGTACGACGCCGGCGCGGCCGTTCTCGATGCGGAGCCGACCGACCTCACTCATCTGGTGTCGCGAGTCGTCGGCCTCGCTGCACCGCTGGCCGACCGTCAGTCGTCGATCACTGCGGAACTGCCGCCCGAACCGGTCATCGTCGACCTCGACGCGCGCCGGATCGATCGCGTGCTGCGGAACCTGGTCGACAACGCGATCGAGCACTCCGAGGGCAACCCGGTCGAGGTGCGTCTCGCTGCCGGCGATGGCGGCGTGGCGGTGTCGGTACGCGACCACGGTGTGGGCTTGCGACCGGGCGAGGCGTCGCTGGTCTTCGGCAGATTCTGGCGCGCGGACCCGGCCCGGGCGCGGGCCACCGGTGGGACCGGCCTCGGGCTGTCGATCGCGCTCGAGGATGTCCGGTTGCACGGTGGCTGGTTGCAGGCCTGGGGCGAGCCCGGCCGTGGCTCGGTCTTCCGGCTGACGCTTCCGTGGCGGGTCGGCGGGACGGTGACGTCCTCGCCGCTGCCGCTCGAGCCCGACGACGCCGCCGGTTCTTCCGACGGCACGCCACGGGCACCCGCCCGTGCGTAGCCGTCGAGCTGCGGTGGTTGCCGCCGCGTTGCTTCTCGCCGGCTGTGCCGGCATCCCGCAGTCCGGGCCGGTCCGGCTCGGACACCTGCCACCGGCGCCGAACAACGGTTTCGACGGAGTTCAGGTGCTCCCGCCCAATCCGCAGAACGGCGCGACACCGGCCGAGTTGGTGTCGGGATTCCTCAGCGCGATGGGCGACAGCGCCGGTGGCTACAGCGTCGCGCGGGAGTTTCTGGTGCCAGGCACCAAGTGGGACCTCGGCACCTCGATGACGACGTACGCCGAGCCGCCGCGGGTGACCCGCAGCGGGCCGCACACCGTGACGATGACGGCGAGCCGGGTCGGGGTGATTTCGCCGGGTGGGCGCTACCAGGTCTCTCCAGGCGTGATTCACCGTCGTTTCGACGTCGTCCGCACCGGCGGCCAGTGGCGGATCTCCCGGCTCGCCGGCGGCGTGCTGCTCTCTACCGATGAAGTCGTCCGGTCGCTGCAGCCGGTCTCGATCTACTTCCTCGACCGCACCGAGGATCGACTCGTTCCGGAGCCGATCCTGGTCTCCCCGCAACAGCCCGGTCTGGCGACGACGCTGGTCAACGACCTGCTCGCCGGCCCGGACCCGGGGCTGGCGCCGGCGGTCACCACGGCGGTACCGCAGGGCACCACCCTGGGCGGCACGGTGCCGGTCGATGGCAGCGGCGTCGCCGAGGTGAACCTCTCTGGCCAGGCGCGCGAGCTCGATCCGTCGCAGCTGATGCGGTTGTCGGCCCAGATCACCTGGACGTTGCGGCAGCTCTCGTCGGTGTCGCGGGTGCGGTTGCTGGCGAACAACACACCACTCACCTCCCGCGGGATTGCCGCCGTCCAGGACGTGAATGCCTGGCCGCAGTTCAACCCCGACGCGCCGCCGGCGAGCCCCGGCGCGCTGTTCACCCGAGGCGGGACGGCCGAAGTTCTCGGCGCGGTTCTTCCAAGGGCGTTCCAGCATCAATCGATCTCCTTCCCCGCCCGCAGCCACGACGGCGCCATCGTGGCCGCACTCCGTGACCACGGGCGTCAGCTGGTTGAGGGCACCGCGGCTGGACCGCTGCGGGTCCGGCTCACCGGCTCCTCCCTCTCGCCGCCCGCCTTCGACCCGACTGGCGACGTCTTCGTCGCCATGAGCAGCGCGACCGGCACCCGGCTGATGGAGGTGGCAGCGACCGGGGCGCCGCGCGCGGTCGCATTGCCCCGCTGGTTGTCCGGCCGACAGGTCGACCAGGTGGCGATCTCGCGCGACGGGGTGCGAGTGGCACTGGTCCTCGGGCCGGTCCGCCATGCCGCGCTTGCGATCGGGACGATCGCGTCACAGCCGGGCCACCCGGTGCTGCGCGACGTCACCACGATCATCCCGGCCGGCAATGCGGTCGCGGGAGTCGCGTGGCTCGGCGCCAACCAGGTCGTCACCACCGAACGCGCCGGACCCGGCCAGCGCGTCGTGGTCGAGGCCAGCTGTGACGGCTACCAGGTGACGTCCCTGACGACGGCCGGCGCCCCGCCGGCGCCCACGCAAGTCGCGGCCGCGCCGGGACAGCGCATCCTGATCTCCGCCGCCGGCGGGATCTGGGCGCTCACGGGAAACGGCTGGGTTCGGCGCGGCACCGGCCGCTCCCCGTCGTATGCGGGCTGACGTCGACGATCCACAACCTCGGCGAGCGAATAGCGCCGCCGTCGCCCGGGCGCCACAGTCTCGTTCATGTCCGCCGGCTTCGGGCGAGCCCTTGGCCTCGCGCTCGACCTGATCTGTCCGGCGTCGTGCGCAAGCTGCCTGGCGCCCGGCGGGCTGGTGTGTCCGAACTGTCTGGCGACATTGGACGTCACACCGCGTCGCGCTTCGCCCAGCCCGTGTCCGCCCGGGTTTCCGCCGACCTGGTCGGTGGCGGACTACGCCGGCGTGGCGCGTGATCTGTTACTTGCCTACAAGGAGCGCAGCGCCATCGGGCTCGGCCGACCGCTGGCGCTTCGGCTTGCAACCGCGGTGCGCAGCGCCACTGGCGACCACCCGGGAGCTGTCGTGCTCGTGCCGGTTCCGTCGTCAGTCGCAGCCGTGCGTGAGCGAGGCGATGACGTGGTGGCCGTACTGGCCCGGATGGCGGCGCGTGCTCTTCGTCGCGACGGTCGGTCGGCCTGGGCCCTCCCGGCGCTCAGGCAGCGACGGTCGGTGGCCGACTCAGCCGGGCTGCCCGCCACCGACCGGCTGACCAACCTCGATCACGCCCTCCTGGTTCGACCCGGCGCCGCGGCTCGGCTGGCCGGGCGCTACGTGGTCCTCATCGATGACCTGGTCACCACCGGCGCCACGCTCACCGAGGCCGCTCGCGCGATGCAAGCGGCCGGCGTCAGCGTTGCGGCGGCGGCGACGGTCGCGATGACCCGTCGGCGTTCGTCATGAGATTCACAACTGACTATTGGGAGAGGTTGGGTCTGGGCACTACCGTCCGAGTAAGTGGGGCGGCATGCAGAACGGCCGAGGAGGTCGGATGGACATCGTCGTCAAGTCACGCAACACGACTGTCGGAGAGCGGTTCCGTGCCAGTGTCCACGACAAGCTTGGCCGGCTGGCCAAGCTCGACCCGAAGGCGGACCGGGTCGACGTCGAACTCGCCGAGGAACGCAACCCCCGACTCGCCGACTTTCGGATGCGGGTCGAGCTGACCTGTCGGACCCGCGGCCCGGTGGTGCGCGCGGAAGCAGCGGCGGCCGACGAGTACGCCGCGCTCGACCTCGCGATCGCCAAGCTGGACAACCGGTTGCGACGCGCGGCGGATCGCCGTCGGGTGCATCACGGCGCCCGGACCCCGGTGTCGGTGGCGACCGCGACCGGCGGTCTCGCCGATCCCGGTGCGGACAGCCAGCAGGTCGAGGAGGCCAACGGCGAGGCGCCGTTCGTCGTACGGGAGAAGGAGCACCGGGCCGCCCCGATGAGCCTGGAGCAGGCGCTGTTCGAGATGGAACTGGTCGGACACGATTTCTACCTATTTGTCGACGAGACCGACGCCGCACCGTGTGTCGTCTACAAGCGACGTGGCTACGACTACGGCGTGGTGAGGCTCCGTCTCAACGGCAGCAGTGGCTAATACGAACTACCGGAACTACCTGAACTTCACCCCGGACTGAGAACGTACGTGCGATCATGAGGCCCGAGTGGCGACGGGCAAATCAGGCTCGTCCAGCCTCATTCGGGTGGAGGGCATGTGACCGAGATGACGGACAGTGGCACGCTCGCGCCTCTGCCGCCAGGAACCGGCGACCCGATCCGAGTCCTCGTCGTCGATGACCACGCGCTGTTCCGCCGGGGTCTGGAGATGGTGCTCGAGCAGGAACCAGACATCGACGTCGTCGGCGAGGCCGAAGACGGCGCCGAAGCGGTCGAGAAAGCAGCCGAAACCACCCCCGACATCGTCCTGATGGATGTTCGGATGCCGAAGCGCGGCGGCATCGACGCGTGCACGGCGATCAAGGATGCCGTCCCGAGCAGCAAGATCATCATGCTGACGATCAGCGACGAGGAAGCCGACCTCTACGACGCGATCAAGGCCGGCGCGATGGGCTACCTGCTCAAGGAAATCTCGATCGAAGAGGTCGCCTCGGCGATCCGCGCCGTGCACGGCGGGCAGTCGCTGATCTCGCCGTCGATGGCCTCGAAGCTGCTCAACGAGTTCGCCTCGATGATCAAGCGGGGCGACGAGCGGCAGCAGGTGCCGGCGCCGCGGCTGACCGAGCGGGAGATGGAGGTGCTGCGGCTTGTCGCGAAGGGTCTTAACAACCGCGACATCGCCAAGCAGCTGTTCATCAGCGAGAACACCGTGAAGAACCACATTCGCAACATCCTCGAGAAGCTGCAGCTGCACTCGCGGATGGAGGCGGTCGTGTACGCCGTGCGGGAGAAGCTGCTCGAGATCACCTAAGAGACTGCCTCCCAGCCGCGACGTGTGTACCTGACAGGATCGCGGCGTGGATGTGCTCACCCGATCGGATCGGATCGTTGTCGGGCTGTCAGCCGTACTGACCGCCGTCGCAGCCGCGCTGTTTTACGCCAAGTCCAACGAGACTGCGACGTTTGTCGTCTCAGGGCTCGCGCTGGCGGCCCTCGCTGCGCTGGTCGGGCGAAGTGTCGAGCAGGTCGCGGATCGGCTGGGGTCCGGTGCCACCGGCGTCGTGCAGAGCGCACTCGGCAATCTCCCTGAGCTCTTCGTGTGCATCTTCGCGCTGCGTCAGGGGCTTACGAAGGTCGTCGAGGCGGCGATTATCGGCTCGGTTCTCGGCAACGTGTTGCTGGTGCTCGGGCTCGCGTTCATGGTCGGCGGCCTGAAAAACGGCCGGCAGCCCTTCAACGGCCAGCGGGCTCGGACCCACGTGGCGCTGATGTTGCTTGCCACCGCTGCGATGCTGGTGCCGAGCCTGGCGTCGTACGTGCATACGCCGGCGGCGCGACATGAGCATGCGCTTTCCGACATCGCCTCGATCATCCTGCTGGTCGTCTTCGCCCTGTCGCTGCCGGCGTCGATGCGAAAGGAGGCTCACGAGGCCGGGGGCGAGTCGGAGCCGGAGCAGCCCACCTGGCCGGTCTGGCTTGCGATGGTCGGTCTTGGCATTGCCGGTGTGTTGGCCGCGCTGGTGTCCGACTGGTTCGTCGATGCGCTGCAGCCGGCACTGCACTCACTCCATATCACCCAGGAGTTCGCCGGCCTGGTGATCGTCGCTATCGCCGGCAACGCGGTCGAGAACGTCGTCGGCATTCAACTTGCCGCGCGCAACAAGCCCGACACCGCTCTGTCGGTGATTCTCAACTCGCCGATCCAGATCGCGCTCGTCCTCGCGCCGGTACTTGTTCTGATCTCACCGGTCCTGGGCGGCGCGACCTTCACCTTGGTCTTCCCGCCGTTGCTGGTCACGACGGTGGTGGCATCGATCCTGGCCGTCAGTTTCGTGATCATGGACGGCGAGTCCGACTGGCTCGAGGGCTCCGCCCTGGTCGGCTTGTACGCGGTGGTCGCCGCGTCGTTTTGGTGGGGCTAGGGCCGCCAGCTGTCACAGCAAGGTCGGCAATCTCGTCGTCAGTCATGGCGGAAGGTCAACAGATGCGAATCGCGGTCGCCGGAGGCACCGGCGTCGTCGGCAGCCACGCGGTCGATTCGGTGCAGGCGGCCGGGCACGATCCGGTCGTGCTGGCCCGCTCGGTGGGCGTCAACCTGGTCAGCGGCGCCGGTCTGGCCGATGCGCTGGCCGGCGTCGATGTGGTCATCGACGCGAGCAACGTCGAGACGGCTCGCCGTACGAAGGCGGAAGAGTTCTTCACCGCCACCACCGGCAACTTGCTGAGCTACGTCGAGCTCGCAGTTGCCGACCCGGCCGGAAGGGTGCCCGACCTGGCGGGACCGGAGGTGTTCGACATGGCCGACCTGGTCCGACAGGTCCCGCGCAAGCGCGGCGAAAAGCGGGCAGTCCTTCAGGTGAGACTGCCGGGTCGGGTGGGGCATGGCTTGGCCCGCGGTGCGCTAACCGCGGCGACGCCGGGACCGCGTGGCGCGCGGACCTTCGCCTCCTGGCTGGCCGCGCAGTGATCGGGCGGCCTACCAAGCGGATCGCCGTCGAGGCGCTGGCCATCTCCGCTGCCTTCGTCGGTATCTGGGCCGAGTTCGCGCCCCGCTCGTTCTATAACTCCTTCCCGGGGCTCGGGCACCGCTGGGTCAGCGCGGCCGGTCCGTACGACGAGCACCTGGTGCGAGACGTCGGCGGCCTCTACCTCGCGCTGCTCGTCATCACCGTCTGGGTAGCGGTGCGGCCCACGGCGGACACGCTGCGGATGGTCGGCAGTGGCTGGCTGGTGTTCCACCTCGCCCACCTGGCGTTCCACCTCGACCACCTCGATGGCTTGTCCACCGC
The DNA here is from genome assembly GCA_025980465.1 of Frankiales bacterium. Taxonomy (GTDB): domain Bacteria; phylum Actinomycetota; class Actinomycetes; order JAFAQI01; family JAFAQI01; genus JAICXJ01. The sequence goes on along the minus strand of JAICXJ010000016.1, from coordinate 24,280 downwards.
CGACAAGATCGGCAACGTGGTCTCGCTCAGCGCGGTGCTGCTGCTCGCGCTCGTTCTCGTGCTCCCTGAGCGGCGGGCGGCCATAGACTGACGGCGCGGCCAGGTAGGCCGCCATTCGTCGAGACGACGTTGTCTGGAGGCCTCACCCGTGGCTGTGTTGGACCGGATCATGCGGGCCGGCGAGACCCGGATCGTGCGGCGGCTCGAATCGATCGCCTACCAGGTCGACGCGCTCGCTGACGACTTCGCCTCGATGTCCGACGAGGAGCTGCGCGGACAGACCGAGGAGTTCAAGACCCGTCACGTCGACGGTGAGTCGCTCGACGACCTGATGGCCGAGGCTTTCGCTGTGGTCCGTGAGGCCGCCACCCGGACCCTCGGGCAGCGGCCGTTCATCGTCCAGATCATGGGCGCCGCTGCGCTTCATCTCGGCAACATCGCCGAGATGAAGACGGGCGAGGGCAAGACCCTCACCGGTGTCCTGCCGGCGTACCTCAACGCCCTGTCCGGCGAGGGGGTGCACATCGTCACGACGAACGACTACCTCGCCAAGCGCGACGCCGAGTGGATGGGCCGGGTTCACCGCTTCCTCGGACTGAAGGTCGGCTGCATCCTGGCCCAGATGCGGCCGGATGAGCGGCGGGCGCAGTACGCCTGCGACATCACCTATGGCACCAACAACGAGTTCGGGTTCGACTACCTCCGCGACAACATGGCGTGGAGCGAGGAAGAACTGGTGCAGCGCGGCCACAACTACGCGATCGTCGACGAGGTCGACTCGATCCTCATCGACGAGGCCCGGACCCCGCTGATCATCAGCGGCCCTGCCGAGCAGAGCGCCAAGTGGTACGTCGAGTTCGCCCGCATCGCCCAGCGGCTGACCCGCGACGTCGACTACGAGGTCGACGAGGGCAAGCGCACGTTGTCGGTCCTGGAGACCGCTGTCGAGAAGGTCGAGGACGAGTTCGGCATCGACAACCTCTACGAGGCCGTCAACACGCCGCTCGTCGGTTACCTGAACAACGCGCTCAAGGCCAAGGAGCTGTTCAAGCGCGACAAGGACTACGTGGTCGTCAACGGCGAAGTGATGATCGTCGACGAGTTCACCGGACGCATGCTGCACGGCCGTCGCTACAACGAGGGCATGCACCAGGCGATCGAGGCCAAAGAGGACGTTGAGATCAAGCAGGAGAACCAGACCCTGGCGACGATCACGCTGCAGAACTACTTCCGGCTCTACCGCAAGCTCGGTGGCATGACCGGTACGGCGATGACGGAGGCGGCCGAGTTCGACCAGGTCTACAAGCTCGGTGTGGTGCCGATTCCCACCAACCAGGAAATGATTCGGCTCGACCAGTCCGACAAGGTGTACAAGACCGAGGACGGCAAGTGGTCGGCCGTCGTCGACGACATCGTGGAGCGCCACGAGAAGGGTCAGCCGATCCTGGTCGGCACAACCAGCGTCGAGAAGAGCGAGCACCTTTCCGGCTTGCTGCTGCGCCGCGGCGTACCGCACGAGGTCCTCAACGCCAAGTACCACGAGAAGGAAGCGGCAATCGTCGCGCAGGCCGGCCGCAAGGGCGCGGTGACGGTCGCCACCAACATGGCCGGTCGCGGCACCGACATCATGCTCGGTGGCAATCCGGAGGTGTTGGCGACCGCAGAGCTGGCCCGTCGTGGGTTGAGCCCGGCCGAGACCCCGGAGGACTTCGAATCGGCCTGGCCGGCAGCGCTGGAGAGCTCCAAGCACGCGGTTGAGGCCGAGCACAACGAGGTCGTCGATCTCGGCGGTCTGTATGTGCTCGGCACCGAACGCCACGACTCGCGCCGCATCGACAACCAGCTGCGCGGTCGGTCCGGTCGGCAGGGCGACCCCGGAGAGTCGCGGTTCTACCTCTCACTGGGCGACGACTTGATGCGGCTGTTCAACGCCCACATGGTCGAGTCGATCATGGATCGGCTGAACCTCCCCGAGGACCTTCCGATCGAGTCGAAGATGGTGTCCCGCTCGATCCAGTCGGCGCAGACCCAGATCGAGCAGCAGAACTTCGAGATCCGCAAGAACGTTCTGAAGTACGACGAGGTGCTCAACAAGCAGCGAACCGTCATCTACGACGAACGGCGCCGGGTCCTCTCCGGCGAGGACCTGCATGAGTCGGTGCGCAACATGATCGACGACACCATCGCGGCCTACGTCGACGGCGCCACCGCCGAGGGGTACGCCGAGGACTGGGACCTCGACACGCTCTGGACCAACCTCAAGCAGCTCTATCCGGTCGGCGTGACCGTCGAGCAACTGGAGGAGGCCTGCGGTGGGGCGCTGACGTCGGACTTCCTGATCGACGAGCTATGCGTCGATGCGCACACGGCCTACGACCGCCGTGAGACCTCGCTCGGCGAAGGACCGGACGGCCAGCCGCTCATGCGCGATCTGGAGCGCCGCGTGCTGCTGGAGGTGCTCGACCGAAAGTGGCGCGAGCACCTCTACGAGATGGACTACCTGCAAGAGGGTGTCCACCTGCGCGGCTACGGGCAGCGGGACCCGCTCGTCGAGTATCAGCGCGAGGCGTACGACATGTTCACCGCGATGATGGACGGCATCAAGGAGGAGGCCGTCGGCTTCCTGTTCTACGTCCAGGTCAACATCGAGGAACTCGCCGCGTCCGATGTCGTCGAGGTGGAGGGCGACGAGAGCCCCGGCGCGATCGCCCCGCCGGTGCCGGTCGGGACGCCAGGCGCGGCAACGCCAGACCAGCTGGTCGGCGCCCCGACTCCGCCGCTCGGTGCCCCCACCCCCCCGATGAGTACGCCGGGTCAGCCCGTCGGGACGCCGCAACAGCCGGGCCCGACCCCACAACAGCCGGCCGGGACGCCGAGGTTCGGGACTCCCGGCGAGTCGGCTCAGCCAGCTGCCGCTGTCGCTGCGCCGCAGCCGAGTGCAGCGGCGGCGGGCCAGCCGGACGGCGGTGAGCACGCTCGGGTCGCCGACGTGCTGGGGCGCGCGATCGGGGGCAGTTCAGCCCGCCCTGCGAACCTGCAGTACAGCGCCCCGACGCTCGACGGCGAGGGCGGTGTGGAGCGGTCGTCGGCTCCGGCCGCGGGCGGTGGCGGCGGCTTCGCGAACGCGTCGCGCAACCAGCCCTGCCCCTGCGGCTCGGGCCGCAAGTTCAAGCGGTGCCACGGCGCCCCCGGGGCGCCGGCTACCAGCTAATTACCCGATGCGAAGGGCGGTGCAGACCCAGTGCCCTGCCGTCAGCTCCAGTCGGAATGCCAGTGCCCGCTTCCGGACCCCGGCGTCGATCACCGCGCATGCCTCGATGACGCCGGCCCGTGGCGTGGCCAACCGCACCGACGCGACGGTCGGTCGGCGTACCTGACCGCCCGTGCGGGTCTGGCTTCGCTCCATCGCGCGTCGTAGCGCCCGGCTCGACTCCGTGGTGAGCAAGCCCTCGAGCTGGCCGGCCTGACGCGCCCGCGCGACGACCTCCGCGATCGCCTGAGCAAGATGCGCTGCCAGGCGCCGCGGGTCGGTGATGAACGGGGCGGGCGAGACCTGACCGGAAATGGGTGGGACGGATCCGTGCACCAGCCGAATCGACCGACTGGGCCGACCTGACCCGTCCGCCGTCGTCAACCGCGACCGATCCGTCGCCAGCTGATGGAAATGCGCCATGTTTCCCCCCTTTGGAGGAGCCGGAAGATACGGATCGTGCTGCTCGGCTGACAAGGCTGATTGCACCGAATCGGTGGGCCGATTGCGGAAATGACCCGCCATGGTCAGCTGGTGCAGATCGCCTAACTAACCGATGTGCACCGCAGTGCAACGCCACTGGGACTGCAGCCACTCGATGCGAAATGCGAGCGCCCGGCGGCGGGCTCCGGTGTCCACGACCGCACAGGCTTCGGCGGCCCCGGGCCGGGGCTCGCTCACTCGTACCGATGCGACCCGAGGCTGGGTCGGCGGTCCGGTGCGCTGTCCCCCCAACCGACCAGCGTTGCGTTCGATCAGGTGCAGGACATCGAGCGAGGCGACATCGGCGAGCTGATGCGGCGGGCGGGCGCCGGCGAGTACCTCGGCGAGGGCCTGGGCGAGTCGGACGGCCCACCGCCGGGGATCGGGTGTCAGCGCCGGGGATGCGGCGGCGCGCTGCGCAGCTGCCGGAGGGACCAGTCGCAGCGGAACCGCGACCCGGCTTGGCGGCGGGAACGACAGTGCGAGGCTGCCGTCGACCAGTGGCGGCGCGGCTTCATGCGGTTCGTCGTCGTACGGTCCATCGAGGGCCGGCGCCGGCAGCAGCCGAAGCCGGCGAGCCGACTGCAGCGGGGCCGGCCCGAGGGTGGTGGTCATTGCGGGCTCCTTGGCTTGTCGGGAGGCGACACGAGGTGCTCGCCGGGGTGGATGAGGCTGGGATCCGCGCCGATGACGTCGCGATTCGCGGCGTACCACTGCGGCCAGCTCGCGGCGACCTGGTCAGGACTCGCCGTCGCCCCGAGCCGTGCCGCCGCGATCGACCACAACGTGTCGCCGGGGTGAACCAGCACGGTCCGCCCTGGCGGCAACGGCGGCCGGTGCTGCGTCGCGGATGAGGGTGGCGCCTGGCTGACGAGGGCCAGCCCCGGCCAGTCGAGCGCCGCCTCGGCCGGGTGAAGGGGCGGCCCGGCCACCGCCGGTCGGGCGGGCGTCGCGGCGGCGACGGAGGTGCCGGTGAGTGCAAGGAAGATGCTGGCCGACACCGCCGTCTCGACCGCGCGGCGGATGGCTGGCGGCGCGAGCCGCGCCAGGCCGACAGGTGGGCCGAGCTGGCCGATCGCGGCGGCGGCCACGGCGAGAAAGAGATAACCGGCCGCGAGCCAGCCGACCCACGCGCAGCCCAGGACGATCTCGCTGTCCGGTGTCGTCCCGCCGGGGAGTTCGTGCGGGTGCAGCCGCCAGGTCACGCCCGTCGCCGCGACCGCGATCGCGGTGATCAGCAGCGCGCGCAGCACGCGCCGGATCGGTCTGCCGTTGCTCACGGGTCGAGCCATGTCGAGCCCCCTTCCGGCTCGTCAGGGTGGTGGTTAGCGTCGGGTCGCGTCCATTAGCCTTCGGTAGATTGTGGACAACATGCGTGCCACACTGCCGCGGTGCGCTGGGACGAGCTCTTCGGCGACCTCGAGGCTCAGCTCGAGGCGGCGCGGCGCGGCGACCTTGACGGCGAGGTGGCCGACCGCACCCGACGCGAGGTGTCGCTGACCGGTCTCGTCGACCGGCTCCGCGCGGCGGTCGGCGGCCGGCTCGACCTGACGATCCACGGGGTCGGCCCGGTGACTGGCACTGTCGCCCGGGTCGGCGTCGACTGGCTGCTGCTGGCTCAGCCCGGGCCGGTCACGGTGCTGGTGCCGACGGCCGCGATCCTCACCGTGCGCGAGCTCGGCCGCGCACTGGCCGCGCCGCCGGGGCCGGTCGCGGCCGGTCTGGATCTGCGTTTTGTGCTTCGCGGGATCGCTCGCGACCGGGCTGCGGTCGCGCTGACGCTTCGGGATGGCGCGACGGTGACCGGCACCATCGACCGGGTGGGCGTCGACTACCTCGACTTGGCCGAGCACCCACTCGACGTACCGCGTCGCTCGGCAGCGGTCCCCGCGGTTCGCACTGTGGCGAGCGCGGCAGTGGCGATGGTGCGGTCGGCGCCGGACCGGCCCTAGTCGAGTTCCGCGGTGGCGTCCTCGGCGCCGAAGGGGTGGCTGGCGACGAACTCGCGCGTCTGCTCGTGCGCCCGCCGGATGTAGGCCTCGAGCTGCTCGCGCTCGACCCGCCATTGCCCTCGACCGCCGACCTTCATCGCGACCAGCTCGCCGCTGCGGACCAGAGCGTAGGTTTGCGCGGCCGAGATGTTGAGGATCTCGGCCACGTCGGACAGCCGCAGGAACCGAGGCTCCGCCATGTGCCAAGTGTGGCACCGCGCCTGCTCGGATCGAGCCAGCTCCACACGTCACGCCGTCGCGTCAGAGTTTCCACAGGGGCTGTGGACGCGGCTCGGCATCGCGACCCGAAGTTCGGCAGGATGCCCGCGTGACCGAGCCCTCGCCACCGGCCCGCCGGCTCGCGCGACCCGGCTGGCTCGACCCGCGCATCGCTCTCGGAGTGCTGCTGGTGATGGCCTCGGTCGTGACCGGTGCCCGGGTCTTCGCGTCGGCCGGCCGCTACAGCGAGGTGTACGTCGCGCGCCATCCGCTGGTCGCCGGTGAGCACCTCTCGAGCGCCGACCTGGCAGTCGGCCGGGTTCGCTTCGGCGGTCAAGGCGCTCGCTATCTCGCGGCCGGCCGACCACCCGTCGGCTATCTCGTGACCCGCTTCGTCGGTGCGGGTGAGCTCCTGCCCGCGAGCGCCCTGACCGCAACGCCCGGCGCGGTCAGCGCGAGCCGGCTGGTGACGGTCCCGGTACCCGCCGGGCACCTGCCGGTCGAACTCAGCCGCGGCGACGAGGTCGACGTCTACCTCACCGAGAAGTCCAGCAGCGACCGGTCGGCGACATCGCAGCAGGTGCTCGGGGCGGCAGTCGTGGACGCAGTCGGTGGATCGGGCGGGCTCAGCGCCGCCGACACCACCTCGGTCGTGCTGGTCGTGCCCCGCGAGGAGGTCGCGACGCTGGTGAAAGCGGTGGAGGCCGGCAGCCTCGACTTGGTCCGGCTTCCGGACCCGGCGGTGGCCGGGCTCCCGATGCCGGCGTCGACGATGGCCACCGCCTCATGACCATCCCGGTGATGACGGCGATCGCCGACCCGCGCCGTGAGGCCGAACTGGCCGCGGGCGTCGACGGAGGTAGCGAGCTGACCCTGGTACGCCGCTGCGTCGATATCGCCGACCTGCTCGCGGCCGCGGCCGCCGGATTGGCACAGGCGGTCGTGGTGTCCGAGGACCTTCGGATGCTCGACGCGGCCGCGGTCCGGCGGCTCACCGACGTCGGGGTCGGGGTGGTCGGTCTGGTTCCCGGCGGCGACGCCTCCGCCGAGCATCGGCTCCGTCAGCTCGGCGTCGGGCAGATCGTGGCAGCACCGGTCGACCCGCAACTCCTCGGCGAGGCCGTGTCGCGTGCGGTGGGCGGTCTCGACCGGGACCATTCGCTCGACCGGATCTTGGACTGGTCGGCCGCGCCGTACCCGCCCCGCGCTGCGGCGGCCCCGATCGCGGCGGCTGGTCCGGATCCGCTGCCGCAACTCGAACCCGGCCGCGTCATCGCGGTCTGGGGCCCGGCCGGCGCGCCAGGCCGGACGACGGTGGCGGTGAACCTCGCCGCCGAGCTCGCCGACCTCGGTGCGGAGGTCATCGCGGTCGACGCCGACAGCTACGGCGGAACGGTGGCGCATCTCCTCGGGGTGCTCGACGAGGCGGCCGGGCTCGCCGCCGCCTGCCGGCACGCGAACCACGGCATGCTCGACGCAGCGTCCTTTGCCGGCCTCGCCCTTTCGGTCCGTCCGCGGCTGCGGTTGCTGACCGGCATCACGCGTGCCGACCGCTGGCCCGAACTGCGGCCGAGCGCGTTGACCACCGTGCTGGCACGGGCCCGGACGCAGGCGGCGTTCGTGGTCGTCGACTGTGGCTTCTGCCTCGAGCAGGACGAGGAGCTCGCCTACGACACCGAGGCTCCCCGCCGCAACGGCGCGACTCTCGCGGTGCTCGACGCGGCGGAGGTGACGATCGGGGTAGCGGCCGGCGACCCGGTCGGCCTCGCCCGTTACCTGCGAGCTCGCAGCGAGCTGACCGAGGCGAGATCGAGCGGCGAGCTGATCACGGTCGTCAACCGGGTCCGGCGCGGCGCGATCGGGCCCGGGGACCCGCAGCCGGAGATAGCGGCAGCGTTGGAGCGGTACGCCGGCATCACCACAGCGGTGATGGTGCCGGATGATCCTGCGGCGACCGACGCCGCGCTCGCCGAAGGTCGGTTGCTCTGCGAGGTCGCGCCGAAGTCGGCGGTCCGCCACGCCATCCGCGGTCTCGCGGCGCGGCTCATCGATGCACCGGCAGCCTCGCGACGGGGGATCCTCACCGCGCTGCGCGGCACTCGCTAGTCAGGACTGCAGGTAGCGGCCCAGCTCTTGCCGGGCGACCGAGCGGATGTGCACGTCGTCCGGGCCGTCGGCGATCCGCAGCGTGCGCGCGCCGGCGTACATCTCGGCGAGGCCGAAGTCGTCGGAGACTCCGCCGGCGCCGTGCACCTGGATCGCGCGGTCGACGACCTCGCACACCACGCGCGGTGCGATGACCTTGATCGCGGCGATCTCGCTGCGGGCGCCTTTGGCTCCGACGGTGTCGATCAGCCACGCCGTCTTCAGCGTCATCAGGCGGGCCTGCTCGATCGCCATCCGGGACTCGGCGATTTGCGCCTGTACGACGCCTTGCTGCGCGAGGGTCTTGCCGAACGCCGTCCGGGAGACCGCGCGCAGGCACATCGATTCCAGTGCCCGCTCCGCCATCCCGATGGCACGCATGCAGTGGTGGATCCGGCCCGGCCCGAGCCGGGCCTGCGCGATGGCGAACCCACCGCCCTCCTCGCCGATCAGGTTCGAGGTCGGCACCCGGACGTTGTCGAAGTCGATCTCGCAATGGCCGTGCTGGTCCTGGTAGCCGAAGACCGGCAGTGCCCGCATCACGGTCACTCCCGGGGTGTCCATCGGGACCAGAACCATCGACTGCTGCGCGTGGGCGTTCGCGTTCGGATCGGTTTTGCCCATCAGGATCATCACGGCGCAACGCGGATCGGCTGCTCCGGTGATCCACCACTTGCGGCCGTTGATGACGTAGTCGTCCCCGTCGCGGCGGATCTCGGTGGAGATGTTCGTCGCATCCGAGGAGGCGACGGCCGGCTCGGTCATCGCGAACGCCGAACGGATCTCCCCGTCGAGCAGCGGGCGCAGCCAGCGCTCCCTCTGCTCGGCCGTGCCGAACATGTGCAGGACTTCCATGTTCCCGGTGTCCGGAGCGGCGCAGTTCATGGCCTCCGGCGCGAGGTGGCTGGAGCGACCGGAGATCTCAGCGAGGTGGGCGTAGTCGACGTTGCTCAGCCCGGACAGGTCCTTGAGGAACAGGTTCCACAGTCCGCGGCCGCGAGCCTCGACCTTCAGCTCCTCCACGATCGGCGGCACCTGGTGCAGCTTCCCCTCGGCGGCGAGCGACTCGCGCTGCTCGCGGTAGGTCTTCTCGTTCGGGTAGATGTGCGAGTCCATGAAGTCATTCAGCCGCTTCGAGTAATCCTCAGCAGTCGGCGAAAGCGCGAAGTCCACGGCTGGTGCCTCCAACGTCGTACGACGGGTGTAGGGCTAGTTTGTCGCAGCCGCTCCGGCGTGATGAAGGGCGGCCAGCCAGCAGACTTCCTACGATTCACCCGTGACCATTCCCGGGCGTGGTGACCTTTCCCCCCGACGCCGCCAACATCGCCCCGGCCGCACCCTCGCCGGACTGCTTGTCCTGGCCGTTCTCGCGGGTGCCGGGTACGTCGGATACCGGCACTTCAACGACGGTTCCTCAACTCCTCGCGCCGCGGCACCGCCCCTGCCGCGCTGCCCCCCTGCGGCGGGCAATGCGCTGTTCGCGGCACCCGGGCAGGTTCGGGTCCGCATCGTCAACGGGTCGTTGCAGACCGGTCTCGCGGCCCGGGTCCGGTCGGCGCTGCGCCGCCGTGGCATCCACGTGGTCTCGATCGGCAACGCCCTGAAGGTCGGCCACGACATCGCCGCGATCAGGTTCAGCGCCGATCAGCAGCGGGCGGCCCGCACGGTCAGCGCACAGATCGTCGGGGCCCCCCTCATGCAGCCGGTGAGCGGCAATGCTGTGCTCGAGCTCGAGCTCGGCCTTCGGTTCACGTCGCTGGCCCCGGCCCGAGCCGCGCGCGCGACCGAGAACCGGGCGCTCGCCGCCTCCTCACCGTCGCCGTCGCCGACTCCCACCGCCAGCCCGACGTGCCGGGCGTCATAGCCGCTTCCTAGGCTCCTTCGCGTGGCGGACATCAAGGCATTGATCGTCGACTACGGCGGAGTGCTCACCGCACCGCTCGGCGACACGATGGAGCACTGGTTCCGCAGCGACCGGATCGACCCCGATGTGTTCCGCGCCGCCATGCGCGACTGGCTCGGCCTGACCGAGTCCACCATCGAGCGGATCAGCCCGATCCACGCTCTGGAGCGGGGCGAGATCGACCCGCCGGAGTTCGAACGGCAGCTCGCCGAACGACTGCGGACGGTCGATGGCGGCCCCGTCGAGCCGGTCGGCCTGCTGCTGCGAATGTTCGCCGGCTACGGCGGGTCGGCCCAGCGGCCGCCGCTGCTCGACGCCGTACGCGTGATCAAGGCCGGCGGTTTCGCGACGGCGTTGCTGTCCAACTCGTGGGGCATGGACTACCCCCGCGAAGGTTGGACCGACCTGTTCGACGTCGTGGTGATCTCGGGTGAGGTGCGGATGCGCAAACCGGAGGCCGAGATCTACCAGCTCACGCTCGACCAGCTCGGACTGGCCGGCGATGAATGCGTCTTCGTCGACGACCTGCGGCCGAACGTGCGGGCGGCTGCCGAGCTCGGGATGGTTGGCGTGCATCACACCAGCGACGCCGAGACGTTGGCCGAGCTCGAGAAGCTGTTCGGGATCGCACTGACGGCCTGACCTGGCACGCGCCGCGGTCGGCCGGATGCAAGACTGGGACAAATGTCTGAACGGTTGTCCGCACTCGACGTCTCCTTCCTATATATGGAGACGCCGACGACGGCGATGCACGTCGGAAGCGTCGCCCGGTTCGCGCCGCCGGACGACGAGCCGGTCGACTACGAGGCGCTGTGCGCGCTGGTCTCGCGCCGGATCGCGCAGGTGCCGCGGTACCGGCAGAAGGTGCGTTGGGTGCCCGGTCACCTCGCGAACCCGGTCTGGGTCGACGACGAGGACTTCGACATCACCTACCACGTCCGGCGCAGCGCGCTGCCCAAGCCGGGCACCGACGACCAGCTCCGGGCCCTGGTCGGTCGGCTACAGGCCCGCCCGCTCGATCGGGCTCGGCCGCTGTGGGAGATCTACCTCGTCGAAGGACTGGCCGACGGCCGGTTCGCCATCATCACAAAGACTCATCACGCGATGGTCGACGGAATCAGCGCGGTCGACATCGGCACCTTGCTGCTCGACCCGAGCCCCACACCGCGCGAGGACCCCGAGGACAGCTGGGTACCGCGACCCGAGCCGTCCGGGATCGGCCTGGTAGCCGGTGCGATCACCGACACCCTGCGCCGGCCGACGGCGGTCATCGACACCGTGCGGACGAGCGCCGGCGATGCCCGCCAGCTTGCCGGTCGGGCCCTCGGCACGCTCGGCGGCATCGCGGCGGTCGCGCGGACCTCGCTCCGCTCGGCGCCGATAACCCCGCTCAACGCGACGATCGGCGAGCAGCGCCGGTTCGGGATGGCGGCGACGTCGCTCGATGATTACAAGCGCATCCGCAAGACCCACGGCGGGACGGTCAACGATGTCGTGCTCGCCACCGTGGCCGGGGCACTGCGGATCTGGCTGCTGACCCGCGGCGAGGCGGTCGTGCCGAGTACGACGGTGCGGGCGATGGTCCCGGTGTCGGTGCGGACTCAGGATCAGGCCGGGGACCTCGGCAACCGGGTGTCCTCGTACTTCGTCGACCTGCCAGTCGGGGAGCCGAGCCCGGCGGTCCGGCTGCACCAGGTCAGCTACGCGATGAAAGGCCACAAGGACTCCGGCCAGTCGGTCGGCGCCGACGCGCTGGTCAGATTGTCCGGGTTTGCCCCTCCCACCATCCACTCAGCGGCGGCGCGGCTCGCCTCCGGCCTGACCCGGCGGCTGTTCAATGTGGTGGTGACGAACGTTCCGGGCCCGCAGTTTCCGCTCTACGCGGCCGGTGCCCAGATGATCGACTGCTACCCGGTTGTTCCGCTCGCTAAAGGGCAAGCCGTGACCATCGGCCTTACCTCGTACAACGGAGGCGTCTACTACGGCATGAATGCTGACCGAGATTCAATGCCGGATGTCGACGTCCTCGCTGGCTGTATCGAAGAGTCCCTCGGCGAGCTGCTGGCGTCGGTCCGATGAGCAAGCCGACACCGGCGGCCCCGCGCCGCGGCCTCGTCCTGGGTGCCGGGGGAGTGCTCGGCGCCGCCTGGATGATCGGCGCGCTCTCGGCGCTGGCCGACGCTTATGACTGGGATCCCCGCGACGCCGAGGTGATCATCGGCACGTCGGCCGGCTCGGTGGTCGGGGCGATGCTCGCCTGCGGCCTCGGCGTCGAAACGCTGGTCAACCACCAACGTGGCATCGTCGCCCCGGGCGACCCCCAGATCGGATTCGACCCCGACACGGCGAGCGGCGGTTCGCTGCCGCCGATGCCGCGACTGCGGATCGGCTCCGCCGCACTGCTGCGCAACTCGGTGCTCCATCCGCGGCGGGTGCCTGTGCTCGCCACGCTCGCCGGGCTGGCGCCGCGTGGTCGGGGCACCCTGCGCGCCGTCGGCGAGCTGGTCGACGAAGTCAACACCGACGGTGGCTGGCCCGCGAAGCCGGACGCGTGGATGATCGCGATGGACTACGCCACCGGGAAGCGGGTGGCCTTCGGCCAGTCCGATGCACCGCACGCGCGGCTGTCCGAAGCGGTGATGGCCTCCTGCTCGATCCCGGGCTGGTTCGCGCCGGTGGAGATCAACGGCCGGCGCTACGTCGACGGCGGAACCCTGTCGCCGACCTCGATCGACCTGCTCGCCGATCGTGGTCTCGATGAGGTCTTCGTGCTGACCCCGATGGCGTCGTTCGACTACGACGAGCCGACATCGGTGGTCGGCCGGATGGAGCGGCGGTTCCGTCGTGCGATGACCAAGCGGGTGCTCCACGAGGCCGGCAAGGTACGGCGACGCGGCACTCCGGTCACCGTCCTCGGACCCGGGCGCGAGGACCTCGAGGCGATCGGGGTCAACCTGATGGACCACCGCCGTCGCGGCGCGGTCCTCGACATCTCGCTGCGGACCTCCGCGGCCGCTCTGGCTGACGCGGCGGCCACCCCGCTGTCCGAAGCCGGCTAGGCCGCTGCGCGTCTACCTTCCCGCCACCGTCCCGATGCTCGGGGCGTGGCTCGCCAGCGGCGAGGCTGCGGCGATGGGCCCGGCGTACGCCGTTACGGGAGCGCTTCGCGAGTGGTACCGGGAAGGCGACAGTGACGAGCTGGAGTACGTCGCCGGTCTCGCTGCCGCGACCGCGGCGCTGACCCTCCTCGCTGCCGATCCGACTGCGCCGCGGCGGCGCGTCGTACTGGCCGTGGACGTGGATGACGGCGCCGTCACGCCGACCGGCGAGGAGCCCGCTGCGGTCAAGCTGAGTGTCGCGGTGGCGAAGAAGCGGTGGGCTAGCGCACTGGTGGATGACGAGGGCGCGGAGTCAGTGGTGGCTGCCGCAATCTCGAGCCTCGATGCGGCCGCGGCAGGTGATGACGATGCGATGTTCGCCCTCGACGAGGCGGGCGCCTACGAGCTCAACTGGTACGCCGTCCAGGAACTGCCGCAGCTTGTTGCTGGGCGAGATCAACCCCAGCAATGACTGCGGCGCGGTCCGGCCTCGTGGCTGGGTTGCGTGACCCGGTTGCGAAGCAATGTGACCCGGTTGCGAAGCAATGTGACCCGGTTGCGAAGCAATGTGACCCGGTTGCGAAGCAATGTGGCATTGCTAGTGATCGAGCCAAGCAATGTGGCATTGCTGTGCCCAATGCGGGAGTTGGTGGTCACATTGCCCGAGCAATGTCACATTGCTTGGGGACGGACACCTGACCTGTGTCGAGATCACGCTGGTGGATAGGTTCGGCGGTCATGGCGGCGGGATACCAACGTGAGTTCCTAGGGCTGACCTCGCCCGGAACCCATCGCAACGGCGCTGGGTTCTATCCGTGCCAAGGCCTGTACTACGCGCCCGCCGGGAAGCGGCCCACCGCGGCGCTGATCGCGACGCACTACAACGTCGACTTCTCCGAGCACTACCTGGCCTCCTACGTCGCTGAGCGCGGACTCGGCTTTCTGGGTTGGAACACCAGGTTCCGCGGCGCCGAAGCGCACTTCCTGCTCGACCACGCGCTGGTCGACATCGGAACCGGGGTGCGGTGGCTGGTCGAGGAAGCCGGCGTCGACACCGTGATCCTGCTCGGCAACTCCGGCGGCGGTTCGCTGATGGCGGCCTACCAGTCGCAGGCGGTCGAGCCCAACGTCCGGCCCGGCGTCGGTCTGCGTCTCGCGCGTGGGGTCGAGGAACTGATCCCGGCGGCCGGCTACATCGCGCTCGCTGCGCATCCCGGCCGGCCTGACGTGCTGACCAACTGGATGGATGCGGCGGTGGTGGACGAGTTCGATCCGACTCGGACTGATCCGGAACTCGACCTGTGGAATCCGGACAACGGCCCGCCGTACTCACCGGAGTTCGTCGAGCGGTATCGCGCTGCGCAGGTCGCCCGCAACCAACGCATCACCGACTGGTGCAAGTCCGAGTTGGAGCGGGTCAACGCCGCGGGGCTGTCAGATCGGATCTTCCCGCTGTCGCGGACCTGGGCCGACCCGAGGATGGTGGACCCGACACTCGACCCGAGCGGTCGTCCTCCCAACACCTGTTACGGCGGCGAGCCGCGGCGGGCCAACGGCTCGGTCTTCGGCCTGGGGATCGCCAACTCGCTACGCACCTGGCTCGACATGTGGAGCCTGGAGACCTCGCAATGCCGGGGCGAACCCCACATGGCGCGGGTCACGGTCCCGACGCTGGTGATCGGGGCCGATGCCGACACCGGGGTCTTCCCGAGTGACGCCGCCCGGATCTACGACGCGCTCGGGTCGTCCGAGAAGATGGCCCACACGGTTGGCGGTGACCACTACTTCCAGGCCCCCGAGACGGCTCGGGACGAGGTAGCCGACGTGGTGGTGGAGTGGGCTCGCAGCAAGTGGTGAAGGCGGCGAGGTGAGCAGCGGCCCACTTGCTGGGATTACCGTCCTCGAGCTCGGCAGTCTGATTGCGGGGCCGTTCGCCGGCCAACTGCTCGGCGACTACGGCGCCGACGTCATCAAGATCGAGCCGCCCGGCGCAGGCGATCCGATGCGGGAGTGGGGCGTGCTGCGCGACGGCGAGAGCCTGTGGTGGCCGGCGATCGGTCGCAACAAGCGCTCGGCGTGCGTTGACTTGCGCGACGCTGCTGGACAGGAGGTCCTGCGCCGCCTGGCTGCCCGCGCCGACGTCGTCCTCGAGAACTTCCGACCTGGCCGGCTCGCCGAATGGGGACTCGGGTACGACGCGCTGTCAGCCGTCAACCCGGCGCTGATCCTGGCGCATGTGTCCGGGTTCGGGCAGACCGGACCACGCGCCGCCGATGCCGGATTCGGCAGCATCGGCGAGGCCGTCGGCGGCATTCGCTACACCACCGGCAGCCCGGACCGGCCACCGAGCCGATACGGCGTCAGCCTGGGCGACGCGGTGTCGGGAATGTTCGCGGTGATCGGTGTCCTTGCCGCGCTCAACGAAGCCCGCGTCAGTGGTCGCGGTCAGGAAATCGACGTCGCCATCTACGAGGCGGTCAACGCCCTGATGGAAAGCACCATGGCCGATTACGAACTCGGCGGAGTGCTGCGGGAACGCTCCGGCAGCATTCTCGCCGGGGTTGCGCCGTCCAACGTCTACCCGACCGCCGACGGCGCCGAGATCCTGATCGCCGCCAACGCCGACTCGGTGTTCGTTCGGCTGGCGGCGGCGATGGGGCAACCGGGGCTCGCGACCGACCCGAGATTCGCGACCCACGGCGCCCGGGGCGAGCGGATGGCCGAGCTCGACGAGCTGCTCACCGAGTGGACCAGGACGCAGTCCGCCGCCGACCTGCTCGATCGGCTCCGGGAGGCGGGGGTGCCCGCCGACCGCATCTATACGGCGGCTGACATGCTCCGCGATCCGCACTATGCCGCTCGCGGCCAGGTGGTGCGGGCGACTTCCTACCAGGGCTGGGAGGTGCCCATGGCGGGCGTGGTGCCGCGATTCAGCCGGACGCCGGGTGAGGTCCGCAGCACGGGTCCGCGGCTCGGCGAGCACACCCGCCCCGTGCTGGGCGAGCTCGGTGGGTACGGCGCAGCCGAGATCACTGGGCTGGAAACTGCCGGCGTGATCGGCTGCGGCTAGTGTCGCGATACTAGGAAGCGCCGGCGGAAACCGCGGTGCGCGGCTCGTGGCGGACGTCGTCCGGTCGCGGCGCCCGCAGCCAGGAGGCGAACTCCAGCGACAGCCCGTCAGGATCCATGAAGTACACCGACCGCATGAAGACGCCCTCGTGCAGCTCCATGGACCAGCCCTGCTCGGAGTCGTCGTGGTTGACCGGCCCAAGCATCTTGATGCCGGCCTTGCGCAGCTTTCCGGCGTAGGCGTCGATCTGCTCTGGTGCCACGTCGAAGGCGACGTGGTTCATCGAGGACACCGCCGTCGTGATGTCGCCGAGGCCCGGCAGAGCGGCCGGTGCGGTGACGCCAGGCTCGGGCGCGGGAGCGCCCGGGAACCAGAAGAACGCGAGCGAGGCGCCGCTGCCGATGTCGAAGAAGAAGTGCTGGCCCATGTTGTCGGGCAGCTCGATGGTCTTGATCAGCGGCAGGCCGAGCACGCCGCTGTAGAACTCGACGGTCTGCTTCATGTCGCTGCAGACCAGAGCGAGATGGTTGACACCGCGCAGTTCGTACTCAGCCATGCCGCGAACCCTACGCCGCGCGCCCGCGGAATGGGTCGCTCCCGCGGAATGGGGTTCGTGCCGAGGATCCGGTTGGCCGGGCGGCGGGGTGCAACGGCGGAGGGTGGGAGAATGCGGACCTGATGGATGCCGTCACCTCGGTCCCGCCGCCGGTCAACGAGCCGGTTCGCTCCTACGCCCCGGCAGCCCCGAACGGGCCTCGCTCGAGGCGACGCTGAAGGAGCTTGGCACCGCATCGCCGGTCGATCTCACGATGACCATCGCCGGCGAGCAGCGGGTCGGCTCCGGCGAACCGATCGAGGTGGTCCAGCCCCATCGCCACGCGGCTGTGCTGGGCCGCACCTGGCAGTCCTCGGCAGCCGACGTGTCGGCCGCTGTCGACGCCGCGCTCGCCGCTGGCCCCGGCTGGCGCGCGTTGTCCTTCGATGACCGGGCGGCGATCTTCGCCAAGGCCGCCGCGCTGCTCGCCGGGCCGTGGCGCGATACGGCGAACGCGGCGACGATGCTGGGGCAGTCAAAGACGTCGTACCAGGCTGAGATCGATGCGGCCTGCGAGCTCATCGACTTCTGGCGATTCAACATCAGCTTCGCGCGCGGGATCCTCGCCGATCAGCCTGGCTCGGCACCCGGAAGCTGGAACCGGTTCGACCACCGGCCGCTCGAAGGGTTCGTGCTCGCGATCACGCCGTTCAACTTCTCCTCGATCGCCGGGAACCTCCCCACGGCGCCGGCGCTGATGGGGGTACCGGTCGTGTGGAAGCCCTCACCGACGCAGGGCTTCGCCGCCCACTTCACGATGCGGCTGCTCGAGGCGGCCGGTCTGCCGCCAGGCGTGATCAACCTGGTCACCGGGGACGGCGCCGCGGTCAGCGAAGTCGCCTTGGTCCACCCGCAGCTGTCCGGGGTGCACTTCACCGGCTCGACCAGGACCTTCCGGCACCTCTGGCACACCGTCGCGAGCAATCTCGACGGCTACCGGGAGTACCCGCGACTGGTGGGGGAGACCGGCGGCAAGGACTTCGTGATCGCCCACCCGTCGGCCGATCTCGACGTCCTCCGGGTGGCTGTTGTCCGCGGCGCCTTCGAGTACCAGGGCCAGAAGTGTTCGGCGGCCTCGCGTGCCTACCTGCCGCGCTCGATCTGGAGCCGGCTTCGCGACGAGCTCGCCGCGTCGGTCGCCGAGCTGCCGGTAGGCGACCCGACTGACTTCGCCCACTTCATGGGCGCGGTCATCGACCGCCGCGCGTATGACCGGTTGACCGCGGTGCAGTCCCGCGCCGCCGCTGATCCGAGCCTCGAGGTTCTGGTCGGCGGGACCGCGAGCGATGCCGAGGGATTCTTCGTCGACCCGACGGTGCTCGTCGGGACCGACCCCATGCATGAGGTGTTCACCACCGAGTTCTTCGGCCCGATCCTGTCCGTCTACGTGTACGACGACAACGACTTCAGCGAGATTCTGCGGCTCGCCGACACCACGACGCCGTACGGGCTGACCGGCGCCGTCATCGCCCAGGACCGTTCCGCGATCGTCGAGGCCACCGACGTGCTGCGCTATACGGCGGGCAACTTCTACGTCAACGACAAGCCGACCGGCGCGGTGGTCGGGCAGCAACCGTTCGGTGGCGCCCGGGCCAGCGGAACGAACGACAAGGCTGGGTCGGCCTACAACCTGCTTCGCTGGACAACGCCCCGCGTGATCAAGGAGACGTTCACGCCACCGACCGACTGGCGCTACCCCCATATGGGCTGAGCCGCCCGAAAGCCCTCAGCCGTTCGCCTGCTCCATCGCCTGCTTCACGTACGGTCCGAACCGTTGCTGAGCCGCCTGTTTGGTGACCCCGAGCGCGGACGCGATCGCTCCCCACGACACCCCCGCCGCGCGAGATTCGCCGACCAGCGAGAGCATCGCCCAATCGGCTCGCTCACGGAGCGCGGCCAGGTGGGAAAGCGCCGCCAGCAGCGATTCCGGCTCGGCGCTGACCGGCTCGCCGGCTTCGGCGACGATCATCCGCAGCGCCTTGATCACCGCGGCCAGGTCGCGGTCTTCGACCCGCTCGCCCCCGAGCCAGCGACGATCGGCGTACGACGGGTACGGCCAGGACGCCTCGACCGTGGCAGCCGCACCCCTCGACATGATGGCAAGTTACCTTGACCCGGCCCGCCCGCGAGTCGCCCGTTCGGCGTAATCGCAGCGATCGTTGACCGGGGCCGTCTGAGGTCCCAGCCCAGCGTCAAACGGGCGTTCAGAGCCATGCTTTTTGGGCCGATTCACCCAGGTGATGGGTAGGGCCGAGGTGGGGGTACGACGGGGTTCGGGAGGGTTCATCACAACCCGTCCACGTGGCGAGCGCGGCTGCGCACCTCGGGCACTTGCCTGCGGGGCGCTAGATGCCGATGACATGGTGGACTTCTCAACACCGCCCAGCCGGAGGGGAAGGCCGTGACCGCGCCCACGCAGCGCCCCAGCGACCTGGTACCGCTCAGTGAGCGCCTGGTCTACCTGCGGGTGCTGCGTGCCGTTCTGGCGGCGATCACCGTCATCGATGCAGCCCTGGTTCCCCACCCGCTGCTCGAGTCGTTTGCCGCCATCTCCTCCATCGCCCTCGGCTACGTCCTGGTGTCGTGGGCATTGGAGGCGATCTGGCGGGTTCGGGGACAGCGCGGCAAGTGGGTGTTCGGGGTCGCGCTGGTCATTGACGGGTTCTACCTGGCGGGGGCGACCTACCTCACGGGCGGGTCGGCCGGCCCGCTGCGGTACCTCGTGTTCGTCTACCTCGCGGCAGTCACCCTGCTGGGGTCCTACCGAAGCGGTCTGAAGCTCGCGCTGTGGCAGTCGCTGATGCAGTGGGCTGTCTACGTCGGGCAGCGCTCGAAGGTGCTGAGCGGGTTCCCCAACAGCTCGGCGGCGCACAGCGAATGGCATCGGCTGATCACGTTCACCCTGGCAGTGTCCGCGCTGACCTTCGCCACGGCCACGCTCGCAGCGGTCAATGAACGGGAGCTGCGTCGGCGTCGTTTCGAACTCGAGCAGCTGGCGCAGATGGGGCAGAACCTCGAGGACGCGAATGACCCACTTTCGGTGGGCGACGTTCTGCTCGAGGCGTTGAACGACACCTTTGGTTTCCGTCGGATGGCGCTGTTCGAGGTCGTCGACAACGAGCCGCGCATGCTCACCGCCCGCGGTCTGCTCGATGCGACCGTCTCCGACTTCAGCCTTGGTGAGAACTCGGTGCTGCGGGTCGCCAACGAGCGACGCGAGACGCTCGTGGTGCCCGAGATCGACCGGGCTGTCGATCCTTGGCTCGCCGCGATCATGCCCAACGCCCGCAACGTCGCGGTCGTCCCGCTGGTCGCCGACGGTGTCGTGGGGGTCCTCGTCGCCGAGACCGGCTCCCGCGGCGTCGGGATCGGCAGCCGCGTCATCACGACCATGGAGCGATACGCCGGCCACACCGCGCTCGCGATCCGCAATGCCAACCTGCTCGCCCGGGTGCAGCAGATGGCGGTCACCGACGGCCTCACCGAGCTGGCCAACCGCCGTGCCTTCGACCGTTCGCTCGACCGGGAGCTCTCGCGGGCCGCGCGTACCGACGGCCGGCTGTCGGTCGTCCTGCTCGACATCGACCACTTCAAGCTGCTCAACGACAACCACGGCCACGTCGTCGGCGACACGGTCCTCAAGCAGATCGCGCACGCCTTGCAGACGTGCGCTCGCGAGTACGACACCATCGCCCGGTACGGCGGTGAGGAGTTTGCCGCCGTACTGCCGGGATGCTCATCCGGCCTTGCGCTGCAGGTCGCCGAGCGGCTCCGGCTCGCGGTGCAGGACGCTGCGTCCGACGTCCAGGTGACGGCCAGCGCGGGTGTCGCGACCTACCCCTACGACGGGATCGACGTGGCGGGGCTGCTCAACGCCGCCGACCAGGCGCTCTACGCGTCGAAGCGGGCCGGCCGAAACCAGGTGCGATCGGCCGAGCAGGCCCGATCCGGGTCCGGCTCGCCGGTCAGCGCGGGCTGACCCCTCGCCGCATCGGCGACGCCGGGGACCGCGGCGTGTGGGTGGCTAAGCCGTGACGACGGAGGGTGCCTCGACCCGCCCGCTGAGCCGGACCAAGTCGGCGAGCTTGCCAGGCAGTACGTCGGCATCCAGCGGCTTGACGAGGCACCCGTCGACGCCGGCGTCGAGTACGTCGATCTCGTGCGTGTCGGTGGCGGCGGCCACCAGCAGCATGATCGGCAGGGCGGCGCTGCGAGCCTCGCAACGCACCAGACGGATCAGCTCGAGGCCGGCGAGGTCGGGGAGACGCTGGTCGACGACGAGTCCGTCGTACCTCACGGTGTCGATGAGTTCCAGGGCCGCGCTCGCGGTCGTGACCGCGTCGACGTCGATGCTGCCGTCCACCGCGGCGGCGACCCGGGCTTGGGTCCGGTCGTCCGCGTCGACGACCAGAAGGCGCGGTCGCTCCGCACCCGCGGCTGCCGAGGTGCGCTGAGTGGGGGCGACGAAGCGCTCCGGAATCGGCTCGCGGCACCACGGGCAAATCGACCAGGCGGATTCCAACGGGCGGTCGCAGCCGGCGCAGGTGTCGGTCTCGATGGTTGCCGTGCACCACGGGCAGGAGAGCATCCCGTCCCGGATCGCTCCGCCGCAGGCGCCGCACTGGCTGCCGTCGACATGATCGACGTGGGTGACGCGCAGCACCTCTTCGTATGTCGTGATCCCGGCGTGCGCCTTGGCGATCGCGTGCGCGCGTAGCGGCTGCATGCCGCTTCGGCGGGCGGCGCCGGCGATCGCGGCCTCGGTCGGAGAGGACATCAGCACCTCGCGGATCGAGGCGGTGACCGGAAGCAGCTCGAAGATGCCGGTGCGGCCGTAGTAACCGGTGCCGCCGCAGTCGCTGCAGCCGACGCCGCGCCGCGCCGAGGCGTTGTCGAGGTCGGCGTCGGACAGCCCGAGCAGCGACATGACCCGGGCCGGCGGCCGGTACGGCGTTGCGCAGCCCTCGCAGACCTTTCGCACCAGCCGCTGCGCGACGACGAGGGAGAGGGAGGACGCGACCAGGAACGGCTCGACGCCGATCTCGACCAAACGCGTGATCGCGGCCGGAGCTGAGTTGGTGTGCAGCGTCGTCATCACCATGTGACCGGTCAGCGAGGCCTGCAAGGCCAGCTTCGCGGTCTCGGCGTCGCGGACCTCGCCGACCAGCACCACGTCAGGGTCTTGCCGAAGCACGGCACGCAGGCCGCGGGAGAACGTCAGTCCGGTGCGCTCGTTGACCTGGACCTGGGTGATGCCGCTGACCTGCATCTCGACCGGGTCCTCGAGGGTGACGATGTTGCGGTCCGGCGTGCGGATCTGGTGGATCGCGCTGTACAGGGTGCCGGTCTTACCGGAGCCGGTCGGACCCGTGATGAGGATCAGGCCCTGCGCGGCGACGACATGGCTGAGGACGGTTTCGAGCTGCCATTCGTCCATGCCGAGCTTCGTGATGGCCGGCGTCGTACCGGCCTGGCTCAGCAGCCGGATGACGACGGTCTCGCCCAGAAGGCTCGGGAGCGTGCTGATCCGGACGTCGAGCGAGCCTTCCTCGACCTGAAGCTGCGCCCGGCCGTCCTGCGGGAGCCGGCGCTCGGCGATGTCGAGATTGGTGATGACCTTGATCCGGCTGATGATGCCGGCGGCGGCTGAACGCGGCAGGGTCAGCTTGTCGCGGAGCAAGCCGTCGACCCGGTAGCGGACTCGTACCGTCTCGGCCTGAACCTCGACGTGGATGTCGCTGGCTCGCACCCGCACCGCGTCGGAGATGATCATGTCAACGAGCTTCACTGTCGGCGAGTCGTCGACCGAGGAATCGCTGATGTCGATCTCGGGGTCGTCGTCGAGCTCGTCGAGCATCGATGCCATCGCGGCGCTGTCCGATGACAACGCCCACGCCCTCGCGAGGATCCCGCGGATCTCGGACTCGACTGCGACCACGAGATCGATCGCGGAGTAGCCGGTGTGCGCCTTCAGGTCATCGAGTGCGACCACGTTGGTTGGATCGGCGACGGCCGCGCGCAGCCGGCCGTCCGTGACGTGCAGCGGCACGGCTAGGTGTCGCTCGGCGACGGCGCGAGGCAGCAGCCGCACGACGCCGGGTTCGACCTCGGCGGAACGGATGTCGAGCATCGCCAGGTCGAGGGCCTTCGCAAGGGCAGTGGCGATCTGGCGAGCACTGGCATCGCCGCGTTCGATCAACGTCTGGCCGAGCCGAGTCCGTCGGCCTTCCGCCTTCGCCTGCAGTTGTGCCCCGAGCGCCTCGTTGAGCTGTTCCTCGTTGATGACGCCGTGCTCAACAAGAACGTCGCCGAGTCGCCGGCGCGAACTGTCGGCTGGGTCTGGGCCGTGGCCCCGGTTTGCCCCGATCATCACCCTGATATCGGGCCGGCACCGGGGATGTCCGACCGCCAAATGGCCCAACCGATTGGCGCCGATGGCCCAGTCCGGATGAACCATCCGGACGATGCCGAGCAGAGTCCGCCGTCAGGATCGGTTGACGGCACCCAAGGTCCACTGTCCGCTGCCGATCGGTGTCCTCTGAGATTGCTTCATTTCGATTGTCCGGTTTTGCCCCATCTGTTGGGCGTCCGTTGTGGGTATTTCGGCGAGTCGTTGTCCTCATCTACGTAGGCATGCCAGATCACGCGAACGCACCGGGGCCGGTCGCGCGCGGATATCGATTCGTGGAGGCGTGATGGGTGGGGTATTTCGGCCGCGTTCCGAACGGTCATCGGGGGCACGTCGCTCTCTGACAGCAGCACTATCGGTCGTCGCAATGATGGTGACCGGCTTGCCGGCGATGGCGGTCTTGTCCGCCACACCCGCAGCCGCCGCGGCGGGTGATCCCGATCACGTCAACACCACCATCGAAGGCTGCAACAACAACGGCACGATCACGTTGCCGAATGGCAGCGGTCAGTTCATCTGTCCCGATGCCGACTACACCACCGGCAACCTGGGCAAGGGCTGGAACGAGCTCGACCTGGTTCCCTATCGAGTGACCTTCGCGACCGGCAGCTCCGCGCCATCGACGCAGACGTACACACTCGCGATCGCCGCTGACTACAACAGCGGAGGCCACATCGGCTACGACGTCATCTCGGTGCCCGTGCTCAACACCGCGCTGTCGTCGACCACCGGCTGCACGCTTGTGACGACCGGTCCGCAGTCGGTGACGACGGACGCTTCCACGATCTACCGCAAGCTCACCATCACCCAGGCCCGCAGTACGACCTGCGTTTACGACTACTACATGCGACTTGCGCTTGGCGCGCATTCGTACCCTGGCTCGTCGCTTCACGGCTACCTGCTCAACCAGAACCTCACTTCCAGCGGCATCGGCCAGCAGGACATCCCGATCCCGGTCAAGGAGATCCTCCCGCAGAGCCTCAGCAAGGACATGTCGGCCACGCAGGGCAGCTCGTTTGCCTGGAACGTCACGAAGGTCCCCTCGCAGGCGAGTGTGTCGTTCGATGACACCTGCGCGGCCGGCACCGTGAGAAGTACCTCGGTCGGGATCACGGTC
>JAICXJ010000027.1 GCA_025980465.1 Frankiales bacterium | reverse complement strand
TCAGCTTCCCAAGCTGACAGTGCGGGTTCGATTCCCGTCGCCCGCTCCACGCACAGACCCCTCAAACGATCATGAGGAATGCAGCAAAAATCGGGGCGGTCTGCGCTGCCTTTCTCATGATCGTTTCGGAGGGTAGGTAGGAGGCGGCGTTCGCGTTCCCGCCGTACGCTGCTGTCATGTCGGAGCAGGCCTCGACGGGTCGCCCGTACGTCGTCGTGTCAGCGGATGCCCACGCCGCACCGGACGATCTCGACCAGTTCCTGAGCTACGTCGATCCCGGACAGCGCGACGCAGTCGCGGAGTTCGGTGATCTGTCCTCGACCGCCATGACGATGCTCGGCGGCCACGACCCTGGCGAGATCGACGATCCCGATCCGGTCCGCGCGACCGCCGCCCGACGGCTGGCCGGGATGGGCGTCGACATCGAGGCGGCGGCTGACTGGCTGGCGCGGTACAGCACCGACTGGGTGTTCGCCGGTGACGGGGACGGCCGCCGCCTCGCGGTGCTCGAGGAACAGGGGATCCACGCCGAGGTGACCTACCCCGGGCCGGTCCTCACCGGCGGCATCTCGAATGCGATGTACCTCGGCAACGTCACCGACCGGGGACTCGATGCCGTCTGGCCGGCACTTCACGGCTACAACCGATGGCTCGCCGACTTCTGCGCGGCTGCGCCTGGCCGACGAGCCGGTGTCATCCCTACCGATCTGCACGACCTCGACCGCGCGATCGAGGAAGTCGCCTGGGCCCGCACCAACGGGATCTTTGGCGGCGTGATGCTCCCGGCGATGTCGGTGCGCGCCAAGCTGCCCGGATACGCGGCCGACTACTACGACCCGTTCTGGAGCACGTGCGAAGAGCATGACTTCGTCATCAACCTTCACACCGGTGCGTCCGGCACCGCGACGGATTCGAAGTATCTGTACGACGACGAGCACGGCGGGATGCTGGGGCTGTACGAAGTGTTCGTCTTCACGCGCCGGCCGCTGTGGTTCATGATCTTCGGCGGCGTCTTCGACCGGCACCCCGGCTTGAAGGTCGTCGTCGCCGAGAACGGCGTGCAGTGGCTGCCGTCTCTGGTCCGCGACATGGAGCAGTTCTTCGACACGCACGGCGGAGCACCGGTGCGGTCATCGCTGAAGCTTCGGCCCGCCGAGTACGTCGACAAGCACGTGCATCTCGCCGGCTCGTTGATGAAGCGGTACGAGGCCGAGATGCGCGAGGAGGTCGGCGTCGGTCGACTGATGTGGGGCGCCGACTATCCGCATCTCGAGGGCGCGGTTCCGGTGCATCGCGAGGTGATTCGGCACGTTTTCGGCGGCCTGCCGGAAAACGACGTGCGGGCGATCCTCGGCGAGAACGCTATGGCCCTGTGGGACTTCGATGCCGAGCAACTCCGCGAGGCGGCAGACCGCACCGGCCCCAGCGTCGAGGACCTGGCATCAACGGTCGGGGTGGGCGAGATCCCTGAAACCTTCAGCTGGAGTCTCGCCCGTCCGGTGCCACTCACCACACACTCCTAACCGATCCACTCGCCAAACGTCAGCCGACCTTGCGGGTTCGGCCGGTACGCCGCTGCGGCACACCGGATGGCAGCAGGCCCTTCCCGACCTGGTCGAGGGTGGCGTCGATCATGCCGTCGCGCTCCCGCGTGGGCAGATCGGAGTAGGGCCCGAGCAACAGCAGCGCCAGGCCATGCACCGCAGACCACGCCAGCATCCGGGCCGGCTCGATGTCTTCGGCGGGAAGCAGACCGGCAGCCACCAGACGATGCAGCCCGTCGGCGAGCAGTTCCTGGGGGGAGCAGCCGTCCTCGACGGATCCCTCCTCGCGTCCCTGTCGAGCTCGCCGGTCGAAGGCGGTGCGGAACAACCCACAGTCGTTCAATGCGAACTCGACGTAGCCGCGTCCGACCGCCCGCAGCTGGCGCCAGGCGTCCACTGCCTCGTCGCCGGTCGGCCGCAACCGGGAGGTCTCGCGCTTCATCGAGCGGCCGAGCTCGACCAGGGCGCGGTGCGCTACCGCCTGGATCAGGTCCGGCAGGTCGTCGAAGTGCCGGTACGCCGCGTTGGGTGAGACGCCGACCCGACGGGCGACCTCCCGCAGCACGATCGCGTCCGGACCGCCGTCACGAGCCAGCTCGACGCCGGCCTCGACCAGGGCGTTACGAAGGTCACCGTGGTGGTAGGAACGGCGAGGCCTGGCAGTGGCGGAGGTCACGAGAAAATATGTTGACAGCGTGAACTTCAGGTGGCAAGTTCACGGCGTTAACATTTGCAGGCAGCCTGGCGAGGGATGCTGATGTTCATCACACTGGGGCGCTTCGTCGCGCACCGAGCGCGGTTGATTCTCGCCATCGCAGGTGTGGTGGTGATCGGATTCGCGGTCCTCGGGTTCAGCGTCTTCGGTCGGCTTCTCAACAACGGCTTCGACAATCCGAAGTCGGGGACCGAGCAGGCGCAGTCGATCATCATTCACAAGTACGGCGGCGCGCCGAACATGATGTTCCTGGTGCAGGCCAGGCACGGCACCGTCGACACACCGGAGGTGGCCGCCAGCGGTGAGGCGCTCGCCCACCGGCTCTCCAACGACTCACGGTTCAGCCAGATCACGTCGTACTGGGGTTCGCACCTCGCCGCACTCAAGTCACGCAACGGCGACTACGGTCTGATCCTCGCCACGGTGAAGGGCAACGACGAGAAGGCCGGCGACACCGCGAAAGGCATCCAGCGCGACTACGCGAACCTCGACACCGCCGCAACGACGGTCCGCATCGGCGGTGCGCTCGGCACAGATGTCGGCGGTCAGGTCGGCAAGGACATCGCCCGCGCCGAGTCGATCGCGGTGCCGGTCACCATCGTGTTGTTGATGCTCGCGTTCGGCAGCATGGTCGCCGCGTTGCTGCCACTCTCGGTCGGCGTCGTCGCGATCTTCGGCGCCCTCGCGTGGCTCAATGTGATGACGCATGTCGCGGACGTCAGTGTGTTCGCGATCAATCTGGTCACCGCGATGGGACTCGGCCTCGGCATCGACTATGCACTGCTGATGGTGAGCCGGTTCCGGGAGGAGCTCGCCGGCGGATCGACCGTCGAGGACGCAGTCGTGACGACGACGGCGACCGCGGGACGGACGATTGCATTCTCGGCGGTGACAGTCGCGGCCGCGATGGCCGCGATGCTGGTGTTCCCGGTCTACTTCCTCAAGTCGTTTGCCTACGGTGGCATCGGCGTGACGTTCTTTGCCGCTCTCGGTGCGTTGTTCGTGCTACCCGCCCTGCTCACAGTGCTGGGTCCGAAGGTCAACGCCGGCAAGCTCCCCGGAATCAAACCGGGACGGACCCCAGCGGCGCCGTTCTGGGGCCGCCTGGCCGCGGTGGTGATGCGCCGTCCCGCGATCACAGCGCTTCCGGTGGTCGGCGCATTGCTGGTCCTCGCCGTCCCAGTGCTGCACATCACTTTCAGCCCGCCGGACGAGCGGGTCCTTCCGAAGAGCTCACCCAGCCATCAGGTCGGCGACATCCTGCGCAACGACTTCGCGACGCAGCCCAACGCGATCGAGATAGTGCTGGCCCGGGCCGTACCGGACCCTGCAGTTGCCGGCTACGCACGAGGAATCTCACAGTTGCCCGGCGTCCAGTTCGTCGACACCAGTGTTGGCGGATTCTCCGCCGGCTTGCGCACCAGGGCGCTCGAGCCGGCGCCGGCGCTGGCCCGCGCCGGGAGCGAGCGACTTCGAGTCTTCAGCGGCCTGGCCTCGACATCGACCGCGGCACAGCAACTCGTCAAGCGGATCCGCGCGACGGCAGCGCCGGCGGATACCACCGTCTACGTCGGCGGGTGGACCGCGCAGATCATCGACTCGAAGCATGCGATCGGTTCGCGGCTGTGGCTCGCCGGGCTGTTGATCGTGCTGACCTCGTTCATCCTGTTGTTCCTGTTCACGGGAAGCGTGTTGCAGCCGCTGCGCGCGCTGCTCGGCAACGGGCTCACGCTGGCCGCCACCTTCGGCGCGATGGTGTGGATCTTCCAATATGGGCACCTGTCCTCGATCCTCGGCTTCACCGCGTCACCAACCGACACGGACATGCCGGTGCTGTTGTTCTGCGTCGCGTTCGGGCTCTCGATGGACTACGAGGTCTTCCTCATCAGCCGGATCAAGGAACTGCACGACCACGGGGCGGCGAATGCCGACGCGGTGGTGACCGGTCTCGGTCGCACCGGCCGGATCGTGTCGACCGCTGCCGCTCTGCTCGCGGTCAGCTTCTTCGCCTTCGGCAGCAGCCACGTCAGTTTCATCCAGTACTTCGGGCTGGGCAGTGGCCTGGCGATCCTCATCGACTCGACATTGGTGCGTGGTGTGTTGGTGCCGGCGTTCCAGCGCGTGTTCGGCGAACGCAGCTGGTATGCGCCGCCGCCGCTGCGACGGCTTCATGCCCGAGTCGGGCTTGCCGATGTCGGGCCGGCGTCAGCGAGCGCACAGTGACCGCCGCACACTGACCGGGTGGTGGCAACTCGCAGCGCCGGCGTCCTGCTCTACCGAGGCGATGGAGCGGGACTTGAGGTGCTGATCGCCCACATGGGCGGTCCGTTCTGGGCGCGCAAAGATGCCGGCGCCTGGTCCATTCCCAAAGGTGAGTACGACGGCGAGGAGGTGCCGCTCGATGCCGCCCGGCGCGAATTCGCTGAGGAGATGGGGGCGCCCGCTCCGGACGGGGAGTGGGTCGCGCTCGGTGAGGTGCGTCAGTCCAACGGCAAGGTGGTCACGGCGTTCGCGGTGCGCGGCGACTTCGACACCACCCGGATGGTCAGCAACACCTTCGCGATGGAGTGGCCGCGCGGATCGGGACAGGAAGCGGAGTTCCCCGAGATCGACCGAGCCGAGTGGTGCGACCTGACTACCGCCCGCACCAGACTGGTCAAGGGCCAGCGGCCGCTGCTTGATCGGCTGCTCGAGTTACTCCGCAGTCAGTAGCGAGAGCATTCCGGCCGGTCTGGCTAGTGGCCGTGGCCGTGCCCGTGGCCAGGCCCCTTGACCTTCCCCGGCCCCGGCAACTTCTTCGGGTGGCCGAGGGGCAACGTCGTCACCTGCGGCGTCGCCACCGACACCGTCACGGTGGCGCCGACCGCCACCTCGCCAGAGGGCGAGACAGCCAGCACAGTTCCGGTGGGTCTCGCACTCGGTTTGCCCACCGTCATCGGGGTCAGGCCAAGTCCGTTCAATGCCGAGGCGACGGTTGCCACCGGTCGACCGACGTAGTGCCTGCTGTGGACGGCCACATCACCGCTGGCCACCCGCAGCGTGACGGTTCCGCCCTTGGCGAGGCCCGCCCCAGGCTGCGGTAGCTGTCCGAGGACGAGTCCGGCGCCGGTGTTTGCTCTGTCGACCCGCTGCACGGTGACCCGGAAGCCGTCCGCCTTCAACGCCTGCCGCGCTGCCGCGAGGTGAGCTCCGACCGTTCGCGGTACCGGACGCTGCGACGGCAAGCCGGTCGGTACGCCGCCGAACGCCGCAGCGATCCCGGCGATGACAGCGATCGCAGCCGCGACGACGCCGGCCGGGAACAGCCAGCGCCGCCGGTCCGGGCGTGGGCTCGTGGTGGCCGCCCCGGTCGGCAGCACCCGCGTCGGTGTCGGCGAGGGCGCGGCGACCGGCTGCGGCAGCGCGATTGTCATCGCGTCGTGGCCGCTGCTGAGTTGCCTCGCCTGCGCGGTCACCTCCAAGGCGGTCGGTCGCGCGGCCGGATCCTTCGCAAGTAGGCCCATGATCAACGCGCCGAGTCCGGCCGGCACCCGGTCCGGCAACGGCGGGGGTTCGCGGTTGAGGTGGGCCATCGCAATCGCGACCTCGCTGCCCTCGACAAAGGGCGGCTGACCGGCCAGACAGGCATACCCCACGACGCCGAGGCTGTAGAGATCTGCGGCCGCCGTCGCCGTCTTGCCCGCCGCCTGCTCCGGCGAGATGAACTGCGCCGTGCCCACGACGGTGCCGGTCCGGGTCAAGGCGACGGTGTCGGCCGCGCGGGCGATGCCGAAATCGACGATCTTGATGGTGCCGTCCGCGGCTCGCAGCAGGTTGGCGGGTTTGATGTCGCGGTGGATCAGACCGAGCTGATGTGCCGCATGCAGACCCGCTGCCGTTTGCCCGAGGAGGTCGGCGACCGCGGCAGGCCCGAGCACCGCTGCCTCCGCGAGCTGGTCGGCGACCGACGGGCCATCGACGTACTCCATCACCAGGTAGGCCAAGCAGCCGTTCTCGAGGTCATCCTGCTCGCCGTAGTCGAAGACCTGGACGACGTTGCGGTGGCTGACCGCGGCGGCGGCGCGCGCCTCGGAACGAAACCGGGTGCGGAACTCCGCATCGTCGGCGTACTCCGAGCGCAGCACCTTGATCGCGACGGTGCGGCCGAGCACGTTGTCGGTGCCGCACCAGACCCGACCCATGCCGCCGGTCGCGATGAGCGCGGTGCGCAGATAGCGATCAGCGATGGGGGTCGGCGCGAGGGCCGGGCACACGCTCACTCCCTGCGACCGGTGACGGTTCGAACTGTTGCGGGGTACCCGGCACCATCAGCCGCAAAACGACCCGCTAGCCGGACAGCGGCGGCGGCGGGTCCGGTTTCGAAGCCGATCCGGGCGGCGGAGCGGGGGCGGCCGGCGGAGGTGCGTTCGGCACCGGCGCCCCAAAAGTCACAGTGGTCGCCACCGGCCACTCCCGACCCGGGCCGAGGAAGAACCGCGCCGCGCGACCGAGATACCGGCGAGCCACCCACGCGGTGAAGTAGCCGTTCGCCACGAAGCCCAGGAAGCCGAGCGCGAGCAGGCTCACCGGCGTGACGTAGGAGTGGTGATGAGTGCAATGACCGGCGCCGACGAAGCTGGCGCCGCAGCTGGTGAGGTCAGCTGACCCGTTGCGCGCCAAGGTCACGACCAGGTCGACCCCGCCGATGACGAACACCAGAAACCACACCAGTTGCAGAAGCACCAGCCAGCGCAGCCGCCGACCGGCGGACGCTGCCCTGTCGAGGACCTGCTTGGAGACCGGCGGGCACATCGTGGTCAGGTCGCGGACGGCTCGTCGCGAAACGGGTCGTGGCGGGGCGGCGACTTGAGCTCGGCCCGGCTACAGCTGCGAAGCGTGAGCCCGGCGTAGCCGAGCGCGTCGTCGCACAGCGACTCGACGTTCCAGCCCAAGTCCTGGCCGTGAACGGTGACGGTGACCCGATAGATGGTGATCTCGTAGCGGGTGGGTGCGCCGTACGTCGTGGCGATCGTGCCGACGAGCCGCGCCGAGCCGGCCATCCCGCCGGGTCCGTCCCAGGCGTGGTCGAAGCGTTGCCAGAGTCCCGGGTTGACGATCCACACCCCGCCCTTCGCCACATCGAGGTTGCTCAGCGCAGCCACGACCTGTTGCGCCTCGACCTGCCGCAGTACGGCGGCCGGCCGGATCACCTCGCTGGTCTCGGGCATGCCGATCGTCCCTGCCTGTTGCTCGATGCGGGTGGAGATGAGGGTCCTGTCGTTTCATCATCGCAGCCTGGGCGGTCCTCTCCGCGGCGGCGTATGCACTCCGCCGGGACTGAAGTTACGTGTGATTCCGGTCGATGCTCACCTGAACCGACCACCGACGTTCGGAGGGCCTGAACGTGACCGCGTCGCCCGTGGCCGCACTGCTGTCTGCCCACCTGCAGGCAGGGGCGTTGGTCGAGGCAGTCGAGCAGGTCGTGATCGGACGTCGCGAGGCGGTCGAGCTGACAGTGGCTGCCGTGATCTCGGGTGGTCACGTGCTGATCGAGGACGTGCCGGGATCCGGCAAGACGACGTTGGCCCGGGCGCTCGCGCAATCGCTCGGCGGCAGCTTCCGCCGGATTCAGGCAACCGCTGACCTGATGCCGGCGGACATCACCGGATCAGCGGTCTGGGAACCGTCGCGAAGTGCGTTCAGCTTCGTTCCGGGGCCGGTGTTCGCCAATGTGGTCCTCGTCGACGAGCTCAACCGAGCGTCGCCCCGCACTCAATCGGCGCTGCTCGAGGCGATGGACGAGGCCGCCGTGACGGTCGACGGGGTGCGCCACGAACTGCCGTCGCCGTTCGTCCTGCTCGCGACCCAGAACCCGTACGAGCAGTGGGGGACCTACCCGCTGCCGGAGGGACAGCTCGACCGGTTCACCGCGCTGGTACATCCCGGACCGAATGCCGAGGACGTCGAGCGGCTGATCGTGCGTGAGCAGCTGGCGGGGCCGACCGTCGACTCCCTCACGCCGGTCCTGACCGCCGACGAGATGCTCGGCCTGCGGTCCGCGGCGCGCGCCGTTCACGTCGCCGACAGCGTCCTGGGCTATGCCGTCGCGATCGTCTCGGCAACCCGCGCCGATCCTCGGGTGGCGATCGGGGCGAGCACCCGGGCGACGATCGCACTGGTGCGCTGCGCCCAAGCTCGCGCGATCCTGAACGATCGACCGCACGTCTTGCCGGACGACATCAAGGCGCTCGCCGGGCCGGTGCTCGCCCACCGGCTGGTCCTCACCGGCGACGGCGGTCCGGCGGCCGCGGCCCGCGACGTGATCGCCCGGATTGTGTCGGCGGTGCCGGCGCCGCTGTCCGGTGCCTGACCAAGGCGGCGCAGCGGCCCGCCGAGTGCGCCAGCTACCCCGACCGACCCGCAGCGCGGCGCTGCTGATGCTGCTGGCCGTGATCCTCGAACTGCTCGGCCGGGTCATCAACTCAACCGGTGTCACGATCGCCGCAGCCGCCGCGCTCGGGGCGGTGATCAGCGACGCCCTGCTGACACCCGGCGTCGGGGCGCGGGTCCGGCAACGGCATTCGGCGCGGATGACGGTCGGAGTGCCGGCCGCGATCACGTTCACGGTGGAGCCGCACTTCCGGCGGCCATTTCGCCATCGGCGCCCGGTGGTGGTCACCACTCGCTCACTCGGCCTCGAGCCGGCGCGGATCGTCGTCCCGTCGTTATCAGCGGGTCAGCACGCGACCGCCGAGTGGCTGACTGTGCCTAGCCAGCGCGGACATTGGCCCAAAGCGAGCACCATGACCTTCGAATCGGTGTCGCCTCTAGGCGGGTGGGTTCGGCGCACGTCGAGTCCGATGCGAAACCAGGGCAGCGCCTCGTTCTGGGTGCATCCGGCTCCCGCCCCGCCGCTGCAGCTGCCCGAGTCCGGCGGTGGCGACGTCGAGGGGATGATCGGCTCGGCTCGGGTCGGATTCGGCATGGACTTCTTCGGCATCCGCGAGTGGCGATCCGGCGATGCCGCCAGCACCATCCACTGGCGCGCATCTGCCCGTCGAGGCCAGCTGGTCGTGCTCGAGCGCGAGCGCCCCGGTCGGGCGGCGCTTGTCGTCGCAGTCGACGGCATCGTCGCGGTGGGGACCTGGGAGCACGGTCTGGCGCGCGCGGCCGCGACCGCGGTCCGGGCGGCGCGCGGCGGCCAGGCCGTCGTGCTCGTCGCGGAGTCCGCGGTGGCGACCGTGACTCGGCCGCGCGACGTGCTCGATTGGTTCGCGGCCGTCAGGCCTGCCTCCGGGCCGGCGCCGACCGCCGTACGACAGGCGTTTCAGCGCGCCGGCGCGGGAGCTGCCGTGGTGTGGGTCGGCGCACTCGCACCGTCGCCGCAATTCCTCCGCCAGGCTCGATCGGCCGGAGCGGCCGCGATAGTCGCCACCGGTGGGTCGACGTGATGACCGAGCGGGAACTGCGGGCACGGACCTGGGCTGGCGCCGCCTGCACCGTCGCGCAGATTGCCGCCACCGCCGCCGGGATGCTGCCGTGGTGGGCACTGCCGGTAACCCTCACTGTCACCGTGGTGGTCTCGCGCCCACCCGGGCCGATCAACCCGAGCCGGGCGAAAATCACCCGATCCGCCGGCGTCGCGTGCGTGGCGACGTTCGCCGGCCTGATCGCATTCCGCGCGATCGGAGCCGGTGGCGTCGGTCCGGATCCGACCTCAACGCTTCGGTCGCTGACCGAGGCCCTCGTCGTTCTCTCGCTGATCATGGCTCCGGCCGCCACGACCCCTCGCGAGCACCGGGTGTGGCTGACGGTCACGACCGGCGTTCTCGTCGCCGCGGCGGCGGGTGGCCGCACCTCGACCAGCGCGCTGCTCAACGTCGGCAGCTGGGTGGTCCTGCTCACCGCCATCGCCAAGGTGCAGACCACCGCCGCGTACGCCGGCAGCGCGGTCGTGGCGACCGTCGAAGGCACGCCATCACAGCCGACCCGGATTCTGTCGCTGTGGCGCAGCGACGGCCTGGTTCCGGTGCTCGCGTCGCTCGCGGCCGCCACGGTCGTGTTCTACGCGCTGCCCTCGGGCCTCGGCGGCGGCGGGCTCGCCCGTCGGATCGCGACCCGGGTCAGCTCGGGGCCAGGCGTACCGTCGGAGACCCGGGATTCGGTCGGCGTCGACACCTTCGGTGCCGGCGACCTCAGCCTGCTGGTCCGAGGAGCACTTCCGGACACCCCGATCATGCGGGTGCCGTGGCATTCGCCGCCGCTCTGGCGCGGGACGATCTACCGCGACTACACCGGCATCTCATGGGAAGACGGCTTCAACGACCACTTCGTCTCGCGAGGCGGACCGTCCACCGCAGTGCCACTCATTTCCGCTGACCCGGCTCCGGTCGGTCGGCCGGAGACCGACCGGGTCACGATGGTGCGAGGCGCCCACGTCACGCTGATCTGGGCTCCCGGCGTGATCACCCACCTGTCCGGGTCCTCAAGCGAGGTGCTGCGGGTGATCCGCGGCGACAACAACGTGCGGGCGATCGGGCTCGTGTCGCCGGCGACTGCGACCTACACCGTCACCTCGACGGTTCCCACGACCCGGCCGGCGCAGCTGCGCAAGTCCAGCGGCGCCGATCCGAGCGACCCGATCTGGACTCAGCTTCCGACCACGTTGCCCTCCTCGATCGGCCAGCTCGCGCACCAGCTGACCACCCAGGCGACGACCCGCCAGCAGCAGGTCGCGGACATCGAGGGCTATCTGCGCAGCCACGAGACCTACTCGCAGAACTCTCCGGTCCCGGGTCCCGGCCAGGACGCGGTCGCCGAGTTCCTGTTCCGCGACCACGTCGGCTTCTGTGAACAGTTCGCGTCGGCCGAAGCCGTGATGCTGCGTACGCTCGGCGTCCCGGCGCGGGTGGTGTCTGGTCTCGGTTACGGCACTCGGATCGGATCGACTCGCCTGTTCACTGCCGCGAACGCCCATGCCTGGGTCGAGGTCTACTACCCCGGCATCGGCTGGTCCCCGTCAGATCCGACCGCCGGAGCGCAACTGGCGCCACCAGCTGTGAGCCACCGTTCGACGTTCAGCCGGGTGATGGCGGCGATCACCGCTGCCCTCCCGGGCGGTCGGCTCGCGCTCGGTGTCGCTGTCGCGTTGCTGATCATGTTGGCCGGCTGGCTGGTGGAGCTCGGTCGAGGCGAACGGCGCCGGGCCCGGCGCCGACCCGCCGCCGCAGCTCGAGCGCCGGGTCCGGTCCTGGCCGCGTTCCTGCGACTGATCCGCCATCCGCGCGCGCCGGGGCCCCCGGCCGCGGCCGAGACCGCGCGGGAGTACCTGGGCCGGATCGGAGTTCCGCCGCAAGCCGACGGTCTGATCGCGACACTGGAGCAAGAGATGTACGGCGCCAACCCGCCAGATCTCGCGTCGACCGACGCCGCCGTCGCGGCTCTCGACGCCCTCACGGACGACGCGGCCCAGGCATCGCTCAGGCGGTGACGGCGGTCGGCGCGGTCACCTCGAGGATTCGGCGCGCGACCAGCTCGGGGTCGTCCCACATCGGCAGGTGGCCGAGTCCTTCGAGCGCGACGTATTCGGCGTCCGGGAGCAACTGCATCATCCGCTGGTAGTGGCTCGGCCAGCGCACGATCCGGTCGCGGGTGCCGTAGAGGATCCGGACCGGGCAGCTGATCGGGCCGAGGTCAGAAAAGGCTTCTCCGGACTCGCTCAACGCGATCGCCTCCCGCGCGACCGCGCATCCCGCAGCGCCGGTCATCATCGCAAGCGCCTCGTCTGCGCTGATCGACCCAGGACGGGCGACCAGCTCACGCAGCGCGGCGGTGCGCAGCGCCGGCACCTTTGCGGTGTAGGGGATGAGGGCAGCGCCGATGCGCGACATCCGTTCGTTGTTCTTGAAGTAGCGGAGCACCGCTCGCTCCTCCCGGCTGCCGTGATACCAGCCGCCGGCCGGGCAGACCGCGACGACGCTGCGGGCCCGACCGCGGGCGGCGAGCTCGAGCGAGCCCCAGCCGCCGAGCGAGCTACCGACGAAGTGCGCCTCGCCGATTCCGCGGGCGTCCAGCTGGGCCTCGATCATGTCGAGGCTGCCGGCCACCGTCATCGCGGTATCGGCCGGGACCGGCTCGCCACCGAAGTGCCCAGGCAGGGTCGGCGCGAACACCGCGTGGTGCCGCGTCAGGAGTGGGAGCACCCGGGTCCAGCACTGCCAGGTGTCGGTGAAGCCGTGCAACAGCACCATCGGCTCGCCGCTGCCGGCGGCGTAGAACGGTTCAGGCACCCGGGCCGGGGAACGGCGGCGCGGTCGCAGCGCGATTCTCGTCACACCGTCATTGTCCCGCCGCCGATACCAGCTGAGGTCGCCGGGCCGGGTGCAACGACGGCGGGTGAGAATGTCCCGTCACCAGCGAAGGGGAAGCGCTCCGGCATGAGGATCAACGTCGACTACGACCGCTGCACCGGTCACGGCATCTGCGAGTCGCTTGCCGCCGACCTCTTCGAGGTGGGCGGCGACGGGATGGTGCACCTGCTGAGCGCCGGCCTTCCGGAGGATCGCCGCGCGGTCGTGGAGAGCGCGGTCGCCGAGTGCCCGACCCAGGCACTGAGTCTCGACGGCTGAGGTGACCGACACCGGATCAGGCCTGGTCGTCGTCGGCGCTTCTCTCGCCGGCCTACGGGCAGCCGAAGGTGCTCGTCGGGCCGGCTACCAGGCGCCGATCACACTGATCGGCGCCGAGCCGCACCTGCCCTACGACCGGCCACCGTTGTCGAAGGACTTCCTCACCGCCGCCGGGCCGCCGACCGCCACCCTGCTGCGCGAGGAGGCGGTTCTGCGCGACGAGTTGGCGCTGACCCTTCGACTCGGAACGACCGCGACCGCGCTGGACGTCGCCGCTCAGATCGTGGTGACCGACTCCGGTGAGGTCTCCTACGACCGGCTGATCGTCGCGACCGGAGCGGCCCCTCGCACCCTTCCGGGCACGGACCGGCTTTCCGGCGTGCACGCCCTGCGGACCATTGACGATGCGCACGCGATCAGAGCTGCGATCGACGGCGGCGCCCGCACTGTGGTCGTCGGCGCCGGCTTCATCGGATCCGAGATCGCTGCATCGGCGAAGAAGCGTGGCAGCGAGGTCACGGTCGTCGAAGCGCTGGCCACACCTCTCGCTCGCGCGGTCGGCGAGGAGCTCGGACTGGCACTCGCGGCCCTGCACGAACGGCACGGCACCCGGCTTCGCGTCGGTGTCGGTGTCGAGCGGCTCGAAGCCAACGGCGTGGGCGCCGTCACCGGGGTGCGGCTCGCGGACGGCAGCCGGATCGACGCCGACCTGGTCGTGGTGGGGATCGGGGTGGCGCCGGCCACCGGTTGGCTCGCCGGGTCCGGCATCGAGCTGGGCAACGGCATCGAGTGCGACGAGAACCTCGCGACCAGCGCGCCCAATGTCTGGGCTGCAGGTGACCTGGTGAGCTGGCCGAACGCCACCACCGGCCTACGGATGCGGCTCGAACACTGGACGATCGCAGCCGAGCAGGGCGGCGCCGCCGGGCGCAACGCCGCCGACCCGGATGCCGCCACCCCGTTCACGACGGTCCCGTACTTCTGGTCGGACCAGTACGACAAGCGGATCCAGTTCGTCGGCGTAGCCGAAGCCGCCGACGAAACGACGACGGTGATCGGGGATCTCGACAGCGACAGCTTTCTCGTCCTCTACCGCCGCGGTGACCGGCTGATCGGGGCGCTCGGGCTCGAGCAGCGCGGCACCGTGATGAAGTTCCGCCACCTGCTTGCGGCCAACGCCGGCTGGGACGAGGCGATGTCGTTCGCGAAGGAACGCGCCGCAGCAGCCGCGGCGAAGGCAGCCGCGGCACGCTAGCTGCGAAGCACTAACCAAGGTGTTGGTGGAGGAACTCGACCTGCAACAGGAGCAGATTCTCTGCGACCGCCTCCTGCGGGGTCATGTGGGTGACTCCGGTGAGCGGCAGCACGGTATGCG
Organism: Frankiales bacterium; assembly: GCA_025980465.1. Taxonomy (GTDB): domain Bacteria; phylum Actinomycetota; class Actinomycetes; order JAFAQI01; family JAFAQI01; genus JAICXJ01. Next base: position 29,272 of record JAICXJ010000027.1, on the reverse strand, counting down.
GTCGCCCGCTCTCGGTCAGCCGCTGTGACAACCGCAGGGTGTGCGCGGCGACGACGTTGTCGTCGGCCAGACCGTGGATGAGCAGCAGCGGCCGCGACAGCGACGGCGCGTCGTCCACCAGGGAGTTGGACCGGTAGGCATTCGGTTCCTGCTGCGGCGTGCTGAGGTAGCGCTCGGTGTAGAAGGTGTCGTAGAGCGACCAGTCCGTGACCGGCGCCCCCGCGATGCCGGCGTGGAAGACCCCCGGCCGGCGCAGCACCGCCAGTGCGGCCAGCCAGCCGCCGAAGGACCAGCCGCGGATCGCGACCCGGCCGAGGTCGAGGTCGGGCTCGAGTTCGGCGGCGGCGTGCAACGCGTCGACCTGGTCGTCGAGCACCGGGTTGACGAGGTCGAGGTGGACCTCGCGCTCCCACAGCGGGTCGCGACCGGGCGTTCCGCGGCCGTCCACCACCAGCACGGCGAAGCCTTGGTCAGCCAGCCACTGCGGCTCGAGCCAGGCAGCGCGCGCAGCGAGAACCCGCTGCGCATGTGGGCCACCGTACGGGTCGAGCAGCACCGGCAGCTTGGTGCCGGGGACATGGCCACGCGGCAGGAGCAGGCCGGCAGCCAGTTCGCGCTCGCCGAGTCGGAGCAGCCGTACCTCGGGTGTCAGCGGCGGTGCGATCGAATACGACGCGATCTCGAGCTCACCGTCGCCATGGCGAAGCACAGTGCGGTTGCCGTCGTAGTCCATGCCGGCGGAGGTGACGACCATGGCTGCCGACTCGGCGACCGCGCGATGCACGCCGGGCCCGCTCATCACCGCTGCGACACCGTCGCGGGTCCAGCGGTACACCGCGACCTGAGTCGGGTCACCGTCCGAGGCAGTGAACACCACCTCACCGACGGCGGTGCTGACGACGTCACGCAGGTAGAGCTCGGCCGGACTGACCGCGGTATCGCCGACCACCAGCCGCCGCGTCGCTCCCTCGTCGACGATCCGGACGAGCGCGTCACCCACCCACGCGGGTACGCCGCGGAAGAGCTCGACCCAGGCGGGATCGCGGTCGACGGCGAGCTCGACCGTCTCGCCGGTCGCGACGTCCACCGACAGGGTGCGGATCTCGCGCTGGTCGCGGCTGACCACCGCGAGTAACGGCGGCCCGGCCGCGGTCCAGACCACCCGGCCGAGGTAGGGCGACCGATCGCGGTCCCAGCGGACCTCGTGCCGGGTTCCGTCGAGGTCCACCCGCCAGAGCGTGACGTCGGCATTCTCGGTGCCGGCGGCCGGGTAGCGCACGGCCGTCGGAGCGTTCTCGGGGTGGGCCGGGTCGGAGATCCACCACTGCGATACGGGCGCCTCGTCCACTCGGGCCACCAGCAGCGACCGGCCGTCGGGTGCCCACCAGAACCCGCGGAACCGATTCATCTCCTCGGCCGCGACGAACTCGGCCCGGCCCCACGCGACGCAGTCCTCGCTGTCGGCGGCGAGCACGCGGTCCTCGGAGCCGTCGACCGCCGCCACCCGCAGCGTGTTGCCGTCGACGTAGCCGACCCGGGACCCGGTGGGGTCGGGCCGCGGATCGAAGCAGGAGCTGCCCGACCCGATCGTGCGCACCGTCGGCTCGTCGACATCGACGACCGCGAGCTTCCCGCCGCGGGCGAACGCGACGATCCGCCCGGCGCTGTCCGCGGCGTAGGACACGATGCCGGTCGCACCCTCGCGGGTCCGTTCCCGCCGGGCGCGTTCGGCAGCAGGCAGGTCGTCATCTGCGGCGGGGTCGACAACCGGGCGCTCCAGGCCGGAGTCGACATCAAGCACCCACAACCCGGTTCGGGCGTCGTCGCCGGCAGCGGCGCGAAGGAACAGCACCCGTCGGCCGGCCGCGCAGATCGTGAAGGTGCGGGGTTCGCCGAGTGTGAACCGCTGGGTCCGCGCCCGCAAACGTGGGAACGGCTCCGTCGTCAGCGGCTGGTCGACCCCGGAACCCACCGGTTCAGGCTATTCACGGCCGCGGCTAAGCGGTTCGGGTGAGGCCGGCCAGGACGCCAGGCAGCGTCCCGCTGTGCACCACGTCGAGCCGCTGGGTGGCGCGGGTCAACGCGACGTAGAGGTCGCGCAGGCCGCGCTCCCCCTCGGTCATCCACTCCGCCGGCTCGACGACGACGACGCCGTCGAACTCCAGCCCCTTCGCCTCGCCGATGACCAGCACGGCGATCGGCGAATCGAGGCCGGCTGCTCCGACGCCGACATCGTCGCCGTACCGCTCACTGAGGTGCTTCAGCACACTGTCGTAGGACCCGCTCGTGGTGAGGACGGCGAGCTTCCCGTCGCCGATCGCACGCCGCGCCTCGCCGACCACATCGACCGTGCGAGCGGCGACCAGCGCAGCCGCCTCGGCGCGGTGAGCCAGCGGCGGTTCGCCCGACTCACGCACCGAGGAAGGTGACTGTGCCCGTGGGTCGACCGCGGCCAGAACGTCGGCGGCGACCGCCATGACCTCACTCGGCGTCCGGTAGTTCACCGTCAGCTCGCGAACCTGCCAGCGATTCGGCGCGATCTCTTCGAGGGTCTGCGGCCAGGACCGAACGCCCCACGGGGCCGAGGCCTGGGCGATGTCGCCGACCACCGTCATCGAACGCATCGGGCACCGGCGGATCAGCATCCGCCACGCCATCGGCGACAGTTCCTGCGCCTCGTCGACGATGATGTGGCCGAACTCCCAATCCGGGTCGCTGGCAGCTCGCTCGATCACCGCCCGACTGGTGCCACTGCCGCCGGAGAACCGCTCGGCCAGCGCGCCGGCGTCGACCTGACCTCGCACGCCGGAAGCCGCGATGACCTGCTGGGCGTAGGCGCGCTCGGCGCGCAGCCGGCGGCGCTCCACGGCTGCCCGAAGAACCTCCTCCGGGTCACCGAGATGGGCCCACCCCTCGTCGAGCAGCGGGATGTCCGCGGCGGTCCAGGCCGAGCCAGGCGAGCGGGCGAGCAACCGCTGTTCGGCGGCCGAGAGCAGGTCGCGGCCCGCAACTGCCAGCCCCTCCGGCGTGAACAGCTCGCTGATGAGCTCCTCGATCGTCAGCCGCGGCCAGCAGAAATCGACGAGCGCGCGGAAGTCGTCGGCGGCCATGATCTGGCGCAGCACCCATCGCTGGCCGGCGAGCTCGGGATCGAGCTCGGCGAGCTTTCCGATCACGATCCGCAACAGCTGCTTCGCGAAGACGTAGCGGGCTCGGTTGTGGCGCCGACGGCTGCGCCGGGCCCGTGACCGGGCGGCCGCGATCTCGCTCGGCTCGATCGACAGGTCGTAGTCCTCGAACTCGATGACGACTGGCTCGTCCGGCACCCGCTGCCGCGCCGCGACCGCGGCCTCGACCAGCTTCACCATCCGCAGGTCGGCCTTCAGGCGCGCGACGTCGAGCGGGTCGGTCGCGCTGACCGCGATTCCCGGAAGCAGCCCGTCAAGGGTCGACATCAGCACGCCGGTCTCGCCGAGCGAGGGCAGCACCTGCTCGATGTAGCGCAGGAAGGTCGGGCCGGGACCGAGGACCAGCACGCCGGAACGGGCCAGCCGGTCGCGGTGGGTGTAGAGCAGGTACGCCGCACGATGCAGCGCTACCGCGGTCTTTCCGGTGCCGGGACCGCCCTGCACGACGAGCACACCGCTCGGGTCGGCCCGGATCACCCGGTCCTGCTCGGCCTGGATCGTCGCGACGATGTCCCGCATCCGGCCGGTGCGAGAGGCGGTCAGCGCCGCCAACAACGCGCCGCCGCCGCCGAGGGTCTCGCGGTCGACCTCGGAGAGGTGCTCGACATCGAACACGTCGTCCTCGACATCGAGCACCTCGCGGCCGCGGGTGCGGAGGTGGCGGCGGCGGACGACGCCATGGGGATCGGCGGGGGTTGCCCGGTAGAACGGCTCCGCGGCCGGCGCCCGCCAGTCGACGAGCATCGTGTCGTGCCGCTCGTCGGTCAGCCCGATCCGCCCGACGTGCAACCGCTCTCCGCCGGTGAGATCGAGTCGCCCGAAGCACAATCCCGGCTCGACCGCCTCGAGCTGCGCCAACCTGTCCTCGTAGAGCGCCGCGAAGACATCACGCTCACTGCGGGCCTGCGGCGTCCCGGAAGCGCCTCTTTTGCGCACCTCGACCAGCCGTTCCCTGGTCTGGTCCCGCAGCGCGTCGAGGCGCTGGTAGAGGCGGGTCACGAGCTCCTGCTCGCGCGCGACCTCCGTCTTTCGGGACATCGATCCAGTCTGCACCCGTCCCCAGCGTGCTCCGCGGTCCAGCCGTCTGCGGCCGGTGTCAGGTCACGATCAGCAACAACCAGAGCCGGCTCCCACTTCGGCGGGCTTGACCTCGATCTCCCAGCAAAGGGGGTCGAACGGCCGCGCCGATTCCGCCACCGTTGCTGGGCGATCTGCCCACCCACGGCCCCCATCGCTGTGACGGGCAACACACGGCTTAAGCAAGGATCGTTGTCTACCGAGCGTTACCCGTGGGTAATATTCTCGTTGTTACTGGTGGGTAGCCAAGCGGCACCCAACCGACGCCACGAGGCACCACCCCCGGCGACCGACGCCGAGGCTGCTTACGGGAGTGAGCAACATGGGTCACTACAAGTCGAACCTGCGCGACATTGAGTTCACCCTCTTCGAGGTCCTCGACCGCGGCTCGGTCCTGGGACAGGGCGCGTTCGCCGACCTCGACCTCGAGACCGTGAAGGCGATCCTGAGCGAGGTGCGCACGCTCGCCGAAGGCCCGATTGCTGAGTCCTTCACCGACGGCGACCGCCACCCGCCGGTCTTCGACCCCGAGACTCACACCGTGACTCTTCCGGAGTCGTTCAAGAAGTCCTACCGCGCGCTCATCGACAACGGCTGGGACCGGCTGCCGCTGCCCGTGGAGCTCGGCGGCCCCGGCCTTCCGCCGTCGATCTCGTGGGGCGCCAGCGAGATGGTCATCGGCGCCAACCCGGCAATTCACATGTACGGCGCTGGGCCGGCCTTCGCGCAGATCCTGTACAAGAACGGCAACGAGTGGCAGCGCAAGTTCGCCGAGACGATGATCGAGCGCAACTGGGGCGCGACGATGGTCCTGACCGAGCCGGACGCCGGTTCGGATGTCGGCGCCGGTCGCACCAAGGCGACTGAACAGCCCGACGGCTCCTGGCACATCGAAGGCGTCAAGCGCTTCATCACCAGCGGTGAGTGGGACGTCCCGGAGAACATCGTTCACCTCGTCCTCGCGAGGCCGGAAGGTGCCGGCCCCGGCACCAAGGGACTGTCGCTGTTCGTCGTACCGAAGTTCCTCGTCGACCTCGAGACCGGCGAGCTCGGGGCCCGCAACGGTGTGTATGTCACCAACGTCGAGAAGAAGATGGGCTTGAAGGTCTCGGCGACCTGCGAGCTGACCTTCGGCGACCACGGCGAGCCGGCGGTCGGCTGGCTGGTCGGCGACGTCCACGACGGCATCGCCCAGATGTTCGAGGTCATCGAGATGGCACGGATGATGGTCGGGACCAAGGCGATCGCGACGCTGTCGACCGGCTACCTCAACGCGCTCGAGTACGCGAAGACCCGCGTACAGGGCTCGGACATGACGCAGATGCTCGACAAGGCCGCGCCGCGTACGACGATCACCCATCATCCGGATGTCCGCAGGTCGCTCATGGTGCAGAAGTCCTACGCCGAAGGGATGCGAGCGCTGGTGCTGTTCACCGCCTCGCAGCAGGACGCCGTCATCGACGCGACCGCGCGCGGCGAGGACGCCGACGGTTACGTGCGACTCAACGACCTGTTGCTGCCGCTGGTGAAGGGCTGTGGCTCGGAGCGGTCTTACGAACTACTCGGTTCGCAGTCGCTGCAAACGCTCGGCGGCTCCGGGTTCCTGCAGGACTACCCGATCGAGCAGTACATCCGCGACGCCAAGATCGACACCCTCTACGAGGGGACCACCGCGATCCAGGGCATGGACCTGTTCTTCCGCAAGATCGTCCGCGACCAAGGCGCCGCTCTCACCTCGCTGGTGACCGAGATCAAGGAGTTCGCGGACTCCGAGGCGGGCAATGGGCAGCTGAAGAACGAGCGAGAGCTCCTCGGCAACGCGCTGGCGGACGTACAGAGCATGGTCGAGACGATGGTCGGCTACCTCACCGCTGCGACCGACGACATCAAGTCGCTGTACAAGGTCGGCCTCAACACCAGCCGGCTGCTGCTCGCGCTCGGCGACGTCGTGATCGGCTGGCTGCTGTTGCGGCAGGCCGACGTCGCGCTCAACGCGCTGACGGCGGGCCCGTCGGAGTCCGACAAGAGCTTCTACGAGGGCAAGGTCATCGCGGCGAAGTTCTTCGCCCAGACCCGGCTGCCGCTGTTGCACGCCGAGCGAGTGATCGTCGAGGGCACCAACCTCGAGATCATGGACCTTCCGGAGTCGGCCTTCTAACACTTGTCAGCACCTCAGGGTGCGGTAGCCCCCGCACGTGCTGACAACTAGCGGTTGAGTCGCGATCAACTCCAGCTGACGAGCTGCCACGGGTCGGCGAGCATGCCGGCGACGTCGGCGAGGAACTCGCTGCCGAGCTGTCCGTCGACGATGCGGTGGTCGAACGACAGCGCGAACTGGGTGACCTTGCGAATCGCGATCGCACCTTCGTGCACCCATGGTTGCTCGCGTACCGCGCCGAAACACAGGATCGCGGACTCCCCGGGGTTGAGGATCGGCGTACCGCCGTCGACCCCGAAGACGCCGACGTTGGTGATGGTGATCGTCCCGTGTTGCATGTCGGCGGGCGCGGTCCTGCCGTCACGGGCCACCGCGACCAGCGACTCGAGCGCGGCGGCGAGCTGCGGCATCGACAGCGAGTCCGCGTCCTTGATGTTCGGGACGATCAACCCGCGGGGAGTTGCGGCGGCGATGCCGAGGTTGACGTAGTCCTTGACGACAATCTCCTGGGCGGCGTCGTCCCAGGAGGAGTTGATCATCGGATGGCGGCGGACGGCGAGCAGCAGCGCCCGCGCGACCAACAGCAGGGGCGACACCTTCACACCCTCGAAGTCCGGATGCGACCGCAGCCGCGACGCGAGGTCCATCGTCGGGGTGACATCGACGGTGACGAACTCGGTGACGTGCGGCGCAGTGAACGCGCTCGCGACCATTGCCGCAGCGGTCGCCTTGCGCACGCCCTTGATGGGGATTCGCTGCTCTCTCGTCGCCGGGTCGAAGTCGAGCGCCTGCGACGGCACGGCGGCGAGCGTGGGCGGCTCGGCCAGAGCGCGGCCGGGAGACGCGGCGGCCTCGACGTCGGCCCGAGTGACGGTGCCGTTGTGACCGCTGCCGACGATCACCCGCAGGTCGACGCCGAGTTCGCGGGCGAGCTTGCGCACCGGCGGCTTGGCGAGGACCCGGACCTCACCGACCAGCTTCGCGGCACGTGCGCCGACCGCGGCCGCCGAAACCCTGGCGGGTTGCCGCGCGGGCGCCGCGGCTGCAGCCGCTGCCGGCTTGCGCGCCCGGCGGGTCAGCTTGCCCGATTTCGGACCGGTGCCGACGAGGACGGAGATCTTCTCCTCTCCGCCGGCCGTCGGTGCCGGCGAGCCGACGATCCCCGGCTCGCTCGGCACCAGATCACCACCCTGGATCGTCGGCGCGTCATCGGGCGCCGCGGCACCGGCGGGATCGGTGTCAAAGCTGATGATCGGCGACCCGACGTCGACCGTCTCGCCTTCGGCGTGATGCAGCTTCGTCACGACACCGGCGTACGGCGAGGGGATTTCGACCGCGGCCTTGGCCGTCTCGATCTCGACGATCGGCTGGTTGAGGGCGACCGCGTCGCCTTCCTTGACCAGCCAGCTGAGGATCTCGCCCTCGGTCAGACCCTCACCGAGGTCGGGCAGGCTGAAGTCTCTGTAGGTCGGCATCAGAAAGCCAGCGAACGGTCGACGGCGTCGAGGATGCGGTCGAGGTCGGGCAAGAAGTCCTCCTCGACTCGCGACGTTGGGTACGGCGTGGAGTAACCACCCACCCGCAGCACCGGGGCTTCGAGCGAGTAGAAGCAGCGCTCTGAGATGCGGGCCGCGACCTCGGCCGACAGCGACGCGAACACCGGCGCCTCCGCAACCACGACGGCGTGCTGCGTCTTGGTCACCGACTCCACCACCGCCCCCCAGTCGATCGGCGACAGCGCCCGCAGGTCGATCACCTCGATGTCACGTCCCTCCGACTCGGCCGCGGCCGCCGCCTCCAGGCAGGTCCGCACACTGGGCCCATAGGTGATGACGGTGACGTCGGTGCCGGCCCTGGCCACCCTCGCCGTCCACAGCGGCGCCGGCGCGGCGTCGGTGTCGACCTCGGCCTTGTCCCAGTAGCGGCGCTTCGGCTCGAAGAAAACAATCGGGTCGTCACACGACACGGCCTGCTGGATCATCGAATAGGCGTCGGCGGGATTCGAGCAGGTGACGACCTTCAAACCCGGCGTGTGCGCGAAGTAGGTCTCCGGTGACTCGCTGTGATGCTCGACGGCACCGATGCCACCGCCGTACGGGATCCGGATCGTGATCGGCAGCGCAACATGACCGGCTGACCGATAACGCATCTTCGCCACCTGGCTGACGATCTGGTCGAAGGCCGGAAACACGAACCCGTCGAACTGGATCTCACACACCGGACGGAAGCCGCGGATCGCGAGTCCGACCGCAGTGCCGACGATGCCGGACTCGGCGAGCGGCGTGTCAATGACGCGGTCCTCGCCGAAATCCTTCTGCAAGCCGTCGGTGACCCGGAAGACGCCGCCGAGTCGGCCGACGTCCTCGCCCATGATGAGCACCTTCGGGTCCGCCTCCAGCGCCTTGCGCAGGCCCTCATTGAGAGCTTTACCGAGGGTGAGGGTGCGAGCCGCCATCTCAGTGCCCCGCCGCTGCGAACGACGCGAGGTACGCCGCGCATTGTTCGCGTTCCTCGTCGAGAAGTGACGAGCCCTCGGCGTACACGTTGTCGAACAACGTGATCGGATCGGGATCGGGAAGCGCCAGGCAGCCGGCCCGCAGGTGGGCGGCCAGCTCATCGGCCGCGGTGTCGACCTCGGCGAAGAATGTCGCGTCGGCGCCGCCGGACCGTGACAGGTGCGCCTTCACCCGCTCGATCGGGTCCTTGAGCTTCCACGTCTCGAGCTCGGCCGCCAGCCGGTAACGGGTCGGGTCGTCGGACGTGGTGTGGGCACCCATCCGGTAGGTCCATGCCTCCACGAGTGTCGGGCCGCTACCCTCCCGCGCCCGGGCGAGTGCCTGCCGGGTGACCGCGAGGACGGCGAGGACGTCGTTGCCGTCAACCCTGACACCGGGAAAGCCGAACCCCTGCGCCCGCCGGTAGAGCGGGATCCGGGTCTGCTTCTCCAGCGGCTCGGAGATCGCCCACTGGTTGTTCTGGCAGAAGAAAACGACTGGTGCGTTGAACACGCTGGCCCAGACGAACGCCTCATTCACATCGCCCTGGCTGGAGGCGCCGTCGCCGAAGAACGCCATCGCAGCGCCGTCACCGCCATCGCGCTGCAGGCCCATCGCGTAGCCGGTGGCGTGCAGCGTCTGCGAACCGATGACGATCGTGTAGAGCCCGAAGCCGTTCTGGTAAGGATCCCAACCGCCCTGGCTGGTGCCACGGAACAACCCGAGCAACGTCACCGGGTCGACGCCCTTACAGAACGCGACGCCGTGCTCGCGGTAGGTCGGGAAGGCGAAGTCCGACGCCGTCAGCGCTCGCCCGGCACCGACCTGGGCGGCTTCCTGGCCGAGCAAGCTGGCCCACAGGCCGAGCTCGCCCTGCCGCTGCAACGCGGTTGCCTCGGTGTCGATCCGTCGCACCATCAGCAGGTCGCGATAGAGCCCGCGGATCTCCTCGTCGGAGATCTCGAGGTCGTAGTCGGGGTGGGCAACCCGCTCGCCCTCGGGCGTCAGGAGCTGAACGAACTCCGGTCCCTCAGACGGCTGCGGCCGCAGTGCCTCGGTCATCCCTACTCCTCGTCGTCGGGCCGCCGCGCCTGGGATCGCCAGGTACGCCGGCACTGACCATCGAGTCGCACCGCGGGTGAGGGTGCGACCGGTGTGGTGGGGCGTCGCGAGGACACCTCTGCCCATCGTGACACGCGTCACGCCTCGCTGCTATGGGTTCACGCCGTACGCTTCGGCCGTGGACGCCTGGGTGTTCTGGCTGATCTCGGCAATCGTGTTGGCCATCGCCGAGGTGCTCACGCTGACGTTCGTGCTCGGAATGATCGCGGGGGGCGCTGCGGCGGCCGCCGTCGCCGCTGCGCTCGGAGCGCCGACGGTCGCTCAGGTCGTCGTGTTCGGCGTCGCCGACGCGATGCTGCTCAGCCTGGTGCTGCCGATCGTCAGACGTCATCGCCACACCCCGGCGGCGATCCGCACCGGTACGGCGAAACTCATCGGGACCCGGGCCATGACGCTGTCCGAAGTCACCACCGCGGCAGGCGGTCGGGTGCGAATCGGCGGCGAGACCTGGACCGCCCGCCCCTACTCCGACGGCCTGACCATCCCGGCCGGCGAGTGGGTCGACGTGCTCGAGATCGACGGTGTGACCGCCGTCGTGCACCCCACCAGCGTGCCGTTTGCCGGCACATGATCGGAGTCGAGTCGTGAACGCAGCGCTGATCGTGGTCCTGGTCCTCGTGGTCCTGGTCATCATCGTCGTCGCCAGGTCGGTGCGGATCGTGCCGCAAGCCAGGGCCGGGGTCGTCGAACGGCTTGGTCGCTATCAGCGGACCTGCAACGCCGGTCTGAACCTGCTGCTGCCGTTCGTCGACCGGATGCGCCCGATGATCGACCTGCGCGAGCAGGTGGTCAGCTTCCCGCCGCAGCCGGTCATCACCGAGGACAACCTGGTCGTCAACATCGACACTGTCGTCTACTTCCAGGTGACCGATCCGCGGTCGGCGACGTATGAGATCGCGAACTACATCCAGGCGATCGAGCAGCTGACGATCACCACGCTTCGCAACGCGGTTGGCAGCATGGATCTGGAGGCCGCGCTCACCGGCCGTGACCACATCAACAGCCAGCTTCGCGGCGTCCTCGACGAGGCCACCGGCAAGTGGGGCGTGCGGGTCAACCGGGTCGAGATCAAGGCGATCGACCCGCCCGACTCGATCAAGGAGTCGATGGAGCAGCAGATGCGCGCCGACCGCAACAAGCGCGCCGCGATCCTCACCGCAGAAGGCGTCAAGCAGTCGGCGATCCTCACCGCCGAGGGGGAGAAGCAGTCCGCGATCCTTTCCGCGCAGGGTCAGCGGGAAGCCGAGATCCTGCGCGCCGAGGGCCAGGCGAAGGCGATCGCGACCGTCTTCACCGCCATCCACGAGGGCAACCCGGACCCGGCGCTGCTCGCCTACCAATATCTGGAGGCGCTGCCGAAGGTCGCGTCGTACGGCTCGACGATGGTGATCGTGCCGAGCGAGGTCACCACCGCGATGCAGAAGATCAGCGAGGGGTTCGCGAAGTCGCAGTAGCGGGCCGGTAGCGTCGGTGCCGTGTCGGAAGCCGATTCGGTCGCGACGCGCTGGTCGGCCCGGCTCGGCAAGGTCGGGATCTGGACCGGCCAGCTCGACTACACCAACGCCGCCGGAGTCCGCGAGGCCGCGCGCGAGGTCGAGGCGCTCGGCTACACCGCGATCTGGACCGGTGAGGCGGTGGGTCGCGAGGTGCTCAGCGCCGCCCAGCTGCTGCTATCCGCCACGGACTCGCTGATCGTGGCGACCGGCATCGCCAACATCTGGGCCCGGGATGCCCTCGCGACCGCGGCCGGTCAGCTCGCGCTCGGCGAGGCCTACCCCGACCGCTTCGTCCTCGGCATCGGCGTCTCTCACAAGCCGTTGCTGCAGGTTCGCGGTGAGGACTACCGCAGCCCGCTGACGTTCATGCGCGACTATCTCGACGCGATGGACTCGGCCTACGACGTCTACCGCGCCGTGATGCCGGACGAGCGGCCACCACGACTGCTCGCCGCCCTCGGTCCGAAGATGCTCGAGCTGGCCGGCAGCCGCGGCGACGGCGCGCACACCTACTTCGTGCCGCCAGAGCACACCGCGGTGGCGCGCGAGATCCTCGGGCCCGACAAGCTGCTCGTGCCCGAGCAGGTGTGTGTGCTGAGTGAGGACCCGACCGCCGCGCGCGAGATCGCCCGGCGTCACACCACGTCGTACCTGCGCCTGACGAACTACACCGCCAACCTCGAGCGGTTCGGCTTCGACAGCTCTGAGTTCAGCGACGGGGGGAACGACCGGTTGGTCGACACGATCTGCGCGTGGGGTTCGCTCGACGCCATCGTCGCGAGAGTCACAGCGCATCTCGACGCCGGGGCTGACCATGTCGCGGTGCAGGTTTTGGTCGACGACCGGCGCGGTCTCCCCAGAGCGGAATGGGCCCAGCTCGCACCGGCACTGATGGCTCTGTGAGCCGATCGTCGCGATGAGCCGCTTCGAAACCGACACCGCGTTGCGGGTGCGAAGTGACAGCACGACGTACGACGTCATGCTCGACCCCGGCTGGTCGATAGGCGAACGGCCCAACGGCGGCTACCTGCTCGCGATCCTGGCGCGCGCCGCGCTCGCGACAACCGGCAAGCCGTCCCCGTTGGCGGTGTCGGCGCACTATCTCCGAGCCCCGAGCAGCGGGCCGGCCGAGGTACGCACCGAGCTGACCCGGAGCGGGCGGCGGGTCTCGACTGCTCGCAGCACCATCTGGCAGGGCGACCAGCCCTACATCGATGCACTCGTGACTGCCGGCGAGCTTCATCAGGCGCCGGTCGAGTGGGATGACAAGACCGAGCCGGTGATGCCGCCGCCGGAGGAATGCGAGCTCGCGCACAACCCGCACGTGCACATCTCGTTGTTCGAGCAGATCGAGCTGCGGGTCGATCCGTCGACGGCGCCGTTCCCGGCTCCCAACGGCGACCCGTCGATGCGATTCTGGTTTCGGCTGGCAGACGGCTCGCCGCCCGATCTGCTCTCGCTTCTGCTGGCGGTCGACTCCGGCCCGCCGACGGTCTTTCACCTCAGCAAGTTCGGGTGGGCTCCGACCGTCGAGCTCACCGTGTTGCTACGAGGGTTGCCGGCGCCGGGCTGGGTGAAGGTCGAGTCGAAGACCTCGACCGTGGCCGATAGCTGGTTCGACGAGACCGCGACGGCCTGGGACTCGACGGGCCGCCTGGTCGCTCAGGCCCGCCAGCTCGCGTTGGTCGGCGAGGGCTGAGCCCGGTGGAGGACCCGGCCGCGATCGCGCCGACCCGCATCGACGCTTCGATCAAGCAGGTGGCGGACGACGCAAAGGGCTTCATGCCGGCGGCGGAGGCGGAGGCGTTGTACGACGCGGCGTGGGCGACGGCGCCGTACGGCGTGATCCTCGAGGTAGGCACGTACTGCGGGAAATCGGCGACCTGGCTCGGCGCCGCCGCGAAGGACCGCGGCGGTCGGGTCGTCACGGTCGACCATCACCGCGGCTCGGAGGAGAACCAGGCCGGCTGGGAGCACCACGACCGCGAACTGGTCGACCCCGAGGTCGGGTTGATGGACACGCTGCCGTTCTTCCGGCGCACGATGTACGACGCCGGCCTCGAGGACGTCGTCACTGCCGTCATCGGCCGCAGCGCGACCGTCGCAGCGATCTGGTCGACGCCGATCGCGATGTTGTTCATCGACGGTGGTCACGCGGAGGAACACGCCCAGAACGACTACCGGGGCTGGGCGAAATTCGTGATGCCGCAAGGGGTCCTGGCGATCCACGACGTGTTTCCGGACCCGGCGGACGGTGGCCCAGCGCCGTACCACATCTATCTGCGCGCGCTCGACGATGGCTTCACCGAGGTTCGGGCGGTCGGAAGCCTGCGGGTGCTACGGAAAGAGCGCGGCCCGCGACGCGGGCTCTAACGGCGGCCGACCGGCTCGCAGCCGCAGGAGACCTCGTCGAGTCGGACCCCGAGCGGCAGGTCCGCCGCCCGAAAGATTCCGGATCCGGGCGTCGTTCGCGACAACGCGTCGGCCGCGAGCACGACCGCAGCGGCCGTCCAGCTCGATCGTTCGTCCGGCCAGTTCGCGTTCGCGGCGAACTGCCATCCGGTCCAGTACGAGCCGTCCTGCGCCCGAAGATGCTGGATGTCGCCGAACAGCGCGACCGCCCGTTCGGTCATCCCGGCGCAGTCGAGCGCCATCACACACTCCGCTGACTCGGCGCCGGTGACCCATGGCTCGTCATCCACGCATCGGATCCCGAGCCCCGGTACGACGTAGCGATCCCAACGTTCCTCGAACCGTTCCCGGGCCGCCTCGCCGCGGACCGCGCCGCCGAGCACCGGGTAGTACCAATCCATCGAGAACCGGTCCTTCTCGACGAACACGTCGGGATGGTGGGAGATCAGATGACCGAGCTGGCCGGCCGCGATCTCCCACTCCGGCTGCGGCTCGTCGAAATGGTTGGCCAGCGCGAGCCCGCACCGCAACGAGTGATACGTCGATGACGAGCCGGTCAACAGTGGGCCGCCGTCGCGCGGCTCGCCATCCGGCGTCACCGACCACGCGATCTCGCCCCGCTCGCTCGCGTAGCTGACCACGAGGTCGAGGGCCGACCGCACGTGTGGCCACATCCGTTCGAGCTCGGCGTGGTCGCGCGTGACCAGATAGTGATGCCAGGTGCCGACCGCGATGTAGGCGCACTGGTTGGTCTCGAAGGTCGGGTCCTCGATCTCGCCGACCGTGATCTTCGACGCCCACGATCCATCCGCCCGCTGCATCCGGCGCAGGTAGTCGTAGGCCGCGTAAGTCTGTTCGCGCAGGCCGGCGACTGTCATCGCCATGGCGCACTCGATGTGATCCCACGGGTCGACGTGACCGCCCGGAAACCACGGGATCGCACCCGACGGCTCCTGCATCGCGGCGATCGAGATTGCCGTCTGCTGCACCTCGTCGGCGCCGAGAATGCCGGCGACCGCGGGCACGCCGCGGCGGTCAGGCTGCAGCACGCTTGCGTCCTGTCTGCGACGATGGCTTGTCGGCGTACACCACGAGGCTCTTGCCCATCACCGGGTTGAGCAGCTTCTCCGCGGTGCGGGTGATCCACGGTGCCGAGATGATGTCCCACACGAGGAGCTTGTTGTAGGTCCGTGACGGCAGGCTCTGCCGGCCGAAGGTGCAGTTGAGCCACCAGTAGGGCGAGTGCAGGGCATGGGCGTGGTGCTGGCCGCGGACCTCGAGTCCGGTGGCCTCGAGCCGCGACACCAGCTGGTCGCCGCGATAGATCCGGATGTGGCCGCCGGGGGTGTGCTGGTACTCACCGGGCAGCGCCCAGTTGATCTGCTCCGGCCACCACCGCGGGACCGTCACCGCAACCTTGCCGCCGGGCTTCACGATCCGCGCGATCTCCGCCATCGCCCGCTCGTCATCAGGGATGTGCTCGAGCACCTCCGAGGCGATGACCGCGTCGAACGATGCGTTCGGAAACGGCAGTGCGAGCACGTCGCCCCGGACCACCTTCGCGGTGGCGCCAGCCGGCACCTCGCCGCCAACCGTCATCGCGTAGAACATCGTCGCGACCTCGCGCAGCTCATCGAGGCTGTGGTCGTACGCGACGACGTGGGCGCCCCGCCGGTAGAGCTCGAAGGCATGCCGACCGAAGCCGCAGCCGAGGTCGAGCACCCGGTCACCGGGCGAGATCGGGAACTGGTCGAAGTCGACGGTCAGCACGCCGCCACCTGCTCGTGCGGCGGACTCACCTCGGGTCCAGCCGCAGTGCGCCCCCGGTTGCGCTCGATCGCGTCGCGGTAGACCTCGACCATCGACTCCGCGACCCGGCGCCAGGTGTACGACGTCTCGATCCGGCGCCGGCCAGCCGCCCCGATCGCGCGTCGCCGTTCATCGTTGTCGAACAATCCTTCGAGGGCGTCTGCCATCTCGGCGGGATCACCGGGCGCGACCAGGACCGCGTCATCGCCGACGACCTCCGGCAGCGCGCCACCGGTCGTAGCGATCAGCGGGGTCGCGCAGGCCATCGCCTCAACCGCGGGGATCGAGAACCCCTCGTACAGCGAAGGCACGACCGCGATCTCGGCCGACGCCAGCAGCTCGGCGATGCCGTCGTCGGAGAGCCCGGAGACGAACCGCACGATGTCACCGAGGTTGAGGTCGGTGACCGCGCGAGCCACCGGCCCGTCGGGGTTCGGCTTGCCGACGACCACCAACTCGACGTCGTCGCGGCCGGTCCGCAGCTTCGCCATCGCCTCGAGCAGGACCTTCACGCCCTTGATCGGGCTGTCCGAGCTGGACACCGCCACCACCCGCCCCGGCACCCGGGGCGCCTTCGGTGGTGTGAATGTTGTCGTGTCGACACCGATCGGCACGGTGCGCATCACCGCCGGGTCGACCTTGAAGTCACGGACGATGTCCGAACCGGAGTTCGACGAGACCGTCACGATCGAGGACATCCGGCGAGCGACCCGGCCCTGCATGCGCGTGAACATGTACCAGCGCCGCTTGCCCAGCTTCTGCCGGATCCCGTGGGCGTTCTGGATCTCGACCACCCGGTCGACACTCACCGGGTGGTGGATGGTCGCGATCAGCGGGAGCCCGGCCTTCTCCAAGGCGAGCATCCCGTAGCCGAGGGTCTGGTTGTCGTGGACCACATCGAAGTCCGCGATCCGTGTCTTGAGCAGCCGCGCCGCCCGCAGCGAGAAGGTCAGCGGCTCCGGGAAGCCGCCGGTGCCCATCGTCAGGAACTCGAGTACGTCGATCCAATCGCGGAACTCCCGCGGGTGGGGCACCCGAAACGGGTCGGGCTCGCGGTAGAGGTCGAGGCTGGGAAGCTCCAGCAGGGTCGGGCCGGCATCCAGGCGCGGATACGGCTGGCCGCTGATGACCTCGACCTGATGGCCGAGCCCGACCAGTTCGCGCGAGACGTGCCGGACGTAGACGCCCTGACCGCCGCAATGCGGTTTGCTCCGATAGGACAGCAGGGCGATTCGCAGCGTTTCAGGAGAGCCCGATCCGCCCGATCGCAGCGCCGCCCCCGGGAAGTCGTCGACCACGCGGCTGCCGCACCCCTATCTGATGGCGCGTCGAGACCGCGCGCTCCGTCACACGATGCTATAGAGCGGGTCCGAATCGCGCTCGGTCGCCCCCACCCGACGGGGTTCGCCGGTCGTGAGCGGGATCAGGGGCCGTGTTCATTTCACGCCCGGGGCATGTCGACGAAGCGCGAGTAGTGCAGCTGTGACGAGACGACCACGTCACGGGTCGGGCCGTTTCGATGCTTCGCCACGATCAGGTCGGCTTCTCCGGCGCGCGGCGATTCGCGCTCGTAGGCGTCCTCGCGGTGCAGCAGGATCACCATGTCGGCGTCCTGCTCGATCGCGCCGGACTCCCGCAGATCGGACAGCTGCGGCTTCTTGTCGGAGCGCTGCTCGGCGCCGCGGTTGAGCTGGCTGATCGCCACTACAGGTACGCCGAGCTCCTTGGCCAGCAGCTTGAGCGAGCGGCTCATTTCGGCGACTTCTTGCTGGCGGTTCTCCACCCGCTTCGGGCTCGTCATCAGCTGGAGGTAGTCGACCACGATGAGCTTCAGGTCGTGGCGCTGCTTGAGCCGTCGTGCCTTGGCCCGGATCTCCATCATCGTGAGGTTCGGCGAGTCGTCGATGAACATCGGCGCCTGCGCTACCTCGCCCATCCGGCGGGCGAGCTTGTTCCAGTCGTCGTCGGTGAGGGTTCCGGTGCGGATGCGGGTGAGCGGGATTCGCGCCTCGGCGGACAGCAGCCGCATCGTGATCTCGCTCTTGCCCATCTCGAGCGAGAACATGACCCCGGCCTGGTTGTGCGCGATCGACGCCGACCGAAGGAAATCCATGCCCAGTGTGCTGTTGTGGGTCGGGATCATCGAGCGACCGGCGAGATACAGGTGAGCGTCGTTGTCGACCTGCACACACCGCACCGGCACCGACTCGATCCGGCGCACCGAGACGATGAATCGCGCCCGGGTCGTGGACCTCGGGGCCCGCCCGAATCGCTCCTTGTGCATCAGGCGCTTGCGCTCCAGCCGGAAGACCTCGTCGTCGGTGGTGAAGGTCAGCGTGTCGGCAGTCGCCGACTCCGGACCCGCGACACGCCTGGTGGCTCGGCCACAGCGGTATCCGAGGCTGTGGATCAACTCCTGCACGTCGGTCGCGAGGCGGCGGTTCGTCGAGGAGAACTGGACAGCGCCGGCGCCCGTCACGGTGCCATCGGTGTCGAGCAGGCCCGCCAGCAGGGCGCGGCGCTGCGACTGCGATGCCCGGAGGTACGCGATGGGAATGTGCTTGTTAGTGACTACGCCGATCGACGACAAGATCGCTTGGACCGACCCGTGGCCGTCGGCGTCGATGTACATACCGATCTCAGGATCCGCCGTGGTGTACCTCGCAGATGCGCTGTGGCCATCGCCGAGCCACGCGCCGAGCAGATAGGGCGAAAGCGGCAGGTCCTGCTCGACCAGATGGAGCGGTTCAGCGACGGCGACGCAGTGGTTAGGTCGGCGATCCTGCGGATCGCAGCGGAGTGTCCGGGCAATCTCAGCCGTCGTGCGAGTTGTGGATCCAGTGACGTGCGGCAGACCCCGCTCCTGCGCGGCCTTCCGTGACTTGCGGGTCTGGGTGAGCCACTCGTGCTGCTCGTCGGCGATCAGGTGGCTGCCATCGTCGAAGTGGATCTCGTAGCAAGGGCGATCGATCATCACCTCGGTTGCGGCGACGACGGTCGTCGGCTTGCCGTCGGCGCCGATCAGCTGGTCACCCACTGCGATCTCGCCCATCGTGGTCCACCCAGTGGGCGTGGCGAGCGGGGTGTCGAGCGCGAGTGCCTTCCCGAGTCCGGGTCGACCGGCCACGACGATGAGCTGCCCGGCGTGCAGGCCGTTCGTCAGCTCGTCGAGGTCGCGGAAGCCGGTAGGCACGCCGAACAGCTCGCCACCGCGATTGCCGATTGCCTCGATCTCGTTGTAGGTCTCCCACATCGCGGCCTCGAGCCCGATGTAGTCCTCGCTGGTGCGGCGTTCGACGACCTCGTACACCGCGGCCTGGGCCCGGTCGACCACATCGTCGACGTCGCCGCCCATGCCGCTCGCCGCGCCATAGCCGAGCTGCACGACCTTGGTGCCGGCCTCGACGAGCCGGCGCAGGATCGCGCGCTCCCGCACGATCTGGGCGTAGTAGCCGGCGTTGGCCGCGGTCGGTACCGATGCGATCAGGGTGTGCAGGTACGGCGCACCACCGACCTTCTCCAGCGTCGCGGTACGGGTCAGCTCCGCGGCGATCGTCACGGCGTCAGCCGGCTCGCCCTTTCCGTACAGGTCGATGATCGCGTCGTAGATCGTCTGATGAGCGGGCCGGTAGAAGTCGGCCGGGCGAAGCACCTCGACGACGTCGGCGATGGCGTCCTTGCTGAGCAACATCCCGCCGAGCACACACTGCTCGGCGACAAGGTCCTGTGGCGGTGTGCGGTCGAGCTCCGGCCCGCCGCTGCCCGGCATCGAGACGACGTCCGCCAGACTCACGCGTGCCACCTCCCCCGATAATCACAGGTCTGTCATTACCCCGAGAAGGCAAGCACCCGGCGCCGACGATTTGCGACGCTAGGACGCCACCGGCAGCCTCGCCAGCTGCAGCGCGGGAAAGTTTTCCGAGGCTGTGGACGGACCTGTTGGTGCGGTGTGCAGAAGCCGCCGAGGCATGGTGCACAGGCTGAGGAAAAGCCCGTGGATACTCGCTGGTAGCCGACCGCGACACGCGTCGTGACCTGCGAAGACGTTCGTACACCGGCTGTTCACCCAAGCGAGAACGGGTGCGATCGGGCCGGGTCGGGCCAGCCGCGAGTCACGCCGCTCGAAATGTCGAGAAGATCGCCTACTCGGCGGCGGTGACCTCGACGTCGAGCGAGGCGACGACCTCCGGATGCAGCCGAACCGTGACCGCGTGCGTCCCCAGACTCTTGATGTGGGTGCTCGGGAGCTCCACCCGGCGCTTGTCCAACTTCGGCCCGCCGGCGGCCGCGACCGCATCGACGACGTCTGCGGTGGTCACCGACCCGAACAGCCGGCCACCGTCACCGGCCCGGGACGACAGCGTGACGGTGAGCGCGGAGAGGCTGTCGGCGAGCTGCCGCGCTTCGCCCAGGTCGCGGACCTCGCGGACCTCGCGGCCCCGGCGGAGCGCGGTGACCTGGCTCTCGCCGCCCTTGGTCCAGCGCATCCCGAGCCCGCGTGGGATCAGGTAGTTGCGGCCGTAGCCGTCCTTGACCTCGACAACGTCACCGGCGCTGCCGAGCCCGGACACTTCCTGCGTGAGGATCAGCTTCATGTCCGCGACCGCCTATCGAGCCGTGCTGGTGTAAGGCAGCAGTGCCATCTCGCGGCTGTTCTTCACCGCGATGGCGATGTCGCGCTGGTGCTGCGAGCAGTTGCCGGTCACTCGACGGGCCCGGATCTTGCCGCGATCGGAGATGAACTTCCGAAGCAGCGCGGTGTCCTTGTAGTCGATGTAGGCGGTCTTGTCCTTGCAGAACGCGCAGACCTTCTTCTTCGGTTTGCGCAGGATCGGCTTAGCCATTGCGGGTCGCTCCAGATTTCAAAAGGGAAGTCGAAAAGGTCGTCTTAGAACGGCGGCTCATCGGTGGTCCCGCCGCCGCTCGGCGCGGGCGTCGACCAGGGGTCGTCCTCGGTCGGGGCGCCGCCGCCGTACGACGAACCACCGCCGCTGAAGCCGCCGCCGCCTCCACCGCCGCCCCCACCGCGCGAGGCCTTGGTCACCTTGGCGGTCGCGTAGCGCAGCGAGGGGCCGACCTCATCGACCTCGAGCTCGACGACGGTGCGCTTCTCACCCTCTTTGGTCTCGAACGAGCGCTGCCGCAGCCGACCGGTCACGATGACCCGGGCACCACGGGTGAGCGATTCGGCAATGTTCTCGGCCGCCTGCCGCCAGACGCTGCACCGCAGGAACAGCGCGTCGCCGTCTTTCCACTCGTTGGTGTTCTTGTCGAGGTAACGCGGCGTCGAGGCGACCGTGAACGACGCGACCGCAGCACCACTCGGGGTGAACCGCAGCTCGGGATCGTTGGTCAGATTGCCGACCACCGTGACGGTGACGTCTCCAGCTGCCATCGCGCGCCTACTTCGTGTCCGGCCGCAGCACCTTGGTGCGCAGCACGGCTTCATTGAGGTTGAGCTGCCGGTCGAGTTCCTTCACTGCGGCAGGCTCAGCGGTCACATCCAGGACGGCGTAGATTCCCTCGACCTTGTGGCCGATCTCGTAGGCCAGCCGGCGGCGGCCCCAGACGTCGACGTTCTCCACCGAGCCGCCGGCCTGGCGAATGACGCCGAGGAACTGATCGAGCGACGGGGCGACGGTGCGCTCCTCGAGATCAGGATCGAGGATGACCATCAGTTCGTAGTGACGCATGCGTGCAACCCACCTCCTCTGGACTCGGTGCACGTCACCACGGTGGTGACGAGGCGGTCACAGCCGCGACTGCCAGCAAATCTGGCAGCAGGTTGTGACAGGAGGCTGCTCTGCGTCGAGCGCGGCCCAGGCTAGCAGCGGATCCGGACCTGAGGCTAAGCGCGATGGCGGCGGCGGGCGCGGTCATCCACAGCCGGGAGATAGCTCAACGCCACCCGCCCATACGCCGCGAGCAGTCCGATCACGACAACCACCGCGATGAGCGCCGGCAACCCGCGCTTCGAACCGGTGCCCGGCTCGATCACGGTCGCTGCTGCCGTGGTGCGCGATCCCGACGCCGGCGGGCTGACCGCGGCGGCGCTGCTGGTGAGCCCCGGCGCGACGAGCGGGTTGGTTCCAGGCGCCGGTGCCGTCCCCCCGCCGGTGGGCAACGGAGGCAGCGGCGGAAGTGAGACCTTCACCCGGTGCTTGTGGCGGTGACCGCGGTGCCGGTGGCGCGAGGGGGTCGCCGTCGGGGTCGGGTGTGCCGAGGCGGACCGGGTCGGGTGCGGCGAGGGATGGCTCGGGCTCGGGCTCGGGCTCGCGGGCGCAGCCGTAATGGTCCCGCTGCCTGACCGCAGCCCGCTGACGGCTCTGGCCGTGACCGTCTTCGTCACGACGTAGTTGGAGGTGCCGGTGGTGGTGCCCTTCGCCGGCACGGTCGCCGAATACGACGACGCGCTCACCGTCACCCGCACCGGCAACGCAGTCGTGTTGGCGAACTGCACGCAGCCGCCGACGGTCACCGTCACCGACGACACGGTCAACTTCGTCACCGTCTTCGGTGTCGCGGCGATCGTCACCACGGAGCAGGAAGCGGCGGCTGCCGGCTCGAGCAGGGTCGGGTTGAGCGCTGCCGCCGGACCCATCGTGACGGCCAGCGTGGCGAGGATCCCAGTCCTCACCGCGAGCCGTCTCACCGGTCCATGGTCCCTCAACCGACCCAGTGCCCGGTGGTGAACCCGATGACTCCCAGTGCCATCAGCGGTGGGGCCAATGCCAGATATCCGACATGCAGCCAGCGGCGCGACAACGACCACCGGGCCAGGAGCAACCACAGCGGGAACCACAGCAACGTCGACCGCGCCACGGACAGGTAGTACGACGATGTCGCCAGCGCGAACACCTGGATCCCGACGTACACCGCCTCGCCCCATCGCCGCGTCACGAGCAGCACCACGGTCAGTGCGACCCCCAACAGCACGGCCACGACCTCGGCGCGAAACGACCACGCGTACGCAGCGCCCTGAAGCGGCGACCGTGCCGCATCCCATGAGGTGCGAAACGCCGTCCAAGGCGCGGTGAAGTTGCGCCCCCAGCCCTCCCGCTGGGCATGGCTCCACGCCAGCCAGTCGCCGGTGATTCCATGCAGATAAAGGAAAAACCCGCCGGTGACCAGCCACGGGATCAGCAGCGCGGCGCCCTCACGAAGGCGACGACTTCCCACTCGCCATCGAGCCATCACGAGCCACTCGACCGCGAGGCCGATCCCGAGGAACAGCCCGTCGATACGAGTGAACGCGGCGGCGCCGGCCAGCACGCCGGCCGCGACCCACCGGCCTCGGCGCATCGCGAGCCAGGAGGGCAACGCGAACGCGAGGAACAGCGCCTCGGAGTAGCCGGTGGCGAGGAAGACCGCGTACGGCGACAACACCAGGTACAGCACCGCCCGCGACCCGGCGGGCCTCCCGGCGTCGATCTCACCGAGACGGCCGAGGGCGATGACCGCCACGAGTCCGGCAACCGCCGAGATCAACAGACCTGATGCCACCCAGTTGCGGACGACGACATGGACCAGCCGCAGTAGCAGCGGCTCACCCGGGAAGAACGCCTCGAGGTGGGTGTCCGTGGTGTGGGTCCGGTAGCCCCGGTAACCGAACTTGGCGAGCTCGATGAACAGGTGGGTGTCCCACTGCTCCCAGCGGGACAAGTACGACGGCACGTTGCCGGCGGTCTCGCTACCCAGCATCCAGACGCCGCCGAAGGCCAGCAGCCAGACCCCGACTCGCGTCCCGAGCCAGGTCCCGGCAGTCTCGCGATCGACCGCGCGACTATGCCGGCGCAACGGCGGGCGTCTCAGGTGGTTCCGGAATCGCGTCACGCCCCGCGTCGCCGTCGAGCAGGACGCCACCGATCGGGTCGTCGACACCGTCGCGGCGGACAATGTCCAGGCTCGGGCGCATCACCTCCCGGGCGACAAGCACCATCAGCCCGATCAGGATCAGGTCGCGCACCACGATGAAGAGCAGGTAAGTGTCGATTGGCAAACCCTGATCGCTGTGATCCTGGGCAATGAGCTGATACAGGTTCGCCGCACCGAGCGCGACCTCGCTCACCTGCCAGATCAGGATCGACGCCCACCGCGGTCGCGCGAGGACCGCGAGCGGCACCAGCCACAGCGCGTACTGCGGCGAGTCGACCTTGTTGAACATCACGAAGCCGGCAACCAGCAGGAACGCGATCGAGGCGACCCGCGGCCGACGCGGTGCCACGGCCACGAGGACGAGCACCGCGACCATGACTGCAGCAACCGTGAACAGCGAGATCACGTTGAGGTCAAACGGTGCCGCGCCACACTTGAGTGTCGGGTTGAGCGCGCGGCCAATGTGCCCGTGAGAGAACCAGGTTCGCAGTGCCAACCAGACACTCCCCCAATCGGCGCCGCGAGTCTGCGACAGCGAGAGGAACCACCGCCAGCCACGCAGCGGATGGGATGTCGGGCAGCCACCCGGAAACAGAAACGCCTTGTTGTACAGACTCGCCGGCGTCCGGTCGGAGAGCAGGATCGCCGGCAGATACATCACAGCGACGCCGACCATCGCGCCACCGATCGCGACCGCGGCAGCCCGGATTTTCACGGCACGCAAACACAACATCACGAGCGCGACCAGCACCAGCAGCGGATACAGCTTGGTGGCGATCCCGACCCCGAGAAGTACGCCGCACCACAGTGGCGAGCCACGGCTCCAGGCGTACAGCCCCAGTCCGGTGAGGGCAACGGCCGCCAGATCCCAGTTCGTGAAGGCATGCATCAGCAACACCGGCGACGCCGCGACCATCACCGCATCCCACTGGCGGCGCCTGCCGGCGAGCTGCGCGACGGTGAAGGTCGAGAGCAACGCGCACGCGGCGAGACCTAACGCCGTGACGTCGAAGAAGGTTGTGGCGTGGGCGCCGCTCACATCCGGTCCATCGCCGTGGTGGAACAGGATCGTGACCTCGCCCGCGGCCCACATCAGTCCGCCGATCACCGGTGGGTACTCGACCGGGTGGTCCCGGTACGGGATCGAGATCCGGCCGTTGACGTTGCCGGCCGCGTCATGGCGCGCGTTGAGTCCCTCGGCGGTGTAGAGGACGTAGGTGTCGGTGTAACACAGCCGGGTGTACTGGTACTCGTTCGAATAGGGATGCGTGAGACACAGCGACTTCTGGGCGTAGCCGAGGACGCAGAACAGGATCGTCAGGCCGAGCGCGACCCGCAGTGGCGTCCACCACCATGAGCTGCGCCCTGTCGCGTGAGAACCCCAGCGGCCGCCCACCAGCTGGCTGGCACCGCCGACGGTCGGATCCTCGCGTGAAGGCGCGACAGGCGGCACGAGCCAGAGTCTTCCGTACTCGGGTCGCTTCGCAGGTCAGGGACGGGGCCGCGAGGTACGACGGAAGTGGCCGGCGCTCGGCGTCGAGGTCACGGCCGGTGTCGAGCTCGCCGTCGCCGTCGGCGGGGGGGTCGGAGTCTGGGTCGGCGGAATCGTCACGGTGAACGTCGGGCTCGGAGGTGGCGGCGCGACGGTGGCGGTTGCAGTCGCAGAGCTGGGCGGCCCGGTGCTCGCGTTGGTCGGCGCCGGGGCCCCGGTCGATGTGGCGCCGGGGATCGGCGACCCGCCGAGGGCCACCGGCGCTGGGAAGGTCTGGACCGGCGCACCGGCCAGGGCAGCGTTCATCGCGGACTGCCAGATCTCGGCCGGCAGCGTGCCACCGAAGACCTCGCCGACCCCGCCCGCCGCGACCGTCTTGTTGCGGTTGACGTTTCCGATCCACACCGACGTGCACAGCTGCGGGGTGAAGCCGGTGAACCACGCGTTGGTGTTCTGGTCGGTCGTGCCGGTCTTGCCGGCCGACGGCCGGCCGGACAGGGCATGCCCGTACGCCGTACCGCCTGGCTGGAGCACCTTGGTCATCGCGAAGATCTCGTTGGACATCACGGCCTTCGAGAAGACCCGGGTCGGATGCGGGCTGTGGTGATAGATCCGTTGGCCGTTGTTGGTCGTGACCGACTGCACGAGGTACGGGTCGGCATGGACGCCGTTGGCGGCGATCGTCGCGAAAGAGTTGGCCAGATCCAGCGGCGAGACGTCGTCAGGACCGAGAGTGATGTCCGGGACGGCCGCGAGGTTGCGGGTGGTCGGGATACCGGCTGCGTACGCCGCGTTGACGACGTGCTGCGGCCCGACCGTCTGCGCCAGCGGGACGAAGACGGTGTTGATCGACCGCGCAAACGCGTCGCTGAGCGTGCAGTTGAAACACGTCTCGCCCGGAGTCGAGTTGTGAATCGTGGTGCCGTTCACGACGACCGTCGGCGGACCGTTGACACGACTGTTGAGCGAGTAAGGCGGATGGTGGGTCAGCGCCGCGATCAACGTGAACGCCTTGAACGATGAACCCGGCGGTCGGGCCCAGGCGTCGGTCGCACCGGAGAGGTCGATGCATGCGTCCTGGTTCTGCTTGCCGTGCGAGCAGTAGTTCGCGCCGCCGTACAGCGCCTCGATCGCGCCGTCCCCGGGCTTGACGGCGGCGGCTCCGCTCTCCGGTGAGCCGTGATTGTTCGCCGGCAGGATGCTGTGCTCCGCCGCGACCAGACCGTCCTCGGCCTTCTTGCTGATCGTGGTCACGATCTTGTAGCCACCGAGGTCGAGCTGGCTCTGCGTCAGACCGTCCTTGGTCCGCAGCTCGTACTCGACGGCATCGCGGATGAAACAGCTCGCCTGCGTCGTACTGCAGGCGGCGTGCTCAGCCTTCTTCAGCGGCTGAGTGCTCGGGAAGCGCAGCCGGCCGGCCTTCTTCGGGCTGAGCCACCCCTCGGTCTGCATCCCTTTGATCACGTACTGCCAGCGCTGCAGCCCGGCGACCTTGGCGGCTGCCCCGGCCCGCGGGTCGTACAAGCCCGGTCCGCGAATGACCGCCGCGAGCAGCGCGCCTTGCGACACCGTCAGATTCGACACACCGTGGCCGAAGTAGGCGACTGACGCCGCCTGGATCCCGTACGCACCACGCCCGAAGTACACGGTGTTCAGGTAGTCGTCGAGGATCGTCGCCTTCGACTTCGACTGGCCGAGCTTCGTCGCGATGAAAATCTCTTTGAGCTTGCGAGTGAGGGTGCGCTTGGGGGAGAGATAGGCGTTCTTGGCGTACTGCTGGGTGATCGTCGAGCCGCCCTGGCTGATGTCGCCGCCCTTGAGGTCGACGAACAGCGCGCGGATGATGCCGGTGGGTGAGACGCCCGGCTCGGAGTAGAAGTGCCGGTCCTCAGCGGCGAGGACGGCATGCTGCACCGACAACGGGACCTGCGAGAGCGGCACGTCGGTGCGGTTGATGGTGCCGAGCCGCGCCAGCACCGTCTTGCCGTCGCTGTAGTACAGCGTGGTGGTCTGCTCGGCAGCGAGCGCCGTCGGCGACGGAATCGTGGTGCGGGCGTAGGCGACCCCGATCAGTACGCCGAACACCACGACCGCGGCGCCGAGTCCCCACAGCACATGCTTCGGACGGGGAGCGAATCGCACGAGTGCCTCGCTCAACAGATGGCATCCCTCATCCGCGCGATCCGGATCGTCGTCGACGCACCGCTTCGCCGGTGCCGAGCACCGCCGAGGTCACGAGGTGATTCCAGCCGCATCCGAGGCATACCTCGACGACAAAGACCGAGAACTCGGCCAGCTCGCTCGCCATCGCGCACAGCTCGCGGGTGGGCCAGGCACGACCGTTCGCGCCCGAGCCGAGGCACTCGCCATACGCATAGCTCACGTGTACCAACTGATCGACCGAACAAACCGGGCACAGCTGATCAGTCGGCTCGCCGTGATAGCGCGCCGCGCGGCGCAGATACACCTGCGCGTCGCAGGCGTCCTCCGGACGGATACGGCCCGATGCGAGCCCGGTCAACACGGCGCGACGAGCCAGGGCGTAGTCGATGACGCACCGGGCGCCGACGACGTCCACCACCGGGCTCGACGACAACACGGAGGTGAGGGTACGCCGCCGACCTGAGTCATCCGGGTAGTTCTACGACAGCCGCGCGGTCACGCTCGGCCGGCGCCCGGCGGGTGAGGCCAGACACCTGCCGTTTGCATTGCCGTCATCCGGCATGTATCTTATTCGATGTATCAAGTCGATACATCGGCATGACAGACCCGAGGAGACCCTGACGTGAGCAGAAAGTCCGGCGTGCTCGACCTCGCCGTACTCGGCCTGCTGCACGAGTCTCCGATGCACGGCTACGAGCTCAACAAGCGGCTCAAGGGAGTGCTCGGACCGTTCCGCGCGATTTCCTACGGCACCCTCTATCCCTGCCTCGGCGCGCTTCAGGAGGCCGGCTACATCACCTCCGACGACAGTGCCAGCGAGT
This sequence comes from Frankiales bacterium, assembly GCA_025980465.1. Lineage (GTDB taxonomy): Bacteria > Actinomycetota > Actinomycetes > JAFAQI01 > JAFAQI01 > JAICXJ01. Next base: position 1,164 of record JAICXJ010000027.1, on the reverse strand, counting down.
CCGGTCCTGGGCGCCGCAAGAAGCACGTATACAAGCTGACCGCCGACGGCAAGGAGCGGCTGCAAGAGCTCCTCGCCGAGGGCGGTCCTTCGGCATGGGACGACGAATCCTTCGGAGTCCGATTCGCTTTTTTCGCGCAGACCGACGCCGAGACGCGGCTGCGCATCCTCGAAGGGCGGCGCAGCCGTCTCGAGGAGCGGCAAGATGCCGCGAGTTCGTCGATGAGCACAACCCGTGGTCGGCTCGACCGCTACACCCTCGAGCTGCAGCGCCACGGTCTGGAATCGGTGGAGCGGGAGGTGCGGTGGCTCAACGAGCTCATCGCTACCGAGCGCGCCGGTCGGGTCGGCTCAACGCCTGCCGCCCGGCCCCGTCGTAGGACTCCCCGCGCAGCCGGTTCACGGACTGCCACCGCTTCCCCAGCCCTCACCCCCAAGACCTCTGTAATTGAAGGAGACCGGTAGCTAATGGGTTCCGTCCGAGTCGCCATTGTTGGCGTGGGCAACTGCGCCTCCTCGCTCGTCCAAGGCGTTGAGTTCTACAAGAACGCCGACCCCGGGGCGCGGGTCCCAGGCCTGATGCACGTCGACTTCGGCGGGTACCACGTCCGAGACATCGAGTTCGTCGCGGCATTCGACGTCGACGGGAAGAAGGTCGGCCGCGACCTCTCCGAAGCGATCGTCGCGAGTGAGAACAACACGATCCACATCACCGACGTCCCGCCGTCGGGTGTGATCGTCCAGCGCGGCCACACCTACGACGGCCTCGGTGACTACTACCGCGAGGTCATCGAGGAGTCCGATGACGAGCCGGTGGACGTCGTCCAGATCTTGACGGACGAACGAGTCGACGTGCTTGTCTCGTACCTGCCGGTCGGTAGCGAGGACGCAGACCGCTTCTACGCCCAGTGCGCGATCGACGCCAAGGTCGCCTTCGTCAACGCGCTGCCGGTGTTCATCGCCAGCGACCCGGTGTGGGCGAAGAAGTTCGCCGACGCCGGCGTCGCGATCGTGGGTGACGACATCAAGAGCCAGGTCGGCGCGACGATCACTCACCGCGTGCTCGCCAAGCTGTTCGAAGATCGTGGTGTCGAGCTGCTGCGCACCTACCAGCTGAACTTCGGCGGCAACATGGACTTCAAGAACATGTTGGAACGCAAGCGGT
>JAICXJ010000102.1 GCA_025980465.1 Frankiales bacterium | reverse complement strand
CGCCCTACGACCGCAGTCGGGAGCGGGTCGTCGCCATGATCGCGGTCGATCACCACCGGATCGGAATGTGAGTGCCATGGACGCCGTCACCGACGAGCAGATCCAAGCGCTGGCCGCGACGGGCAGGCCCTACAGCCTGGTTCAGTTGAGCTGGGCGCCGCGTCGGCATCAGCAGGGCGCCGACGCGATCGAGCGGTAGCACCGACGTCGGATGGTGTCACTGCGTGCCGAGGGAGCCATCGCCGTCCTCTGCCCGGTCCTCTCCGAGGGACTCTGCGGCGTTGCGATCACCACCCAGACCGTGGACCAGGCCCGCGAGACCATGGCCGCCGACCCCTGTGTGCCTCACCCAGGATGGCTACACGCCGACACCCGCTGAGCAGCGATTGCCCGACGCCCAGGTAGTCATCGACACCGCAACACGCCATAGTCGATTCGCTACGCTCCCACCAAGATCGCTAAGGTGCTCAACAGCCCCGCCCAAGTCGGCCGAGCCGGCGCCAAGGCTGCGCTCGCAGAGATCTGGGACGTCGAGGACAAGGAGCACGCCGAAGCCGCCGCGAAGGCGTTCGCCGCCGACTGCGGCGTCAAGTGGCCCAAGGCCGTCGCGAAGATCACCGAGGACCTCGACGTTCTGCTCGCCTTCTACGACTACCCGGCTGAGCACTGGGTCCACCTGCGCGCCACGACCCCGATCGAGCCCACCTTCGCCACCGTCCGGCTGCGGCAGCGCGTCACCAAAGGCCCCGGTTCTCGCGCCGCGGGCGTCGCGATGGCCTTCAAGCTGATCAAGTCCGCACAGAACCGGTGGCGCGCGGTCAACGCGCCGCACCTGGTCGCTCTCGTCCGAGCCCGAGCCCGAGCCCAGTTCAAGAAGGGCAAACTCGCCGAGCGAGCCGACCAACCCGCCGCCGAATGAGAGGTGATCAGCAAGTCGCATGACACGCCGATCCACAGGTCTTCGACAATTCCTCCTTTCCAGCTTGCCGACGACTCTCCTCGGTAAATTCTCAGCACACGGGAACAGCCCGACCATGGTCGGCGGTTCTGGCCGGCCCTTCGGCGGGTGGTCGGTCCTAGTCCTTCTGTGTCGCGAGGGGAGTCCCGTGGTGAGCGAGGCGTCATCGCCTCCGCCGTTGGTGTCAGGGGAGGTGACGGCCCCCTGCCCGGTCTTCAATCTTCAAGCTGGGCTAACGAAAGCCTCGAGGGAAACGCGAAGCAACTCCACCGTTGCCGGTGCTAGGCGGTCACCGGGCGCAGGGGTGGGCAGATGTGCCACCGGCCGCGGAGAGCCTAGAACGACCAAAGCGCCCTAGTCCGTTCGGGACCGGGAAGGGGCCCGGACCGACCGGTGTGCCGCAGCCGTTCCTCGCGTAGTTTCACCACTCGGCGACAGGGGGTCGCCGCAACTGCAACTTCCCGGGGGGGAAACCATGTACCAGCGCCTGCTCACCGCCCGCGACGCCCGTCGCAACGACGCCGGCTTCACGCTCATCGAGCTCCTGATCGTCATCGTCGTCCTCGGCATCCTGGCCGGCATCGTCGTCTTCGGCGTCGGAACCTTCCGACAGGACGCCACTGACGCGGCCAAGGCTGCCGACTGCAAGACCGTGTCGGTCGCCGCGGAGGCGTACAACGCGAAGACGGGTGGCTACCCGGCCGGCGTCGCCACGCTGGTCACTGCCAACTACTTGAAGGCTCCGCCCGCGTCTGGTGTCGGCGCCACGATTGACGCCACTGGCACACCTTCCGGCGGCTGCTGATCGCGTCCTGAACCGGGAGGGCCGCGCGCGGTCGCGGCTCTCCCGCTCAGCGCTTGCACTGATTGCATGGAGGGGGGCCTCGATCATGCACGCTCACGTACATGAGATCGGCAGCCGGGCCGACGGGCTGTTCAACACGCTATGGCAGGCCGGCGGAACCGACCTGCTGCTGACGGTCGGCATGCCGCCGATGCTGCGCGTGGACGGCTCCTTGGTCCCGGCACCCGGAAGCTCGGCGCTGACCGCCGAGGACACCGAGGGCCTTCT
>JAICXJ010000079.1 GCA_025980465.1 Frankiales bacterium | reverse complement strand
GACCTGTCGAAGCCCGACGCGTGCGAGCGAGCCGTCGACGGCATCACGACCGTCTACAACCTCGCCGCCGACATGGGCGGTATGGGCTTCATCGAGACCCACCGCGCCGAGTGCATGCTGTCGGTCCTGATCAACACCCACATGCTGCAAGCCTCGGTCAAGGCCGGCGTCGAGCGGTTCTTCTTCTCCTCGTCGGCTTGCGTGTACGCCGCCGACAAGCAGGAGTCGCCGGCCGTGGTCGCGCTCCGCGAGCAGGACGCCTACCCGGCGATGCCGGAAGACGGCTACGGCTGGGAGAAGCTGTTCAGCGAGCGGATGTGCCGCCACTTCCGCGAGGACTACGGCATCGAGACCCGGGTCGGGCGCTACCACAACGTCTACGGTCCGCTCGGCACGTACGAGGGCGGCCGCGAGAAGGCGCCGGCGGCCATCTGCCGCAAGGTCGCCGAGGCGGTCCTGCTCGGGCACAACGAGATCGAGATCTGGGGCGACGGCGAGCAGACCCGCAGCTTCATGTACATCGACGACTGCATCACCGGCACCTTGCTCGTGACGAGCGGTGACAGCCCGGAGCCGGTCAACATCGGCAGCAGTGAAATCGTGACGATCAACCAGCTGGTGGCGACCGTCGAGGCGATCGCCGGTGTCACGTTGAAGCGCACCTACAAGCTCGATGCACCGCAGGGCGTTCGGGGACGCAACAGCGACAACACGATGATCAAGGAGATCTACGGTTGGGAGCCGTCGGTCACCCTGCTCGAGGGCCTGTCGAAGACCTACGCGTGGGTGTTCGATCACGTGAGTCGCTCGCTGGTCACCGGCGCCGAGGTCGAGGACCCGGAGCTCACCGACCTGGAGTCGATCAACGTCGGCTGACAGCCGGGCAGCGGTGAGTCGGCTACACCTCGCGCAACCACTAGGGGGTACAGGTAGTGGCGACTGGCCAGGACGTCCTTGAAACCGTCCGCGGCTTCGTGGCACGGGTGAAGAATCACTGCGACATCGATCTCACCACCTCGCTGTACGGCGACGGCATCGGGCTGGACTCACTCGAGCTCGGTGAGCTCGGTGCCGTCCTCGAGGATGAGTACGGCAGCGACCCGTTCGGTGCCGGGTTGGAGCCGGAGACGGTTGCGGACATCGTCGCGTTCTACGACGTGAGCGCGACCACGCCCGCGTAGGTCCCTGCTACCCAGCCTCGGCTAGCGTCCGAGGGATGCCCCTGCGGACTGCGACGTGAGCGACGCCGCCGACTACGACCCGGTAGCTCATTACGATCGCGTCCTCGACCCTTGGCGCTACCTGCTCGGCGACGAACTCCACTACGGCCTGTTCGCTACCGGGAACGAACCACTCACGGTGGCGACCAACGCCCTCACCCAGCGGATGATCGAGTCGGCCGATCTGTCTGCCGGACAGCGGGTGCTCGACGTCGGGTGCGGCACGGGAGCGCCTGCCTGTCAGCTCGCTCGTGACCACGAGGTATCGGTGCTGGGGATCGCCACCAGCCGGGTCAGCGTCGCGACCGCGACCGCGCGCGCGGCACGGGAAGGCCTCAGCGACAAGGTGCACTTCGAGGTCCGCGACGGTGCCGACAACCAGTTGCCGGAGGAGGTGTTCGACCGGGCCTGGGTGCTCGAGTCCTCGCACCTGATGCGCAAGAAGGACCGACTCATCGACGAGTGCGCCCGGGTCCTCCGCCCTGACGGTCAGCTGGTGCTGTGCGACATCATTCGGCGTCGCGCGATCCCATTTCGCGAGGTGAAGGAGCGTCGCGCCGACTTCCTCGTCCTGCGATCGGCCTTCGGCGATGCCCACATGGATTCGCTGGAGAACTACTCGCTGCACGCATCGCGGGCGGGCCTGTCCGTCAAGCGGGTCGACGACCTGACCGAGGCGACCTATCCGACGTTCACACGGTGGCGGGACAACGCCGCGGCCAACCGAGCGCACCTGACCGAGGCGATGGGCGCCGAGGACCTGGCGAGCTTCGTCGAAGCCTGCGACATCCTCGAGCGGTTCTGGCGAGACGGCATCCTCGGCTACGGATTGCTGACCGCGGCGAAACCGCAGTAGCCGTGACGCGATCAGCTCCTGCCGCGCAACCGGTCGGTCCACTTGCGGCGGGGTGCGGTGGTCGACGCCGGCGGCGGTGCGGCGGGTGGCGCAGGTGTGGCCGGCGCGGTAGTCGGGCTCGCCGCCGGCGATGGCGGCGGTGGGGCGTCGTAGTCGGCCGCAGCGATGATCGCGGCTACCGCCTCCGCGTCGAGATCGTCGCTATCGGGAATCTGCGGGACGAACCCGACCAGGACGCCGTCACGCAGGACCATCGCCTCCAAGCCGGCCGCACCGTCGTTGTCCCAGATCGCCTCGCGGCCGTCGGGTATCACGACCCGGATGCCGACGTTGTAGACGCCGACTCGGCGGTTGACGTGCGCAAAAATGCGCTGCTCCCGCAACCGCTGCACGACGTCCTCGGCGACCGACTCCTCCATTCGCTCACGGTACGACGAACGGCTGGACGGGACCTGAAACTGACGAAAACGTCAGGTCCGACGCCCCGGCGTGTCGGGGAAACCGATGCGGCATTCTTAGCGGATGAGATCGGTGGCGGGCAGCCGCCGTGGCGCGCTGCTCGCCACGGCCGTTCTGGCCGTCGTTCCGGCGCTGGCGGCCGCGGGCGGTGCCGGGAACCACGCAGCCGCGACGTCGGCCCACGACGGGTTGTCGTCAGCCGGGGGCGCGACGCATCCTCGGTGCGGTGGGCAGATCCTCCGCGGGTGGAGCTGCACGTTCGACGATGAATTCGACCGAAGCACCCGCGATGCCGACCGTCTGCTGACCAGGCAGTGGGCGGTCCAGCAGACCGGGAACAGCGGCTATCGAACCGGTCCGACGGCGCATCCGGCCTGCTACGTCAACAACCCGCGGAACGTGTGGGTGTCCCACGGGCAACTGCACCTTCGGGCCCGGCAGACGGCGCGTCGGTTCCTCTGCTTGAGCGGTGGCGGACTGACCTGGCTGGTCCGCAACTCGGATAGCTTCAGCACCCGATACACCGCCGGGATGGTCTCCACCTTCAAGCGTTTCTCGCAGATTTACGGCCGGTTCTCAGTCCGGGCGAAGATCCCCAAGACGCACCTCCCCGGGCTGCAGGAGACGTTGTGGCTGTGGCCGGTCAACGCGCATCGTTACGGCGGCCACGACGCGTCAGGGGAGATCGACTTCGCGGAGTTCTTCAGTAAGTTCGCCGAGCTCGACATCCCGCGACTTCACTACGCGGCCCCCCCCGGCAGCCCACCCGCAGGATCCACCCGCAATGTGATGTCGGCGCGGTGCAAGATCCGGTGGAATCGCTTCAACACCTACACGGCGGTATGGGCGCCCGGGCGGATCGAGCTCCTGCTCAACGGCCAGCGCTGCCTCCTCGACAGCTACGACGCCATGAACGTGCGGCCTCCGGCGCCGTTCGACCAGCCGTTCATTCTGGTCCTCACTCAGGCCCTGGGCGTGACCAGCAATGCCTTCAACCCGCGATCGACACCGCTACCCGCGACCACCCAGGTCGACTGGGTGCGGGTCTGGAAGCGCGCCTAGCCCGCCGATCGCGGTCAGGCCCTGAACCTCCAGGCGATGCTCGGCTTGCCGCCGGGCGCGTAATAGAAGGTGCCGCTCGGGTTCGAGACGTCGAACGTGAGGTTGTTGGACAGCTTCTTGCCCGGGGCCAGCAGCGTCGAGTCCAGTTGCTGCGGACTGCCGGAGTACGGCGCGTTTCCGTCGTTCGTCGTGACCTTGCCGAGCCCCGGCGTCTTCACGTAGAAGTCGAGCCGCTCGATAAGCAGCGAGGCGTGGCCGGTGTTGTTGATGACCAGCGGAAACGTCACGTAGTAGCCATGTGCCGGCGGATAGCCGTACCCGCTGGACAGCCGCGTTCTCGACACGCTCGGCACGCCGGCCTTGATCGTCAGTGAGGCGCCCTGGGACGGCACGGCGATGGTCGCGGTGCGGCCGGCCTGATATCTCGGATAGCCCTTCACCAGCGTCTGGGTCGGCTGCGGGCCTGGGGTGTGGGTGATGAAGGTGGTCGTGGTGGGCCCCGGCGTGGTCGTGACCCCGGTCTTGCAGCCGCTGCTGAGCGCCGCCACGGCGAGCCCGATCACCACGGCTCGCGTCAGTCGAAGTCGAAACCGGTCATCGGGCACGAGAAGTGAGGGTAGGCGACACGGCTGAGCGGAGTCTGTGGCAGCGCCGCTACCGCCCGTCAGGCGCAGGCGCGACATCGGGTCCGGACCACCCGCGACTGATCGCAGATCGGCAGCTCCCGGCGACATGCTGCGCAGACAAAGCCGGCCGGCGGCGGAACGTCGGGAACCTCGGTCGCCGTGGCCCGGCGCGCGAACCAGCGGCGCATCGGCTGGTCCGTCCTGCGACTCATCGTTCACCACTCGCGCGTGCTGGGAAAAGCGCCTGAATCCGGTCGGATTCATCGTCGTCCGACGCGCGCGAAATGTATTGATCCGTTCGGACCATGCGGGCACCCGCGGCATGGCACGCGGCGGCCGGACGAACCCGACGTCATCGGGATCAACCGGGGCGGACTGCTCCGACATAGTCCGACCGGAATGCCGGCTCCTCGCGCACATTGACGCCGGTGTAGGGCGCGTCGATCATCTGGCCGCCGCCGATGTAGATGCCGACGTGGCCAGGAACGCTCCACGAACCGTCGGACCCGACGAAGAACACCAGGTCGCCCGGCTGGATCTGGGAACGGGAGACCCGAGTGCCTTCGTTCCATTGCGCGCCGGTGTAGTGGTCGAGGTAGACCCCGGCCCTGGCCCAGACGTACTGCGTCAGACCGGAGCAGTCGAACGAATTGGGCCCAGCCGCGGCCCAGACGTAGGGCTTTCCGAGCTCGCGGTACGCCCACTGGACCGCGACCCGGGCGCCCCCGGAGCCGGTGACCTGAGGCGCGGACACCGGGGTCGGTGAGGAGATGACCTGGGCCGCGCGGGCGGTCGCCGCCTGCTGGGCGCGCAACCGCGCCGCCTCCTGCTCAGCCGCCAATCGGGCAGCGCGAGCCTTGGCCGCCCGAATGATGGCTGCCTCACGTGCCTGCAGCGAGGAGAGGATCTTCTTCTCCTTGGCCGCGGCCGCCAGAACCCGGTTGCGGTCCGCGAGCATCGCGGCGGTGGCCGACCGCTGCTTGGCAAACGCTGCTGTCGCCAAGGCCTGCACCGACTCCTCGCTGCGTCGCGCCGCAGTGACCTGGGCGAGCGTCTCGGCCTGGCTCGCAGACACGGCCTGCAGCGACGAGAGTCGATCGATAAACGTGCCGGCATCTCCGCCCTCGATGAGGGTCACCAGCGAGTTGCTCGAATCCCCTCGATAGGCAGCGACGGCGAACGTGGTGACTTTCTGCTCGAGCGAGGCAACCTTGGCCTTCGCCTGGGTGAGCGCCTGGCTGGCTTTGGTGGCAGCGGACTGCGCTGCGGACAACTGGATCCGCGCCGCGTTGTAGTGCTCGCTCGCAGCCTCAGCCTGGCGATTCAGCGCAGCAAGCTGCTGTTGCGCCGACGCAATCTGGGTCTTGATGTTGCGAGCCGAAGCCGGAGTGGACCCGGCGACGAAGCCGGTGGTCAGCGCGGCGAGGGCGGCAGCGGATGCGGCCAGGCGTAGCGGGAGACGGTCTCGACGCGCCATCGGCGTGCGGGGCCCTTTCTTCCGTCCAACCGCCTGCCGAGTTAGCTGTCGGGTGCGGGCGCGGAAGTTATTCGCCCTACGGTGCCGTCCCTCCCACGGCGCCGATTAACCCCAGGGGAAACGGGTCCCCGGCTGCGCTGATCGCTTCCGGTGAGTGGAAGCGACCCCCACATTCGGCGGTAGCCGAGACGTCGCCGCTCAGGGTCGACCGGCAAGTCACGTTTCGGTTACGCGCCACGTTATCCACAACTGGAAGATCCACTCAAGCGACGTACCGCAGCAGCGCAGGGTGAATTCGCCCGTTGGCGGCGATTGAGCTCGGGCCCGAAGCCACCACCCGGCATCACGAGTCGATGCCAGATCCGTAGCGCAGCGAAGGTGGGGTGCGGCACGGCGCCGTGATGCGAGATCGTGGGCAGGTGACGACGACCCAGCGGCCGGTGTCGCGAACCGTTGATCTCGACGGCGAGACCCACTACCTCGACTTCGGCGGGCCGTCCGACGGCCCGCTCCTGGTGTGTGTCCACGGTCTCGCCGGAGCTGCCTGGAACTGGCTGGCCCTCGGCCCGCTGCTGACCGGGACGGCACGGGTGCTCGCGGTCGATCTGGCCGGCCATGGCCTGAGTCCAGCGGCTGGGCGGCCAACGACCGTCGGAGCGAACCGGCGGCTGCTGGACCGCTTCGTCCGCGAAGTCGCCGCGGAACCGCTCGTGCTGGTCGGCAACTCGATGGGCGGACTCATCACCACCCTGGAGGCGGCGGCTGCCGCCGATCTGGTGCGTGGCCTGGTGCTGGTCAATCCGGCTCTGCCACGAACACCGCTGTCCGCAACCGACGCCAGGGCCTCGATCCAGTTCGCGGTAGCGGCCGCGCCGGTGGTCGCCGCGACGATGTACGCGCGGCGACGCAACCGGCTGTCGGCGCGAAAGGTCATTCGCGACACGCTGGGGCTGTGCACAGTGGACGTCGGCCGCATCCCGCCCGAGGTGCTGACCGAGGCAGAACGGGTGGTGCGGCAGCGCGACGTCTCACGATTTCCACCGCGCGACGTCGGTAACGCCGCGCGATCGGTGATGGGCCGCATGGCCCGGGGTTCTGATCTGCGCGCCGCGATGCTGCAGATAACGGCACCGGTCCTGCTGATTCACGGCGACAAGGACCGGCTGGTGCCGATCAGCGCGGCCCGGCGTACCGCATCGCTGTTTCCCAACTGGCGGTTCGAGGTCGCCGAAGACACCGGACATGTCCCGATGCTCGAGGCTCCGCAGTGGACCGCCGAGGTGATCCTCGAGTGGCTGGAAACCGAGGTGGTGGCGAGGTGAGCAGCCGGCCGACCAGACGCCAGATGCTCGCCGGCACGACTGCTGGTGCGGTTGCTGCGATGTCGGGACAGTTTGCCCGCGTCGTCGAGAAGGCGTACGCCGCGACGCCGACGAAAGACGCACCGTTGTCCGACGTCGAGCACGTGATCTTCCTGATGATGGAGAACCGGTCGTTCGACCACTACTTCGGCACCTACCCCGGCGTTCGCGGCTTCGACGACCCGAAGGCGATCCCGGGGGTGTTTCGGCAACGCGGTTACCGGCCCGGTCACGGCCCTGACAAGAACGGCTACCTGCGGCCGTTCCACCTCAACACCAAAGATCTCGCCAGCGTCGCCGAATGCGTTGACGACATCACCCATGACTGGCAGCCACAACACCAGTCATGGAACGGCGGGAAGATGGATCGCTGGGTGGTGGCTCATCTCGAGCACGACACCCGCTCGCCCGGCCCGATCACCATGGGTTACTACAAGCAGGAGGACATTCCCACCTTCTGGGCGCTCGCCGACGCCTTCACGCTCTGCGATGAGTACTACTGCTCACTGCTCGGTCCGACCGACCCCAACCGGCTGATGTGGCTGACCGGAACCATCGACCCGGAGGGCAAGCACGGCGGGCCCTGCCTCACCACAAGGGTCAGCGACCGCGCTCTTCAGTTCGGCAAGTTCACCTGGGAGACGATGCCGGAGCGGTTGCTCGAGGCCGGTGTCTCGTGGCAGATCTATCAGGACGTCACCGATACGACGTTGCTCAACCCGCTGCTGTATTTCAAGAACTTCCTCACCAACCCACAGCTGGCCGCTCGCAACGACACCGGCATCGCCAGCTACCCGGCTAAGTTCGCACGGGACGTTGCCCTCGACCGGCTGCCGCAGGTGTCGTGGATCTTCCCGCCGTTCGTCGAGTGCGATCACCCCTCGGCGCCACCTATTCTCGGCGAGCAGCTTGTCGCCTCGGTGCTGAACACCGTAGTCAGCAAGCCGGGCCTGTGGGAGAAGACGGCCATCATCGTCAGCTACGACGAGAACGGCGGCTTCTTCGACCATGTGCCGCCTCCGACTCCGCCGCACGGTACGCCGGGCGAGCACCTCACCGTCCACCCGCTCCCCGCGACTGCTGACGGCGTGCGCGGACCGGTCGGGCTCGGCTTCCGGGTGCCCGGCCTGATCCTCTCGCCGTACGCCCGCGGGGGCTTCGTGGCCAGCAAGGTCTTCGACCACACGTCGCAACTTCTCTTTCTCGAGAAGCGGTTCGGTGTCGACGCACCCAACCTCAGCAAGTGGCGCCGCACAACCGTGGGG
>JAICXJ010000031.1 GCA_025980465.1 Frankiales bacterium | reverse complement strand
TCGCACGCACAGGCCGCTGCACAGTGATGCGGCAATCTCTCGCAAGAGCCTGGCGGACCGAACTGCCTCGCGCGGTGCTGATCTTGCAGGCCGGGAATGCGTTCAGCTGGTTCGGCTACGGGCTGATCCTCCCGTTCGAGATCATCTATCTGCATCAGTTCCGCGGCTTCTCGACGGCAACCGCCGGCTTGGTACTCGGCGTGATCCTGGGCGCGGGCACCGTGGTGACGCTCCCCTCTGGGGCTCTGCTTGATCGCTGGCGCGCGAAGCCGATCCTCGTCGCCGCCGTCCTGGCGAGCGCGTTCGGCTACGCCGGCCTTGCTTTCGTCACTCGGCCGTGGCAGGCCTTCGCTTGGGCGCTCATCGGCGGAGCCGGGGTCGGTCTGACCCGCACCGCGAACCAGACGCTGCTCATCACCCTGATCACCCCCGAGCAACGCGTCTCTTCGTTCGCGCTCGGGCGAGCGGCGCAGAACCTCGGGCTCGGCCTCGGCGCAGCGGTCGCCGGCCTCGTCCTGTCCTCTGCGCAGGACCTGCGGTCGTTCCAGGCGCTGTATCTGTTCGACACGATCACGTACGTCGCGTTAGCGCTGGTCGTACTCGCGGCGGTGCCAAATTCGCGTGCCGCCGGGCGGAATTTCGACGCCGGCACGCAAGGGTTCCGGGCCGTCGCCCGGGACCGGCGGTTCGTCGTTCTCGCCACCGTGAACCTCATCCTCATCGTCGTCGGTTACGCGTTGTTCGCGAACATCTTGGCCCCGTTCGTGAAGGCGCACGCCCATGTCGGCCCTGGCGCGATCGGGATCCTCTTCGTCTTCAACACCTTCTTCGTGGCGGTAGCGCAGGTACCAATTTCGCGACTGTTCAAGCGGGTCCGGCCGGCGTGCACGTTCGCGGCGGCGAGCGGGTTGTTCGCTGTCGCGCTGCTCGGCGTGTTGCACGTGACGCTGATCCATTCCGAGGTCGGAGCGACCGCGCTGCTGTGCGGCATCGCGACGGTCTTCGCGATCGGCGAATGCGTCCACTCCGTCGTCCACGGCCCCGTCATCGTCGACCTCGCTCCTCCGCATCTGCTCGGCCGCCACATCTCGGCCTTGCCCTGACGGTGACCGGAGGGTTCGCGATCGGGCCGGCGTTAGGCGGCGCGGTGCTCTCCTACTCGCCCGACGCCGTCTGGTGGGGCGGCGCTGTCGTGGCGGGTGCGATCGGCACGACCTTTCTCCTCGTCGGCGACCGCATCCTGGACAAGCCGCCGGTCGCGACCAAGCCAACGACGTCGCCCGGCGACGCTGCGCCTGAGCCCGCATGACGCTCGCCGTCGCCGGGTCGCGCTGGCCCGATTCCTCGACAGCTGCCGCTGCTGACGCAGTGCGTTGATCTTCTCCAGGTTGAGCAACCGATCGGTAATGCCAGTTCTGCATCCCCGGCCATCGGCCGAGGGGGCCGACCAGAACCGGCCGGCCGTGCGGCCGAACGAAGATGCGGACCGGACGCGAACCTCAAGCGAGCTGCACGCGGGACCTCAATGCCACGAACCTGCGGAGGACTGGTCCGGCTCCTGCCTTCAAATCAGACAGATACTCTGTAGGCGAACCCGCAGGTCGAGCCCGGCTTTCAAGTATGCGCTAGCCCTCCGTGTGCCACCGACACGAGCGATTCGTACCTGCGCACGGGGCCGCTTGCCTACCTGATTGGTCGTCCAGCGCCCTCGGCGCCCGCCTGCTCGGCTATCCGATGCGGGCGCCCCCGCGGGCCCTTCGATCTCAAGCAGCACGCCTCAGTCACAAACGCCGTCAACTGAACCGACAGCAGACCCTTTCGCCCCGGCCGGACTGAGCCCAATGATCGGGCCTGCAAGCAGCGGCGCGGGGTTCGACGGCCCGCCCATCTGCTTGGGTGCAGCGCGTCATCGATCAGCTGCGGCAATGCCGTTTTGATAGGCGAAGACGACCGCTTGCACCCGGTCGCGAAGGCGGAGCTTGGTCAGCAGGCGCGCGATGTGGGTCTTGACGGTGGTCTCGGCAATGAAGAGCGCAACCGCAATCTCGGCGTTCGACATCCCTGTCGCCAGCAACCTCAGGACTTCCAGCTCCCGCGGGGTCAGGTCACTGACGATGGGATTCGGACCAGGGAGACGGGCGCTTTCGGTGAAGTGCTCGATGAGACGTCGGGTAACGGTGGGGGCGAGGAGCGTGTCGCCGTGGCCGACTGTGAGCACGGCGGCGGCGAGCTGTTCGGGCGGCAGGTCCTTGAGCAGGAAGCCGCTCGCGCCAGCGCGCAGGGCTTCGTAGACGTACTCGTCGAGGTCGAACGTCGTGAGGATGACGATGCGGGTGTGGGCTGTGGCTTGGTCGGCGAGGATCAGCCGGGTGGCTTGGATTCCGTCGAGTTCTGGCATACGAATGTCCATGAGTACGACGTCCGGTCTGAGCTGCCGGACCAAGTTGACGGTCTCGATGCCGTTGGTCGCTTCGGCCACTATTTCGAGATCGGGCTGGCGTTCGAGGATGAGTCGGAAGCCGGCGCGCAGGAGTTGCTGGTCGTCGGCAATCAGCACCCGAACGGTCATTGACTGACGAGCGCCAACGCTAGTGGTAACTCGACAATGATGTGCTCCCGGACACCGACGCGCTCACGGCGGACCCGACCGCCCCGTCGTTGGACCTTCGCTTGGGTGTCGCGCGGCGCCCAATCAACGAGTGACCCGGCGACGACGAACTCCAGACCCAGGTAGTCCTCGGTGAATCGCAGGCTGACCGCCACGGAGGGCGCCATGTCGCCCGCAGCGGCCAGCACGTCTTCGACGATTCGGTAGGCCAGGACGTCGAGTCCGCCGAGAAGTGGCACCGGAGAACCGCTCACGTCGAGCTCAGTCGGGCTGCCCGATGGGCGATAGCGGGAGACCAGGTCGTGGAGGTGCTCAACACCGAACAATGGTGATAGCCGTTCCGGGTCGTGTTCCGTGCGGAGGAGCCCGAGTATTTCCCGCAACCGGGCCAGCGCCTCGCGCCCGGCCCGCTCGATGGCGGCGATCGACGCAGCGCATGCGGCGGAGTCCGCGCCGATGATGCTCCTGGTGGACTCTGCCGCGCCGACCATGGCGCTCACCTGCTCATCGACGAGCGAGTGCAGTTCGGCGACCAATCGAGTGCGCTCCGCAGCCAGTCGCAGCAGCTCCCGTGTTTGTTGCTCGGCCGCGAGGCGGGAGTGAGTCCGCTCGAGGTCAGCGGCTAGGAGCCGCTGCGAGCGCACCACTCGGCCTGCGCCCCAGAGCAATCCAGTGAACAACAGGTTGGCGGCTATGGCGGTAACGCCGAAATGCCAGTACAGGCATTCGCCCGCGTTGAAGGCGCCGGCGAGGACTAGCCCAGTGACGGCCGGACCCGAGGTAGACCAGGCGGCGACCGCCCAGACGGGTACGACGAATACGTAGGTGCTCAGCAGGAGGAGGTCGCTGTCCGACCCGACCGAGTTGCTGATCGGGACGGCCAGGAGATTGACCGCGACAAGAAATAGGAGCGATGACCTGCGGCGCCAGATCAGCGGAACCGCCATGGCGACGGCCAAGCCGATGTTGAGAGCCAGCGATTGCCCGCGATCGGGGCTGGCATCGGCGTCGGCACCCAATATGCACATCGCGGCGACCATCGCCAGCCACGGCCCGCGAGCGCGAATCCGGGCCGTCAGCACGCTCGACGGCCGTCCACGCGATGGTTCGTCCCGTGCAGTGGTCAGCGGGATCCGGGCACGCACCTCGAAACCCCCGCCGTGGAGCGGACCGTAGGACAACTGCCCGCCGCAGGATTGCACGCGCTCTCGCATCCCTACCAGGCCTTGCCCAGACCCACCGGAGTCGATCGAGCGAGCTGGACCTTTCGGTGCTGAGTTGCGGACGCGCACCGCCACCGCTCCTTGCTCGATCGCCACGCTCACGTCGGCTTCCGCGGGCCGGGCGTGCTTGGCGATGTTGGTCAGCGCTTCTTGCACCAGGCGGTAGATCGTGACGTCGACTGCGGCCGGCATTGCCCGCTCGCTTCCGGTCACGCTCATCCGAATCACGAGCCCGCCGGCGCGACGGTGCTCGACCAGAGCGTCGATCCCCGCTATCCCGTTAGGGGCTGTTTCGCTGTGGCGCTCGAAGCCCACTCCGATGATTCGACGCAGCTCGGCCATCGCGGCGCGTCCCGCTTGCGTCACCTCGTCGAGTGCTGCCCGGGCCAGGTTCGGCTCGGAGGTGAGGGTGATGCGGGCCGCCCCCGCCTGCACAACCATCACGCTGACGGCATGCGCGACGACATCGTGCAGCTCCCTGGCTACTCGGTTGCGCTCGCTCTCGGAGACAAGGGCGAGGCGCATCTCCTCTCCGGCACGAAGCTGCGCCGTCGCCGCCGCAAGTTGTGCTGTCAGGCTGCGGTGGCGTGCGACGAGCCAGCCGACTGAGGCCGGTACGACAACTATTGGAAGTGCGTATTCGATGACGTTCGCAACGCTCAGCGAACTGGTGACGATGGCGGCCACGGCGCACACCGCAATCCCGTAGATCACGAGGGCGGCCAGCGCCGCGACCTGGCGGCGGTTGACGCCCCTCGCGCCGGCTGTGTACATCCCGAGCAATACCGCCAACACGACAACCAAGTCGAAGGCATGCGGCCGGTGAGTGCTCGCAAGCCATTCGGCACCGATGGCTCCGGCACCGGCGACCGTCACGGCGACTTCAGGAGCCCGGTTGCGCCATGCCACCGTCGTCGTCGTCATCAACCCGCAGACAACTGCCGAAGCGGTCAGGGCGGAGTTCGAGGATCGGGTTACCCAGAGGCCGAGCACAACTGCGGACAGGGCGCCGGCAACCACACCGTCGACGTACGACGACCAGCTCCCCATGGCACGCAGGTTCGACGGTACGGCCCTTTCTGCTCTGCACACCTGGCGAGCGTACGGCGTCGTACCGGGCCGGACGTCGTCCAAAAGAACGACTCGTCGGTCGTCGCAGGGGCTACCGGAAAATCGCTCTGCAGGCTGACGACAGGGGCCATGCTGCAGCACACCCTGACACCATGACTGCCAATCGCTTCCGCACCGCCGCGTGGACCCTCATCGGGTTCAACATCCTCGGGACGATCCTCACCTGGACCGCTCACCTGCAAAAGCCAGGAACCCATGCCGCCCACGCAATGGCGAACGGCACTGAGTTCACCAGTCCCCTCTTCCTCGTCGCCATCGGGATCGTCGCCGTGTTCCTCACGTTCTCCGCGCGTCGGTGGCTCGTCGGCACCGGCCTTTCGCTACTAGCCCTTTACGGCGCCGGTTTCGGGATTGGCGAGATAGTCGAACTGTTCAAACACAACGTCGGAATTAGTGCTGGCCGGTGGGACGCCGTCATCGTCGGCTCGGCCATCGGCGCCATCATCGGCTTCACCGAAGCGTTCCTCGTCGTGCGGACATTGGTCAGCATGCGCCGATCGGGTCGCGCCGTTACTTCGCCGGCGAACTGATCTCCCCGCGCGCGGAGGACGACAAACGCGTCCGGACCCCGATGACGTGACCACCGTACCGACCGGTGCACCCCCGGCCAATGCGAACCTGTGCCGTCGGCACTCAAGCCAGCCCGACACGGGAGCGGACGCGTACGAAGCGTCGGAGGACTGGTCCGGCTCCCCCCTATCGACCAGATCGATACTCTGCATCACAAACCCGCAGGTCACGGCCTGGTTTGGGTATCCGTCTGGCCTGCCGGTGTCGGCGCTACGAGGGGTGATTCGGACCTGCGCGACTTGCGATCGGCGGGCGTCGGCAAATCAGCAAGACCGGTGAGTCACGCACAGCGAAACTGAGCGGACGGCAGACCCTCGTTGTGTCTCAGACTGTCCAAGCGACTGAATCGGGAGGTGAGATAGGCCGTCCACCGTCCGGGGCCGGGGTCATCGAGCGGATCGCAAATGGGTACGGCGGCGGCCGCACCGATGACCAGTACGTACCGCTGTGACATCTACCGCGCGACGGCGGCCATGAAGGGGCGCTGCGGGTCCGCGGCGCTCGGCCCTGGTGATCGGGGAGACGAGCCGGTGGTCGATACCGGGGTGCTAGCCGCGGACGGTATTGACCTTGCGTTCTCGACGGCGGCTTGACCTTGACGTTGGGTGAAGCCCCAGGCTGGTGTCCGGCAAGCGTCGTGTCGTTGAGGAGCGCGCAAGTGGGTGAGATGGGCATCGGAGAGTTCGCTAGTCGCTCGCGGCTGTCGGCTAGGGCGCTGCGGATCTATGACGATGCTGGCCTGCTACCGCCTGCGCGGGTGGATGAGGAGTCTGGCTACCGCTTCTACGAGGCCAGCCAGCTGGGGCAGGCGCGTCTGATCGCGGCACTGCGTCAGCTGCATTTCCCGCTTGCGGAGATCAAGTCCATCCTGCCGTTGGAGCCGGTCGAAGCGGCCGAGCGTGTCCGGCAGCACTGGTCCGCAATCGAGAAAAAGCACTCGTCCCTGCGTGCGCTCGCGACCTACCTGATCGACGAGCTGAGCGGAAACAGGCCGGCCATGAATGAAGTCGCCACGAGAGAGATGCCCGAGCGCAGCGTGCTGTGCGTCAAGCGCAACGTCACCGGTGAGAAGGCGGCCTGGGCGTTCGGCAAGGAGTTCATCGCGCTGCTTCGGCACTACAAGCTGCCGTCGATCGAGGGGCGTGCCGGCGCGTTCTTCCAGATCTTCTGGGGCGAGGTCAGCGAGGACAGCGACGGTCCGATCGAGTGGTGTCGTCCCGTGCCAGCGGACGAGGCGGAAGCGCTCGCCGCCCGCTGCCCGGAGCTGACCCTACGTTCCGAGCCGGCCCATGGGGAGGCGTTCGTACCGATCGGCGACGGACAGCTCGACGGCGCCAACTGGCAAGTGGTCGGACGATCACTCGAGGCGTGGACCGACCAGCACCAGCACGAGGTAGACGTGCGCTTAGCCGCGCTGGGTGTGCGGATCACCTATCTCCCGAGCGAGGGGGGGACCGACACCTACCAGGACTTCGCGATCCCGTTCAGTCGGTCAGCGCGGTGACGGCGGCCGTCGTAGCCGGGTCGCCTACCACGCGATTCGGTGACGTCTCAGTAGCGTCATGATCGAGGCTCAAAACCTGGTCAAGCGCTACGGCTCCATGACGGCGGTCGACGACCTGTCGTTCTCGATCCGGCCGGGGATGGTCACGGGTTTCCTCGGCCCCAACGGCGCCGGCAAGACCACCACCATGCGGATGATCCTGGGCCTCGACGCGCCGACGCAGGGCTCGGTGACCGTCGCGGGCCGTAGCTACCGTGACCTGCCGGCACCGATGCGCGAGGTTGGGGCTCTCCTCGACGCCCAGGCGCTGCAGGGTGGCCGCCGAGCCTACGACCACCTGCTATGCCTCGCTGCCAGCAACGGCATCCCTGCCAGCCGGGTCAACGAGGTGCTCGGAATGGTCGGTCTCGAGGGCGTGGCCGACCGGCGCGCGAAAGGCTTCTCGCTGGGCATGAGCCAACGGCTCGGCATCGCCTCTGCTCTGCTCGGCGACCCACAGGTCCTCATCTTCGACGAGCCAGTGAATGGTCTCGATCCTGACGGCATCCACTGGATCCGCACCCTCATCCGCGCGCTCGCCGGCGACGGTCGCACGGTCCTGGTCTCTAGCCACCTGATGAGCGAGATGGCCCTGACCGCCGACCACCTGCTCGTGATCGGCAAGGGTCGTCTGATCGCAGACATGAGCGTGGACGAGTTCGTCCGGTCGAGCTCCCAGCACTCAGTACACGTCCACAGCCCCCAGGCGGCGGAACTGGCCGACCGATGCCGGGAAGCGGGCGCCGAGGTTCGGCAGGGCAGCGCCCCCGAACTCATCGAGATCATCCGGATGGACAGCGCCGACGTCGGAAAGCTGGCCGCCGCGCACGGCATCGTCCTGTTCGAGCTCACTCCTGTCCGCGCCTCGCTAGAGGAGGCGTTCATGGAACTGACCCGAGGCAGCGTCGAGTACCAGGCAACCGAGATATCCCGATGACCGATGCCGCGACCGTGCACGCCGGCGCTGCGAGCCGGGCGGCATCTCGAGCTGCGAGTTTCAGCGACGCGCTGCGCGCAGAGTGGTTCAAGCTCCGGTCGCTGCGATCGAGCTTCTGGGCGCTGGGCGTCTCAGTCGTGCTCGGAGTCGGATTGGGAGCGGCAATCGCCGCGGCCTCGAGCCACAGCTACGCCGGCAGCAGTCTGTCGAGCAAGGCGAGCTGGGACCCCGCGGCGCTCAGCACCTCGGGGATGGCGATTGGCCAGCTCGCCATCGAAGTGCTCGGCGTACTGTTCATCAGCTCCGAGTATTCCTCCGGGATGATTCGCACCAGCCTCACCGTCGTCCCCAAACGCGGCCGCCTGCTCGCGGCCAAATCGGCTGTCTTCGCCGCAGTGACGCTCCTCGTCGGAGAGGTCACCAGCTTCAGCTCGTTCTTCGTGGGTCAGGCCGTCATCAGCGGCCACGCTCCGACCGCATCCCTCGGCGACGCCGCGGTGACACGGGCGGTGATCGGAGCAGGGCTGCTAATGAGCGCTCTAGCGCTCCTCGCCGTCGCCACTGGCGCCCTGCTCCGGCACTCCGCTGCCGGCATCGCAGCCATGGTCACCGTCGCGCTGGTCCTTCCCGGCATCGCCCAGGCCCTTCCGGCCTCATGGCAAAACCCGATCAACAAGTTCTGGCCAACCGGGGCAGGAAGCCAGATCACCAATGTCACCCGCGCGTCCCATACTCTCGGGCCATGGGCCGGCTTCGGACTGCTCTGCCTATTCGTCGCGATCGTCTACTTCGCCGCCTGGGCGATGCTCGAACGACGCGACGCATAACAACGCCGAACCGGCCTAGCTCGACCGACGGAGCGCCTGATACGGCACCGTCCGGAGTTCGGCGGCGAGCCGAACGGTAGCCAGCTACGCACTGGCGTCGACCGAACCGTCCATCGAGCTGCCCTGGCCGGCGTCAGCGAGAGTGGCGCCGAACTTCAGGACAGCGGCAATCGCGATTTCAGAACGATGAACCTGCGGAGGACTGGTCCGGGTCCCACCGGGGGCACCAGCGCCCCGGGCCTTGATTCCCACGACGTCCGACCGGACGGCGCACAGCAGCGCCGATCCCAGGTGCTGCACTCAGCCCTCCCCGCTGCATCGCAACGGCGTGTAGCAGCAGACGGCTAACGCCTGTGCTCGGCGAATCGCAGCATCATCGCCTCCCGGTCCTCGGGCGCGTACTGGTCGCAGCTGCGCCAGATCCCGTCCTCGATCACGTTGACCTGGCCGACGCCGACCTCGAACTCGCCCGGACCCCCGATCGCAACGCCGTGCCAGGTGAACCGCAGCGCGATGACGCGCTCGTCGCATGCCAGCACCTCGTCGATCTCCATCCGGAGGTGAGCGATGCCTTCATAGGCCGAGCTCCACAGTGCGACGTTCGCATCGCGGCCGTGTAACGGTTCCCAGCCCAAGGATCGGTGATCGATCCGTACGAAGTCCTCGGCCACCAGGTTGGTCAAGGCATCGACATCGGCAGCGGCCGACAGCGGCAGCCAGCGCCGGTAGAACTCTTCGGGTGGCCGGTCGCCGAGCAGCCCGCCGCCGCCGCCGAGCTCCGCGTACCGGGTGATGGCGGTCCGGCAGTCGTCGGTCGGGTAGTAGTCCAGACCGACCAACAAGCCGTCCTCGATCAGGCTGACAGCCAGGTACGCCGTCTCGAGCTCGCCGGCCTTCACGCCGCGGCCGCGAACGGCGAGCCACGTGACGGCGACCCGGTCGTCTGCGGCGAGAACCTCGTCGAAGTCGAGATGGACGTCGGGTGAGGCGTCGTACACCGTCCGCAGATCTCGCACGCACTGATCGCGACCGCGCACGTCGTCATAACCGAGCGGTCGGTGATCGACGATGTACGCGTCCTGGCTGATCAGCTCGGCGAGGCGTCGGTAGTCGCGCCCGTTCAGCACCGCCTGGAGCTCGGCGAGGACACGCTCCGACGCACGGTCGCCGAGCACCGATCGCGAGCCGTCGAGCTCGCGGAACCGGGCGAGCATCGCCTCGCGGTCGTCGGCGTCGTACTGGTCGACCGAGATGCAGCGACCGTTCTCGTAGACGCTCACTTGTCCGGCCGGCAGTTCAAAGGCGCCGCCGCGGCCGTCCTGGCCGACCCATCTGAACCGCACCGCCAGCACCCGATCGGAAACGGCCAGCACCTCGTCGAACTCGACCCGGATGTGCCCGATGTCGTGCCAGGCGGAGACCGTCACCGCCGCGACACCGTCACGGCCGACGGTCGGCTCCCACGCGAGGCCGCGCCGGTCGATCCACCGGCAGTCGTCGTCGGTCAGTTCCAGCATCCCGTCGAGGTCCCGGCGGGCGTGGCATCGGGCGAACTCGGCGCAAAGCCGCTCGGGCTCAGTGTCGCCGAGCTGACCCAGCCCGCCGCCCAGCTCGACGTAGCGGGCGATCATCGCCGCCCGGTCGTCGGGCTCGTAGAGATCGATCGAGCAGAAGACGCCGTCGCGCAGCGCATACACCTCGCCGATGATGACCTCGGTGGCGCCGACGTGATACTGCGAACTCGTGCCGCGATAGGCGACCTGCGCAACGATCGTGCGCTCGTCGCTAGCGATGACCTCCTCGATGGTGATGTGCCAGTCGGCCGTGACAGCGATGATCGAGGCAAGCGTCCGGGCGAATCGCTCCCGGCCCTGCCCGGCGCCGAATCGGATGCGGCGATGCTCCGCAGTGAAGACGTCGTCGGTCACGAGCTGACTCAGGGCCTCGACGTCGCGCGCCTCGAACCGTCGGAAGTACTCGCGCAGCAACCTCTCGGGCGGCCGAACCGCACGTGCACCCAGCGCCCCGCCAAGCTCGCGGTATCGGGCAAGCATCCCGTCGCGGTCGAGGGGGTCGAACTGCTCGCCCCGGACAGCAATGGCATCGTTCACCACGCCGGCATAACCAAGGGCAATCTCCATCGGTCCGGCTCCGTCGAGCGCCGTGCCGGCAAACCGGCAGCGCACGGCGATTCGCTCGTCGTCACAGGCGAGCACCTGGTCGATGACGCAACGGACGTCCGCCGCTATCCGCCAGGCCGATTCGAGCAGGTGCACCGCGGCTTCGCGACCGTGGACGTCCTCCCAGGCGAGCGCGCGACGGTCGACCTGCACGTAGTCCTCGGCGTACAGGTCGCCAAGCCAGGACGCGTCCTGTCGGGCGAAGGCCTCGACGAAGGTCCGCCACCAGCGTTCCGGCGGCCGGTCTCCGAGCAGCATCCGGCCGCGGAGGTCCTCGAAGCACGCCCGCATCGAGGTCTCGGCGTCGACGTCGAATACTTCCGCACGCTCGAGCAGTCCGCCGCGAATCGCGAGGACGTTCCCGACCGGAAGCTCGAACTCGCCGCCACCGTCGCTGCTGTGCCCACGCCACGCCGTCCGGAGCGCGACGACGCCCGGTGCCGCTGCGATCACCTCGTCGACGTCTAGGCGGATGTCGAGGGACCCTTCGAAGATCGGGCTGATCCATGACCGGACGTCATCGTGCATGTCCCGCGTGAGCTGGCGGTGGTCGATCAGCACCCAGCCGGGGGCGCACAGCGCGGCGAGACCCTCGACGTCATGCACGGCCATGACCGCACCGAACCTGGCGGCGAACGCGGTCAGCTCCGGCTCGTCGACCGCGGCAGCCGTCGTGGTAACGGGGGTCACATCAGCCGGATCGGAACGCGCGGGGCCTGACGCCAGCTCGCCGGCCCACCGCACGCCGATCGCGTGGTCCTTTGCCGCATACAGCGCCCGCGCGGCGGCTGCTGCTTCGCGCGCCTCCTCGGACCGGCCCGATTCGCGGCACACCCGCGCGAGTGCCAGGTACGCGTCCGCCTTGTCCGCCAACGCATCCGTCGGGTCGGCCAGCGCTACCGCGCGACGGGCGAGGCCCAGTGCGTCCTCGGTCCGGTCGCGGCGCACCAGCGCTTCGGCGCGGACGCCGAGCCAGGTGATCGTGGTCTTCAGGTCGCCGCCCGCATGCTCCTCGGCGTACTCGGTCTCGGCGATCGCCTCGTCGTCGCGCCGCTGATCGGCGAGCGCCCGGGCGAGTAGTGCCGCGGACGCGGCGGCGCTGACGGACGCTCCGAGCGTTGCGAACCCGTCCCGGGCGGCGCGCAGCAAGCCCTCGGCGTCGCCCGGCTTGCCGTCCAGCAACTCGACGATCCCGGCATGCATTCCGAGCTCGTGCAGCTCGAAGGTCAGCCCCAGCTCCTCGAGTGTCGCGCGACCGCCGGCGAGGATCTCGCGAGCGGCGTCCGACCGGCCGCGCATCGCCTCGAGCACCGCTTGGCAGCGCAGCGCCACCGGCTCGACATGGCGGTTTCCGGAGCTCATTCGCAGGATGCGCACGACGTCCAGGCATCGACCTGACGCCCTCATCACCGGGGACGGTCCCCACAGCGCCGCCCGCGGCGCCGCCGCCAACACGGCGGTGATCCGGCGCCGGTCGTCGGCCTTTCGGGCTGCCAGCAACGCCCGGTCGAGCGAGGCCTCCACGTCGGCGACTTGTCCCAGCTGCGCCTGCACCTGAGCCGCGACATGGTGTCCCTTCGCCTCCCCGCGGTCGTCGCCGAGGGCTGCGAGAGCGGTAGTCGCCGCCGTCACGCGTTCAACGACATCCTCGAGCACGTCGGTGCCGGTCAGCACCGCGAGTTGCGACGCCAGCACGTCGCCGCGCGGACCCTTTAGACGCTCGACGACCGCGTGGGTTGCGGCGGTGTCGCCCGCGGACAGCAGCGCGTCGGCCAGGTCCCAGCGGATCTCCTCCTCGGCGACCTCCGCCTTGCGATCGAGCGCTCGCTGGAGCAGGTTGGCTGCGGCGGCCAGATCCTCCCGGGCCAGCGCTCGCCGGCCAGCGGACGCCAGGTGCTGCGCAGCGCGTGATCCGAGCGCCGTTCCTCGCCCATCGAGCGGGCCGAGCTGCCGGCGGTACTCGTGCGCCTGCTCCAGGTGGTAGGCGATCACCTCCTCGTGCTCGCCGACCAGCTCACCGGCCTTGTCCTCGAGCCAGTCGGCGAACCGCTCGTGCAGCTCCGCGCGCGCCTCCTTGAGCAGCAGGTGGTAGGCGGCGTCGCGGATCAGGACGTGGTGGAAGCGGTACACCGGCTCGTCGATCCAGTAGGTGCCCTCGGGCTCGACGATGTCCTTGCGCCGCAGCGTCTCCAGGTGGCCGTCGATCCCCGAGCGGACCGGCGGAGCAACGAGCTCTGCGACTGCGCCCCGGTAGAACTGTTTGCCGATCACCGCCGCCCGCTCGACGACGGACCGCTCGCCAGCGCGAAGCCGTTCGATCCGAGCGGTGAGCAGCGCCTGGATGGTGGGGGGCACCTGGATCGTCTCGGCGTTGCCGGCGAAGACCCATACCTCACCGGCGCGCTCGAGCAGCCCCTCGTCGACGAGCATTCGTAGCAGCTCGCCGATGAACAGCGGGTTGCCCCCGGTGGTCTCGAGAATTTTCGCGAGTAACTGATCCGGGAGCTCGACCTGACCAAGCAGTCCGCCGACGATCTCGCGGCTCTGCTCGGGCTGCAGCGCGTCGAGCTCGATCACGTCGACGGCACGCCGCCCTGCGGCGGCCAGGACTTCTCGCACCTCGCGAAGCTCGGGCCGCGCAAGGGCGACCAGCAGGATCGCGGCGTCGCGGACCCACTCCACGAGATGCTCGATCAGATCGAGGAACATCGGCTGACCCCAGTGGACGTCGTCGAGCACGATCATCAGGGGCCGCTTTCGGCCGAGTGACTCAAATACGGTTCGTACCGCCCAGAAGGTCTCCTCGGGTGCGGTGGGTGAGCCGGCGCCCAGCAGGCTCGCAGCGCCCGCGGCAACCCGGTCGCCGTCGGGCACGTCCTCGACGATGGCCGCAAGCTTCGCGATCACCTGTTCGGGCAGATCCGCCTCACCGATCGACGCCGCGCCGCGCAGCACTTCAGCGACGGGCAGGAACGTGATCCCCTCCCCACTCAGTTCGCAATGCCCGTCGAGGACCGTCGCTTCACCGTCGATCGCCTGCGCGAACTCGGCCGCGAGCCGGGACTTGCCCAGCCCGGGCGATCCGATGATCGAGACCAGCCGGCAGGCGCGCGCGTCGATCGCGGCGTCCAGCGCGACACGTAGCCGCGCAAGCTCCCGGTCACGCCCCACGAGCGGAGCCGCTGCTGCGGCCGCGCCTCGCGTCTCGGTCCCGAGGAGTCGCCACACGCGAACCGCCGCGGTCTTGCCTTTCAGGGAAAGCGGGGCCAGTTCCTCGAGCTCCGTTTCGTGCCGGATCAGGCGCCACGTCGCCTCGCCTACCAGCACCTCACCAGCGGCGGCCGCCTGCTCCAGCCGCGCCGCGGTGTTCATCGTGTCGCCGACGAAAATTCCCTCGTCGCTGACCGCGAGCTCGCCGGTGTTGACCCCGGTGCGGATCTCGAGCCGGACGCCCCAGGCCGCCTCGAACTCGTCGTTCAGGGCGGCCAGCTCCTTGGCCATTGCCGCGGCGCATCGAACCGCCCGCAGCGCATCGTCCTCGCCAACCGCCGGTGCGCCGAAGACCGCCACCACCGCGTCGCCGATGAACTTCTGGATCGCTCCGCCGTGGCGGTTGACGACACCCTGCATCGCCTCGTAGAAGCGGGCCATCACCCGGCGCACCGACTCGGGCTCGAGCGTCTCCTGGAGCGCCGTCGAACCGACGAGGTCGCTGAACACTACTGAGATCACCTTCAGCGCGGCGGTGGCGCCAGCCCCGTCGGCCACCGGCGTACCACAGCTGCTGCAAAAACGAGCCCTGTCCGACAACTCCTCGCCGCACGAGGTGCATCGCGGCGACAGCGGGCTGCCGCAGCTCTCGCAGAAGCGGGCCTTCTCGCCGTTGGCGTGGCCGCACCCCGCACAGGTCATGGTCGGCATCCCTGCGTTACCCCCGGGGGATCCTACGGGAAACGAATCGGGACCACGGCCGGGCGCCGATGCTGCTTACCCGGGCTGCCGAGCCGGAGCAACGGGCGTGTCTCTCTCCGGCGAGCCGGCCGGCTCAGCTCGTTGGTGGGACGACGACAGGTACGTCGACGCGAATGGTCGAGGAGGCATTGACGAGGTTGGCGCAACCCGACATGGCGTCTCGCCGGGGAGCCCATCTACTCCGACGGATTCTGCCCCGATGAGGGCCGGGACCTCCGAGCCAGGTCCCAGGGAGTGCTAGCGTTGCTATCAGGAGGTGGCGCTGTGGCGACGTTAGTGATCCGCGACCTGGATCCCGAGGTCAAGGCGCGGCTACGGCGTCGAGCAGCCGCGAACGGCCGATCGATGGAAGCCGAGGCGCGCGCGGCCCTGCAGGAAGCCGTCGGAAGCATCCGACCAACTCGTCGCCTCGGCACATTTATCCACGAGCAGTTCACTGAAGCCGGCGGAGCCGACCTTCCGATTCCTGAACGCGATAGCGAGGCGCGGATCGCGGACCTCGCGTGATCGTCCTGGACACCAACGTGCTATCCGAACTGATCAAACCGACACCCACGCCGCACGTCCTGCGATGGGTAGACGACCAGGACAGCACGGAGCTCGTCATCACCTCGATCACTGCCGCCGAACTCCGCGCTGGGGTTGCCGTTGTCCCACGCGGCCGGCGCAAGGAGACGATCGGCAGGCAGATCGAGCGAGTCATCAACGACGTATTCGGTGGCTACGTCCTTCCCTTTGACTCACGTTCAAGCTCGCACTACGCCGACATCGTGGCGACCGGTCGACGTCGCGGACGCACCATGAGCGCGCTCGATGTCCAGATCGCAGCGATCTGCCGGCAACATGACGCCACTCTGGCTACTCGGAACATCACCGACTTCGAGGCCCTCAACCTGCCGCTCGTGAACCCCTGGTCCGAGGCGGAAGGCTGACTCTGGCGGGTACACATCGGGTACACACCCCGTCCGTTCTCAGCCATCCTCCAGCCAACGCTCAAGACCGACCGACCCGGCTGCCGCTTCTCGTCGCCGAGGTCGATGCGCACGCATCCGCTACGCGGAAGGGCTGATGGCAACCTCGAGGACGTCGGCCACCGGCCGTCGAGGGGTGAGCAGCAGATCAGTGATCGGCGTCGCCGGACGGCCGAAGCGCAGGATCATCTGCGGGTAGCCGATCCAGCCCATCCGCGCTTGCAGCCGCGCCCGGAACGCGGCGAAGTCAACCGCCTGACTCAACGGGCAGCTGGAGAGGCCTAACAGGTCGGCCCGCACCATGAGTCGCATCATCGACATCCCGGCCCGCAGATGATCGCGGAGCTCACTGGTCTCGGTGAAGACGACGGCGATAAGCGGGTGTTCGTCGACGCCGTGCTCGATGAGCTGCCGCCCGCTGACGCCGACCTCGAAGTCGCGTAACGGAATATCGGTGTGCCGGGGAGCGTCGACCGGCACGCGCGGGATCGCCTCGACGGGCACACCGTCTACAAGCGTGTGCACGTCGGGATCGCGCAGCCACCGCCTCATCTCGGCCAGGTAAGCCTCGTCGTTACGCTCGATCCGGTCGGCCCAACTCACCGCGACAGCGAGTTCAACGTGCCGCTCTGGAGTGTCGGGGAAGTCGACATACGCCGATGAGTCCCGGCCGGCCGACCGCAACTCGTTCCGAGCGTCGTCGTCGATCTGCCCTTCGGCGAACGGACGCCGGTCGCAGCGCCGGCGACGGGCGGCGTCGACCTGCGACGCCAACTGCTCGTCCGGATCGGTGCGTCCAACCGGGCGGATCCACGCCAGCAGGTCCGGATCGGCCGCATCAGGCAGATAACTGCTCTCGAATCGCCACCCAGCGGCCCGCAGCGCCAGTTCGGTAAGGTGCAGCGCTGCGCCGCAGCTCACCAGCAGCGAGTGCCCATCGGGATCGGCCACGGACAGCTGACGTTCCCGGTCCGCGAGCAGCAGCAGCCCGTCGTCCTCCAGCCGCCAACGCCAGGGCTGGGTGTTGTGGATCGAAGGGGCGCGCACCGCCACCTCGAGCGCCGCCTGGACCGTCGCCAGATCCAGATGCGCTGAGTCAGCGTCCGGCGAAGTGCTTCCCATATCGAGAGCATGGCACCCAGGTGCGCTCGGGAAACCCCCGGTGCGGCTCTGCCCGCCGGAGGTGATCAGCCTCTCCCACGGGATGTGACGCGGCGAGGCCACGGGTGCAGAACAGCAGGGACGAATGCGCAAGCGCCCGGCCGCCGCCAGCGACCGGTGGTGCGAGATCCGTAAGCGCTCGGGCGCTCGGTTACGCTGCGTGTTCGCGCCTGGCGAAACGAGCTGACCATCGCATACCAATCGCGTTCTACGTACAAATCAGGCCGTGCCCCGTCGCCTCGGTACGACGGTTACGCACCATTGCGCGCTTACGCCGTGATCGGTGACGGTCGAACGGCCGCGCTGGTCGCCGACGACGGTGCGATCGATTGGCTTGCCTTGCCGGACCTCGATTCGCCCGCTGTTTTCGCTTCCGTCCTCGACAGTCGAGCAGGCGGCTGCTTCACCCTCGCGCCGACCATCCCCTACCAGGTAACGAGGCGCTACCTGCCAGGCACGAATGTTCTCGAGACAACATTCCTCACCGACCTCGGCGAAGCGCGAGTCATCGACGCGTTGACCGTCCTGGGCGACGGCCTGGGACCATCACGGGAGTTACAGCGACAGGTTGACGGAGTTGCCGGACGTGTTCCTCTCCGCTGGCAGGTCAGTCCACGATTCGGCTACGGGCAAGGGGCGACCCGGCTCGAGTGGCGACGCCGCATCCCGATCGCTACCTCCGGCAGTGACGCCGTTGCGGTGTGTGCGTTCGATGCCGGTGAGGTGCAGATCGACGGCGGGTCTATCGGCAGCAGTTTCGAAACGCAGCCGGAGTCGCGAAGCGTGATCGCGCTGTGCGCGGCGCATCAGGAACCGCTCGTGTTCCCCACCCGGGCGGAGTTGGACGCGCGTTTCGGCAGGACCGTGACGACCTGGCGCGAATGGGTTGGTGCTCGCCAAGTCGCCGGTCGCTGGCAGGAAGCGGTGACCCGCAGCGCGCTCGCCCTGAAGCTGCTCGTGCATGCGCCGTCTGGTGCCGTCGCAGCCGCGGCGACGACCTCGCTGCCCGAACAGATCGGCGGGGAACGCAACTGGGACTACCGCTTCTGTTGGGTTCGCGACGCCGCGTTCACCCTCGACTCCCTGCTGCAGCTTGGCTGCGCGCCGGAGGCGCAGGCGTACTTCTGGTGGCTGGTGCACGCTTCGCAGCTGACGCGCCCACGACTACAGCCCCTATACCGGCTCGACGGCGGCACGCACGCAGCCGAACGCAGTCTCCCGCTTTCGGGTTATCGAGGTTCGCTACCGGTGCGGACAGGGAATGCCGCCGCCGACCAGAGGCAACTCGACACCTACGGGGAGCTGCTCCAGACCGTATGGTTGTTTGCGAAGGCAGGTCAGCCGATCGATCCGGATCTCGGGAAGCGGTTCGCAGCCGTCGCGGACCTGGTGTGCCGGCTTTGGCGCGAGCCGGATGCCGGCATCTGGGAGGTCCGGAGCGCGCCCGCACACTTCACGCACTCGAAGATGATGTGTTGGGTCGCCCTCGACCGAGCCACCCGACTCGCTGACGCTGGGCTATTGCCTCGTCGCCACCGCGCCGACTGGTGCGCGCAGGCCGAGCAGGTCCGGGAATTCGTCGAACGGCGGTGCTTCTCCGAATTGAAGCAAAGCTATTCGCGCTCCGCCGACAGCGACGAGCTCGACGCGAGCGTCCTGCTGGGTCTGCTCGCCGGGTACGGCGAACCGCGCTCGACGCGGTGGGCCGACACGGTCGGGGCGGTGCGCCGCGAGCTGGGCCACGGCCCCTACCTGTACAGGTATATCGGGCAGGACGGGCTCGCTGGCGGCGAGGGAGCGTTCCTGAGCTGCTCGTTCTGGCTCGCCGAGGCGCTGGCTCGGGTCGGGCTGGTGGCGGACGCCAGCACTCTTCTCGACGAGCTCGTCGCGCTCGGCAACGACGTGGGGCTCTATGCAGAGGAGGTCGATCCGATCACCGGTGCGTTCCTGGGCAACCTCCCGCAGGGCCTGAGCCATCTGTCGTTGATCAGTGCAGCCACTGCGATCGCCGAGGCCAGCAGATGAGCGTGTGGCCGGCGCTCGCCGGTGGCTTCGCAGGGACCTTGGTGCTCACGACCATGCTGCGCACCGCCAGCGAGCTGAAGCTGACTCGAATGGACCTTCCGTTTCTACTCGGTACGGCGTTGACCGCTGACCGGATTCGAGCGAAGGCGCTCGGGTACGCCGCGCACTTCGTCATGGGCCTGGTCTTCGCGATGGCCTACTACGCGATGTTCGTCGCCCTCGGTCGTCACGACTGGTGGCTGGGAGCGGCATTCGGCCTAGGACAAGGGCTGTTCGCCGGAACTGTCCTCGTCAACGTGCTGCTGCCACTGGTGCATCCGCGGATGGGCTCACCCCTCAGCGACACCGCCAGCGTTGCACTCCTCGAGTCGCCGGGGTTCATGGCTCGCAACTACGGTCTCCAGACGCCTGCGGTGAGCCTCGTCGCGCACGTCCTCTACGGCACGGTCGTCGCGGTGTTCATGACGCTCGCTGACTGACCGGCATGTTGGCGGTCGTCGGGACTTCCTGTCGTCTCCGAACCGATCATGTTGGTCCGCTCGAGGCCGCGGCGGTGTCAAGGATCGCGTGGCTGTGCATCGCGAGGTTGCGCGCCTGGTCGGAGGGCACCGGCCGGTCGAGCCAGGAGCCCGTCGCGGACCGGGCGCGGTCGATCAACGAGGCGGTGTGGCGGAAGTCGATAGGAGAAATCGTCAGCGGGCACAGCGGTGGCGCCACGTGCAGGTCGATGCGGTCCTGCAGCGCCCTGACATCAGCGACGAGTCGCTGCTGGATGGCGAGGGTCACGGCGTGCAGCGCCATGCCGACCGGTGAACGAGGCGCCTCGCTCAGCGCGCAGGCGTAACCAGTCGGGAGGACGTAGATCGTGTCCGCGCCCAAGCGGCGGGCTACCGAGATGGGCGTGTTATTGACGACACCACCGTCCATCAGTAGTCGATGCCCGATTCGCACCGGGGGGAATGCTGCTGGAAGTGCGGCGCTGGCCATCACCGCTTCGACCGCTGGCCCCTCGCCGTAGACGACTTCCTCCCCGGCGAGGACGTCCGTCGCGACGACGGCGACCCGCCGCGGAGCATCTTCCAGCCGTCGATACGTGAGGTTCTTATGCATGAGTGCACGCAGCGGACCGGGATCTGCAAGTCCGCTCACCCTGCCGGCCACCGCTCGCAGCAGCCTAGGGGCATCGGTGGGAAATATGTCCGTGCGCCGCAGTTTCACCCAGATTCGGGCGAGCTCGCGCACCCCGGCGGCACCCGGGTGCCCCGCCAGGAACGCGGCGTTCAGCGCCCCGACGGAACTACCCACCAACAGGTCCGCCTCCACCCCCCGGTCTGCCAACGCGAGGAGCATCCCCACCTGGACAGCGCCAAGACTGCCACCGCCGGAAAGCACCAATGCGGTGACCATCGCCGTCTCCCGGAGCCCGTGGCTACTTCGCGCCCGCGGCGGACCCGGAGGTTTCCTCGCCGGCCAGCGCTGGCGGAACGGACTGGTGCTGACCCGGCATCACGTCGGTCTCGCTCTTGTGCCACACCGGATGGTCGCCCGCCGTCTCGACGTTGAAGCCGTAGTCATAAACCAGAGTTCCGCCGAGGCTCGCACCGAAGCTGACGAGCGCGGCGGCAACGACCGACAGCACCACGATGGCGACGGGAGTCGAGGCACGATCGGAGTACGCGGTCAGTCGGACAATCACGTCCACCAGCACGATCATGGTGACGGTGATCATCGTGATCGCGTGAGCGTTGATCGTGCGGCGCGCCTGGGTGCCGGGTTCGCTCGAGGTGTACCAGTCGACGGCACCGGTCAGCGCCGTTAGTAGCGACACCGCGACGCCTCCCGCCAGGGTCCAGCCGGCAGCCAGGAACAACTGGTGGCCCACAGCCGGATGCGAGCTATGAAAGGCGATCGAAAGGACGTCGAACACCGCGACAAACAGGTACGCCGTCACCGGCACGTCTGTCAGCGGCGGATGTAAGGGCTTGCCTGACCAGCCCCGCAAGCCCTTGAAGCTTCTGCCGGACAGTGTCAACGTTGGACGGAAGGTGAAGTGCCGCATGGCGAATCTCCTGGTTGGGTGAGTGATGACGGCTCTATTTGTTGCGGTTCAGCCGAGGATGGTGGTTCTTCGGGTTCGGTGAGCGGGATCGCGCCCCGCCGCGTGAGTTGACGGGGCTTCGGGTCAGCCATTTGGCCGGTCGGGATAGGGAAGATGCCAGGAGTAGGGCGCAACAAGCTGCTCGGTCGCGGACGGACCCCACGATCCTTGGGGGTACGGCAACGGCAGCGGGGCCCTTTCGAGCAGCGGGGCAGAAACCTCCCACAGCCGTTCGATGCCGTCGGCGCGTGTGTACAGGGTGTGGTCGCCGAGCATCGCGTCGTGTAATAGTCGTTCGTAGGCTTCGAGATCATTGGTGACGTCGAAAGACTCGCCGTAGCGGAATGTCAACGATGCTGGCCCGACGGTGGTGGTCGGGCCGGGCATCTTGGCGAGGAAGTCGACCCAGATCACCCCGGGATCGGAGAGCTCGAAGGTCAATTCGTTAGGACGGTGCGCGACGCCATCGTCGTGCGGGAGGCGAGCGAACAGGTCTCGGGCCGGTTCCTTGAACCCGAGCGTCACTGTGTGGCGGCTCGCGGCCATTGCCTTGCCGGTACGCAGGTAGAACGGCACTCCCGACCAGCGCGGGTTGTCGACCTCGACCTCGACCGCGGCGAAGGTCTCGACGGTCGATCCGATTGCCACGCCGAGCTCTCGCCGGTAGCCGTCGTACTGGCCGAAGACCGCGCGGTCCGGCTCGATCGGCTTAATCGCGTCGAACACCTTGCCGGTCGCGTCGCGCAGCGACTTAGCGTCCAAGCGGCTCGGGGGTTCCATAGCGATGAAGCCGAGCACATGCAATAGGTGCGTCACCACCATGTCGCGGAAGGTGCCGGTCTGCTCGAAGAACCCCGCGCGGCCTTCGATGGTCAACCGCTCCGGAACGTCGAGCTGTACATAGGCGACGTGTCGGCGGTTCCAGACCGGCTCGAACAGGCCGTTGGCGAACCGGAACGCCAGGATGTTCTGGACGGCTTCCTTGCCGAGGAAATGGTCGATCCGGAAGATCTGGTCCTCGTCGAAGCCTTTGTGCAGTGTCCGGTTCAATGCTTGGGCCGAGGCGAGGTCACTACCAAAGGGCTTCTCGATGACGACTCGAGCGCGCTCCGTGAGATTCGATGCACTAAGCATGTCGATCATCGGCGCGAAGGCCTGGGGCGGCACGGCGAGGTAGACCAGCCGGCGGACAGCTGGGTCGAGATCGGCCTCGGCTTCGGCGACCGCCGCCAGCAACGCCTGCGGATCATCGGCGGTGGCCGGAGCGAAGGACAGGCGTTCGGCGAACGTTTTCCAGGTGTCGTCGCGGACCTCGCGCCGGCCGAACTGTTCGAGCGCGCGGCGCACATGCGCGCGGAAGGCTTCGGTGTCCGGCGCGTCTTCCGGTCGGCCGGAACCGACGATTCGGTAGCGGCCGGGCATCATTCCGGCGACGACCAGGTGGAACAGGCCGGGCAGCAGCTTGCGCCTCGCCAGATCACCTGTGGCGCCGAACAGGATCATGACGTGATCGTCCGGGAGCGCAGGCGGTACCACCGGAGGACCCGCCAGCAACCCCGATCTCGTCACAACGGCAACCCCTCCGTTAGCGAGGCCATGACGTAGTCCGCGCCGGCGTCGCGTAGCTGCGCGACGGTGAAGTTGTGGCTGCCGACGCCGACGCAGGCCATCCCGGCGGCGTGCGCGCCTTCCACGTCGTGCGGGGTGTCCCCGATGACGAACGCCCGCTCGGGGGCGACGGGTTCGCCGTAGACCAGCGCGGCACGCTGCAGCGCGATCTTGGTGAGCTCGCCGCGGTCGGTGGAGTCCGATCCGTAGCCACCGAAGGAGAAGAACCGGTTGAGCTTCGCGCGGTGCAGCTTGATGTGCGCGGCGGCTTCGACGTTCCCGGTGACCAGACCCAGCTGGTAGCCGCCGTCGATGAGCGTGGGCAGCAGGTCCTCGACGCCAGGAAGCACCCGGTAGTCCTTGGACTCTTCGACGGTGCTGTGCAGGTAGTACAGGCGGCGTTCGAGCAGCTTGGTGAACTCGTGCCGTTCGGGATCGCGGTGCAGCACGGCCTGGAAGGTCTTGCGGCCGACGTCGGGGTCGGTCATGCCGGTGTCGGTGAACTGCCCGATGTCGGCCGGGATGCCGTAGAGCTCGTCGAACGCGAGCCGCCACGACGCGGCGCCGGCGCCGCCGGTGATGAGCAGCGTCCCGTCGATGTCGAACAGGATCGCCAGCGGGTCGTGCACCCTCATCGGACCGGCTTCTCGGCGTGCCCCCCGAACTGTTTGCGCATTGCCGACAGCGTCTGGTCGGCGAAGTGGTCGAGGCCGCGGGAGCCGAACCGGGACGCCAACGCGGTGAGCAGGACCGGCGCCGGCACGCTCTCCTCGATCGCGGCGATCGCGGTCCAACGGCCCTCACCGGAGTCCGAGACGCTGCCGGAGTACTCGTGCAGGTCGGGGGACTCGACCAGCGCGGCGGCGGTCAGGTCGAGCAGCCAGGACGCGATCACGCTGCCGCGCCGCCACACCTCGGTGACCGACGCGATGTCGAGGTCGTACTGGTAGTACTCCGGGTGTTCCAGCGGTGCGGTCTCGGCGTCGTTCTCCCGTTCGATGGTGCCGGCGTTGGCGTTCTTCAGGATGTTCAAGCCTTCGGCGTAGGCGGCCATCACGCCGTACTCGATGCCGTTGTGGACCATCTTCACGAAGTGCCCGGCGCCGACCGGGCCGCAGTGCAGGTAACCGCGTTCGGCGTCGACGGGCTCACCGTCGCGTCCGGGAGTGCGAGCCGCGCCGTCGATGCCCGGGGCGATGGCGGCGAACACCGGCCGGAGCCGATCAACGACCTCAGCTTCGCCGCCGATCATCAGGCAGTAACCGCGTTCGAGCCCCCACACACCACCGCTGGTACCGACGTCGAGGTAGTGCACGCCCTGTTCAGCCAGAAGGGCGGCGCGGTCGATGTCGTCGCGGTAATAGGAGTTGCCGCCGTCGATGATGACGTCGCCAGGGTCCATCCGTTCGCCGAGCGCACGCACCGTATCCGCGGCGATCCGCCCGGCCGGGACCATCACCCACACCGCCCGCGGCTTGTCCAGCTTGGCGACGAGCTGGTCAAGAGAGTCGGCGCCGGTTGCGCCCTCGGCTGCGAGTGCTTGGACTTGGCCGGGGTTGACGTCGTACACGACGCAGTCGTGGCCGGCGGGCAACAGCCGCCGGACCAGGTTCGCCCCCATCCGTCCGAGCCCGACCATTCCGATCTGCATCGTTCGTCTCCGTTTCGTCACGCGGGTCAGGCCAGGGCACGTTCGACGGCATCCCGCAGAACCCTCAGCCCGGCGATGGGATCGGCGCCCAGGTCCACTCGTAGGGCGCGGCGGCCGCGGGCGACCAGGGCGTCGAAGTCGCCGCGGGCCTGCGCCTCCTTGACCACCCCGAACGAATAGGCGTGGCCCGGTACGGGCAGCTCGAGGGTGTCGGTGCAGGTGAGTTGCAGGAAGACCCCGGTGTTGGGGCCGCCTTTGTAGGCCTGGCCGGTCGAGTGCTGGAAGCGCGGCCCGAATCCGACGCAGGTCGCGACGTGAAGCCGGTCTCGGATGAGCACGCGGATGTCGGTAAGGAGTCGCTCGGTCTCGGCGGTCATCGGCAAGTAGGCCAGCAGTGCGACGTAGTCGCCGGGTGCGACCCGGCCGAGCTGCGCGGCCAGGAAGCCGACGGCCGAGGCTGTGGCACCCGCGAGATCCTGCAGCTCGGCGACGTTGCGTTCGTCAGCGGCCAACCGCAGGCTCTCGCCCGCCGCGAACCACGGTCGGTCGGGCAGCGAACGCGTGTCGTCATAGGCGTCGGTGAGCGTTCGGGTCGCGATCTTGGCGTCTTCGACGTCGGGCTGGTTGAAAGGGTCGATGCCGAGAATCGACCCGGCGACCGCGGTCGCGAACTCCCAGCGGAAGAACTCGCCGCCCAGATCGGACCGGTCGTCGAGAGCGATTCGTACGACGGGATGCCCGGCAGCTTGCAAAGCGGTGACCTTCTTCTCCTGACTGGAGTCGTCGTCGGCGGCCAGCCGCAGGTAGATGAATAGGCGGTCTTCGCCGTACCGGCCCGGAGCGCCGATCGGCTCGCGGTCGACCGGGATGACGCCCTTGCCGTTCTTGCCCGTCGACTCCGCCAGCAACTGCTCCAGCCACGCACCGAACGCGTGGATGCCCTGCGACGTGATCACGGTCACCTTGTCGCGGCCCGCGTTCGCGCAGACGGCAACGATCGCGCCCAGCGCCAGCCCCGGATTGTCCGCCGCCGGCACGCAGGCGGCGCAGGCGTGCGCCATCTGTTCAGCCCGGTCGAGCAGTTCAGCGACGTCGATACCGCCGACGGCTCCCGGGATCATCCCGAAGTTGGACAGCGCGGAGTAGCGGCCGCCGATCGTGGGCCAGCCGTGGAAGACGGCGCGGTAACCGGCATGGTCGGCGTGCCGCTCGAGGGCGGTGCCGGGGTCAGTGATCACGAGGAACCGGCGGCCGGCCTCAGTGGGACCGAGCAGATCGGTCAGCCTCGCGTGGAAGTAGGCAGCGAAGATGTTCGGTTCCAGAGTCGTCCCGGATTTCGAGGAGACCAGAAACAGGGTCGACGACAGTTCAATCGAGTCCTCAAGGGACTTGATCTGCCGCGGGTCCGTCGAGTCGAGCACCCGCAGCTGCGGCAGTCCGTCCACCGGCGGGAAGGTGAGCGCCAACACCTCCGGGCACAAACTCGACCCACCCATCCCGAGCACCACGGCGTGGGTAAAGCCATCCGCACGGACGTCGTCGGCCAGCGCGCTGAACCGATGCATGTGATGGAGTTGATCCATCGCGACGGTGAGCCAGCCGAGCCAGCCAGCCTCGTCCGCGCCGGTCCACAGCCGGGCGTCGTGAGCCCACAGTTTCGCGACCTTGCCGTTGTCCTGCCAGTCGCTGATCGTCGCGTCGACCTGCTCGGCGAGC
This sequence comes from Frankiales bacterium, assembly GCA_025980465.1. Lineage (GTDB taxonomy): Bacteria > Actinomycetota > Actinomycetes > JAFAQI01 > JAFAQI01 > JAICXJ01. The sequence continues at coordinate 10,024 of JAICXJ010000031.1, read as the reverse complement.
GTCGTGGGCAGCGACCAACTGAACGCGGGCGACGGCGGACCGGTTGGTGCCTGCAGCGACTTCGCGACTGAGTCGAGCAGCTTGTCTTGTGCCTGGATGAACTTCTCCACACCCTCCCGGACCAACGCAGCGGTGACTTCGTCGAGGTCGACATCTTCCGCTGCGAGCGCCTCGAGCACCGCGCGCGCGTCCGGCACGTCCTTGGTCAACGTGACATCGGCGACTCCGTGCGCTTGGAACGCCTCGTAGGTCGCCGGGTAGATCGTGTCGACGGTGTCGGGCCCGATCAGCGATTCCACGTAGTAGACGTCGGAGTACGCCGGGTTCTTGGTGCTCGTCGAGGCCCATAGCACCCGCTGCACGTGGCCGCCGCGCGCCCGTAGGGTCTGCCAGCGCTCACCCGCGAACAACTCCTTGAACCGGACGTAGGTCAGCTTGGCGCTTGCGATCCCTGCCTTGCCCTGCAGCGGGCTGCTCACCTGCGGATCGACGGCGGAGTCGATCCGGCTGATGAAGAAGCTCGCTACCGACGCGATCCGGTCGATCGACTCTTCGTTGGCCAGTCGGTCCTCTAACCCGGCCAGGTACGCCTCGACTACCTGCTCGTAGACGGAGATCGAGAACAACAGGGTGATGTTGACGTTGATCCCCTGCGCGGTCAGTTGCCGGATCGCCGGGATGCCTTCCTCGGTGCCCGGCACCTTGATCATCAGGTTGGGTCGGTCGACCGCCGCCCACAACCGCTGCGCCTCGGCGACAGTGCCGGCCGTGTCGTGCGCCAGGTCGGGGGCCACCTCCATGCTCACGTAGCCGTCGACGGCATCAGTGTCCTCGTACACCGGCCGCAGCACGTCCATCGCCTGTCTCAAATCGGTGATCGCCAGCCCCTCGTAGACGGCCTCGACGTCCGGCGTGACACCGGAGGCGGCCGCGGCCTCGCGCGCAGCTGCCAACGCCACGTCGTAGTCCGTCGAGCCGACAATCGCCTTCTCGAAGATCGACGGATTCGATGTCACCCCGGTCAGGCCGTCCTCACGCACCATCCGTTCAAACTCCCCGGAGGTGAGCAGACCGCGCCGGATGTTGTCGAACCAGACACTCTGACCAGTCGCGGTGATCGCCGCGATTCGCCCGTGGGGTTCAAAGCTGAGCGGCGTAGCTGCGCGCGGACTCACTTGGGGTCGACCACGTCGATCTCGGGGAGGTCGCGCACCTCGTCTTTACTGAGCTTAAGCCGCACCGCGTCGGCGACGTCTGCGACCGACGTGATCGGGATGGCGACCCGCTTCTTGCCCCACAGGTGGCCTTCGTCGAGAAGGACATGGGTGACGTGATGGTCGCTGGGATCGATCACGAGTCCTTGCACCCGTCCGATGGCGCCGTCGGTCGCATGTACCGGGTCTCCGCGGCGTACTTCGACCTCGCCGGCCGGCACCCGGTCGAAGGTGGACACCTGTGGAGGAGAACCCAGGCCACCGCCGGCCATAGACATGCCTTCTTGCCTGAGACCGAAATACGGCAGCGCCAGCATCTCATCACCGCGATAACCCCAGACTCCACTTGCCATCGGCAGGAGCCGGGTCTCGTCGGCTTCCTCCAGGGCCGCGAAGTCGGCGACGGTACACCTAACCCGGATCTGGGGCTCGGTGGACTCCACCAGCTCGACGGGGACGAGCCGTCCGCTGCCCACTCGATGCTGCGGCTCGACGGCGAGGTGAGTGACCGCGCGTGCGATCGGGTCGAGCACGACACGCTTGAGCTGACCTGCCTCACCGTCCGTGCACAAGACCTCGGCGCCGAGAGCAAACGTCTGAGGTTGGGTCATGTGCGGTCTCCTTTGCAGTGCCGGACAGGTCCTTGCTTCCGGTACGTCGATGGTGCAGTTCGCAAACCGCCCGCGGCTCGCCGCATCCAGCACAGGGGCGACGGCGGATCCGCTGGGCGTGTCACCGGCTCCCGAGTTCGGCCCACGCGGTCGGCGCTGCTTTCGACCGCGGTCACGATCAGTCGCCCCCGCGTCGAGTTACCCGCACCAGCCAGTCGCGCGGACCGGTCTGCTCGTAGACCCACATGTGTGTTCCTGGGCTGCGGGCATGGTGTCGACACCACAGGCCATGCAGGTCAGCACTTGCACGCAATCTCACGACTGCACCAGGCCGCATCCGCTGCAACCGGTCGAGCACAAGGAGGTCGCGCTCATCGGCGGACAGCCAGTCGAGGTCGATCCGATCGCCGAGCAGCGGCGGCGTCCACCGAGCCGCATCCGGGATCGGCACCCGATCCGGTAGATCGGAATCACTCATCCATTCTTGCTCTCGCCCGATATGCCGGCCCAGACAATCCACTAGGGACTGCACGGCCAGCACGAGTTGAGTGCGGGAGACGGTGACTTCAATGGTGTCCGCGGCGAGGCGGATGCGGTCGTGATCGAGGAGCTGCAGCCGGCTTAGGCGTGCATCGGGAGTTGTCCGGTCGAAGAACGCCCACTCCTCGAAATGCAGGTAGGGAAGTAGGTAAGAGTGGACGAACATCAACAGCGCCCGGCGGGCGGCGTCCGCATCGTGGTTCGAGGCGATCGCGTCGATCAGATCCTGGGCGTAGGCGCAGGCCTGCCATAGCAGAACGCTCTGCTCGTCATCGAGGCGACAACTGGAAGCATCAGGTCGGCCGGCCTGGCTGCTGGGGAAGCGGGACAGCGTGCCCTGGTCGTTCTGGTACTGCCCGAACCTGACTGGACGGACCTCGGCGCTGGCGGACTTGGACAATCGGCTCAGCTCCTCGCCAGCCGAAGCCGGCACCCGGTCTAGGACCGGCTCGGTAGAAACGACCCTACCTGGTTATACGCCAAACGTCGATTCTAGGCGGGGGGCTACCGAGATCTCCTGCATGCATGAGCAGCGTGTGGGGGGCTAGTATTACTGAGTCAGATTGTTTCTACGGTTCGCTTGAGAGTAACGCGCTATGACCAATACGAACGTCCTCGACCCTCCGCCCATCGACCCGTGGGCCGACCGTCGTGCCGCAGGGCTCGCCGGCTCACCTGAGGAAACTTCCGGTGGGCGCAGAGGTCACTCAACCAACCGACCTACACGTCAACACTGCGCCGCTCCATCTCAACGGTCTCGTCGCCGATGGGCGTGCGTCACACGTTGGGAGAACGCGGGTAGCCCAGGCTGTTACGCGTTCACGAAAGGTGCCTACGCGTGACCTATGTCATAGCTGAACCGTGCGTTGACGTCCTCGACCGAGCATGCGTCGACGAGTGTCCCGTTGACTGCATCTACGAAGGCGCTCGTGCCCTCTACATCCACCCAGACGAATGTGTCGACTGCGGTGCCTGTGAACCAGTCTGTCCGGTAGAAGCGATCTACTACGAGGACGATCTTCCAACCCAGCTGACCGCCTACACCGAGGACAACGCGCGCTTCTTCACCGACGTGCTGCCGGGACGTGAGGAGGCTCTCGGCTCCCCCGCAGGTGCCGCCAAACTCGGCAGAGTCGGCGTCGACGCGCCGCTCGTCGCCAGCCATGCGCCACGCACCGTCGAGGAATCGTGACCGGCGGTGTCCGCGAAAGCGAGGACAGAACGCGGGTAATGCTGACGGTTACGGGTGCGAGGGACGTCGCCGTCATCAGCGGAGTCGTACACGCTCGGAGCGTCATCTTTCTGTGCCGGTCGGTTATCGACGGTGATGCCTTCGCCCGCTACCCCGCCCTCGTTATCGACCTGCGTAATCTCGGAATGCTTTCCCCGGAGGCTCAACACGAACTGGACGTGGCACGACAAGCCTGCCTGTCACGACACCAGTGGCTCGGTGTCATCCGTTCTGGTGAAAGTGCCCGTGCCGCCATTGTCCGTGCCCGCCGTTGGCTGCGCCTACTCGATGGCCATACCGGCCAAACGCGTCTGCGGCTGTACACCTCGGCCGCAGCGCTGAGAGGCCTCATCGATCTCATGTCCGCAGCTTGGGTCGCGGTCGGGTTCCGGGACCGCCGGCGGCAGGGCCTCACATCCTCCCGCACCACCCGAAGCGCCTAATTGATTCGCCTAGGAGCGATCCGCTCGCCAAGTAGCACCCGCACGCGACGATTCCGGTTCCCAGGCCTTGACGAACACAAGGGCTCCGCGCCGGACAAATCCGTCGTGGGATTTCTTCCCACCTCTTGTTTTTATGATCTAAACTCGTTGATACCAATGGCGTAGAGCGCGGGGCTGGGCTCGGCTAACGGGCTGATCAACGTAGGGAGACCCATTGAGGTTCGCGGAACGAACCGCTCGAACCGGCTGGGAACGGCTGACTGTCTCGGCGACTCTCGCCCTCGACGAGATCGACAGTCGCCCAACCATCGTCAGCTCGACTCTTGAGGTTCGTGCTCTCGTGTCCGGCCTTGGGGAGGCTGAATTCCAGTCGGCCGTCGCCGAGGCAGCGGACCTGTGCCCGGTTTCACGTCTGTTCACGGGCGCAGATGTCACGGTGAGTTCGGCGGCTCTTGTCGTGGCTCTTGGGATCGGTGCCAGCTTGCTCTCCGCCCGCTCCCGGAGCGGTCCGCTGATCGCCTCCATAGCGATCGCAGCCGTCCTTGTCGTCACCACCGTCTGCGGCATCGCTCAGGCTCGACGGCTGGGCCGCACGCGCCAACAAGCGCTTGTCGAGCCAGTCGATTCAGACTTTTCAGAACGTGTTCGTCGCGAGGCCGGCAACGCCGGCGCCCTCCGAGCGGTGATCGGGGCGCTCAGCCTCACTCTTCTCGCGCTCGGCGTCCTGCTGGGTTCGTGACGAACCGAAACAACATGAACGGAGGCCGATCATGAGCGAGGCGTTCGACTGGACAACGGTCGTCGACTACGCGAAGCGGGTGCAGGTCGATCCTCCCCTAACGCAGTACGAGTTGCCCGGAATCACCGAAGAACTGCATCAGGACGTACCGGTCGCGGTCGTCCCGCTATGGCATGCCGTCGTAACCGCACGGCTGGCGTTCGACGTGGATGATCGCGTGACACTCCTGCGCGCCCAACGCAGGCTCACCACAGCGCTGAGCGAGATCGAAAACGTCTACCCACTCGCACCAAGCGGCATCTTCATCCAGGTCGCCTATGGCGCGCCGTACTTCCGGCGACGTATCCCGGACAAGCTTACCGAAGAATATCTGCCCAGGTCCGCGATGGCCGGCAGCGAAGGCAAACCTGCCCTCATCGACAGCGTCCGGTTCCCGATGGACCCCACCGACCTCGTGCTCGAGAACAACGAGATCTGCTTCCATTTCAAGAGCGACTACCGCGACCACATCGAAGATGTCGTCCGGGTGTTGTTCCAGCCCGGTGAACAACTACTCAACGGCATCCCCTCCGAGGATGCCTACGTTGGTGATCTGCTAACGATCACATCGATGCGTCGCGGCTTCGCCGGGCGCAGTATGCCCAAACTCCTCGGGCAGCGACTCGGAATACCCGGCGCGGACAGGATCCCGGCCGGCGCCATGCTGTTCATGGGTTTCACCTCCAGCCATGTCCATGGGCTCGCCGCAGGCAACCTTCCGAGCTTCGAGACGCTGCCCGGCTACACCGACCAGACGCCGGACAGCTACTTCGCCAATGGGACCGCGATGCACTTGTCGCATATCGCCCTCGACCTGCAGCGGTGGTACGAGTTCAGCCCGCAACAACGGCTACAGCGCATGTTTCATCCCCGCCGAACTGAGACCGACGAAGTCCTCACACCTGACCAGTCGCCGGCGTCCTCGACGTTTAAAGCGCAGCGCGACAACGACGCCGCGGCGTTCAAGCTAGTCGGACACAACGAGCAGATGCAGTTTCTCTCGCGTCTCGAGGAGGACACGACTACGGCATACGGCCAGAAGTTGTCCAAGGGCACCGTCTTCTTCCTGCGCCAGGACTTCGACACTGTGGAAAATCCCTTCGGCTTCTGGGCCGACGGTCCGGTCTCGGCGACCCATCGCGCTGGCGTGCACTTCGTCGGGTTCGGGCCCTCCGGTCAGCACTTCGAGACGATGCGTCGAGAGATGGACAGCCAGGACCTCAAGGCACAGCACGACCTGCGCGACGAGGATCTCGGATTTACCAAGATGCTCGTCACCACGCACCGACAGAACTACCTGCTGCCGCCTCGGGCGCATCGCTCCTTCCCCCTTGTCGAGCTGCTGTGACCGCGGAAACCGACCATGAGGGTCCACGCGAGTTGATCGTGGTCGGTGTCGACGGCTCGGCGGGATCGGCACTCGCCCTGGGCTTCGCCGTCGGTGAGGCACGACTTCGCGAGGCACGAGTAGTTGCGGTCTATGCCTGGCAGACGCCCGGAGGTTGGGACGGCGGATTGTTGCCGGTCGTCTTGGACCCCCTAGCGTCCGGCGAGAAATGCCTAAGGGACGCTGTTGCTGCGGTGCCCGCGGAGGACATCGACATCAGCCGCAAGGTTGTGCAAGGCCACCCCGTTACCGTGCTTCTCAACGCCGCCGCCGGCGCCGATCTACTTGTCGTCGGCAGCCGTCGCCGCGGCGGATTTGTTGGAAGCCTGCTCGGCTCGGTCAGCCACCGATGTGTGGCTCACGCGACCTGTCCCGTCGTGGTTGTCCCGACGCACTGCTTTGACGGACACCTGACTGCGGCCGACACCGGCCTCGTAGTCCGTTCCTAGCCTTCAATCGAGAATTCGTGTCATCGAACGTTCAACCACATCCCATCAGCGCAACCGTTCTCGGCTATCCGCGAATCGGGCGACGGCGCGAGCTCAAATGGGCGACCGAAGGCTTCTGGACCGGTGCGGTGTCGGGTGATGAGCTACGCGCTACAGGGGTCACCCTGCGTCGTGAGACCTGGCGAACGCTCAGAGCCGCCGGAATCACCGAGGTGCCCGTCAACGACTTCTCGTTTTACGACCACGTCGCGGACATGATCCAGCTGCTCGGCGCCGTCCCCGAACGACATCAGGTCGCTCGCCCGACCTCGATGACATCGACCGAGTCCCACCGCCCTGAGCTCGACGAGTACTTCGCGATGGCTCGCGGCACCGCTACGGCGGCCCCGTTGGAGATGACCAAGTGGTTCGACACGAACTATCACTTCCTCATCCCCGAACTCAGACCGGACACGGCCTTTCGACTCAACGCCGACAAGCCCGTCGTTGAGGTTGGCGAAGCCCGGCGGCTGGGACTCCAGCCGCGGCCGGTGCTGCTCGGGCCGGTGACGTTTTTGCAGCTTGCCAAACGGGCACCAGGAGTCGCCTCCGAGTTCGGGCCACTGGATTTGCTCCCGCGCCTTCTCCCCGTCTATAGAGAGTTGCTGGCGCGGCTGGCGGAAGCCGGCGCGCCGTGGGTGCAGATCGACGAGCCGATCCTGATCGCCGATCCTGCCGCCCAGGTGCTGCAGGCCGCACGTGACGCCTTCGAGTACCTGTCGGCCAGCTCATCCCGTCCGAGACTGCTGATCGCCACCTACTTCGGGGCTGCGGACACCGCGCTGCCGCTCCTGCGCGCCGCCCCGGTCGATGGCGTCGCGCTCGACTTCACCGAGTCAAGCCGTCGGAACCTTGACCTGCTCACCGCAGGCGGTGGCCTACCAGGAAAGCGTCTCGTCGCTGGGCTGGTCGACGGACGCAACGTGTGGATCAACGACCTCGCCCGGTCGATCAGCACAGTGCAGGAACTAAAAGGCCAAGCAAACGAACTCGTGGTCTCCACGTCGAGTTCCCTTCTGCACGTGCCGCTCGATATCGAGCAGGAGTCACACCTGCCATCGACGGTCCGGTCGTGGTTGGCGTTCGCCGAGCAAAAGCTCATCGAGGTTGTCACCGTCGCGCGGCTGGCGAGCGGCGGATTCGACGCCAACCCACATGTCGTCGCCAACCAACGCCGGCTTGCCGCCCGTCGCCGAGACCCGTCGGCCCACGTCGACGCCGTTCGTGACCGGGTAGCCGCTATCACTGCACAGGATTTGCGGCGTCACCATCACGGGACCGACCGCGTGGCTGTCCAGAGGTCGCGCCTCGATCTTCCGCTCCTGCCCACGACGACCATCGGCTCATTCCCGCAGACGCCGGAGTTGCGAACAGCTCGCGCCAGGCTGCGCCGCGCCTCGATCACCGTCGAGCAGTACGAGCGCCTTGTCGGCGCTGAGATTGACCACGTCATCGCGCTCCAGGAGGAGATCGGGCTAGACGTACTCGTGCACGGCGAACCCGAGCGGAACGACATGGTGCAGTACTTCGCGGAGCAGCTCGATGGCTTCGTTGTGACAGAGCAGGGCTGGGTCCAGTCCTACGGAACTCGCTGCGTTCGACCGCCGATTCTCGCCGGAGACGTGTCGCGCACAAAACCCATGACCGTGCGCTGGACGACCCATGCCCAGCGTCTGACCCGTCTTCCTGTCAAGGGGATGTTGACCGGGCCGGTCACCATGCTGGCCTGGTCGTTTGTCCGCGATGACCAGCCGATCGTCGAGACGGCCAGGCAGGTGGCGCTGGTACTGCGTGACGAGATCTGCGACCTCGAGCGCTCAGGCATCGCAATCATCCAGGTCGACGAACCAGGCCTACGTGAAACCCTACCGTTGCAAGCGGTCGCACGACCCGCGTATCTGCGATGGGCGGTCGATGCGTTCCGGCTTGCCACGGCTGGCGTGCGTGACGACACCCAGATTCACACACACATGTGTTACGCCGACTTCGACGACATCCTCGACGCGATCGCCGAACTCGACGTGGACGTGATCAGTTTGGAGGCCGCACGATCTCACACGCATGCACGCTGGAACCTCCGGCAACCAGGCGTGAGCTACGGCCTCGGACCGGGTGTGTATGACATTCACGCTCCCCGCGTGCCGGCTGCCGCCGAGATCGCGGGTCTGCTGCGCGAAGCGGTCAAACACGTGCCAGCGTCACGGTTGTGGGTCAACCCGGACTGTGGCCTGAAGACACGCACCGAAGCTCAGGTCACTGAGGCGCTGGGCAACATGGTGACGGCAGCTCGAGAGGTGCGCGCCGAGATGGCCGATGACAGGCGGCGCCTCGCTGTCCGTCGTACTCGGTGGCCCCGCCGCGCTGGATCAACCTAGGGCTGCTCCAGCCTGACTGGCTCGTGAGCCGGGCCGACCAGGTGTGGGTAGTGCAGGTCGAAGGCCGGCCGCTCCGATCGGATCCGCGGGATGGAAGTGAAGTTGTGCCTTGGCGGTGGGCACGAGGTCGCCCACTCGAGGGAGTTTCCGTAACCCCACGGATCGTCGCCGATGACCCGTTCGTTCTTCCCGACCCACGAACGCCAGGCGTTGTAGAAGAACGGCAGCATCGACAACCCGAGGATGTAGGCGCCGATCGTCGACACATCGTTGAGCGTCGTCCAACCGTCGGACGGCAGATAGTCGGCGTATCGCCTCGGCATGCCTTCGACCCCTAGCCAGTGCTGCACCAGGAACGTCGTATGGAAGCCGACAAAGAGGGTCCAGAAATGGATCTTCCCGAGTCGTTCGTCGAGCATCGTGCCGGTGAACTTCGGCCACCAGAAGTAGAAGCCGGAGAACATCGCGAACACGACAGTTCCGAACAGCACATAGTGGAAGTGAGCCACCACGAAGTAGGAGTCGGTCACGTGGAAGTCGATCGGCGGCGATGCCAGCAGCACCCCGGTGAGACCACCGAGCAGGAACGTGATGAGGAAGCCGATCGCGAACAGCATCGCGGTGTCGAACGAGATCGCGCCGCGCCACATCGTGCCGATCCAGTTGAAGAACTTCACCCCGGTCGGCACGGCAATCAGGAAGCTCATCATCGAGAAGAACGGCAGCAGCACGGCCCCGGTGGCGAACATGTGGTGGGCCCACACGGTGATCGACAGTCCGGAGATCGCGACCGTAGCGAAGATGATCCCCTTGTATCCGAACAACGGCTTGCGGCTGAAGACCGGGATCACCTCGGTGATGATCCCGAAGAACGGGATCGCGACGATGTAGACCTCGGGATGGCCGAAGAACCAGAACAGGTGTTGCCAGAGCACCGCGCCGCCGTTGTTGGCGTCG
>JAICXJ010000036.1 GCA_025980465.1 Frankiales bacterium | reverse complement strand
TACCGGTTCGCCGATGGCGCTGTGCAGGGCCTGCTCCCGATGTGGACCATCACCGACGACGGGTCCACCTACGTCGGCTTCACGCCCGGTGGCGCGCAGATCATGTACTGGGCCCTCGACGACGGCATCGACCCGCGAACCGTTCCGTTGGAGGAGCGCTTCATTCGGCGACAGACCTCGGCGGAGCGGGTCTGGCATGGCGACGGGGTCGTTCGAGTTATCCCTCGTGATGACACCTTTCAGGTGCTGCACTTCGTCGCGGACGGGGCGTTTCGCGGGTGGTACGTCAACCTCGAGGCAGCGAAGACCGAGGTCGCCAACTTCCTCGACACCACCGACTTTCACCTCGATTTGTGGATCACACCGGACCGGACGCCGCGATGGAAGGATGAGGACGAGGCCCTGGCGGCACTGGAGGCCGGGTTGCTAACTGCCGAGGAGCTTGCGACGGCGCGGGCGACCGGGGAGCGGATCATCACGCATCTCGACGGCTGGCCCGCCATGATCGGCGACTGGCGGGATTTCTCGCCGCCCGCCGACTGGGGGCCGCTGCCACTTCCGAACGGTTGGAACAGCTAGCTGTCCTAGCCAGGGGCTGCGCGAGTACTCAGTGCGGCGCGAGAGCACACTGGGGTTGTGACGGACCGGGATGATGTCGTCCTCGTCACCACCGCTGCCCGCAGCCCGGCTGATGAGCGACACGACCGCGAACGTCGCTATCTCATCACCATGGGAATCCGGGTCATCGCCTTTATCGTCGCGATCGTCGTGACCCGCGGATGGATCCGGGTCGTCGCGGTAGTGCTCGCACTGGTGTTGCCGTGGGTCGCGGTCGTCGCTGCTAACGCGCCACGGCGATCAGGCAGAGAAGCGCCGTCGCTCTATCAACGGCGGGCGCAACGGGAGATCACCAAGCACACCCACGACGGTGGCCACGGCTCGATGCCCGCTTGAGTCGAGCTCGTCAGAGCGCGAGTGTTAGGCCGCCGACGACGACTGCGAGAAGCACCGCCACGATGATGCGAAGCCACAACGCCAGGTCGACGCCAGGCAGGATTCGCTCACCCAGTTCGATGTCGTTGTAGTCGTCCATGGCTCCATGATGCAGTGCGGATTTTTTCTTTACTAGCAACAAAAGTGTGATGCTGGTCGCTCGACGGTGACCTCGGTCACAGTGCCGCTGTCAGGCAATGAACAAGTGCAGCAGCTTGAACGTTGCCGCGGCCATGAGGCCCGCCGCAGGCAAGGTAAGGATCCACGCCGTCACGATGTTTCCCGCTACGCCCCAACGGACCGCGGACAGCTTGCGGGTCGCGCCGACTCCCATGACTGTGGAGGTCGTCACATGGGTGGTCGATACCGGTGCGGCATACGCATAAGCGGTGGTCAGCAGCACCGCCGAGGCAACGGTCTGCGCCGCGAACGCGGCCGCGTTATCCAGCTTGAACACGCGCCGACCCAGTGTCCGCATAATGCGGAAGCCGCCGGTCGCCGTGCCCGCGCTGATCGCGAACGCGCACGCGAGTTTCACCCAGAGCGGTACGACGAAGACCGACAGGTGGTGGGTGACGACGAGCGCGAGGGTGATGACACCCATCGTCTTCTGCGCATCCTGTAGTCCGTGACCGAAGGCCATCGCACAGGAGGACAACCGCTGCCCAATGCGGAAGCCGACGTTGACATCACGTGGGTTCGCTCGACGAAATGTCCACAGCAACGCCAGCATCGCGAGGAACCCGAGGCTCAATCCCACCAGAGGTGACGCCACCATCGGGATGACGACCTTGGTCAGCACCGCATGCCAGTTGACGTGACCCTTCGATGCCAGCGCCGCGCCGCACAGTCCGCCGATCAGCGCGTGGGTGGATGACGACGGCAGACCCACCCGCCAGACGATGAGGTTCCAAGCGATCGCGCCGACCACGGCAGCGAAGACGATCAATAGGCCCGCCGACGTGGTCGGGGTCGTGATGATGCTCCCCACGGTGTTGGCGACCTTCGTCGACACGAGCGCACCGGCGAGGTTGAAGACCGCGGCAAGAGCAAGCGCGACCCGCGGTGTCAGCGCCCGTGTCGACACCGACATCGCGATGGCATTGGCAGCATCGTTGAAGCCGTTCGTGAAATCGAAGCCGAGCGCGACGATGACGAGGATGACCAGGCCGAGGGTCTGCATCTGAGGAGATCAGGACTCTTTAACAGCGATCGACTCGACAGTGTCGGCGACGTTCTCCAAAGCGTCAGCCGCAGCTTCGAGTTCCTCCGCAATCTCCTTCATCTTTAGAACAGTGAGCGCGTCATAGTCGCCGCCGAACAGCCGGGCAACGAACCGTCGGAACAGCTTGTCGGCGTCGTTCTCAAGGCGGTTGATCTCGATCCAGTAGTCCGACAGGTGCGACAGCGACTTCAGTCGGGGCATCGCGCTCGCTGTCAATTCGGCGCCCCGCACCAGGATCTCGGACATGTGATGCATCTCCGGCGGGAGGACATCGAGCTTGTAGAGCAGAACGAGGTCGCCGGCGGCCTCGAAGAAGTCCATGACGTCGTCGAGTCGGCTGGCCAGCCGGTAGATGTCCTCGCGGTCGAACGGAGTGACGAAGGTCGAGTTCACCTTGCGCATGATCTCGTGGGTTCGGTCGTCTCCACGATGCTCAAGATCGCGCAGCTGCTTCGCCAGGACCTCCCGGTTCTCGACTGACCCGGTGACCAGATCCGCCAGCACCCGAGCACCCTCGAGCAGGTTGTCGGCAGAGGCGGTAAACAGGTCGTAGAAGCCCGTCTCGCGAGGCGTCAGACGAAGGCGCACGGAAACACCCTAGGGGTAGGTCGGTGCCGAATGAACAGTGCGGGGCCGATCGTGACAACCGCGGGTAAGTGCCCGCCCATGCGCCTAGCCGTACTCAGCTCAGGTTGAACCCGGCGATCAGAAGCTCGGACAGCTCGGCGACCACCGCCTCCCGCGGTACCTCGGGATGGTCGAGCCACCAGTCCCCGGTCGCCTGCACCAGGCCGGCGATGCCGTGGGCCCAGACGGTCGCCCGCAGCGGGTCGATGTTGCCCAGCGCCGGCTCGCTGCGGATGCCGGCCGCCAGCTCGTCACCGAAGCGACGGACGAAGCTGTCGACGTCGCCTCGCACGCCGGGGTCCTCGACGGCAGCGCGATGCATGAGGAAGCGGTAGACCTGCGGCTGGCTTTCGATCGCGGCCAGGTAGGCGTCGACAGTGGCGCGGGTTCGCGCCGCGAGCCCGCCGCGGGTGACCAGCGCCGACCGAAGCCTGCCGAGCAGCTCATCGATGTGGCGGGCGGCAAGGGCGCGGTAGAGGCCGCCCTTGTCGCCGAAGTGCCGGTAGAGGATCGGCTTGGTGATGCCGGCCTCGGCGGCGATCAGATTCATCGACGCGTCGGGCCCCTCGCGCTGGACGACCCGGTCGGCGGCTTCGAGCAGCCCGCTGCGTCGATCGGTCACGCCACAAACGTACGGCGTACTGGCGGGTAGTGATGGAACCGATGGGCACGATTCAGGCGCCGCGACGTCGACAGTAACGTCAGGATTGACAATATGTTACCGACGGTAACATCATGGGTCGGTTGGCGTTGCCGACATGCACCGCTGCTATCGAATGCCTGACCGCCAAGGAGCCTGAACCGTGGCCGATTTCTCACTAGACCTCAACGAAGACCAGATCACGATGCAGAAGTGGCTGCATGACTTCTCCGCCGAGGTGATCCGACCGGCGGCCCACGAGTGGGACGAGCGGGAAGAGACGCCCTGGCCGGTGATCCAGGAGGCCGCGAAGGTCGGTATCTACTCGGTCGACTTCATGGCCCAGCAGTGGTTCGACGACAGCGGGCTCGGCATGGTGATCGCTCAGGAGGAACTGTTTTGGGGCGACGCCGGCATCGCCTTGGCAATCATGGGCACCGGACTCGCCGCCGCCGCAGTGAGTGCGAACGGCACGCCTGAGCAGATCGGCGAGTACGTGCCGGCGATGTACGGCACACCCGATGACGTGAAGCTGGGCGCGTTCTGCTCCTCCGAGCCTGATGCCGGTAGCGACGTCGGCGCCATGAAGACGCGCGCGGTGTACGACGAGGCCAGCGACGAGTGGGTCCTCAACGGCACCAAGACCTGGGCCACGAACGGTGGAATCGCCGACTGGCACATCATCGTCGCCTCAGTCGATCCCGACCTCGGCACCCGCGGTCAGGCCTCGTTCGCCGTGCCGCCGGGCACCAAGGGCCTCACTCAGGGCCAGAAGTTCAAGAAGCACGGCATCCGTGCCTCGCACACCGCCGAGGTGGTCCTCGACGACGTACGACTCCCCGGCAGCTTCCTGCTCGGCGGCAAGGACAAGCTCGACGCGCGGCTCAACCGGGTGCGGGAAGGTCTGAAGGCCGGCGTACAGCCGTCGATGGCCACCTTCGAGCGCACCCGGCCGACGGTCGGTGCCCAGGCGGTCGGGATCGCCCGCGCGGCGTACGAGGTCGCACTCGACTACGCCAAGGTGCGCGAGCAGTTCGGCCGACCGATCATCGAGAACCAGGGAATCGCCTTCAAGCTCGCCGACATGAAGACCCGCATCGACGCCTCCCGGTTGCTGGTGTGGCGCGCCGCTTGGATGGCCCGGCAGGGCAAGAGCTTCGACGCCGCCGAAGGATCTCAGTGCAAGCTGTTCGCCGGCGAGACCGCGGTGTGGGTCACCGAGCAGGCGATACAGATCCTGGGTGGCAACGGCTACACCCGCGAATACCCGGTCGAGCGGATGCACCGCGACGCGAAGATCTACACGATTTTTGAAGGCACCAGCGAGATCCAGCGGCTGGTCATCAGCCGTGCCGTCTCGGGCGTCTACATCCGGTAGGTCCCGGGTCTCGCCTGCGACGTCGACCGAGGAGCGGCAACGAACCAGGCGATAACTCGCGCGTGACTGGGTGACGCCGGCCCCGTTGCGCCCGCAGTCAAGTCCAGCAAGAGGCCCGCCGAGCGCGATGACTCGACGGGCCTCAGGTGCAGGTGTTATGGCGTCGCAGTGTTGGCGGTGACGCCGAGCGGCTCGAAGTTGAAGGTCGTCGTGCCGCTGCCGCCGCCGACCTTGAGGTCGTCGACCGCGCCGTTCCAGGCGTTGTCGCGACCCTTGACGAAGGCGAACGTGATGATGGAGGCGTTCGGGCCCAGCTTGCTCTGCAAGCCAGACAGCGAGCAAGGCGTGGTCGGGTTGCAACCGGTCACCGTACCCGCTGCGCCAGAGGCGACCCACCCGCTCTGACCCGCGACCGGCGCCGTGCTGGTGTCCACCGTCACCCACGTGTTGTGGTCGCCAGCGGACGGCACCGGCGGGATGTAGGTCAGCGTCGTGTAGGTGATGCCGCTGATGTCAGGGTCGGACTCGATTGCGATACCCGCAGGCACCGTCGCCGGATCGTCGATGTCGGTGTACTCCTGGTAGGTCAATGAGCTGATCTGGCCCGGGTTCGAGATGCCGGTCTCGTTGTCGAAGGGGGCGCCCGTTACTCCGAACGAGAGCTTCTCGGCGTCCGTCGTGGTGCCACCGGAAGGCGGGCCGGCGACCTCCATGCCGAGGCTGCCGATGCCGAGGGGTGCAGCGTCGGGACCGACGCGAAGCTGACCGACGGGCGAGCCGATCGTGTTGCGCCCGATCACGCCCCACGGAAGCGCGGAGAAGGTCGCCGGCGCTCCCGCCGGACCGGGAGAACCCGCTGGACCGGGAGAACCCGCTGGACCGGGAGAACCGGCTGGACCAGGAGCGCCCGCGGGTCCTCTCGCCCCGGCCGGCCCCGCCGGGCCTCGCGCTCCCTGCAGCTTCCTGCGCGCGGTGGCACTGAGGTCAGTGGCGTGCAGCGATCCGCGCTTGACCTGCTTAGCGGTGATCGTGTGATTGGCGATGTCGCTGCCATGGATCAAGCCGGTGGCGGCAGTGGCAGTGCCGGTGCCAACCACCACGACGGCACCGACAGCCAGGGCGGTGCGAAGGTTTCTGTTCACGGATCCTCGTCTCGTCGCAAGCGGCCTCCTGCTGGGTCACTCACAGCGGGACGGTCAAGTAAAAATCTTCGATGCTGCAACGATCCCATATCACAACGATCCGTGCACCGTTTCCGAAATACCGACCACGGGCGCCGAATTCGACACCGGTGCAGGTGGGTACGGCTAGCGGCGCCGGGCTCGCTCGACGGCGAGTTTGGACTTGAGCTCCGCGACCTCGGCCTGCAGCTCCAGCACCCGCCGCACCCCTTCGAGGGTGAGGCCCTCGTCGATCAGCCCACAGACCTCGCCGATCCGATCAACATCGGCGCGGCTGTACCGGCGCTGCGATCCCTCCGACCGGGCCGGACAGACCAGCTCGTGGCTGTCCAGCCGTCGCAGGAACGCCTGCTGCAGGTCGAGCATGTCGGCGACCTGCCCGACCGTGAACATCGGCCGGGCAGGATCGTCGTAGGGCTTGATCATCGAACGGCTCAGCTGGCGATCGCCGGCTGGCCGGCGCCGGTCACCGAAACCCGACGGGGCTTGGCGCGGTCGGCGAGTGGAAGGTGGACGGTCAGCACGCCGTCGACGTGCTCCGCCGCGACATTGTCGGCATCCACCCAGTCCGGCAACCGAAGCCGACGCCGGACGGCGCCGTCGAAGCGCTCCTGCAACAGCACCGTGTCGCCCTCGCCGTAGTTTGCGTGGCGCTCCGCGCTGATCGTGAGGATGCGGTTCTCGAGGTCAACGGCAATCCCCTCGGACGGGATGCCGGGCAGGTCGACCCGCACGACCAGCTCCTCGGCGCGACGGATGACGTCCATCGGCAGGCCGATGCCATCGGCGGTGCCGAATGTCCGCTGGGTCAGCCGGTCGAACTCGGACAGGAAGGGGTCCATCCGCTCCAGCAACATCTGTCACCTCCAAGAGATCGGACGGCGGTTGGTCCGCCGCTTTCTGATGCAGTGATTCTAAGGAACCTATAAATTAGTTGTCAAGTTCTTTCGCCGAAGATCTCTAGCTCTGCAAGCCGTTCCTCGACGTAGCCCCGCGCGACATCCCGCCAGGCAGGCACCAGATCGAGCCGGAGTCGCCGGTCCAGGACGTCATCGACGGTGAGGGCGCCTTCGGCCCGGATCGCCCAGTCGACCTCACAGCGCAGCACCGGCACCCCAGGTGCGATCTGGGCTGACGAGCCGCAGGCCTCGACCGCTCGCCACTCGGCACCGAACCGGCGAGCCAGTCGAGGCTGCTCGGCAACGATCCGCGGCCCGGCGCCGGCCAGTGGCAGAAGGTGCGTCCGGCAGGGCCGGTCGAGGCCGATCTGCTTCACCGCCGCGTCGACGGCGTCCTGCGCCATCCGCCGGTAGGTCGTGAGCTTGCCGCCCACGATCACCAGCACCCGGTCACGTTCGAGCAACGCGTGCCGCCGCGAGATGTCGGCCGAGCTCGGATCACCGTCACCGCCGAGCAGCGGGCGGAGCCCGGCGTACCGCCCGATGACCTGATCGCTCGACAACGGCTCGGCCAGACCGGTCGAGATGGTCTCGAGCAGGAACCGCTCGTCCTCACGCGTGACACTCGGAACGTCCTCGATCGTGTCGACGGCGTCGTCGGTGAGGCCGATCAACACGGTGCCGTCGGGACGGGGGCAGCCGAAGACGAAGCGGTTGATCGAACCCGGCAACAACACGTTGAACGCCGCCGTCGGGTTGCCGAGCGCGGCCGCCGGAAGAATGAGATGGGAGCCGCGGCTGGGCCGCAGCGGTACGCCGCCGACCAAGCCGCCCGACCACACGCCGGCGGCGACGATGACGCTGCGGGCCGGGACGTCGAACGCGTCGCCGGTCAGCTCGTCGCGAACCCGCGCTCCGCTGCTCGCGACCTCGGTCGCTCGGCAATGGGTGAGAATCCGGGCACCGTAACGAGCCGCCGTCCTCGCGATCGAGACGACCAGCCGGGCGTCATCCTCAAGCGCGCCGTCGACGTGGACGTACGAGCCGCTGACCGGCCCGATCGTCGGGACGCGGCGGGCGGTCTCCGCCGCGTCGATCCAATGCGTGCGCGGCATCCATGCCGGCGTCCGTGACGCGGACCGCAAGCCGTCGGCGACACCGAACAGCACCCGCGAGGCCGCTCGGCCGCCCCGCGGGTATGCAGGGTAGAACGGCATCAGGAACTGCATCGGCCGGATCAGATGCGGCGCAATGACGGTAGCCAGTCGGTTGCGTTCGACCGCGGACTCCCACGCGACACCGATCTGGCCGGCGGCGATGTAGCGAAGACCGCCGTGGGCGAGCTTGCTCGACCACCGGCTGGTTCCCGCCGCGAGATCCTCGCGTTCGATCAACGCCACGGACAGGCCACGACTGGCCGCATCGACAGCGACGCCGGCGCCGGTGACGCCGCCGCCTACCACCAGCACATCAACCACCTCGCCCGCGCGAAGCGCAGTGAGATCCCGCCGCCGACGCGAGCCGTTGAGCAGGGCGTCGGTCATGGCCGCAACCATCCGTCGACGCCGGTCGCGAGCTCGCCGACCGACGCCTCTCGCCCCACCGTGTCGAACAACCGCACCGACACGACAAACGGGGTGACCGCTACCAACAGCGCGGTCGCCATCAGCTCCGGATCGCCTCGCCGGATCGATCCGTCGGACTGTCCCTCGACAATGACCCGCCGGACATGGCCGATCGCGATTCGCTGGGTCGATCCGATCCGGTCGGTCAAGTAGGGCAGCAGCAGTTCGGGGTCGACGTCGATGACCCGCCGGAACAGCGGCTCGTCGGGGAGCCGGCGCGCGACCTCGGCCGTCATCGCCACGAGCCGGGCGCGGGCGGTGCGCCGTCGCGCAGCGGACGACTCTGCCGCCGACAGCATTTCGGCGAAGTCGCGCGTCATCACCGAGAGGATCAGCGCCTCGACATCCGGTGCCATCCGGTAGAGCGTCATCCGGCTGACGCCGGCGCGGCGAGCGACGTCGGTCAGGGTGGTACGCCGTACCCCCACCGCCAGCACCGAGTCGCGCACCGCAGCCGCAACGCCGGGGGGAAGCTCGACCAGCGAGGGTGCGTCGGCCAGAGACTTGTGACGTTGAGACGTCATATGTCACACTGTAGCACCATGGGAGCTTCCGCGGATCGGTCGATCGACAACGGCGCGACATGGACGAGCTGGGGTGCGACGCAACCGGAGCTGTCCGCCTCGGCTCGTTCGCTACTCACCGCAGCTCTGGGCGAGCTGACACCGCAGCGCCCGGTGGCGATCACCGCCGCCACTGTCCCCGTCTCACGACTGCCGGCGGCGGTGCGCGCGGACCTGGTGACGGCGCTCGGCGCCGACGCTGTCCTGGACGACGACGCCAGCCGGGCGCGCCATGCCGGCGGACAGGCGTACGCCGACCTGATCCGCCGCCGCCGCGGCGACGCCTCGGACGCGCCAGACGCCGTCCTGCTGCCCTCGACAGCCGCCGCGGTCAGCGACGTACTGCGGATCTGCTCGACGGCGAGGATCGCGGTGGTGCCATGGGGCGGCGGCACCAGCGTCGTCGGTGGCCTTGCCGCCCAGACGGGCGGCGCAGCCGCGGTCGTGGCGCTCGACCTCTCACGCCTCGACCAACTCCTCAGCGTCGACCACCTGTCCCGGACGGCGACGTTTCAGCCCGGCATCAGGACTCCGGCCGCTGAGGCCGCTCTCGCCGCCCACGGACTGAGCCTCGGTCACGTGCCGCAGAGCTTCGAGCGCGCCTCGCTGGGTGGCTATGTCGTCACTCGCTCGTCGGGCCAATCGTCGAGTGGCCGCGGCCGGATGGACGACATGGTCCTCGGGCTTCGGCTCGCGACGCCGGTCGGCGAGCTCGTCCTCCCGGCGATGCCCGGATCGGCAGCCGGACCGGACCTCCGCCGGCTGGTGATGGGCTCGGAAGGAACCTTCGGCGTCCTGACCGAGGTCACGCTGCGGGTGCGTCCGTTGCCGGAGTGCGTTCGATACGAGGCCTGGGCAGCGCCAGCGTGGGAAGCCGGCCATCGGCTGATGCGACGCATCGCGCAGGATGGCCCGCGGCCAGACGTGCTGCGGCTGTCCGATCCCGAGGAGACCCGGATCTCGCTGGTGATGTCGGGCACCGCCGGGCTCAAGCGACGCGCGATGGACGCCTGGCTTCGGGCTCGTAACGTGACAGCGCCCTGCCTCGTGATCCTCGGATTCGAAGGTAGCGACCGTGACGTGCGTTATCGGCGACGTGAGGTACGACGGCTGATGCTGGCCGAGCGCGCCGCCCCCCTCGGCGCCGCCGCCGGGAACTCCTGGGCGCACCACCGGTTCTCCGGCGCCTACCTTCGCGACACCCTGCTCGACAACGGCGTGCTGGCCGAGACCCTCGAGACCGCAACCACCTGGTCGCAGCTAGCCGCCCTCTACGCCGGAGTCGGTGAGGCGCTGCGAACTGCGCTCGCCCGTGACGGACGGCCGCCGTTGGTGGGCTGCCATATCTCGCACGTCTATCCGGCCGGCGCGTCGCTGTACTTCACCGTCCTGGCCGCGGCCGACCCGGGCCGCGAGATCGATCAGTGGACGGCAGCCAAGGCGGCCGCGAACGCGGCGATCGTGGCCGCCGGTGCCACCATCAGCCATCACCACGCTGTCGGCACCGCACATCGCGACGCCGTGGCCGCCGACCTAGGCGGCACCGACGGCACCGGGATCGCAGTGCTGCGCGCCGTGAAGGGCCTGCTCGATCCTGCCGGCATCCTCAATCCCGGCAAGCTGCTTCCGGAGGAACAGTCCCGCTAGAACTGTGCACTGAGCGTGACCGTCGGCGTTGAGGTCGGCACCGTCGCCGTCACCGTGGGTGTCGGGGTCGGTGACGGCGTCGGGGTCGGTGACGGCGTCGGGGTCGGTGACGGCGTCGGGGTCGGTGACGGAGTAGGCGCCGGCGCGGGCCGGGTCAGCTTGCGCTGCGCATCGGAGTAGAACGCGGTGAGGGCGTTCGCGATCTGCTGCGCAAGCTGCGGCGACAGATGACCGTCACTCTGCTGCGCCGCGATCGTGCTGCTCATCCCGGTGCGCGCCAGGTTGAGCTCGGTCAGGTCCTTGCGCTTCACCGAGTTGCCCAGCCGCGGCAGGTACGGCGAGAGGGCGTTCGACGCCTTCCGCGAAATCGTGGTCGAGCAGACCAGGTTCTCCAAGGTCCGCAGATCCGTACCGACGTGACCGGACACGCTCGGCACACCGTTACGACAGTCCGCCGCTGCGCCGCCGTGACGCTTGCTGCTGTTGTGGCTGAGCGCGAGCACGATGCCGACGGCGACGGCCGCGGCCACGAGAAGCAGCAGGACGAGCACCGCCACGTTGCGAGCCCGGGGGCCGGCGGGGGGTGGCGCCGGCGCGATCGTCGGCTCGGTCACAACCGGCATGACCGTCGTCGCCGCCGGCATCGCAACCGTCGGCGGCATATCGACCGGTGGCGTGAAAGCAACTGTCGCGTCGCTCGTCGGCGCGCTGAGCGCGCCGAGCCGCTCCGCCGCCTGGTTCGCGGTGATCCGGTCGGACGGTTGCGGCGCCGTCATACCGGCGAGCACCTCGCGCCAACCGGCGGGCAAGGTCGGGGGAATCGTCGGCGGCCGGTTCACTCGAGCAAGCGCCGACTCCATCGGCGTTCCTTCGTACTCCCGGTGACCGGTCAGGCACTCGAGCAGGACCAGGCCCAAGGCGAAGACGTCGGCCGGCGGCCCGACCGGGTCACCGGTGACCTGCTCAGGGGCGAAGTACGCCGGAGTGCCGACAACATCGCCGGTCCGCGTGATGTGGCTGGCACCGACCAACCGCGCGATGCCGAAGTCGGCGAGGTGAACCCGGCCGTCCGATGAGCTCAGGACATTCGCCGGCTTCACGTCACGATGAATCAGTCCCTGTCCGTGGACGTACCCCAGTGCGCTCGCGAGTGCAGCACCGATCTCCGCGACCCGGTCGGCCGGAAGCGGGCCTTGGGTGAGCTCCTCGGCGAGCGTCGGGCCGTCGATCAGCGACATCACCAGGAACGGCTGTCCGGTGGCGTCGTCCTCACCGGCATCCAGCACCGTGACCAGCGAGGGATGGTCGAGGCGGGCGAGAGTCCGCATCTCGTCCTCATGCCGGTGCAACTGGTCGGCGACGTCGCCGCGGAAGAGCTTGACTGCGACGTCGCGCTGCAGTCGCTCGTCGTACGCCTGATAGACCTCGGCGACACCGCCCGCGCCGAGCCTCGTACCGAGCCGGTAGCGGTCGTCGAGCCGCCGCTCGTTCGCCGGTGGTGGTGCGCTGGTCATGTCTCAAGCATCCGGTACCCGGACAGCCGATGCGAAATCGGCTCGCCGTCACCAACCGGTGGCGGCCCCGCGGTCAGCCGTTCGAGACCCGCGGCATCGGTAGCGGTGGATGCAGGACGTCGTCGGCATTGAGCAGCGCGCACAGCCGTCGGACCGCCATGCTTGCGCCGCTCACCGTCAACTGACGGCCTGCCTCCCGGACGGTGTCGGCAGCGGCGAGAATGGCCGAGAGCGACACGACGTCGACGAACGCCACGTCCGCGAGATCGACCAGGATTCGCGGCGAGCCGCCGGTGACCGCCTGGTCGAGGAGTACCCGCAACTCCTCGACCGTGGCCATGTCGAGGTCCTCGTGAAGCGTGATGGTCGTCACGTCAGGGGTGAGCTCGACCTCACTGCGCATGGGTGCCGCATCCTCCGTCCGCGCCGGGCGGTGGTGAGACACCGAAGGTACGGGCGATCTTGGTCGGCGTCAGGCGAATCCCGGTTTCGCAAGCCGCGAATCCGCCCGAACCGACCGGAGTTCACCCGAAAGACCAACCAACGGTCACGCTGCGTAGATGTTCGGTGGCGAGCCGTCACCACCGCTGGCCCGACCGGTGGCGACGAGGACGAAGTCATGGGCTACAGCGTCATCCGTTGGGACCTCGCCGTGCCATCCCAGCTGGCTGGCCTGGTGGGCGACATGGGAGGTCGCCGCCGCCAGACCTGGGCCGATTTCGGTCGGCCGACCGATCGCGTCGCGGATGTCATCGGCGTGGAGGTAGGCGTCGTACCACACCGCCTCGACCGCTTCGGTCAGCGTGCCGTCGTATCCGCCCGGGGCGGGCTGAGTCCAGGCTGCATCGTCGAACGACGCCAGCAGGGTCGCTACGAGGGTGCGGGCCTCGAAGCACTCGTCGGCCAGTTCCTTCGGCGCCTTGCCCCGCCGCTCGCCGACCTCGCGCTGGGTCACCTCGGGGGTTCCGAGACCCTCGAGGCGGCCTTCGACGATGTCGGTGATCGTTCCGATGAGGTGGGCGGCCACGTCGGCCACGGACCAGCCGGCGCAGCGGGTGGGCTGCTGCCACTCCTCCTCGGTGAGGCCTTGCACGAGAACGGCGAACCAATCGAGCTCGTCGAGTAGTCCGTCGGCGACAATCGTGGGATCCAGTGCCATCACAGTTCTCCTGGGTCGGTGATCGGAAGCCCGCACTCGGGCAAACTTACATGCGGGCTGCACGCATTTATCTCAGAGTAGGAGACCGTGGTCAAGGGCGAACCCGAGCGACCGGCTGTGGCGAGCACCACACCTGTCCGCCGGACCCAAAGCGAACGCCGAGCCGCCACCCGCGGCGCGCTGGTCGCGGCTGCCCGCGAGCTGTTCGCCGAGCGCGGCTTCGCCGGGGTCAGCCGTGAGGAGATCGTGGAACGTGCCGGCGTGACGCGGGGCGCGATGTACCACTACTTCGCCTCCAAGGAGGCGCTGTTTCAGGCCGCCTTCGAGGAGGTCGAGCGCGACCTGTGCGATGCGCTCGCGCAAGCAGCCATGTCCGGCAGCGATCCGGTCGAAGAGCTGCGGCTCGGGGCGATCGCGTTCCTCGCGGCCGCCGCCACCGGCGAGGTGCGCCGGATCGCCCTGCTCGACGCCCCGTCGGTGCTCGACGCGGACATCCGGCGCGATCTCGAGGAGCAGTACGGGCTCGGAATGTTGCGCGCCGTCCTCGCGCAGATCGACGAGGCCGGGCGGCTCGCGACGGGTCCGCAGGAGGCGGTGGCGCCGATTCTCATGGCCGCCATGCACGAAGCCGCGACCCAGATCGCCGAGGGTGGCGACCAGGCGACGTACATCGCCCTCATCGAGAACCTGATCGCTCACATCACCTCGACGCCGAAGCCGACCGGCGCCCGAAAGGCGAGGACCTAGCATTGCCAGGCCCGCCCTCGTAGCTCAGGGGATAGAGCAACCGCCTCCTAAGCGGTAGGTCACAGGTTCAAATCCTGTCGGGGGCACCATGTGTCGGGGGCACGATTCGAAACCTCGGCGTCGGCTTTCAACCCCGCCGCGCAGCGAACGGAGCTGATGGCATCTCGGTCGGTTTGTGTGATGCGACGTCAGCGAGCTGGAACGGCACTTACAGATCGCCCAACGATCATGAGGAACGCAGCAGAAATCGGGCCGATCTGCGCTGCCTACCTCATGATCGTTTCTGCGTAGAAAGTGTTCGGGAGCGCCGGTTCGGCGCGGTTGCCGTCGAGTGCCGCGCCCGAACATAACCGTCTATCGAATGGTTCGCGGCGGGTCGGTGGAGCGTCTGGCTAGGTGCGGAGCACTCGACGATTACCGCGCAGCGGTACACCAGCTCGGCGGATGTGCCGACGAGCGGTGCTTTCGTGCATCCCGAAGGCGCTCCCAAGAGCACGTAGCGGCTCGCCCGAGCGATACCTCGCGACGAGTTGCTTCGCCTCTGGGACGCTCAGCTTCCTGTTGGGCTGCCGTATGGTCTGCATCTCGTTACTGCGTGGCTCGCGCCGCGGCAGACGGTCGTTCCGCGCCTCGCGGACGCTTAAGACGTTGACCAGGTCATCTGAAGGGTTCGAAAGACATCCTCTTAGGTGCACGATCCGAAACGCTCGGCGTCGCTTTCAAACCCTCCGCGCAGCGGGACAGACCCGCATTACTCGACACTTGCGGACGGGCGGGTGCATTCACTGGTCGACGGCGGCCATGCTCGTCTCGTTGTGACGGTTGCCAGCGGCTGGGGTGAGGTCGTTGAGTCGCTGGATCTGGTCGGTGGCTAGTTCGATGCTGTCGGCGGCGGTGTTCTCCTCGACACGTGCGACACGGCGGGTCCCGGGAATCGGCGCGATGTCGTTACCTTGGGCGAGCAGCCAGGCTAGGGCGATCTGCGCAGGAGTGGCTTCGACCTCGGCGGCAACGGCTTGGACCTCGTCGACGATGCGCAGGTTGCGATGGAAGTTCTCGCCGGTGAATCGAGGGTTGGTCTTGCGCCAGTCGTCGTCGGGGATGTCGTCTGGTGTGCGGATCTGCCCGGTGAGGAAGCCGTGACCGAGGGGCGAGTAGGGCACGAAGCCGATCCGGAGTGTGCGCAGAAGCGGCAACAGTTCCGCCTCGGGGTCGCGGGTCCACAGCGAGTATTCGGTCTGCAAGGCGGAGACTGGGTGCACGGCATGGGCGCGGCGGATCGTGTCCGGTCCGGCTTCCGACAGGCCGATGTGAAGGATCTTGCCCTCGGCGACGAGCTCGGCAAGAGCGCCGACGGTCTCCTCGATGGGCGTGTTCCGGTCGACGCGGTGTTGGTAGTACAGGTCGATGCGGTCGGTTGCGAGCCGCTTCAGCGAGCCTTCGACCGCGACGCGGACGCTGGCCGGGCTGCTGTCGGTGACGCCGACGGCTCGGCCGGTGTGGGAGATGATGCCGAACTTGGTGGCAAGGACTACCTGGTCACGACGCCCTCGGATGGCCTGTCCGACGAGCTCCTCGCTGTGGAAAGGACCGTAGACCTCGGCGGTGTCGATGTGGGTGACGCCAAGGTCGAGCGCGCGGTGGATGGTGCGGATCGATTCGTCGTCATCCAGACCACCGCCGGTCGTGTAGATGCCGGCCATGGTCATCGCGCCCAATCCGATGCGGGAGACATCCAGACCTCCCAGGGAGACGTGCTTCATGTTCTGCTTCCTTTGTTCGCCGGTTGTTGGTAGAGCCAGTGAACGTGCCCAGGGGTGCGGAAGGGAGAGCCCGCTAAGAGGGGTACTGGCAGAGTCCCCCTCGGAAGCTCGGGGCGGCTTACCGTGGTCACATGGACAGCCGGAGCGAACTGCGGGAGTTCCTCACCTCGCGGCGAGCTCGCATCACGCCGCAACAGGCTGGCCTCCCGCACTACGGCGGTCGACGACGCGTTCCTGGCCTGCGCCGCGACGAGCTCGCGAACCTCGCCGGGGTCAGTGTCGAGTACTACACGAAGCTCGAGAGAGGGAACGCACAAGGCGTGTCCGACAGCGTGCTGGAGGCGCTAGCGCGGGCGCTGCGACTCGATGACGCGGAGCGTGCGCACCTCTTCGACCTTGCCCGGGCATCGAACACAACCGCCCGCACACGACGACGCGCCTCGCAGGAACGCGTCCGCCCAGGCATCCAGCATCTACTGGACGCGATGCCCGAAGTACCGGCGATCGTGCAGAACGGAAGGCTGGATCTGCTGGCCACCAACAAACTCAGCCGTGCGTTGTTCGCCGACCTGCTCGACGAGGCATCAAAGAGCCGCAGCGCGGACGGGGTGCCGAACTTCGCGCGATATACGTTCCTCGACCCTCGCGCCCATGAGCGCTACCCGTCCTGGACGCGCACCGCTGGCGACATAGTGGCGCTGCTTCGCACAGAAGCTGGCCGCAGTCCGGACGACCGGAAGCTCAACGAGCTTGTCGGTGAACTCACCACCCGCAGCACCGAGTTCAGCGCCATGTGGGCCACCCATAACGTCCGCTGGCACACCACTGGCATCAAGGAACTCCACCACCCCGTGGCCGGCGACCTCACCCTCGCCTACGAGGGCCTGGAGCTATCGGATCCAGGCCAGACGCTTGTCACGTTCACGGCCGAGCCGGCTTCACGGTCAGAGCAGGCGCTCACCTTCCTCGCGAGCTGGGCCGCGCTTCCCGATCCAGCAGGCCGCGACCAACGAGTTCGCGCGCAACCCGCCGACGGTAACGCGTAGCGCCGGGACTGACCTGGTCGGCCAACCAAGCCGCAGACGAACAGAACCGTGACTATCAAATGGTTCGCGGCGGGTCGGCGGAGCGTCTGACTAGGTGCGGAGTACTCGACGATTACCGCGCAGCGGTACACCAGCGCGGCGGATGTGTCGACGGGCGGTGCTTTCATGCATCCCGAAAGCGCTCCCAAGGGCACGTAGCGGCTCGCCCGAGCGATACCTCGCGACGAGTTGCTCCGCCTCTGGGGCGCTCAGCTTCCTGTTGGGCTGCCGAATGGTCTGCACCTCGTTACTGCGCGGCTCGCCCCGCGGCAGACGGTCGTTCCGCGCCTCGCGGGCGCTTAGGACGTTGACCAGGTCATCTGACGGGTTCGAAAGACATCCTGTTAGGTGCGCGACTGTCGGGGGCACGACCAAATGAGCCGAGCGGGGCGAGCGCTCGCGCTCGATCCCGAGGCGATCGCCATTCGTCGAATCACTGGGTGGTGTTCGACACCCATCCACCGAGGAGCACAGGCGGGAACCCCCGGTTCAATCCGATGACGAGAGGGTGGCGGCCGCGGTCCGGGCCCGCAACCGGTTCTCGGCAAGCGCCATGACATCGAAGTAGTGCGTCGGGGCGATCCGCGCGAGCGCATCGAAGAGGTACGCGTCGGGGCCGACCAGGATTCGCGCCTTGCCGGCCTCGACACCTTTGTGGATGATTGCCGCGGCCTTCTCCGGAGTGGTGATCGCCATCTGGGTGAATTGCGCCGAGAACTGCTCCTGGGTTCGGCCGAGGCCCTCCGGGTCCTTCCGGAACCGAGCGTTCGCGACGATGTTGGTCTTGATGCCGCCGGGATGGACGTTGACGGCATGCACGCCGGTGTCGCGCAACTCCTGGCGCAGCGAGTCGGTGAAACCGCGTACCGCGAACTTGGCCGCGCAGTAGGCGCTCTGGGTGGGCATCCCGACCAGCCCGAAGACGCTCGAGGTGTTCACGATGACGCCCTCGTTCTGCTCGAGCAGGATGGGCAGGAAAGCCCGAACACCGTTGACGACACCCTTGAAGTTGATCGAGTGCAGCCACTCGTCGTCCTCGACGACGGCGTCAGCCACGGTCGACATGATGGCCACTCCGGCATTGTTGAAGACGCCCCCGAGTGGGGCCGGCATCCAGCTATTGATCTCAGCGGCGAACTCGAGCTGGGCATTCGGGTCGGCGACGTCGACGACTCGCGCCAGGGCCGGCCCACGCAGCGAGGCCTCGGTCTCTTTCAGGGCGGCCTCGTCGATGTCGGCAATTGCCACCGGGCTGCCGTGTGCCGACAGCCGCTGAGCGAGGGCTCGACCGATGCCCGACCCGGCACCGGTGATCATCGCGGTCCGGCCACTGATTGTCCTGCGCTGCGATCGCGGCATGTGAGCTCCTGGAGATCCGGCGGGCTGACCGGTCCAGTCTCGCGCCTCGTTCGGTAGCTCCGCCACCACCCCCCCGCCGAGTAGGGCAGGATCCCACCTATGGATGCAGCCCAGCTGCGGGAGGCCCAGCAGCCGCTGAAGGATCGCTACCGCGAGGACCCTGACGCGGCGGTCATCACGCTGCGCGCCGAGGGCTCGCTGGCCGACGACGAGGTCGCCTGCTCGGTGCAGACCGGCCGGGCCCTCGTCGAGGCGGGCCTACACCCGGCGACCGGAGGCGACGGCAGCCTCGCCTGCTCGGGTGACATGTTGCTGCAGGCGCTCGTGGCGTGCGCGGGAGTGACGCTTCGCGCCGTCGCGACCAATCGCGGCATCCCGGTCACCGGCACGGTTCGTGCCGAGGGCGACCTCGACTTCCGGGGAACGCTCGGCAGCGCGCGAGGTGCGCCGGTCGGCTTCACCGCGATCCGGCTCATCTTCGATCTCGCATCGGACGCGCCTGCCGAGGACGTCGACAAACTGATCGAGACGACCCACCGCTACTGCGTCGTTCTCCAGACCCTCGCCAACAGCCCCACCCTCGAGGTCCGACACTAGGAGTCGCCCGCTGCGGACTTGCGACCATGTCGCAACTGGGCTAGACACGACCTAGTCGCAACAACGCCGCTCGGAAGGCCCCTCGCTCGTGTCGACCGCCACGCTCGCTACCGCGCCGACCCGACTGCGGGCGATTCGCGACGGGTTGAGCCGGCAGGAATGGCTGCGCCTGGGCGCGATGATCGCGGCGATCATCGCGCTGTACGTGGTCGGGTTCACGTTGCTGGTCAGCGCTGCTGCCGGCCATTACGTGGTGTCGCAGCACGGCGGGCACATCAAGCTGTTCGGGATCGGCACCGGCATCCTGGCGCTGACCCTCGGCATGCGGCATGCCTTCGACGCCGACCACATCGCCGCGATCGACAACACCACGCGGCGGTTGATGGCCGACGGCAAGCGCCCGGTCGGGGTCGGCTTCTTCTTCTCACTCGGTCACTCGAGCGTCGTCTTCGTGATGACGATCCTGCTGACGTTCGGGATCCGGGCCGTCGACAGCCAGGTCGGCAACGACCAGTCCGGGCTGCACGGTGTCACCGGCGTCGTCGGCACGTCAGTGTCCGGCACCTTCCTGTACCTCATCGCGGCGCTGAACCTCGCCATCCTGTGCTCGATCCTCACGGCGTTCCGCGGACTGCGACGGGGTGAGTACGACCACGACGAGTTCGAGCGGCAGCTCGACCAGCGCGGGTTGATGAACCGGTTCTTCGGTGGCCTAGCCCGACGGATCGACTCCTCGCCGAAGATGTACCCGATCGGTCTGCTGTTCGGTCTGGGATTCGACACCGTGACCGAGGTCGGACTCTTGGTGCTGTCGGGTACGGCGGTCGCGAGTGGACTGCCGTTCTGGGCGGTGTTGTCGCTGCCGATCCTGTTCGCCGCGGGAATGACTACGTTCGACACACTCGATGGCTGCTTCATGAACTTCGCCTATGGCTGGGCGTTCGCCAGCCCGGTCCGCAAGGTCTATTACAACCTCACGATCACCGGGCTTTCGATCGCGGTCGCATTCGTGATCGGGACGATCGAGCTGCTCGGCCTCGTTGCCTCCGAGCTGCATCTGACCGGCACCTTCTGGGAGCACATGGCGAACTTCGACATCAACGCCGCCGGCTTCATCGTGGTCGCAATGTTCGTGATCACCTGGGTGGCTGCGCTTTCGATCTGGCGGTTCGGCCGGATCGAGGCTCGCTGGGAGAACGCCGCCATGCGTGCCCGCGCAACCGCACTTGTCGACGACGAGCCCGCTACCGCGGCGTAAACCGGACCGGCATCCTCTCGTAGCCGGAGACGAAGTTGGCCGGGCGGTACGCCGGCTCCGTCTCGTCGATCAGCTCGATGTCCGGCAGCCGCCGCAGCAACGTCTCGAAGAAGCACCGAAGCTCCAACCGGGCCAGGTTGTTGCCGAGGCAGAAATGAGTCCCGATGCCGAACGCGACGTGGTCATTCGGCGTCCGGCCGATGTCGAACGTGAACGGGTCGTCGAAGACCGTCGCGTCGCGGTTGGCCGAGGGATAGAGCAGGAGCACCTTGTCCCCGGCCTCTAGCTGCTGACCGTTCAGCTCGGTGTCACGGGTCACCGTACGCGCCATGTTCTTGATCGGGCTGACCCAGCGCAGCATCTCCTCGACGGCGAGCGGGATCGAATCGGGGTCGTCGATGAGCCGTTGCTTCGCATCAGGATTCCGGAGCAACTGATACAGACCGCCGCTGATCACGTGGCGCGTCGTCTCGTCGCCCCCGATCAGGATGAGCAGCGAGTCGTAGATGACGTCCTCGACGTCGAAGTCACCCTGTTCCGAACCGCCCGCCACGAGCAGACTGACCAGGTCCTCGCCCGGCTCGCGGCGCCGCTCCTCGATCGCCTGCACCGCGAATGCGCGAAAGCCTTCGAACGCCTCAGCGGCTCCCGCCATGCGCTCCGGGTCCATGGTGCCGACGAGCGCCCGGAGCATGTCGTCGGACCAGCGCAACAGCATCGCGCGTTCGCTCTCGGGGAAGCCGAGCATGTCGCCGATCACGTGCATCGGGAGCCACGCAGCGAGGTCCATCACCGCGTCACACTCGCCACGTTCCGCCACGTCGTCGATGAGCTGGTCGCAGATCGCATTGATGCGATCGACCGAGTCGGTCAGCCGGCGAGGCGTGAACCCGCGGTTGACCATGTTGCGGCGGCGCTTGTGCTCCGCGCCGTCGCGATCGATCATCATCGGCAGTCCGTCGGTCTCCGGCCGGATCCCGCCGCTGTTGCAGAACAGCTCCGGATGCAGCGAGACCGTCTTCAGCTCGGCGTGGGTGGCGATGCCCCAGACCCGTCCGTCCCAGTAGACCGGCGCGTTCTCCCGGAGCCAGCGAAGCTCCTCGTGCGGGTTTCGGCCCCAGAACTGTCCACTGACGAGATCAACCTCTGGGTTGACCGGGTGGTCACCCTTGCCCATAGCTCAGCCTCCGGAACGTGGCAGGAACTGACCGTCACAGCGGAAGCCCGCTTTCGGATCGTCAATCCTATTGAACTGGCCGTTCTCCAACTGCCAGAGGATGTAGCAGTGGAATCCGGTCCGGGAACCCGGATCCCGTGGGGCGATGATTCCGCCGCCGTTGAAGTTCTTGAGACGACGCAGCGAGCCCAGCACAGTACGACGGTTGACGGTGGGGCCGGCGTGCTCGACCGCCTGCGTGAACATCAGCGCATCGACCCAGGCGTACATCGCGTAGAGGTTGATGGGCTGGTTCGGGTAGTCACGGTTGAACCAGGTTTGGAACGGCTGCAGCGCCGGCACGTTCGCCGCCTCGCCCTTGTTGTAGAACAAGGCGTATCCGCTGTAACCCTGCAACCCGTTGAGATCGGCCGGGTTGCCGCCGTAGTCGGGAAGAAAGCCCTGGTCGTAGGCGATCGGGACGATGTTGATCAGGCTCTTCGGGCAGCCCGCCTGCCGCTCGTTGTGCATCATGGTCGCCGCGTTCTGCGCGTTCTCGGTCAGCTCGAACAGGATCTGAATGTGATCCTGCTGGCACATCTTGACGAAGTCCCCCTGGAAGTTGCTGTTCGTCGGCGCCTCGAGAATGCTGTCGGTGAACCGCCAGCCCTGGCTCTGCGCGGCGTTGACCTGGTTCTTCTGACCGGCGACCGCTGATGGGACGTTCTCGACGATCGTGCCGACGTGTTTCACCGCGGCGGGGTACTTCTGCGCGTAGTAGCGAAACATGCCGGTTGCATAGCCGGGTTCGCCCGAGTTGAGATCGAAGTGGTTGCTCGGTGCATACGCGGCCGGATCGAGAGCGACGTGGATGTCCGGGACGGTCGGGTGCTGCTTGATGATCGTGGCGCCGCAGCCGTCGTAGAGCGCGAACGTGCCGACAAACGCGAACACCTTTCCGATGAGGTTCTGGGTGGCGTTCTGGTCCTGAATGCAGTTGGTGCCGTCGTCGGCGGTGGCGATGTGGACCTGGTGCCCACAGATGCCACCAGCGGTCGCGTTCACGTAACTCGCGTAGGACTCAATGCCTTGGATCGCGCCCTGGAACAACCCTGCCACCGGGCCGGTCAACGATGCCACCGTTCCAAGATTGATGGTGGACGAGCTCAGCCCGACATCCGTGCCCTTGCCGCAGCTCGCCGCGGCCTGCGCCGATGTCGGACCGGTGACCGGCGCGGCCGAGCCGCCGCGGGAGCCCGGGTCGTGACTCGATCCGGTCGGCACCGGGATCGCCACGCCGCTCTGCCCAGGTTGCGGGGTTTGTCCTGGCGGTAGCGGGCCGGTCGTGGCTGCCGGCGCCGCGCTCGGTGCGCCGGCCGGCTGGACCAGATGCGATTGACCGGTTTTGAGTGCGGCGTTCGCCGCCGCGCTTCGGACCGTCATGGGAAGCCGGGCACCGCAGGCCGCGATCACGAGCCCGACCGTCATCACGGCCGCCGCAGCTCGCGGGACGCCTCCCGATCGACGCGGTCGCACCGCGACTACCCCTCGCTCAACTCGTGCGGCACGCCAAGTGCGGTGGCGAGCCGGTCGAGACCCAGCCGGGCAAACGGCAGCTCGACACCGAGAGTGTCACCCAAGGCGAGTGCCAGGCTGAGATCCTTCTCGCCGAGTCCTCGGCTGTGCTCGAAGATCGGCCGCAGCGGATCGTCAGGGGGATACGGAGCCGTCGTACCACGGATCATGACCGCCGAAGGCCCTCCGGTGATGCCGTCGCTGTGGCGGACGACCGCGGCGAGCTTGGCGAGGTCGACGCCGGCTGCCTCTGCCAGCCGTTGCGCCTCGCCCGCTGCGGCGAAACCCACGAACGTCAGCAGCATCCGCGCGAGCTTGGCGCGGGTACCCGCGCCGGCCGGGCCGAGGTGGACGATCAACTCGGCCCACTGTGAAAAGACCGGCTTGGCCCTCTCGTAGGCGTCTCGGTCGCCGCCCACCATCGCGGCAAGCCGGCCCGCTGCCGCGCCGACCGCGCCGCCCGATACCGGAACGTCGAGGACGTGAACGCCGCGCGACGCGCCGGCAGCAGCGAGTTCGGGGGCGGTGTCGACGTCGATGGTCGAGTGGATCGCAATCACCCCGCCCACCGGCATCATCGTGATCAGCTCACCGACCACGGCGCGGACCTGGGCATCGTCGAGGACGATCACCGACACCATCGTCGCCGTTGATGCGAGATCCGTGAGGTCGGCGGCGGCGCGGGCGCCGGCCGCGACCAGCGGGCGCATCGCCTCGGGTCGAATGTCGTAGACCGTCAGGCCGCCCGGCCAGCCGACCAGCCGCTGCGCCATCGCGCTCCCGATATTGCCGAGACCGACCAGCCCAACGCCGGTTGTCATGGACGCACCGGTGGCCAGAGCGGAGCCGGGGCCTGACCGCGGCGGTAGTGGCCCGGCGCCCGCTCACCCCGCATCGCGGCGTTGATGCGCTGCGCCATGCCGTCGGCGAGCAGGCCCTTCTGCATCATCGCGAGGTACGTCGCACCGGCGTTGCCGTGATCGAAGAAGTCGCGCTGCCAGATCCAGTGATCGTCTCGGTAGCCGAACCAGCTGGCGCCGAAGCCTGCGACTTCGTACTGCGCACCGTCATCGTCCTGGGCGTCGGCGACCTGCTTCCAGAAGCCGATGATCATGCCCGCCGCATCGTCGATGAGGGTGGCCTGGTAGGGGTAGTTCCAACCGCCGAGTCCCTGCATCTCCAGGCCGAGCGCAAGTGTGACGATCTCGTCGCGGCCGACTGCCATGAACTCGTCGTTCGGCCCGCAGTTCCAGCCGTAGGTCGCGTCCTCGGCGAAGAACTCCCCCAGCCCGGCCCAGTCCCGGGCGGCCTCGCACTGCTTGTTGGTGTCGAGCCAGCGCTGCCAGAACTGCTCCATCTCGGCGCGGTCAGGCATCAGTCCTCCTCGATCGACAACGCCCGGGTCGGGCAATACTGAACCGCGAGCCGGACCGCCGCCTCGAGGCCAGCCGCCGGACGTTCCTGAATGATCTCGACGGTTCCGGACTTCGGAACGCTGAAGACCTCGGCCGCTTCGATCTCGCACATCGCGTGACCTTGGCACAAGTCGGCGTCGACGACGACCCTCATCGGCCCGACCGCCGCCGGACGTTGACCGCGCAGGGTTGTTCGAGCTGCACCACCATCTTCGAGTGGTCGTTGCGATAGGTCTCGCTCGGCTGCGCAAGCTCGAACTCGTAGTCACGGAGTAGGACCAGGAAGATCGCCTTCAGCTGCATCATGGCGAAGGCAGCACCGACGCAGCGATGCCGGCCGCCGCCGAAAGGAATCCAGGTCCACGGGTTGCGGTCGTCGTCGTGCGGCTGGTTGATGTAACGCAGCGGTACGAAGGAGTCCGGGTCCGAGAAGTCGGGGCTCAGCCGGTTCGACACCGCCGGGCTGGCCGCGACCAGATCACCCTCGCGAATCCGGTAGCCGCCGACCTCGAGATCCTGGGTGGCGACCCGAAGCAGCAAGATCAGCGGCGGGTGTAGACGCAACGCTTCCTTGATCGCGGCCTCGAGTCGAGGAATCTCACGCAGCGCCTGGAAGCTGACAGTCCCACCGCCGGCGTACAGCTCGTCGAGCTCGGCGACGACTGCGGTCAGCTCGGCGGGATGACGCAGCAGCTCGATCAGCGTCCATGCCGCAGTGCCCGAAGTGGTGTGGTGTCCGGCAAACATCATCGAGATGAACATGCCGGTGATCTCGTCGGCGGAGAATCGTGGTCCGCCGACGTCGCCGTTCAGCGACATCAAGACGTCGAGCAGGTCGGAGTCCTCGCCGTGGCGGTCCTCTGGGTGGCGGCCCGCCATGATCTGCTCCACCAGCTTCACCAGCTCGACCCGCGACTCGTCGCGCCGCCGGAAGCTCTCGATCGGGGCGTAAGGATCGACGTAGGCGAGGGCGTCGGTCCCGCGCTCGAGGTCGTGGTAGAGCTTGGCGAACCGACCGTCGAGCTGATTTCGGAATCGCTTCCCGATCAGGCAGGCCGACGAGGTGTAGATCGTCAGCTCGGCGAAGAAGTCCAGCAGGTCGATGGCGAGCTCGTCGGGCCAGTCGCCAATTGATCGCTCGACCTCAGCAGCGATGACCTCCGCATGTCCTTTCATCTGGGGACCGCGTAATGAGGAGTTCTTCAACATTTCGGCCCGCCGCTCCGGCGGCGCATCGAAGACAACGCCTCGACCGAAGATCGGCGTCATGAACGGGTAGGCCGCGCCCTGGTCGAGCACCTCGTCCGGGGTGCGGAAGTACCACTCGTTGACCTCGGCGCCGGACAGCAAGACGACGCGGCGGCCCGCCAGATCGAACGCCCCCACCTCGCCACACTCGCGACGAAGCCGCCACATCAACCCGATCGGGTCCCGCCGAAGCTCCTCAAGATGACCGTGGTCGTCCTCGCCTCCGGACACCATCGGCGGTGGTGGTGCGATGACCGTCGTCATCGATTAGTCCTCTCCGGTTGCGTGATGGGCGGTGCAAGCGGCTCTACCTCCAGGACTCGAAACGTCACGCCCGGCGGTGCCGCGACGACCGCTGTGACGGCGGCCGCAACGTCTGCGGGAAGCATGAAGTTGTCGTGGCGCTGGATGCCGCGGCGCTGCCAGTCGGCGTACAACGGCCCGGTGACCTCCGGATCCCAGTCCCAGCCCATCTCCGTCATGGTCGCGCCGGGACGGACCGTCGAGACCCGAACCCCGGTGCCCTCGAGCTCGAGGGCCAGAACCGAAACCATGCCCTCCACGGCGTACTTCGACGTGACGTAGAGCGCGATGCCGGGACGCGGCGCCCGCATCACTTCAGAGGTCACGAACACCAGGTCGCCGTGACCACGGCTGACCATTCCGGCGCCAAGCAGCTGGACCAGTCGTCGGGTGCCGACGACGTTGATCTGCAGGTGCTGCTCCAGCAACTCGACGTCCGCGGTGAGCACCTCGCCCGGCTGGACGAAGCCGGCGTTGGACACCAGCACGTCGATGGTGCCGACCAGCTCCTCGGCCTGTTTCGCGAAGCTATCGATGGCAGCGAGGTCACCGAGATCGAGGCCGACCGCGTACGCCGTGGCGCCCGCGTCACGAATCTCGGCAGCGATCCGCTCGCACGCCTCGGTCCGGCGGGCGCCGAGGACGACCGGATGACCGAGCGCCGCGAGCGCTCGGGCGCTCGCCTCGCCGATGCCCGACGATGCACCGGTGACGACGACCGGCCGGTCAGCCGGCGGTAGATCCGCGAACGGCGTGGTGCTCATCGCAGCGTCACTGTCGTCGGCAATCGGGCGAAACCGCGGACGTTGACCGAGTGCACGCGGCGCGACGACGCCTCATCGATGTCGTAGGAAGCGACTCGAGTGAGCAGTTGCTCGAGGACGACTGTGGTTTCTAGGCGAGCGAGCGAGGCGCCGAGGCAGAAGTGCCGGCCGGAACCGAAGCTCAGCAGTTCCGTGGTGTCGCGATCAAGGTTGTAAACGTCCGGGTCGGCGAACACCCGCTCGTCTCGGTTGCCTGAGCCGAGGAGTAGCAACACCCGGTCGCCGGCAGGGATCGTTTCGCCGTACATCGCGATATCGGTCGCCGCAGTACGTGCGAGCATCTGGGTAGAGGCGTCATACCGAAGCGTCTCCTCGACCCAGGGCACGACCGCGGCGCGGTCGGTGAGCGGCTTGGCGAGCTGGTCGGCATGCTTCCACCCCCAGTACCAGCAGTGGCCGAGCAGCTTGGTCGTCGTCTCGTTGCCTGCGACCACCATCAGGAACAGGAACGCACCGATGTCGTCGTCGGACAACCGCTCGCCGTCCACCTCCACCGTCAGCAACGCCGACGTCAGGTCGTCGAGGGGGCGCTTCCGACGCTGCGCAATCAGATCCAGGTAGTACACCGCCAGCTCGATCGACGCGCTGGCCGCGGCCGGCGGTACGTCGTACACGCCGTCCTCGCGGTGCACGACGACATCAGCCAGCCGCTGCAGCTCGGCGCGGTCGGCCTCGGGCACCCCCAACAGCTCGGAAACCACGTCCATCGGAACCTTGGCGGCCAGATCCTCGATGAAGTCGAACCGGCCCGCCTCGATGAGCGGCGCAAGATGGCGGTCGGTCATCGCCCGTACTCGCGGCTCGAGATCGTGCACCCGACGAGGCGTGAACCCCCTCGACACGAGCCGTCGCAACTCGCCGTGTCGCGGCTCGTCCATTGCCAGGAACGACATGACGCGGGCCGCCTGCGGCCCGGTCGCCGCCGGGTCGAGGGACACCCCGTCGGCGCTAGAGAACCGCTCGTGGTCGCGGAACGCCGCGACGACGTCGGCATGCCGCGAGATCGCCCAGAACCCTCGCTCCTCGTTGCGGAACAGCGGCGCATGCTCGCGAAGCACGGCGTACGACGGGTAGGGATCTTCATGTATTGCGTAGTCGTACGGGTCGTAAGCCGGCGCGATCGCTTCGGTCCTCATTTGCGCCGCCCGGTCATCAGCGCCGTGGTCTTGGTCATGATCGCGGGCAGTTCGTGATAGCCGATGTTGCCGACTCCCGCCGCGATCAGCGACCCGAACAACGTGAAGGTGAGGGCTTGAAGGACGCCTGGCTCGGGGCGTTCTCCAAGGGCCGCCGCGATCCGGGCCGTGACAGCCGCCCCGATCTGGGTTCGGAGTGCCTCTACGTCGGGATCGTGCGCGAGCAGCGCGGTCGTCACGCCCGCGGCCAGTTCCGGCTCGTCAGCGACGAGCATGGCGATGCCGCGAACCGACTCTCCGACCCGCTCAGCCGCGGTCCGGCGCCGATCAGTTGCTGGTGGCTCGAGCTGCGAGATCCGCCGCCAGAACACCTCGGTGAGCAGGTGCTCCTTGCTCGCGAAATAGGTGTAAGCCGTGGCTGGGGACACTCCCGCCCGCCGGGCTACGCCGCGCACGGTCAGGCCATCGAAGCCCGACTCCGTGACCTCCACCACTGCCGCGTCGAGCAGACCGTCGACGGTCTCGGCCTGTCTGCCGGCGAGCCGCCGCCGCGCCGAGGCCGCCACCGGGCTGGACATGTGTCCAGACAGTAGTCCGACCAAGTGCCCGGCGCAAGGACGGATTTCTAGCGCCGCCGCAGTGTCGCGAGTGCGAGCGCACAGCAGGCCGCGAGGGCGGCCGTGGCCGCGGCGAACCCGGCGCCAGCGTTGGCGCCCGCGGTGAACCCGATGACCGCAACCGCCGTACCGACGGCGGTACCGAGGCCTCGGATCATGTTGAGCAGCCCGGCCGCGGCGCTCGACATCCCGGCTGGCGCCGCGAGCATCACGGCGCGGTTGTTGGCGGGTGTGAACCCGCCAAGACCCACTCCGAGCACCACCAGCAGCACCGGCAGCTCGATCCCAGTGGGCCGGAAGATCGCCAGTCCGGCCAGCGCGGCGATCGTCACTCCGAGGCCGGCCCGGGCGACCCGCGCCGGACGTCGGTCAGCCAGACCGCCCGCGATCGGCGCCACCACACCGATGCCGACGGGTAGCGCCGCGAGCTCGAGGCCGATCCGAGCCGGCGCGGCTCCGCTGCGGGTGAGAAACAGCGGTACGACGACCAAGGCGCCGAAGAGCGCGGCGTAGCTGAGGAAGCCGGCCACGAGGCCGCCGCGAATGCCGGCCGCGCGGCTCAACTCGCGAGCGATCAGCGGCCGAGCGGCGCGGCGCTGGTGTCGGACGACCACCCACCCAAGTGCAAGCGCGGCAGCTGCCGCCACGAGAGCAGCGCGGCGAGCTCCGCCTCCCTCGGACAGCAACGACAGGGCGAGCAGAGCAGCTGCCACCGCCGGGACGAAGGCAGCAAAGCCGCGTAGATCGACGCGGCGGCCCGGCGCGAGGTGGCGGCTGCGCGGAAGCAGGAGCGCGCCGGTGACCAGCCCGATCAGCCCGGTCGGGACGTTCACCAGGAAGAGCAGCCGCCACGATCCAGTCGCAAGCAGCAGGCCGCCGAGTGCCGGGCCCGCCGCCAGTCCGATGGCTTGCGCGGCGGCCTGAACGCCGACTGCGCGGCCCAGCTTCTCCGACGGCACCGCCGACGAGATCAGCGCGACGCTGTTGGCCTGCAACAGCGCGGCACCGACTGCCTGCACCGCCCGGCAAACGATCAGGGCCGCCACATCCGGCGCAACCGCACAACCGGCACTGGCGACGGTGAAGATGGCAAAGCCGCCGACGTACAGCGACTTGCGGCCGATCGCGTCAGCCCAGGTGCCAATCGGGGTGAGGAGGGCCACCAGCACCAGGACATAGGAGAGCGAGACCCACTCGGCAGCGCCGACGCCGACTCCCAGGCCACGGGCGAGCCGGGGAAGCGCGGCGCTGACGATGCTCGCATCGAGTTGGCCCATGAAGGCCCCGATGCACACCGTCGCGACTATCAGGTGAGTGGCGCGGGACGACGTCGCGACCCGCCGAGGGCGGGCCGGCTCCAGAATCGACAGCAGCCGGTAGCCGGGTACGCCGGGCGGCGGTCCAGGCGCCTCGATCACCGCAGCGGTCCGCCCCGGCATGCCCTCCACAGGTGGTACTGTAGCAGTATGTTTCTGCTACCGAAACTGTTTGGGTCCCTCGTACCCTGAGCCCCATGGCAGCGAGAACCACCCCGACGGATCTCGACACCCTCGCCGACGTCGTCGCCCGGCTGCGGCGGGCATTGCGTCGCGGTGTCCGCGCAGAGTTGGGGAGCGGTGTCCGCGCAGAG